>NZ_LCYG01000015.1 GCF_001017175.1 Microvirga vignae | reverse complement strand
CTTCGCCGGAAAATGCTCTAGGGAAACGTAATCACGTCGGTGAGTTCTGGCTGTCGCTCTTTCCCGAGCCGCCTTTGCTTGGCGGCCAGAATGGTGCCGTTCAATTCGCCGCCGAAGAGGAAGATTGCGCCCAAGGTGTAGAGGAAGATCAGCGCCACCATGGCTGTCGCGAGGCCGCCATAGGTGGAGGCATAGGCGCCCGGATAGAACTCGAGGTACCAGCTGAACCCGAAGCCTCCGAGCAGCCACAAGAAAAGCGTCACGCCGACACCCGGCAGCACGGAGCGGAAGCTGCGCCGTCCGGCAGGGATGAGCTTATGGGCCAATATCAGGCCCACCACAATGACGACGGTGGCGACGCCGATCCGCAAGAAAGCGATCAAGCCGTCGAAGGGCTGTAGCGCCGGTACCCACCGCAGGATCCCGCGCCAGATGAAAGGCCCCAGAACCACGAGAAGAGCCATCGCCATGAGCACGAAGGCGCCGCCGATGACGAAGGCGATGGATTCGAGGCGCGTCAGCCACCAGTCACGGGTCTCGCGCACATTATAGGCGCGGTTCAGACCGACTCTCAGGCTTTCGACGCCACTCGACGCAAAATAGAGGGTCAGCACCACGCCCAAGGTCAGCACATCGCTGCGTCGCCCGGTGAGGATGTGGTGCACCTCCCCGGCAATCGGGCCCGCAATCTCTTCCGGCCATGCTTCGAGAATGAGGTCGGCTACCTCATCAGCCAAGGTGCCAGTGCCGAACACGCCCGCCAGCGCCGTGACCAGGATGAGAAAGGGGAATAGGGAGGTCAGTACCGACAGCGCGATATGGCTTGCGATCGCCCAGGCATCGTGGAGCACGAACCGGTTCATGGTGATCGTCAGCAATTCGAGATAGAGGCGCAGGCGTTTCAACAGTCAGGCTCCAGAGGGCCGGAGATGGTGTGGCGACGAAGAACAGGCAAGCTCGACATGCCTGTCGAGCTTAAAGGGGTTCTTGTCCCTCATCAGCTTTAAACGGCTCTCCTGCCGAACGTTCCAACAGAAAAGGCTTCCCGGAGGAGGCCTTTTGCCGTGGACGACCCATCGATCAGATCACGTATATATCGACGGAGGAAAGACCCTTGCCGGCGCCGAGATTGGCGAACACCACTTGGCCGCCCGAGGCGTTGCCGTTGGAATCGTACCACAGGTTGCCGGTCTTGATGTCGTAACCGATGAAGTCGTTCGAGTCCTTGGCGACGGAGCCGGTCGCAAAGTACGCCTTGTTGAGCGCCCCCGTCTTGGCGAGCTTCTTGAAGACGGCGTTCTCAAGATAGATCGTGTCGTAAGTCGCACTCCAGTCCATGATCCTGTCTTTGTTGGAACTGCTGCTCGGCGCGGTGTTGAACACGAAGAAGTCCTTGCCGGAGCCGCCATAGAGCGTGTCGTTGCCGGCGCCGCCGTAGATCTTGTTGCTGCCGGCATTGCCCTTGATCACGTTCGAGAGCGTGTTGCCGGTCAGATTGATCGCCGCAGAGCCGGAGGCGTAGAGACGCTCCACGTAGGAGGACAGCGCATGGCTGACGCTGGTGGAGACCAGATCCGTTGTGCCGCCCGTGGAGGTTTCCACCACCCGGTCGGACGTGCTGTCCACATAGTAGATGTCGTTGCCTTTTCCTCCCTGCATCAGATCGGCTCCGGTGCCGCCATTGATCCGGTTGCCGTATTCGTTGCCGACGATGGTGTTTGCGAGATTATTGCCGGTCAGGTTGATGGCCTTGTCTCTACCGGCGAGCGCTGTCAGCTTCTCGACATTGGCAGCCAGTGTGTAGCTGACGCTGGTATAGGCCAGATCCGTTCCCGATCCTTCACCGGCTTCTTCGACGATCTGAGTCACTTGGCCGCCATTGGAGGCAACGACATAATAAGTATCGTTTCCACCCTTGCCGATGAGAATGTCGGCTGGGGTTCCAACAGCCAGATACCCGTCGATCACATTGTCCCCGTTACTGCCGGTCAGCGTGTCGTGCCACTTGCTGCCGACCATGTTCTCGATGTTGACGAGCACGTCGCCCGCACCGGCATCTGCGCTGGGATTGCCCGGGTTGGTCTCTCCCTCAGCCAGGTTCATGCTGACATTCACACCCGTAATGGAGGACCAGTAGTAAATCGTATCGATGCCGTTGCCGCCGTCGATGTAGTCGGCACCCGTGAAGCCTTCGATCTTGTCGTTGCCGCCCCCGGCTTCGATGGTGTTGTTGCCACTTGTGCCGTTGATGGTGTCGGCGAAGGCGGAGCCGATCACGTTCTCGACGCTTTGGAACCGGTCGCCCGCCGCATCGCCTGTCGAATCGACGTACGTCCCCAAGGACACAACGACCCCAGCGGTCGCCGTGGCGTAGCTGATCGTATCGTCGCCCTCTCCGCCATAAATCGTGTCCGCGCCGGCGCCGCCGATAAAGATGTTGTTCTGGGCGTTGCCATAGATCGTGTCGTTGAACCGCGTCCCTTCGATGCCCTCGATGGAGTTGTAGGTGTCGTCGGCAGCCCATCCGCCCGCTGGTGCGCCGGCGTTGGTGTTGCCGGGACCCGGCATAACAACAGTGATTGCAGCGCCCGCGTTCTTGTAGGAAACGACATCGGTCACCCCATCGCTGCCCGTATAGGTCTCACTGACGCCTTCGGCTTCAGAGGCCTCGATGATGTTCAGTGCCGGCAAGAGGGCAGACAGCAAGGTGTTGGTCGATTGGGTCGTCATAAGAGGTCCTCGTTAAAGGCTTGAATGGTCTTGAGTCGTGGGCTGCACCAGAGAGACGGTCCCGGTTTTGGCCGGGCACAAACGGCATCCGCAGCCTTTGTTGAAATGTTTCTTTGCCTGCCGTTACGTAATCTGGTGCATGGGTCTTTATTCCCGAGGTCGGGCCTGCGATGTGCTCCTGCGCACACGGGTCTAGACAGGCGTCCTTGAACTGCCGCTCGACAGAAGCGGCTCGGGAGTGGCAGAAGGTCCCATCCTGTTGCCTGGGTTCCGCTCAATGATGGCCTCATCCCCTCTCGCCCGCCTCGCGCCTCCGCTTTTCGTCGTCATCTGGGCGACCGGGTTCATCGTGGCCAGGACCGTTGCGCCCTATGCCGACCCCCTGACCTTCCTCCTGGTCCGGTATCTCCTGGCGCTCCTGGTGCTGGGGCTGATCGTCCTCGCCGTCAGGGCGCCCTGGCCGCGCACGGGGCGGGAATGGGGCAATGGACTGCTTGCCGGCGCCCTGCTGCATGGGTGCTACCTTGGCGGGGTGTTCTGGTCGGTGAAGCATGGACTTCCGGCCGGCATCTCCGCCTTGGTGGCGGGGCTCCAGCCGCTGGTGACGGGGGCATTGGCCGGACCTCTCTTGGGCGAGAGGGTCTCGCCTCGCCGCTGGGCGGGGATCGGCCTCGGGTTCCTGGGAGCTGCGCTCGTCGTGGCGCCAAAGCTGGGTGATGGCGGCGTGCCCGTCTTTCCGCTTGTGATCTGCGTGCTCGGCATGCTCTCGATCACCTTCGGCACGATCTGGCAGAAGCGGGCGGGCAGCGCCAAGGACCTGCGGGTCAACGCCTTCGTGCAATATATCGGCGCGGCGGTCGTGACCCTGCCGATGGTTCTGCTGACGGAACAGGGGCGGATGGAATGGACGCTGCCGCTGATCGGGGGGCTCGCCTGGGCGGTCCTGGGCCTTTCCATCGGCGCCATCGGCCTGCTGCTGTTCCTCATCCGGCACGGTGCCGTCGTCGGTGTGGCGACGCTGCTCTATCTCGTGCCGCCGGTCGCGGCCATCATGGCCTTCGTGCTGTTCGGGGAATCCTTAAGCCTGATCCAGATGGCCGGTATGGCCTGCGCGGCTCTGGGCGTCGCGGTGGCAAGCCGCAGCTGACGACAAAAAGCCCCAGGCGCGAGACCTGGGGCATGCGTCATGAAATGTGAACTTACTTCGTGATCTTCACGGAAACCGGGTCGCTGGCTGGGAACGTTTCTTCCACGCCCTCGTCAAGCAGCTCCTCTTGGTGCTTCTTCTTGTTCTGCTGCTTGTCGTCCTTACGCGTTTCTTTGATGTTCGATTTGCTTCGATCATCCCGCTTATTCTTCATGCCTGTCTCCTTGAGCCGAGAGGTTCTCTGATCGAGACAACGCGGCAGGACAGGCATCGATCCCGACACATGAGGAAAAGGCGACGCTTTCGCGTCGCCCCTTTCGAGCTTACCGCTGGCCCTGCTGCTGATTGACAAAGAAGTCGAAGGGCAGCTCGGCGATCCGGAACCAGGTCAGCTCCTTCTCGCGGAAGGCGCTCCAGGAATCGAACACCTTCTTGAACTTCGCGTTGGAGGCCGCGAGCTCGCCGTAGAGCTTGAAGGCTTCCTTGTAGCTCTGCTCCATCACGTCCCGCGGGAAGGGACGCAGCTGCACGCCCTGGCCCACGAGACGGCGGATGGCATCGGCGTTCTGGGCGTCGTACTTCGCCACGCACATGGCGTTGGCTTCCGCGCAGGCCGCTTCGAGAACCGCCTTGTAGTGCGCAGGAAGCTCGTTCCACTTGCCCATGTTCACATAGAGTGAGGGCTGCGCACCGCCTTCCCAGAAGCCCGGATAGTAATAGTATTGTGCGACCTTCACGAAGCCGAGCTTCTCGTCGTCATGCGGGCCGGAGAACTCGACCGCGTCGAGGGTGCCGCGCTCCAGCGCCGGATAGATATCACCCGCGGCGAGCACCTGGGGCACCACGCCGAGCTTCTGCATGATCTGGCCGCCCATGCCGGCAATGCGCATCTTGAGGCCCTTCAGGTCCTCGATGGACTTGATCTCCTTGCGGAACCAGCCGCCCATCTGGGCGCCGGTCTGGCCCGCCGGAATGGGATATACATTGTAGTCCTTCATGAACTCGCGAACGAGATCGAGGCCGCCGCCGTAATGCATCCAGGCATTGTGCTGGCGCACGTTCATGCCCCACGGCACCGAGGTTTCGAACATGAAGGTCGGATCCTTGCCGATGAAGAAGCTCGACAGGGTGTAGGAGCACTCGATGGTGCCGTTCTGCGTGGCATCGAGGGTCTGGAGCGCACCGACGATCTCGCCGGCCGCGAAGACCTGGATCTGGAACTTGTTGTCGGTGGCGGCTGCCACGCGCTTGGCGATCATCTCGCCTGCGCCGTAGAGCGTGTCGAGGCTCTTAGGATAAGCCGAGGACATGCGCCAGCGAATCTCAGGGTTGGTCTGCGCGACGGCGGGCGAGGCCACAGTAGCGGCAGCAGCTGCCAAGCCTGCGCCTTTGAGAACTTTTCTTCTATCCATGGGAGCTTCCTCGGTCACTTTATTTCGGAAAAGCCATTTGGGCTGAACGATCAATAAAGCGGGAGGCGGGATCGTGTCACTCCGCCTTCCGTCTGAGGTGTCACTTAGGAGTGGACGAGTCCCGAAAAAAGAATCGCCCCGGACAGTTTGCGATTCCGGGGCGATCAGAAAGTGATCGGAGGATCAGCGCTCTTCGGAACCACCCTTCGAGAGGGGACGCCGGTGCTGTCCCTCGCCTGCGCGCGCGGAGCGCTTCGGAGGCTTCTCGTCACCCGTGGAGGATTGCGAGCGCCCGCCGGACTGGCTCGCCGTCGGATGACCGCGCACGAGGGTTCCTTTCGGCACATCCACCGCAGTGCCGGGAGCCGGCACGCGCTTGCGCGAGGTCGCACCGCCGCTCATGCCGGTGGGGCCTGTCTCGGCATCCGTCTGCGCGGAGCGAGGAGCCGGGCTCTTCTGCGCCGTCGTCGTCACGCCCTCCGCGATCTCCTCGTTGGACATCTGGAATCCGGCGTCGTCATCCTCCTCTTCCGGCACTTCCTTGAAGGAGCGGATGCCGGCATTGGAGCCGCTCGTCACGCGGCCATCATCGACGTGATCGATGTCGAGATCGGGATCGAGCTTCTTCGATGCACCCATCACGCCAGTGGCTTTCGCCGCGGCACGCTTGGTGTTGCCGACATCATTGCGCTGGGTGGGGCCCGCCACGAAATCGTCACCGCCCTCGTTCTGAGCCAGCTCGTTCATCACCTCATCCACATCCGGTTCCGGGGGATTTCCGCGCTTGTCTCGCGCCATCGGGTATTCCTCTTCTTAGGTTTAAGGTGGGCTGGAGAAAGCCCGCGACTCTTGAAAAGCAACGACCTGTCGAAAGAGGGGTTCCGGCCCTGCAGCATGCAAACAAGCGGGGCCGGAGATGTTTAGCGGCCAAGCTCCCGCTGTATGATCTCGAGCATGGCGAGATGCTCCCTGATCTGTCCGCGTGCGAGCTTGGCGATGTTGGTCATCTCGCGGCTGCCGGAGCTCTTGAGCTGATCCTCCTGCAGCTTCAGCAGTTTCTGATGGCCCTGAATTTGGAGGGTGACATAATCGCGGTCGAAGGCTGCGCCGGGTTGCGCTTTCGACAGGCGCTCCATGGCGGCGGAATCCTCCTGCGACAATTCAGGAGCGGTCGATGCGGAGGCCTGAGCGCCTGAGGTGGTCGAGGCCGTCGCCGCGGGATCGGCGAAGGTGTGCAGAATATCCGTCAGGTTGTTCTGCTCGCCGATTTCGAATTCGGCGAATTGTTTCAAGCGCGGATTCTGAGCCTTCGACAAGGCGAAGTTCGATTGCTGAAGCGAAACCGTGCTCAGCGCCAGCGCCTGCTGGATGTATTGGCGATCCGCTTGCGATTGCTGCTGGCCCTGCGCTGCGGGCGCGCTGCCGGCTTGGCCCTGCCGCGTGGGTGTTCGCGTATCCTGCGGCGCGCCGCCCTGTTGCGTGCGCTGCTGACGCTGCTCGGCACCCTGGCCGAGCGCCTGATTGGGCTGCGTCTCAGCGGGCTGGGGTGAGACGGGATACGGGATCGCCTGGTTCTGCTGCTGGGCGAGAGCCGGGAGGGTGAACGCGACGGCCATGCCGGCGATCATGAGACGGCGAGAGGACATGGAATTCTCCTGCGATGATCTTTCGTGGCGAACGTCCGCGGGAGACTTTTGTTCGCTACGTCGCCTCGAGAGGAACGAAGTCCGTCCACGCGCGTCCATGGTGAGATGGTCCAATTGATCGGGAAGGAGGCAAGATGCAGGAGCGTGCAACACGCATCATCATGCTCGTGGTCGCGGTGCTGCTCGCGATCCTCGTTCTCCAGCCTTACGTGGACACCTATCTGCTCTCCGCACGCCAGCCGCAGCCAGTCGTGGCGCGTGGCGATCTGTCCGATTTGGAGCGCTCGACGATCCGCGTGTTCGAGACTGTGGCGCCTTCCGTTGTGCAGGTGGTCAGCATGTCCGCGCGGGGAGGCCCTGCGACTGAAGCCGAGCCGTCCGGATCGGGAACGGGCTTTGTCTGGGATGCCGCCGGTCATGTGGTGACCAACGATCATGTGGTGGCCAACGGCGCTGGCTTCGTGGTGCGCCTTGCTTCCGGCGAGGTGGTGCCTGCCGAGGTGGTCGGACAGGCGCCGAACTACGATCTTGCCGTGCTGCGTCTCGGCCGCCGCGGCAGCCTGCCTGCGCCTGTAGCCGTCGGGACCTCGGCCGATCTCAAGGTGGGGCAGACGGCCTATGCCATTGGCAACCCGTTCGGGCTCGATCAGTCGCTGACGACCGGCATCATCAGCGCGCTCAAGCGGCGGCTGCCCACGAGCGGCGGGCGCGAGATCGCAGATGTCATCCAGACCGATGCCGCCATCAATCCCGGCAACTCGGGCGGACCCCTGCTCGATTCCGCCGGACGGCTGATCGGCGTCAACACGGCCATCTTTTCACCCTCGGGTGCGAATGCCGGCATCGGGTTCGCCATTCCCGTCGATGTGGTGAATCGTGTCGTGCCCGAACTCATTCGCAACGGCCGTGTGCCCACGCCCGGCATTGGCATTCTCGCCGCTAATGAGACTCTTGCGGCTCAGCTCGGTGTGACAGGCGTGATCGTTGCCGGCGTGGCGCCGGGCTCGCCTGCGGAGCAGGCAGGATTGCGCGGGGTCGATCCCGCCATGGGCGCCATTGGCGATATCATCGTCGGCATAGGAGATGCGCCTGTGCGGCGCCTGTCCGATCTCACGGATCAGCTCGAGCGGGCTGGAGTCGGGCAAAGTGTGGCGCTGAAGGTCATGCGGGACGATCGCACCCGTACGGTCGAGGTGCGGGTGATCGATGTGGGCGAAGTGGCCCAGCGGCCTCGCCGGCCTTGAACGCTGTCGTTCACAGGCCTGCAATCAGCACCAATCCTTGTCGGAGCTGACTTTCATCCGTTCGGCCGCTTTCCTGATGTCGGAGAGATCGACAGGATCGCTGAACGGGTCTTCGTCGAGCTCCGTCACGCGGTTCAGAATTTTCTGCCACTTCCGCAGCTCGTCGATGTAGGGCTGGTACGGAACGCGCTTGAGAGAGCCGTTTTCCTCGACCAGATCGCACAGGCCGTTGTGCAGCCACTCGCCCGTGTGCCAGTTCGGCATGTCGACAGCCGGAAACAGGCAGACGCCGTGAAGATCGATGCCGTTGCGCACGGCTGCGAGCGATTCCTCCACGATGTCGCACAACCAATCCGGCCGCCCGTCTCGCAGGCCGCTCGTCTCGCCGACGATCATGGGACGGTGATAACGCTCCCACGCATAGCTCAGCAGATCACCGAGAGGGCGGATGCGTTCGTCGTGCGGCTCCAGCGAAGCATGGGGGCCGTGTTCCCGATATTCCATCTGCCCGAACGAGTAGCAATTGACACCGACGATATCGAGCACCTCCGGCGAACCGCCAAGCTCGGGGTGACGAAGGCCGGCGACCACATCCCAGGCGAAGAACGTGTCCTCATAGGTCTCGCGATCCGCCTCGTCCTGAAGGTCCGGCCTGTCGCGGGGGGCGACGACCAGGATCAGGGGATCGATGTGAACCATGCGGGCCTTTGGCTCGACGGCGCGGATGGCCTTCACCGCCGCAATATCGGCGCGGCACAAAGCCAGGCGGAGCTTCTCCCGCTGCTCGTTCGTGGTTCCGAATGGTGCCGTCCAGCCCCATTCGCCCCCCATGAAGGCGAAGAAGGTGATCTCGTTGATGGGCGTGAAGAAATGAGGCCCTCGAATGCGGGGCGTCACATATTCCGCGGCAGCCTGGGCGTAAGCCGCGAAGCGCTCCGCGAAATCGGGTGCGAAAGGATCCACGTCGTCAGGGTATCCGTAATGGCAGAGATCCCAGATCGGCAGGATCTGGTAGCGGTTCATCGCTTCGATGAAAGGATCGAGGGACGAGAAATCGTATCGTCCGCCCTTGTCGACGAACGGCCAAGCTATGCCTTGCCGGGCCACCGCGATGCCGAGCGAGCGCAGGAAAGCGTAGTCTTCCTCCACATGCGCGCGATGCTGCGTTTCCGCGACGAGATCGCGCCGGCCCTGATCCTTCCAGATGAAGGTGGAGCACTCGAAGCCCGACAGAAAGAAGGTGGGAAAGATGCCGGCTCCGCTCGTGGCGGAAGAACCTGTTGCTGGCTCATCGATCGTGTGCAAGGCTGACGTCCTCCTCTGCCGAAGGAACTTCTTCGAATTCCGGAAGCTGAACCGGATATAACCTTCGCAGGGAGGAATTAGTTTCCTAGCGTCCTGAAACCATCCTGCACAACAGCCGTTAGCCCTCGAACCTTCACGAACGGAGGAACGAATGAGTCTCGAAGGCGCCGAAAATTCTATCCTGGTGCAAAGCTCAACTGTCGATCTAGGCGAGGTGTTTCCCGAATATGCAAGAACGAATATCCGCCAAGTGGCAGGAAAGTACTTTGGGCGCTTAAGTGCCGCCTCCGTGCATGTCACCCGCGAGGGCATCACTTATCGATGCACGGTGAATATCCAGATGGGCGCTCTGAAGAAGATGACCGGCGAGGCCAAGAACAAGGACCTCTACGCCGCGTTCCGGCAGGCCTTGCAGAAGGCTGCCAAACAGCTTCGCAGATCCAAGCGTGAACTTCGTGAAGACAAGGCCGAGCGTGTCGACAAGGACGCGCTGCTGCGTGAGAGCAACAGACCGCCGGCTCGTGATGAGGAAGAGTTTCGCGCAGCCGCGGAGTAGAACCTCTTCCTGAAAACAAGAAAGGCCGGATCACCCCGGCCTTTCTCTTTTTCGATATGGGTTCTGTGGCTTAGTTCAACCGCACGCCTTCCGGCGGACGCTCCGTGGTCTTGGTCACGGTGGCGTTGCCGATGGTCAGGCCCATGGGGCCCGCATGCACCGGCACGGTCTCGCCGTCCTTGATCTCACCGGCAAGAATGGCTTCCGCCAGCGGATCCTGCACGTTCTTCTGGATCACGCGCTTCAAGGGCCGTGCGCCATAGGCCGGATCGTAGCCCTTCTCGGCGAGCCACTGGCGAGCTTCGTCGTCGAGCTCGATCGTGATCTTGCGCTCGGCGAGCAGCTTCTGCAGGCGGCCCAGCTGGATGTCGACGATGGCTCCCATCTCCGAGCGCTTCAGCCGGTGGAACAGGATGATCTCGTCCACGCGGTTGAGGAACTCGGGACGGAAGTGGGAGCGCACCGCGCTCATGACTTCATCGCGCACCGCATCGGTATCCTGACCCTCGGGCTGGTTCACCAGATATTCGGCGCCCAGGTTCGAGGTCATGATGATGAGCGTGTTGCGGAAGTCCACGGTACGGCCCTGGCCGTCCGTGAGGCGTCCGTCGTCGAGCACCTGCAGCAGGACGTTGAACACGTCCGGATGCGCCTTCTCGATCTCGTCGAACAGCACCACCTGATAGGGCCTGCGGCGAACGGCTTCCGTCAGCGCGCCGCCTTCCTCATAGCCCACATAGCCGGGAGGCGCGCCGATGAGACGGGCGACCGAGTGCTTCTCCATGTATTCCGACATGTCGATGCGCACGAGCGCGGTCTCGTCGTCGAACAGGAAGGCCGCGAGTGCCTTGGTGAGCTCGGTCTTGCCGACGCCTGTGGGGCCGAGGAACATGAACGAGCCGATGGGCCGGTTCGGGTCCTGCAGGCCTGCACGCGCCCGGCGCACGGCGGTCGAGACTGCTTCCACCGCCTCGCGCTGGCCGACGACGCGTTTGCCGAGATCCTGCTCCATGTGCAGAAGCTTCTCGCGCTCGCCCTCGAGCATCTTGTCGACGGGCACGCCGGTCCAGCGGGAGACAACCTGCGCCACGTGGTCGGGCGTCACCGCCTCTTCCATCAGGCCGCCGCCGTCGGCATTCGCCTCGACATCGGCAAGCTGCTTCTCCAGGCCCGGGATGACGCCGTAGGAGAGCTCGCCCGCCTTCGCCCAGTCGCCGTTGCGCTGTGCCTGGCTGAGCTGGTTGCGGGCCTCATCGAGCTTCTTCTTCAGATCGGCAGCCGTGCCGAGCTTGTCCTTCTCCGCCTTCCAGCGCGCGGTGATGGCGGCCGACTGCTCTTCGAGATCGGCAAGCTCCTTCGTCAGGCGCTCGAGGCGATCCTTGGACGCAGCATCCGTCTCCTTCTTCAGGGCCTCCTGCTCGATCTTGAGACGGACGATCTCACGGTCGATGTTGTCGAGCTCTTCCGGCTTCGAGTCGACCTGCATGCGCAGGCGGGACGAGGCTTCGTCGACGAGATCGATCGCCTTGTCCGGCAGGAAGCGGTCGGTGATGTAGCGGTTCGAGAGCGTGGCCGCCGCAACGAGCGCGCTGTCGGTGATGCGCACGCCGTGATGCTGCTCGTACTTCTCCTTCAGGCCGCGCAGAATCGACACCGTGTCTTCCACGGTGGGCTCGTCCACGAAGACCGGCTGGAATCTGCGGGCAAGCGCCGCGTCCTTCTCCACGTGCTTGCGATATTCGTCGAGCGTGGTCGCACCGACGCAGTGCAACTCGCCGCGCGCAAGCGCGGGCTTGAGCAGGTTCGAGGCATCCATCGCGCCATCGGCCTTGCCCGCGCCGACGAGGGTGTGCATCTCGTCGATGAAGAGGATGATGCCGCCTTCGGCTGACGTCACTTCCTGCAGCACGGCCTTCAGGCGCTCCTCGAACTCGCCGCGATATTTCGCGCCCGCGATCAGCGCGCCCATGTCGAGGGCGAGCAGCTGCTTGTCCTTCAAGGATTCGGGCACGTCGCCATTGACGATGCGCAGCGCGAGGCCTTCCACGATAGCGGTCTTGCCGACGCCGGGCTCACCGATGAGCACCGGGTTGTTCTTGGTGCGGCGCGAGAGAACCTGGATCGTGCGGCGGATTTCCTCGTCGCGGCCGATCACCGGATCGAGCTTGCCCTCGCGGGCCGCCTCGGTGAGATCGCGCGCATATTTCTTCAGCGCATCATAAGCGTTTTCCGCCGTCGCATTGTCGGCCGTGCGGCCCTTGCGCAACGCGTTGATGGCGGCGTTCAACCCTTGAGCGGTCACGCCGGCCGATGCCAGAATCCTGCCTGCCTCGCTATCCTTCTCGACAGCCAGCGCCAGCAGCATACGCTCAACGGTGACATAAGAATCGCCCGCCTTCTCGGCAGCCTTCTCGGCCGTGTCGAAGAAGCGCATCAGCTCGCGCGTCGCCTGCGGCTGCGCGGCGGAGCCAGAAACCTTCGGCTGCTTGGCGAGCCATTGCTCGACAGCAGCATGGGCATCGCGCGAGCGACCGCCCGCACGGTCGATGAGACCGGAGCACAGGCCCTCAGGATCGTCGAGCAGAACCTTCAGGACATGACCAGGGGAGAGCTGCGGGTGTCCTTCCCGCATGGCCAGATTTTGCGCAGCCTGAACGAAACCCCGGGCGCGCTCGGTGTATTTTTCGAAGTTCATGTTGTCATCCCTCCTCAGGCTCGCCCGCCCTCTTCGGAGGCACAGGCCAGCCCTGCGATGTCGGACCTCCCGATGGAAGCATCCGCCGCGCTTAAGGTGGGGACATTAATCCGGAACAGCAAGAGGGGAACCCCATGTAAGCCCTCGCATTGACCCTGCACGTGATTTCAATGGATTCGAGGAGGCTTCCATGACGCGCGATCCGCGCTCAGATGCCGAGAAAGCCCGCGCCGACCTGGCGCGCAATGCAGAGTTAGGACTCGCCGTGCCCGAGAGCCCCCTGGAGGAGCAGCCCTCCGTGACTCCTCAGACCTTCGGCGAGACGACCAAACGCGGACGGGTGCTCAGAGGTGGCGAAGGCGCCGGAGCTGTCACGGCCGAGGAGCAGGATATCGGCGATTCCACCGGTACCATGAAGACCTCCCGCGACATCCCTGAAAACCGTCAGAACGTCGAAACCCCGCCCACCCATCGCAGCGACCGGAGCGATGGCGTGCTTTCGCGCGCAAAGGAGTAATTCACGATGGCATTTTCCGATTTTCTTGCCCGCCTCAATCCCAAGAAGCGCAAGGCCGAAAAGGCCCGCCAGGAGCTGATGGCCAATGCCGAGAAGGCGCTTCGCATGAAGCAGGATGCAGGCCCCCAGACGAACATTCCTGAGCACCAGACTCCCAATGAGGGGATGCAGAAGGATCCGCATATGGTGGAGTTCGACCGCACCAGCGGCCGCGAGGCCGGCTTCACGCCCCAGCTGAAGCGTTCGAAGGTCGCCCGCTCGGGGGATGCTTCTTAAAAGTCTCGTGCAGATTTTCGGTGAGAGAGCCCTGCCGGCACCCGGCAGGGCTTTTCCTTCGTGCGACTCTCCGTCATCCCCGGGCTTGGCCCGGGGATCCACGTCTTTGCAGCAGTTGAAAGCGTGGATGGCCGGAACTGACCCCCGGATCGGGTCCGGGAATGGCCAAGACGGACAAGGGAAACAACCTCAGGAGGTCTCTTGCTCCAGGCCCATGCGCCTCTTATCGGTATGGCATGAGCATCCGCATCGCCTCCCTCCAACGCTATCCTGTGAAGGGCCTGTCGCCCGAGACACTGGAATCCTCCACCCTCAGCAAGGGAGGGTATTTCCCCGGCGACCGGCTTTTCGCCATCGAGAACGGTCCGGCCGGGTTCGATGCGCAAAACCCGCAGCACCAGCCCAAGATCAAGTTCCTCATGCTCATGCGCAACGAGAGCCTGGCGCGGTTGAGGACACGCTATCTCGACCGGATCACGACGCTCTTCATCGAGGAGGGTGGGCGTGAGGTGGCCCGCGGCGATCTCTCGACGCGGGAAGGGCGGCTCGCCATCGAGGCCTTCTTTCGCCGCTATATGCCGAAGGAGCTGCGCGGTCCGCCGA
Organism: Microvirga vignae; assembly: GCF_001017175.1. Classification (GTDB taxonomy): domain Bacteria; phylum Pseudomonadota; class Alphaproteobacteria; order Rhizobiales; family Beijerinckiaceae; genus Microvirga; species Microvirga vignae. Next base: position 127,051 of record NZ_LCYG01000015.1, on the reverse strand, counting down.
AGGTGCTGACGGCTCCGGATGGCTTCCGCTTCACCGATTCCCGGCGCGGCTTTGTCTCGCTCATCAATCTCGCCAGCGTGCGGCAGCTGGAGAACGTGGTTGGCGCGCCCGTCGATCCCTTGCGCTTCCGTGGCAATGTTCACATCGACGGACTGGAGCCTTGGGCGGAGTTCGGTCTCGTGGGCCAGGTGCTCACCACGGGCTCCGGTGTGCGGCTGAAGGTGACGAAGCGCATCGAAAGGTGTGCCGCCACCAATGTGGACCCGGACACCGGCATCCGCGATCTGCAAATCCCGAAGAACCTGATGGAGGCTTACGGGCATTTCGACTGCGGCATCTATGCGGAAGTTCTCAGCGACGGGAGCATCGCGGTCGGCGATCACTTCGAGACGGAACAGGCGACGCTGGCCTTGTGAGTAGAACGCAAAAAGGGAGAGCCAGGCTCTCCCTTTTTCATACTTATCGCACGTTTCCAGCCGTTACTCGGCGGCGGGGGTTTCCACGTCCGGTGCGAAGTTGCTTGCTTCGTCGCCCGCGCTCTCGACCACATCGCGGCGGGTGCGGCGGGTGCGGCGGCGCGGACGCTCATCAGCGACGGGCTCGCCACCGAAATCCAAGGTCGGAGCCGCGCTCTGATCCTCAGCGGCCACGGGCGCGGAGCGCACCGGGTTCGTCAGGAAGGCCGGCAAGCTGCCTGTGTCGGAGGCATCGGCCTCTTCACGGCGGCGGTCGCGCTGGAAGCGCTCACGGCGCTCTCCACGCTCCGGACGCTCGCCGCGCTCGGGACGATCGCCACGCTCGAACCGGGACGGCCGCTGTTCGCGCTGCTCGCCTTCACCACGGCCCTCGAAGGGCTGATCGTCGCGCTGGAAATCCTGACGGGGGCCGCGATCGCGCTGGAAGCGCTCACGACGGTCCTGACGGTCTCCACGATCCTGGCGCTCCTGGCGCTCGCCACGATCCTGACGCTCGCCGCGTTCGGGGCGGTCGCCGCGGTCGAAGCGGGAGGGGCGCTGCTCGCCTTCGCCGCGCGTCTCATAGGGCTGCGGCTGGGAGCCGAAATCCGTGTCCTCGCCATTGCCGGCACCGGCGCGCTCGAAGCTCGGGCGCTCGCCTTGAGCAAAGCCCTCTTCGTCGCCTTCCTCGTCGAAACGCTGCTGGTAGCCATACTGCTCACGCAGCTGCTCCTGGGCGGCGGCGATGATGCGGTAATAGTGCTCGGCATGCTGGAAATAGTTTTCCGCCGCCACCGGATCGCCGCTGGCCTGAGCATCTCGGGCGAGCTGGCTGTATTTCTCGGCGATATGCTGAGCCGTGCCGCGGATCTTCACGTCCGGGCCGTTCGACTCATAGCTCTTGGTCAGGGGATTCGGCCCCTTGTTTCCGTTGTTGCGGTTGCGACCGCGCATACGCCTGTTTTGTCCTGGTCTCATTTTTTGCTCTACGAGCCTCGCTGGTTCTTAAAGCCCACGCGATATGCAAGCCAATGTTCACCGAACGGGCTCGACGCCCACCGTTCGCGTGGCAAACCGTCTGTCGTTCAGTCAAGACGCTCAATCGTGCGCCTGACTATCCTTCAGTATCGGGTTCAGATGATCGCGCCCGGCTGTTCAAAAGCCCCTGCCTGCGCGATGGATATCGTTTGGTCTTCCGGCATGCTCCCCTCGGGAGCTACCGTTTTCTTACGACCGAGGACGATCTCTATGATCGAATCTAGCGGGTTCCTCCCGGTCCAACAAGCCATTTTTCAGCTTTTACCCCCGCCTGAGGCAAGAATGCCTCACCCTGCATGGTCAAGGATGCCTCATGGCAACACATCGGGGGTTGTTAGATAGATCGTGTGCGACTTTGAGGATTTCAAGGCCATGAGTTGCGGCCAAGCTTCGTAAATCTTCGGCTTGGTCATAGCCGATCTCGACCACCAGAAGCCCGCCGGGAACCAGGAGGCGCTTCGCCTCGCCGAGCAGGATTCGATAAGGCTCCAGTCCATCGGGGCCGCCATCGAGAGCAAGGACCGGATCATGCTCCCGCACCTCCTGGTCAAGGGTCGGAATGACCGGGGACGCGATATAGGGCGGGTTGGAGACGATCAGGTCGAAGCGGCCCGCAATCGCATCCGCCCAGTGGGACAAGGCGAAAAAGCTGCGCCGGCCCACGCCGTTGGCCCAGGCGTTCCGCCGGGCGGTCCTGAGGGCGCCGGGCGAGAGATCCACCCCAAGTCCGGTGGCCTGGGGCAGCTCGTGCAGGAGGGCGACGAGCAGGCAGCCCGAGCCGGTGCCGAAATCCGCCATGCGCAGAGGTATTTGCCGATCAGGCAGGAGGTCGAGCGCCGTCGCCACCACGGTTTCCGTGTCCGGGCGCGGCACGAGAGTCTCAGGTGAAAGGGCAAAGGGCAGGCCCCAGAACTCCCGCTCCCCGACGATTCGCGCCACCGGCTCATGGGCGAGTCGGCGGCGGGTGACGGCCTCGAACCGATCGGCCTCATCGGTGGTCAGCGGCACATCGGGGTTGGTGATGAGCTCTGTTGCCGGGACGTGCAGAACCGACAGAAGGAGGAGGCGCGCGTCCAGGGCAGCCGTTTCGAAACCCGCTTCGGAGAGTGTCCGGCGCAGGTTCCTGAGGGCCTGGGCGCGGGTGAGGGCGCTCACGCCGGAATGCCCTGCCGATAGCGTTCGAGACGCTCTTCCAGCGTGCCGGTGTGTAGCTCGAACAGGTGGTTGTCGTGATCGTAGAAATAGAGCGAGTGCCCTTCGCCCTCGACGCGGGGACGTGATTCGCGGAATTCCAGCCCGAGCTTTTCGATGCGTGCGCGATAATCATCGATAGCCGAGGCCGGAATCTTGAAGGCGATGTGATTGTAGGTGCGCGAGGGCAGGCTCTCGCCTTCCATCACGGCAATCCAATGTCCGCCGACGATGAAGAACTTTTCGCGCGAGAGCGAGAAGGTCTCGTCGCGGGACGAGTAGATCTCTTTGCCGTCGAGCACCTGTTCGACGATCGCGGTCATGCATGCGAGATCGCTGGTGATGAGCGTGATATGGCTCAATCCTTCGATCTTGCCCTCGGTCATGCGGCCTGATCCTGATCGGCGAGCTGGGCTGCCTGATGCTCGGTGATCAGCGCATCGATCAATTCGTCGAGCGCATTGCCGGCCATCACTTCCTCAAGCTTGTAGAGCGTGAGGTTGATCCGGTGATCCGTCACGCGCCCTTGCGGGAAGTTGTAGGTGCGGATGCGCTCGGAGCGGTCGCCGGACCCAACCTGGGATCTGCGGTCGGCGGCACGTGCCGCATCCTTCGCCGTGCGCTCGGCGTCGTAGAGACGCGAGCGCAGGAGCGCCATGGCGCGCGCACGGTTCTTGTGCTGCGAGCGTTCGTCCTGCACGAACACCACGGTGCCTGTCGGGATATGCGTGATGCGGATCGCCGACTCGGTCTTGTTCACGTGCTGACCGCCGGCGCCCTGCGCACGCATGGTGTCGATCTTCAGATCCGCATCGTTGATGACGATATCGACATCTTCCGCTTCCGGCAGCACGGCGACGGTGGCGGCGGAGGTGTGAATACGCCCTTGCGTTTCCGTGTCGGGGACGCGCTGCACGCGGTGCACGCCGCTCTCGAATTTGAGCCGCGCGAACACGCCGCGCCCTTTGACTTCGGCCACCACTTCCTTGTAGCCGCCGGCCGTGCCTTCGCTCTCGGAGACGATCTCGACCTTCCAGCCTTTGAGGTCCGCATAACGCGTATACATGCGCAGCAGATCGCCCGCGAACAGCGCGGCTTCGTCACCACCCGTGCCGGCGCGGATTTCGAGGATCGCGCTCTTTTCGTCGGCTTCGTCCTTCGGCAGCAGCATGATGCGCAGATCCTGCGCCGCCTTCTCAAGGTCCTCGCGCGCCTGCGGCAGCTCTTCCTCGGCGAGCTTGCGCATCTCGGTATCGGTCGAAGGATCCTCGATCAGCGATTGAAGACCATGCAGGTTGTCTTCCATCGCGCGATAGGCGCGGATCGCGCCCACGACGCCGTCGAGCTCCGCGAGCTCGCGCGACAATGCGACGAAGGTTTCCGGATCGGGGCCGGCATTGAGCGTCGCCGTGATGATGTCATGGCGGGCAAGAATAGCGTTCAAGCGGTCGGAAGGAGGGGCAATCGTCATCAGACCGGGATACCACGGCTTTCGGCAAATTGAGCAAGTTTCGGGCGCAGCGTATCGCCGCTTCCGGCATTTTCCAGTTCGTCATGAAGGAAGGCGTTGAGCTCGGCGATATCGAGCGCGAGCAGCATGGCTTTCACCGGTCCGATGGCGGCCGGCGACATGGAGAGCGAGCGGAAGCCAAGGCCGAGCAGCGTCATGGCTTCGAGGGGACGGCCGCCGATTTCGCCGCACAGGGTCACCTGGCAGCCCGAGGTCTGCGCTTGTTCCGCCACGAGCTTCAGGGCGCGCAGCATCGGCGCGCTCAACGGATCGAAGCGATCCGCCACGCGCCGGTTCTCGCGGTCGATGGCGAAGAGAAACTGCATCAGGTCGTTGGAGCCGATGGAAATGAAATCGGCCCGCTCGCAGATTTCCTTGAGCTGGAACAGGAGCGAGGGCACCTCGAGCATCACGCCGAGCTTCAGATCCGAGGGCAGGGTGTGGCCGTGATGCGAGAGATAGCTCTTTTCGCGCTCCACGATGGTTCTGGCGCGCTCGAACTCGTCGCAGGTCGCCACCATCGGGAACATGAGCTTCAAGGGCCGCCCGGCGGCAGCCTTGAGGAGCGCGCGCACCTGCGCGCGCAGCAGGCCGGGACGGTCGAGGCCGATGCGAATCGCGCGCCAGCCCAAGGCCGGGTTCTCTTCTTCGACCGCCTGCATGTAGGGCAGGATCTTGTCGCCGCCGATGTCGAGGGTGCGGAAGGTGACGGGTCTCTCGCCGGCCTCTGCGAACACGGCGCTGTAGAGCGCCTGCTGATCGGAGGCGGACGGCATCTTCTCCGCGATCATGAACTGCAGCTCGGTGCGGAACAGTCCGACGCCGGCAGCCCCCGTCTCGGCGAGATGAGGCAGGTCGACGAGAAGGCCCGCATTCAGCTGCAGCGTGATCTCGACGCCATCCTTGGTGACGGAGGGCACGTTGCGCAGCTTGAGATACTGCTCCTGGCGCTTGGCGCGAAGCCGTGCCTTTTCGGCATAGGCGGCTTCCACGTCGGCATTGGGCCGGATCTGCACCTCGCCCGCCGCGCCATCGACGATGATGGCATCGCCCGGCTCGGTGAGCGAGGTTGCGTTCGACACCTCGCCCACAGCGGGAATGCCCAGCGCCCGCGCCACGATGGCGATGTGGCTTGTCGGACCGCCTTCCTCCAGCACCAGGCCCCGCAGGCGCGAGCGGTCGTAATCGAGGAGCGCGGCCGGGCCCATGGAGCGGGCGACGATGATGGCATTGTCGGGCAATGAGCTGCGCTCGGCCACCATGTCGCGCCCTACGAGGCGGAAGAGCAGGCGGTTGGCGAGATCGTCGAGATCGTGCAGGCGCTCGCGTAGGTAGGGATCCGTCTGGCGCAGCATGCGGGCGCGGTTGTCGGATTGCACCCGTTCCACGGCCGCTTCGGCGGTGAGGCCCGAAGCCACGGCCTCGCGCATGCGGCGCAGCCAGCCCTGATCATGGGCGAACATGCGGAAGGTTTCCAGCACCTCGCGGTGCTCGCCGTGATGGGCCACGTCGCCCCGCTCGATCAGCTCGTCGATGGAGACGCGCACCTCGCCGATGGCCTTGTCCAGGCGTTGGAGTTCCGCCTCGACGTTCTCGGCAATCAGGTTCTTGATGACGACCCGCGGCTCATGCAGCACCACGTAACCGAGGCCCACGCCGTCGGCCAGCGCCGTGCCCTTCTGGTAGACAGGGCGGCGCAGGGCGATTCCGGTGTCCACGGGAGCAAGCGCCTGCAGTTCGCCGGCGGCCAGCATCTCGGAGACCACCATGGCCGTGGTCTGAAGCGCCTCGACCTCTTCTTCCGTATAGATCCGGTAGGTGCGGTTCTGGACGACGAGGACGCCCAGCGTATTGCCGGCCCGCAGCAGCGGCACGCCGAGGAAGGCGTGGTAGATCTCTTCGCCTGTCTCGGGCTTGTAGGAGAAGGCCGGATGGCTCTGGGCGTCGGAGAGGGCGAGCGGCTCGGCCGTGGAGGCGATGAGGCCGACGAGACCTTCCCCCGAACGCATGACGGTCAGGTGGACGGCCTCCCGGTTCAGGCCTTCCGTGGCGAACAGCTCAAGGACCCCATCGCCGCGCATCACATAGACGGAGCACACCTCCGCCACCATGTTGGCGGCGATTTGCCTGACGATCTTGTCGAGGCGGTCCTGCGCTCCTACCGGCTCCGCCATAATCTCGCGGAGGCGGCGCAGCAGAAGGCGCGGACCGCCGGGAGCACTTGGCATGAGCTTTCAGGTTCCCGTCCTTCGGAGCCGGCGAGCCGAACCGGCGGTTGTCCAACGAGTGTTGCAGCCCGACTGACCGGACGTCAATCGGCCGACCCTCGATTAGGCCTTATCCAGGCCGTATAGCGAGTGGAGCGTGCGGACGGCAAGCTCCGTATAGGCCGAGTCGATCAAAACCGAGAACTTGATCTCGGAAGTGGTGATGGCCCGGATGTTGATGCCCTTTTCGGCCAAGGCCTTGAAGGCCTTCGCCGCGACGCCTGCATGGCTGCGCATGCCGACGCCGATGGCGGAGACTTTCACCACATCGGTGGCGCCCTGAAGGTCCCGGAACTCGATCTCGTTCTTGTGGGCGTTCAGCACCGCGCAGGCCCGCTCGTATTCGGCGGACGGGACCGTGAAGGTGAGATCCGTGGTGGTGGTGTCGTCCGAGACCACCTGGATGATCATGTCCACGTTGATGTTGGCCTCGGCCAGGGGCACGAAGATCGAGGCGGCGATGCCCGGCTTGTCGGCCACATTCCGCAACGTAATCTGGGCTTCGTCGCGCGAATAGGCGATGCCCGTGACAACCTGCTGTTCCATGATGTCTTCCTCGTCGCAGATGAGGGTGCCGAGCTTGGGATCGGCGGGATCGTCGAAGCTGGAGCGCACATAGGTCGGCACCCGGTACATCATGGCGAGCTCGACCGAGCGCACCTGGAGCACCTTGGCCCCCAGGGAGGCCATTTCCAGCATTTCCTCGTAAGAAACCTTATCCAGGCGCTGGGCCTTCGGCACAATGCGCGGATCGGTGGTGTAGACGCCGTCCACGTCGGTATAGATGTCGCAGCGCTCAGCCCTGATGGCGGCGGCCAGCGCCACGGCGCTGGTGTCCGAGCCGCCACGACCCAGGGTCGTGATGCGTCCCGTTTCCTTGTGGACACCCTGGAAGCCGGAGACGACAGCAACTTCCTTATGCCTTTCAAAGCCTTCGCTGATGCCGGAGCCGTCGATATCGGCAATCCGGGCCGAGCCGTGGGCGTCCGAGGTCATGATCGGGATCTGCCAGCCCTGCCAGGAGCGGGCCTTGAGCCCCATTTCCTGCAGGGCGATGGCCAGGAGACCCGAGGTCACCTGCTCGCCCGAGGCGACGACCACGTCGTATTCCTTGCCATCGTAGAGGGCGTTGGCCTCCTTCACCCAGCCGACCAGCTCGTTGGTCTTGCCGGCCATGGCCGAGACCACCACGGCCACGTCGTAGCCGGCCTCGACCTCGCGTTTGACATGCCGCGCCACGTTGCGGATGCGCTCTACATTGGCGACGGATGTACCGCCGAACTTCATGACAAGACGGGGCATGCGAAGAAGGCCGTGGGTTAAGGGAAATTTTTGCCCTTCGCGACGCGAAAAGGCGCGTATACATGACCGTAGGGCCGCGCGCTGTCAACGCGCGGAAACGAATTCTTTATGCCTGAGGAATCGGATCTCATGACAGACGCCGCCTCCACGACCATCGACCCGGCCGAAGTCGCCCGCTTCGAGAAGATCGCCGAAACGTGGTGGGACCCGAGCGGCCCCATGAAGGTCCTGCACAAGTTCAACCCCGTCCGCCTGGCCTATATTCGCGACGAGGCCTGCCGCCGGTTCGGACGCGACCCGCGCTCGGCCCGGTCTCTCGAGGGGCTGACGATCCTTGATGTCGGCTGCGGCGGCGGAGTGCTCTCGGAACCTTTGGGCCGGCTCGGCGCCACGGTGACGGGGCTCGATCCCGCCCCGACGAATATCTCGGTGGCCCGGCTCCATGCGGAGCGTGCGGGGGTGGCGATCGATTTCCGCAACGAGACCGTCGAGGCGGTGGTGGCCCGGGGCGACGCTTTCGACATCGTGCTCGCCATGGAGGTGGTGGAGCATGTGGCGGACGTGCAGGCCTTCGTGAATGCCTGCGTCCAGGCCGTGAAGCCGGGCGGTGTCCTCGTCATGGCCACGATCAACCGGACCCTGCGCTCCTTCGCCTCCGCCATCGTGGGCGCCGAATACATCCTCGGCTGGCTGCCGAGAGGCACGCACGAATGGGACAGGTTCGTCACGCCCGACGAGCTGATGGATGCCCTCCGACAGGCGGGCTTCGGGGTCAACGACATCACGGGCGTCGGCTACAATCCGTTGCGGGACAGCTGGTCTCTCTCCCACGACCTCTCGGTCAACTACATGCTCCTGGCCTCGCGCACCTGACGTTTTTCACGCGGAGCGAAGCTGAGCAGGATATAGCCTGCCAGCGCCGATAAGCCTGAGCCCATGAGCACGCCGATCTTGGTGGCATCGGAGAGCTCCGGCGCGCCGGGAAAGGCGAGCGCGCCGATGAACAGGCTCATGGTGAATCCGATGCCGCAGAGCAGGGCGACGCCGTAGCATTGCAGCCGTGACGCACCGGCGGGCACGTCGGCGAAGCCGAGGCGAATCGCGATCCAGGAAAAGGCATAGACGCCCACCTGCTTGCCGATGAAAAGGCCCATGGCGATGCCGAGCGGCAGGGGGCTGAGCAGTGCATCGAGCGAGAGGCCCGATAGTGACACACCCGCATTGGCGAGGCCGAAGATCGGGATGATGCCGTAGGCGACCGGGGCGTGGAGGGCATGCTCTAGGCGGTGCAGCGGTGCATCCTCCGCGCGGGTCTTCTTCGGATTGGGATGGAGCGGAATGGCGAGGGCCAGAGCGACGCCCGCCAGCGTGGCATGAATGCCCGATTGCAGTACGCAGAACCACAGCACCGCGCCCACGAGCAGATAGGGCACAAGGCTCGTGATGCTGAAACGGTTGAAGGCGACGAGCACGAGAAGGCACACAGCCGCAGCACCTAGCATCGTGAGCGAGAGATCGCTCGTGTAGAACAGGGCGATGATGATGATCGCGCCGAGATCATCCAGAATGGCGAGCGCCGTCAGAAAGATTTTCAAGGACGTCGGCACACGCGAGCCGAGGACCGCCAGGACACCGAGCGCAAAGGCGATGTCGGTCGCAGCCGGAATGGCCCAGCCGTCGTAGAGATGCGGCTCATTGCGCGTGATCGCGAGATACACCAGTGCGGGCACGATCATGCCGCCCAGAGCGGCGATGCCCGGCAGGATTCTCCGCGGCCAGGTGGAGAGCTGGCCATCCAGCATCTCGCGCTTGATCTCAAGCCCCACCAGCAGGAAAAACACGGCCATCAGCGCATCGTTGATCCAGTGAAGAATGCTGAGACCGAAGACGTACGTCTTCAAGGCACCGAAATAGGCGTCAGCCAATGGAGAGTTGGCGAGAACGAGGGCGATCACCGTCACGCCCATCAGGATCATGCCGCCCGAGGCTTCGCTGTCGAAGAACCGGCGCATCAATGAGACGCGCCTCTTCGGCTTCGAGCTGCTTTTAGGCTGATCCATGCATCCATCCTCCCTGACCGAAACCGGTTATGAAGACGAAAGGTTCTGAGTTGAAGGACGAATGGTCCAGTTTCGGATCACGAAAACAGGAGGAACTCTGCCGGATGAAGGTTTCGCATGAGGAAGGGCTTCATGCCGGATCGACCGTCTCAACCAGATAATCCAGAAAGGCACGAACCCGCGCGGGCAAGTGACCGCCGCCGACATAAACGGCGTGGATGCTCTCCGTATCACCAGGGTTATGGCTTTCGAGCACGGGAACAAGACGTCCCGCTTCGATATCGGGGCCGATATGGAACATTGAGAGGCGACTGATCCCGAGGCCGCTCAGAACGAGGAGCCTCATCGATTCGCCGTCGCTGACCAAGGCGTTGCCTGTCGGCACCACGGCAGTGACGTTGCCGTGTTCGTCTTTGAAGGGCCAGCCGTTGCTCTGCCGCGCAAAACCGAAGCCCAACAGGTTGTGCCGGGTCAGATCATCGGGATGACGAGGGGCGCCATGCTTTGCCAGATAGGAGGGGGCCGCCACGAGAACCATCCGGCTCTCCCTCAGCTTGCGCGCCACGAGCTGCGAGCTGCGCAAAGGGCCGACCCGAATGGCGATGTCGGCCCGATCCTCCAGCAGATCGACCACCTTGTCCGTCAGGGTTACGTCGACGGTCACCTCCGGGTGCCGGGCGAGAAAACCAGGGAGGAGAGGAATGAGATAGTGCATCCCGAAGGGAACACTGGTGTTCACCCGCAGGTAGCCGCGAGGGGCAGCGCCGGCCGCGGCATCGCGCTCGGCTTCCTCAAGATCGGCGAGGATGCTCAAGGAGCGATCGTAGAAGGCAGTTCCCTCAGGGGTCAGCTGGAGCTTGCGGGTCGAGCGGTTGATGAGGCGTGCGCCCAGGCGGGCCTCCAGCCGGGCGATGAGCTTGCTGACCGCCGAGGGCGTCATCCGCAAGGCCCGCGCCGCTGCGGAGAAGCCGCCGAGATCGACCACCCTGACAAAGACATCCATTTCGCCAAATCGGTTGATGTCCACCCGTGCCATTGTGACTTCAATTCATAAATGCTGTTCCAGCCGGCAGGCTAGTTCATCGACGGGATGGCGTCCATCTTGCAGCAACCACGCGGCGGCTGCCGCTTCCCCGAAGAACTTCCTTCAAGGACTGCCCCATGCCTCTTGCTCTTTATGCCTTGACGGCCGGCGCCTTTGGCATCGGCGTCACCGAATTCGTCATCATGGGCCTGCTGCTCCAGGTGAGCGCCGATCTCGGCGTCACGATCTCGGCGGCAGGTTTGCTCATCTCCGGTTATGCGCTCGGCGTCGTCGTGGGAGCACCGCTCCTGACGACCGTGACGGGCCGCTGGTCCCGCAAGACCGTTCTGCTCGGCCTCATGATCGTGTTCACGCTCGGCAACCTGGCCTGTGCCGTTGCGCCGGATTACGCGATGCTCATGGCGGCACGCGTGCTGACGGCTTTTGCGCATGGTACCTTCTTCGGCGTCGGCTCGGTCGTCGCCACAAGCCTTGTGCCTGCCGACAAGAAGGCTTCCGCCATCGCCATCATGTTCACGGGCCTGACGGTGGCCAACATTCTTGGCGTCCCGTTCGGCACATGGCTCGGCCAGGCTTACGGTTGGCGTGCGACCTTCTGGGCCGTGACCTTCGTCGGGCTCGTTGCTTTGGCTGTGATCGCGCTCTTCGTTCCGAAGGATCGTCCCGATCTTGCCGAGAGCGGTATCAAGGAAGAGCTCAAGGTACTCCTGCGCCGTCCCGTGCTGCTGGGGCTGCTCACTACCGTGCTCGGCTATGCAGGCGTCTTTGCCGTTTTCACCTATGTCGCGCCGATTCTGACGCAAATCACCGGCTTCTCCGAAGCGGCCGTGTCGCCGATCCTTCTCGTGTTCGGCGCAGGACTTGTGCTGGGCAATCTCGTCGGCGGCAGGCTCGCCGATCGGCACCTCATGGCGACGCTGCTGGGAAGTCTTGCCCTGCTGGCTCTCGTTCTTGCGGCAATGACGATTGGCGTTCGCCATCCTGTGACTGCAATCGCTTTCATTGCGCTGTTGGGAGCTGCTGCCTTCGCGACCGTTCCGCCGCTGCAGATGTGGGTTCTCGAAAAGGCCGATGGTGCAGGTCAGAGCCTTGCGTCGAGCCTCAACATTGCCGCGTTCAATCTGGGCAATGCCCTGGGAGCTTGGCTCGGCGGCTTCGTGATCGACCACGGACCCGGGCTTGGTGCCGTCACATGGGTCGCGGCTCTGCTGCCCGCATCCGGACTTTTAATCGCGCTCTGGAGCCGCAGACTCGATCAGGCCGAGATGTCTTTGAGGCTTCGCCCCGGACAAGTGTGAGGGGCTTTCCGCCTCTCGGCCTTATGGAGAACTGACCTTCCGGCGACGCAGCCGGGAGGTCAGAATCGTGTCGAGGGTCACGGGCCGGTAATCCCATAGATCGACGCCCACATCGTATTGCCGCGTCTGGGGTTTGAGCTTGCCATGCGAGTGGCCGTGCAGATCGATCCAGCCGCGGCTCATGTTCTTCCAGGTCCGGAAGGCGTAATGGCACATGACGACGGCGCGGCCATCCACATTGAGCTCTGCATAGGCCTGCACGCTCTCCCAGCCCTTTGCGGCGAGAGTCCCCTGGCCGTCATTGTTGCCGATAATCAGGTGCTTGCGCCCGTTGAGAAGACCGAGAAGCTCGTCGATGCGCTCAGGTCGCACATGCAGGGCGAAGTCGCCCAAATGCCAGACCTCGTCGTCGGCCGAGACCGTTCCATTCCAGTTGGCGATGAGCGCCTCGTCATGTTCGGGGATCGTCCTGAAGGGACGTTTGTCGATCCGCAGCACGCGTGAATCGCCGAAATGGGTGTCGCTCGTGAAGAAGATCGCCAAGGAGAGGTGTGCCTTTCAAAAGGTCAGGGACGGCGCCATTCGCGAGCTTGCGGCTAGAGCCTCGGACCCGAAAGTGGATTTGCACTTTTGGGATTCGATCCGAGGCTCCCTTCTTAGAATAGCGCATCGTGAGACGCGAAAAACCGGGTCCACTTTTTCGCACGATGCGCTAGTTCCGGTCGTCCGGCACGACGGGAATCGGCAGGACGTCGATTCCTTCTTCCAGCAGAGCGCGTGCTTCCTTAAGGTCGGCCTCGCCGTAGATCGAACGTTCCTCCGCCTCGCCGTAATGCATCTTGCGGGCTTCATCGACGAAATCCTTGCCGACATTCTCCGCATTCTTCATCACGTGCTCACGCAGGGCGCGAAGGGCGGCGCGAAGTTCTCTCTCCTGGTCGGAGAGGACCGCAACGGGCTGCGCCTCCGGTTGTGCGGCGGGCGCCTTGTCCGTGCGCGCAACGGAGGGCGCCATGATCTGCTTGTCCACTCTTGACGAGTTGCAGAATGGGCAGGTGACGAGCCCGCGCTGGCGCTGCGTTTCGAACGCCTCACTCGAAGGAAACCAGCTCTCGAATTCGTGGGCCTGCTCGCAGGCCAGGGCGTATTTGATCATGTCCTTGTTAGGGTTTCACAAACGCAACAAAGCCGGTCAGGCAGTAGCCGCCCGACCGAGGGTTTCAGAAGCTGGCGCGACCTCCACCTGGAAGGGGCGCGCATTCTTGAGCGTCGGAATGCGCCCGCGCACTTCTGTCACGAGGGCAGGATCGATCTCGGCCAGGATCACGCCGGGCGCCGTGCCGCCTTCCGCCAGGACGCGGCCCCAGGGATCGACGATGATCGAATGGCCGAAGGTCTCGCGGCCGTCCTCATGCAGCCCGCCCTGCGCGGCGGAGATCATGAAGGAGCCGGTCTCGATAGCGCGGGCGCGATGCAGGATGTTCCAATGAGCCTCGCCCGTCTGCCTGGTGAAGGCGGCGGGAGCCGAGAGGTACGACGCGCCGTTTTCGGCCAGCGCCTTGTAGAGCGCGGCAAAGCGCACGTCGTAGCAGATGGTCATGCCGAGATAACCCCAAGGCGTCTCGGCCAGAACCGCCTTGCTGCCGCCGGTATAGGTCGCCGATTCACGCCAGCTCTCGCCGTTGGGCAGATCCACGTCGTAGAGGTGGATCTTGTCGTAAGCAGCGACGATCTCGCCGTCCGTATCGATGAGGAAGGCGCGGTTGGCGACCTTGTCGCCTTCCTTCACGGCAATGGAGCCGATCTGGACCATGATGCCCTTTTCCCGCGCCACCTCGCGCAAGGCGGCGAGAACCGGATCCTGCGCCTGCGGCCCGACCTTCTCGAACATTTCCGCCCGCTCGCGGCAGACAAGGGAGGTCATCTCCGGCGTCTGGGCGAAATGCGCGCCCTTCTCGGCAGCCTCGCGCACGAGGGCGACGGCGGCATCGCGGTTTTTCAGAACGTCGCGGCCAGAGCGCATCTGGATGCAGGCGGCGGTAAAGCGGGTCGGGTTCATGAAAGGTTGTCTCCGTCAGGCCTGCAGAAGGGGCTCAAGCTGGCCCCGGTCGTCAAGAGCATAGAGGTCGTCGCAGCCGCCCACATGCTTTTCGTTGATGAAGATCTGCGGCACGGTGGTGCGCCCGCCGGCCTTCTGGATCATCTCCGCCCGCGCTTCGGGCTTCTTCTCGATGTCGATCTCCGTAAAGGCGGCCCCCTTCTCGTCGAGAAGGTTTTTCGCAGCCGTGCAATAAGGGCACCAGCTCTTGGTGTAGATCGTGATGGACGGCATGAATGTCTCCGTGACTCGGGCCTAGATATAGGAACAATCGGGTCCGGATCACAACTCCTGCACAACTCTCGCGAAGGCCAGAATATCCACCGAGGCCGCGCCACCTCTCAAAAGGGCCCGCGAGGCGGCATTGGCCGTGGCACCGGTGGTCAGCACGTCGTCGATGAGGAGCACCCTTCTGCCCGTCAGCCGGGCCTTGGCCTCCGGCGGCACGCGGAAGGCGCCCTGCAGGTTTTCCTGCCGCTGCGCCTTGGTGAGCCCCACCTGACGGCGGGTGCGCTTGATGCGGGAGAGAACCGAGGGATCGCAGGGCACACCGCTTTCCCGAGACACGACCTTCGCCAAAGCCATGGCCTGGTTGAAGCGCCGCCGCCACAGACGCCAGCGGTGAAGCGGGACGGGCACGATCACATCCGCCTCGCCTAACAGCTCCGCGCCTGCCCGGGTCATCATGATCCCTAAGGCGCGGGCCAGCTCCAGGCGGTCGTTGTATTTGAGACGGTGCACGAGCAGGCTCGCCGTCCCGTCATACTCGGCGACCGCCCGGGCGCGCCCGAAAACCGGCGGATCGGCGATGGCGGCAGGCGAGAGGAGGGGCTGGCCGAGATCGACCTGGAAGGGCATCCCGAGGCGTTCGCAGAACGGGCGCTCGATGAAGCGGATGCCGGACCAGCAGGCGGCGCACAAACCGTGCGCCTCGCCGGTGGCAGCCTGGCAGGCGATGCAGGTGGGCGGATAGAGGAGGCTCAAGGTCGAGCGGCAGGCTTCCCGTGCCGCGTGACGCAGACGGGATGTGAACCGGCGTGGCTGTATCTCGATCAGATCACTCATCGGTCAAGCTTAGCGGATATGGGCAACGAGAGCGAGACAATGTTTCCCCTCCGCCTTGCAGGGGAGGGTGGGGGCGGGGTGGTCCGACTGGGTGAGAGGTGAAACCAGACCGCTCTCCATCATCCCCGGACTTAGTCCGGGGATCCATGTCTTGCGCGGTTTAAGACATGGATGGCCGCAACAAGTGCGGCCATGACGCTGGAGGGCTCTTGCTATCTCCGGATGCGGCGCAGCGCCCTGGCTTTATGACCCCTACCCTCAATCCCTCCCCGCAACGGGAGAGGGAAGAAAGACGTTGCTCCTTTGAAAATCGCTTGTGAAAATCGCTTGGCTCTCGCGCTGCGACACGCCATATCGAGCGCCTTATGAGCACACCTGAAGTCTTCGACCGTTCCCTCGCCCGCCAGCGCCTGTCGCGTGCGCTGAAGGCCGGCTATGCCGATTTCCTCCTGGTTCGGATCGTGGAGGATCTGCAGGAACGGCTCTCGACGGTGCTGCGGTCCTTCGCAGTCGCCCTCGATGTGGGAACGCCGACGCCGCTTGCGGCCAAGGCTCTGTCGCAGAGCGGTCTTGCGGAGAAGGTCGTGCGTCTCTCGCCGACGCCTGAGCCGGGGAGCGTGTGGGGCGATGAGGAGCGGTTGCCTTTTTCCGGCGAGCAGTTCGATCTCGCGGTGTCGCTCCTGGCGCTCCAGGGCGTCAACGACCTGCCGGGCGCGCTCATCCAGATCCGCCGGGCTCTGAAGGCCGACGGCCTTTTCATCGGGGCGCTGCTCGGCGGCTCCACCCTCACCGAACTGCGCCAGGCCCTGACCCAGGCCGAGGCCGAGATGGAAGGCGGGGTCAGTCCGCGCGTGGCGCCCTTCGCCGACCTGCGCGATATCGGCGGCCTGCTCCAGCGGGCGGGCTTTGCTCTCCCGGTCACGGATTCGGACATCATCCGTGTGCGCTATGCCAATGCCTTCGCGCTCATGCGCGACCTGCGCGCGATGGGTCTGACCAATGCGCTCAACGACCGCCGCCGGACGCCGCTCAAGCGCGGCACGCTGATGCGGGCGGCGGAAATTTATGCAGAGCGCTTCGCCGACCCGGATGGGCGCGTTCCCGCGACTTTCGAGATCGTCTGGCTTTCCGGCTGGACGCCGCATGAGAGCCAGCAGAAACCGCTGCGGCCAGGCTCCGCCAAGATGCGACTGGCCGATGCCTTAGGCGTGAAGGAAGGGAAGCCCGGGCCTCAGCCGAAAAAGGAATGATCTTTCGTATCGAGCCCTTCAGCTGCAACCGGGCTGCGCTATCTCAGTTGTCGAGACAGCCCCCTGGAGAGCCCTGCGCCATGAAAGAGCCCGGCCCGGATCATCCGATCACCATCACGCAAAACCCGCACCGCATCCGGGTCATGCTTGGCGGCTTCATCGTCGCCGAGACGACGCAGGCGCTCACCCTCCAGGAAGCCTCGCTTCCGCCGGTGCAGTACATCCCCCGCCAGGATGTCCGCATGGACCTGCTCGATGCCACCGATCACCAGACCCATTGCCCCTACAAGGGCGATGCCTCGTACTTCACCGTCTCGGGCGGCGGGCTCGTGCGCGAGAACGCCGCCTGGAGCTACGAGGAGCCGGCGCCTTCCGTCGCCGCCATCAGGGAACACATCGCCTTCTATCCGGAGAAGGTCGACGACATCGAGGAGTTCCGCGACTGAGAAGCCCTACGCCTGCCTCGGCTCATCGCCTGTGAGGCGGGCGAGGTCGCGCCGCTGGCGAATGGCCTTTTAGTGGGGCTTGCTGACCCCGCGCCTCCGGGCCACTCTGCGAAAAAACCGAGTGACCTCATGACGCCATTCACGTTCAACACCGCCCCCTCTTTCGTCTTCGGCTCCGGCAGCATCGCCCGCATCGGCGAGATTGCGGCGCAGCATCTCGGACCCCGCATCGCGCTCGTCACCGATGCCGGGCTGGTGAAGGCGGGCCTCCTCGGAAAGGCCCTGCACGCGCTGGAGGAAGCAGGCATTGCGGTCGATGTGTTCGACGGCGTTGTGGCCGACCCGCCCGAGGCGGTTGTGCTGGCGGCGGTCGAGAAGGCCTGTGCCTTCGATGCGCGGGCCGTGATCGGTTTCGGCGGCGGCTCGTCCATCGATGTGGCGAAGCTCGTCGCGCTGCTCGCTCGCAGCGGAGAGACCCTTGCTGAAATCTACGGTATCGGCGTCGCGAAGGGGCCGAGGCTTCCGCTTCTCGCGGTTCCGACGACAGCGGGGACCGGATCGGAGGTGACGCCGATCTCGATCGTCACCACTGGCGCGCACGAGAAGAAGGGCGTGGTCTCGCCCCTCATCATTCCCGATATCGCGCTGCTCGATCCCGACCTCACCTTGAACCTTCCGCCGCATGTGACGGCGGCGACCGGCATCGACGCGATGGTTCACGCCATCGAGGCCTATACCTCGACGAGCGCGAACAACAATCCGGTCTCAAAGGCGCTCGCGAAAGAAGCGCTCCATCTGCTCGGGCGCAATATCGAGCGCGCCGTGCATCACGGCCAGGATGGAGAGGCGCGGGCTGCGATGTTGCTCGGCTCGATGTTGGCGGGACAGGCTTTCGCCAATTCGCCCGTCGCCGCCGTGCATGCGTTGGCTTACCCCATCGGCGGTCACTTCGGCGTGCCGCATGGCCTGTCCAACGCGCTCGTTCTGCCGCATGTGCTGCGCTTCAATGCGAGCGCCTGCGAGGTCGCTTATGCGGAGCTTGCGCCGCATGCTTTCCCGGAACTCGAAGGTCGCGCGAGCGCCGACGCTTTCGTCGAGGCGCTTGCAACGCTCTGCACGCAGGTCGGCCTTCAGCCGCGCCTGCGCGATGTCGGCATTCCGCAGGATGCACTCCCGTTGCTGGCGGAGGATGCGATGAAGCAGACCCGTCTTCTTGTGAACAATCCGCGTCCGCTGTCTTTGAATGACGTGCGCGCGATCTACGAAGCGGCCTGGTGAGAAGCCTCATGTCCGAACGTTCCGCGCGGCTTTCCCGCTCCGCCTTCAAGCTCTTTCGTCCCGTTGCCACGCGCTGGATGGACAATGACGTTTATGGGCACGTGAACAACGTGCATTACTATTCCTACTTCGATACCGCGGTGAACGGCTGGCTTGTCGACGAGGGATTGCTCGACATCGCCCATAGTCCCGTGATCGGACTCGTGGTGGAAACCGGCTGCATCTATTTCGAGAGCGTAGCCTTCCCTGAAAAACTCCAGGCCGGCATCAGCGTGGCGCACCTCGGCCGCTCATCGGTGCGCTATGTGATCGGCATCTTCAAGGAAGGCGCGGAGCTTGCGGCAGCCCAGGGGCACTTCGTTCATGTGCATGTGGACCGGGCCACGCAACGCCCCGTCGACATTCCGGCCAGAACACGCGAGGCGCTCAACGCGCTCGTCGGAGCCTTCCCGTAAAGGAAACGAGCGCGACGCCCGAGAGCACCACCGCACCGCCGAGCAGTTCGCGCAAGCCTACGCTCTCGTTCAGAAACAGAACCGCCAGGAGAATGGTCCAGACCGGCGCGAGATAGCCGACCATCGAAGCGCGCGTCGGGCCCGTGCGGCGGATCATGTGCATGAAGAACAGGATCGGCAATGCCGTCGACATCGCGCCAAGAGCGAGCAGCGGTGCCACGTGTACCGGCACAGGCGCGAAGGCTGACGGTCCTGCGACCAGAAGCGCCAGCACAGTGGCAGCAGAACCGGAGCCGATCTGCTGGCCCAGCGCCATGCGTCCAGGGTCCATGGTCTTGACGGTGCGCACATACACATTCGCCGCCGCGTAGCTGCAGGCCACCAGCACCATGGCGATCATGCCGAGGGGGTTGATGCCGCTATCGGGCAGGGCAGCCGGGCCGATGAGAATGCCCATGCCGATGAAGCCGACGAGAACGCCGAACAGCCGCTGAAGGCTCAGACGCTCGTCCGCAAACATCAGATGTGACATCACCGCGACGACGAGCGGGGAGGAGGCCTGGATCATCGCGGCCGGCGCAGTCGCGATCTGCGTGAGCGCATAAGCCACGAGCACGTTCGGCAGCCAGCCGTTGAAGGTGCCGAGAAAGGCCCAGACCTTCACCTCATGGGGCTGCGGCAGGATGCTCTTGCCCTGGAGCATGAACCACATCGCCAAAGTCGTGCCCCCGATCACGCCGCGCATGGCAGCCAGGACGAAGGGATTGAGATCTCCGCTCAGCTTCACGAACAGGAACGCGCTGCCCCACAGAAAGGAGCAGATGAGGAGATTGAACAGGATGAAGGCCGGAGTCGGGGCGGGAGTCGACGGGGCGGCCCCGGCATTCTGCGAGGACATGGACGAGCCTTACGATCCGAGAAGGTCGAGCAGGAAGGGAATCAGCGGCTCGTCGGCCGGCGGCATGGGATAGCTGCGCAGCTCCTGCGGCTTCACCCACTTCAAAGCCTGCCCTTCCATGGATTGCACGAAGCCTTCCCAGCGGCGGCAGATGTAGAGCGGCATGAGGAGGTGGAAGCTCTCATAGGCATGGCTCGCGAAGGTGAGCGGCGCGAGGCAGGGCTCCTTGACCGTAATGCCAAGCTCCTCCCGCAGTTCGCGGATCAGCGTCTCTTCCGGCCGCTCGCCGGGCTCCACCTTGCCGCCGGGAAACTCCCACAACCCCGCCAGCTGCTTTCCTTCCGGGCGCTGCGCCAGAAGAATCCGGTTGTCCGCGTCGACGAGAGCGACGGCGACGACGAGGGTGAGCTTGAGAGGGGGAGCGTTCGTGGTCATGACAGGCTCTCCCTCAGCAGATTCGGCAGCAAAAAACAATTCCGGCCCATTGAAGATCGGGCCAATGGAAGAATTGTTCTTAACAATATTAAGAACAGATCCCTAAAGAGGAGATCCGCATGAAGCTGACACGCAACAGGTCAGGATCACCCAAGCTCCCAAGAGCGGCTGGCCTGGCGTGGCGAACCTGCGCCCCATCTACGTCGCGAAGCCTGATTATTAGGACCCGATGAGTTTACCTGTACCTGCACGGACCAGTTGGCGGACCAATGCGTGTATCCATCAAGCGGAAAGTGACCGTCACTCCTTGATCGGGCTCGCGGAGGTCAACGTACGGTGACCGAACCACCCGTGCCTGTCCCGCCCGTTGCGGAACCGCCTGTCGCCTGCGACGTGCCTTGGACCGTCACCTTCGACTTTACGCCATGAAGCCCGATGCCGGTCGCGATTCCTGCGCCAGCTCCTTCAAGAAATGCGGTAACCGGAGCCTGCGCAAAGCCCGCTGCGACTGGTACATAACGGCCTGGACGCTCCTCAAAGAGCACCAGATTTGTCGGCGGCGTCACACCGTCGCCGGGCGCGGAGACCATGGCAACGCGCTGGTTGGTCGACAAGACACTTTCGCGCACGGTCATCGAATTGCAGCCGGTTGCAAGGAAGCACAGGGCGCACGCAGCTGCAATCCGCGGTTTCAGTTTTGCTTTGTCCCGCACCGATATGCTCCTGTGCCAACTAAAGAGACAGGATAGCTGAGCGGTAAAAGAACAACCAACGACTACGCCTGGGTAGCGAATAGCCCTTTTTGATTACTACCCCCAGAGTATTAAGTTGCGCAAATATTGTAATCGAGATTACAAAACAATCTTGGCAGAAGATAATGTTCAATAATTAATCTCCTTTCTGTTGCGAACAAAGAAGACCGCGGATAGTTTTCGGTTCGTCGAGTCGATATTAACTTGACCGATACCACCAGCAAACGTGGGCTAATCTTCCAAGGACGGGGGCGATATTCGCATCCAGATGCTATAGGCGGTGGGAATTCCTATTGCCTGAGCTATCAGGGAGAGAAGTTATGACTTTGTCCAAGATCGCACGTTACAGTTTAGTGGCCGCTTTTCTGGCCGGTGGTTCGACAATTGTGCTGGCTCAAGCAACCAGCGGCAGTTCCGCTCGCGGTGGAGACGCGACAAGCGGCAACGCTACGGGCGGCAACGCTTCCGTGGGCGGCGGCACGACAAGTGGCGGCACCACGAGTGGCGGTTCGGCGGTTGGTGGTAGCGCAAGGAGCGGTAATGCCACCGGCGGCAATGCATCCGTGAGCGGGAGCGGCACGGCTACCGGCGGTGCCGCCGTGAGTGGGAGCGCCCGTGGTGGCGATGCTACAGTGACGAGTGGCGGCACGACGAGTGGCGGGACCACGAGTGGCGGCACGACGAGTGGCGGCACGACGAGTGGCGGCACGAGCGGCGGGACCACGAGCGGTGGCGCCACTCTCCTTGTTGACCCTTCTAACAGCCGCAATTGATCTCTAAACAGAAGAAAGCATTCGCGGAGCCCAGAGTAATTCGGCGGCTATACAGGTCGCGCGACCGATAGCATAAGCCGGAGTTTACGAACGGCTCCGCGAATGTTTGGCATTCGACCAGTGTCCAAATGACAATGGTGCCGTGCTCGATCAGGATTGCCGTACCGGGTTGAGCCAATATTGAGGCAACACCCGACACAGATCGCTTGGTGGCTAACCTGATCCGCTTCGCCGCAACATGCTCTGATCGAACACTAGGTCGCACATCACGATCAGGCGTCAGATCCTTCTCGTTCCGATCCGATGGCTTCCCTTCCACAGTCTGAGCCGCAGGGCTAACAAGAATGTCGCGCTCAGACCTTGTCCTGGAAGCTCTTTCAGAAGCTCTTTCACTTGGCACGTGGTGTTGAAAAGTGGTCCCGGCTTCCTGCGCCCAAAATCGCGCTAGATGGGAAGATTACGGCCCTGCATGACTTTGTAGCTTCGGATGAACAGCGCCTTCAGCATTGCCAGCAATCCGTAGGTAGCTATCCACTGTGTGTAACGCTGATAAACCGGGTCCGCCGAGAGGTGACGTTCTTCTGTTTTAGCGCGCCAGTAGTAGATCGCATTGACGCCAAGCAGCAGGAGACTGAACCGAACAGCATCGGCAGGGCCGCCCGCCGACAGGAAAGGCATCGAGATCAGCCACCAGCTCAAATTCTTAGCAATATAGGCAGGGTGCTTCGACCATCGGTAGGGACCGTTCGTCAGAATGCCCCGGTGGGTAAGATTGGAGAACCGTGCTCCGAACGAGATTGTGGCCCAGCAATAGATGACGGTGAGAGCCAGGATTGCAGCTCCCCAAAGAGCCCGTAGGACAGGCTGATCCGACAGCCAGTAAGCCCAGTAGAAACCATCCTCGTAGTTGAGATAGTTTCCATAGATCAAAGCCCAGAATGGGGCATAGCAGATCAAGCAGATCAGCCATCCGTCCAAGGTGTTTTCTGTCGAGCGGACGTGTGTTTGGAAAAGCCGCAGAGTCATGAGATAGCCGGTACTGCCCCAGATCACATCGACGCCGTAGAGCGTGCGGAACGTAAGCTCGTACCAACCATATTGGCTTTCCAGGAGTTGGCTTTTCAGATCAGTCGCGAGGAACCACTGAACATCGTGAAATGCTGCCTCCAGCATGAACGGAAGGAAAAATCCCTTGACGAGCCATCCCGCAGCGTAGTTCCGAACGAGCTTCCAGCTGACGTCGCCCCACCGGCCTATCAATGCGAGCCCTGTCATGAAACAACCATCGACAGGCTCCTTCATGGAGCGATCCGTCAACCAGACATAGACCGGAGCCGTGAGAAGAATGATTGGGATAGCGGGCGTGATAAAGATAAAGAAGTGCCGGAAATCCCGTTGATAAATCGGCAGTACCCAATAAGCGAGCCCGAGAAGTGCATAGATGCCCGCCAAGCCGATGAGTTTTATAGCGACGCGATTTCTCCGATGCTGGTCCGGTATGGCGCCATGCAGCGGCCATACGGGCATCTTGGCGACCTCGAAGCTCAAACATGGAATTGCGACTGCAGCGATGAGCACCCAAAGTGCAAAGACTGTCCGTTCGGAAGGCAGTTCAACCAGCTTCAGACTGGCTGCCGCCGAGATGAGAGACACAAGGGCAACTAATCCAGTGGATTGCTCCACAGCCGAGGGCGGCGGGGCCGACGTGACAGGCTGTAAAGTAGGTGCAATAGGTTCCGGCTTACCAAGCATGGCGCACTAACACCTGACATTCGCAATGGAATATACCAAGCTATACGCGCTTGTTACTTAAAGCTGATCCGGCGCAGTGCTGCTGCAATATGCCTGCCCGGAAACAGGGAACTCTTCTCCCAAAGCAGCAGAACATGCTGCAAACCAATCACTTGCTCCAAGCTAATTCCTCACAGGATGGGTGCCATCAAGCAGCGAGGAGATTCATGGAGCCGAATGTTCCTAAGCTTACACTAAGCCGTTCTCAGATCGCACCGCAAGCAAGGGGCGGGACCGAGGCTGGAACTTGCACCTGCACCAGCCTGCGGCCAATGATCTCATCCAAGTGGACCAGAGGGATCGACGGCTATTTACATCGGTATCCACTCTGAAGATCGCTAAGACATGTAGATCTTACGAAGTAGTCCTGAGTCTGGGCTAATATTCGCTCTAACGGAGATTCATCCTCGCTGTTGATGTTGTCCTCGGCTGACCGGGAAAACTGTCTCAGATGGCCAATACCATGCAGAGCTCCTCCTCCTTCATCGTGCAATCCGCATAAGAAATTTGCCGAGAGATCCTCCATCGGGAGACCCTCCATGAAGAGATCCGCCATAATCAAGTATTCCTCGATCGTTTTGACGTTGGTAATTGCATGCTCCTCAACCTTCAGCATTGGAGCGCTTGCCCAGGCCCAGTCGGATGCGGGAATGCCAACAGGCGGCTCGTCTCGGGGCGGCAACGCCCGTGGTGGCAACGCCACGGGTGGAGATGCGGTCGGTGGAAATGCGGTCGGTGGAAATGCCATGGCCGGGCGCAGCGAAGGCAGCCAATCAAACTGCGACTCGACACGCATCAGAGGTGTTGAAGCCAAAGGCCAGAATGCGGTGGGTGCTAATGCTCGGGGCGGCGACGCCAAGGGAGGAGATGCCACAGGGTGCAACGCCAGGGGCGGGGACGCGGTCGGCGGAAGCGCCACAGGCACTCCGCACTAGGTCCAGCTCTGGATCGCATCGGAGCCGTCGCCCACCAACAATCAGCCCATCAGGAAAACACTGGCATTGCGCCCTGATCAGGAGCTGATCAGCTCCGATAGTCCCCATTGATCTCGACATAGGCCTTGGTGAGGTCACAGGTCCAAACCGTGGCCTCGCCGCGTCCCAGGCCCAGATCGACGCGGATCGTGATCTCGTCGCCTTTCATGTAGGCGGAGGTTTTCGCCTCGCTGTATTCCGGGTCGCGCGCGCCCTTCACCGCCACGCGGATATTGCCGAACCAGATGGCGAGCTTGTCGCGCTCGGCAGGCTCGCCCGCTTTGCCGACGGCCATCACCACGCGGCCCCAGTTCGCATCCTCGCCTGCGACCGCCGTCTTGACGAGGGGCGAGTTGGCGATCGCCATGGCGATGCGCTTGGCCGACGTCGCACCCGTCGCGCCCGTCACCTTCACGGTCAGGAACTTGCGTGCGCCCTCACCGTCGCGGGCCACCTGCTGCGCGAGATCGCAGAGCAGGCCCTCGAGGGCCGCGCGGAATTCCTTGAGGCGTCGGTCGCTCGGCAGGGAGATGGCCGGAGCGCCGCGGTTGGCGGCTGCACCCGTCGCGAAGAAGAGCAGGGTGTCGGAGGTGGAGGTGTCGCTGTCCACCGTCACGCAGTTGAAGCTCTTGTCGGCGCTCTTCTTGAGCAGGGCCTGCAGCACGGGGGCTGCGATCGGCGCATCGGTGAAGATGAAGGAGAGCATGGTCGCCATGTCGGGCGCGATCATGCCCGCGCCCTTCGCGATGCCGTTGATCGTCACCTCGACGCCGCCGATGGTCGCCGTGCGGGTCGCCACCTTCGGGAAGGTGTCGGTGGTCATGATGGCTTTTGCGGCATCGAGCCACGCGCTGGGCTTCGCCTTCTTCTCGCACGCTTCCAGCACGCCCTGGAACTTGGTGGCGTCGAGCGGCTCGCCGATCACGCCGGTGGAGGCGATGAAGACCTGAGAAGCGCGGCAGCCTGCGGCTTCCGCAGCGATCTCGGCGGTGAGCTTCACCGCTTCCGCGCCCTTCTTGCCGGTAAAGGCGTTGGCGTTGCCGGAATTGACCACCAATGCGCGCGCCGTGCCCTTGGCAAGGCTCTTGCGGCACCAATCGACCGGAGCCGAGGGGCATTTGGAGCGTGTGAACACACCCGCCACCGTGGTCTCCTTGGGGAGCGTCACATAGAGCACGTCCGTTCGGTTCTTGTACCGAATGCCGGCCTCCGCGGTCGCGAGCTTCACGCCTTCAATGGGAGGAAGGGCCGGGACTGTCTTGGGCGCGAGCGGAGACACGGTTTTGGACATGTTAGGGGTCTCGGAGGTGAGCGGATGGAATACCGTTTAGGAAAGGCGACCTGTGGTTTTTTAAGGCTTTTTGTCAAGTCAAAGCTGCAGCAAACGGAGCCGCGCAGACCAAGGAACGTGCATGCTGTGTCTTCGTTGACCCGGTCTGAACCATGGAGGCCTCGCATGACAGGCAAGCACCCCAAGACGAAACCTCAGGAACGGCCGCGCAGCGATCTCGAGGTCGATCCGGGGATCGGACGGTCCAAAGGCTCGTATATGACCGGCGAGGATCCGCGCGATCTCGACGGCGGCTCGACCTTTCAGGGCGACGTGGAGAACCAGACGAACCGCGAAGGCGGTGTCGATCCGAACCGCGTAGGCCGGACGAACAAGTAGTCGGCAGCGACAATCGCAAAAAAGGGCGGCCCTGAAGGCCGCCCTTTAGCATTGCGAAACGCGCTTATTGCTGCTTCTGCTCGACGAGGTTGCCCTTGTCGTCCAGCTTCTCGATCTTGGCATCCTTGCGCAGGCTCATGATGAGATCCTGCTGCGCCTTGCGGCCGAGATAGGCTTCCACCTGATCCTTGGTCTCCTCGTAGGATGGCGCGGGCTTCGTGCGCTTTTCCTCGACCTTGATCACGTGCCAGCCGAACTGGCTCTTCACCGGATCGGAGATCTGGCCGGGCTCGAGCTTGAATGCGGCTTCGGCGAAGGGCTCGACCATGCGGTCCTTGGTGAAGAAGCCGAGATCGCCACCGTCCGTCTTGGAGCCGGGATCCTTGGACACCTCGCCCGCGACCTTCGCGAAGTCCTCGCCGCCCTTCACACGGCCAGCGACCTTCTTGGCCTCGTCCTCGTTCTCCACGAGGATATGGCGGGCGCGAACTTCCTGCTCGGACGGGATGCTCTTGACGGTCTCGTCATAAAGCTTGCGGGCGGCTTCCGGGGTCACGGCCTTCTTGGCGGTCTGGTCGAGATATTCGTCCAGCAGGGTCTTGTCCCGGTTATAGGCGAGCTTGCGGGCGAAATCCGCGCTGCTGCCGATCTTCGCGGTCTCGGCGGCCTTGGAGCCGAGCTTCAGGTCGATCAGGTAGCCGGTCAGCATCTCGCGCTTCTGCTCGTCGGGCACGTTCGGCATCTGGAGGGCCGGGTCCTCGGCGGCGATGGAGAGATCCCCTTCCGTAATTTCGACGCCGTTCACCCGGGCAACCACCTTGGCGGGGTCGACGGCAGGGACCGTGGCCGGCGAAGTGGCCGGGGCCGAGGCAGGAGGCGTCTGGGCAAGGGCGGCTCCGGCCATCAGGGGCAGGGCGACGCCAAGGGCGAGAAGGCTTTTACGAACCGTAAGGTGAGACATGGACGTTCCTCTGGTGGGCACTGAACGGCCCACGGACTGCAACGATGAGATGGCCTAACCTGTTTACGTTTGCAAGCGATGGCATATTTATGCGACAGCATCCCCACAGCTTGGCCTTATCCTCAGGGCCTGCCTGTGGAAGCCAAGGCTGCGCCATTCAGGCACAGCCTTTAAGATGCGCTTCCGCATAATTAGGTCTATAAGGCGGCCCAAACGCCCCTTATCTCCTGAATTCTGGAATTTTCGAAGGCTCTCGATGTTCGGTTCTCTCGCGAAGAAAATCTTTGGCTCGGTCAACGATCGCCGGCTGAAGTCCTACCGGCCCAAGGTTGCGGCCATCAACGCGTTGGAGGCCGAGCTGGAGGCCCTGTCCGACGAGCAGCTGCGGGCCCGTACGGAAGAGTTCAGGGCCCAGCTCGCCGCCGGCAAGACCCTGGACGACATCCTGGTCCCCGCCTTCGCCACGGTCCGCGAGGCCGCCAAGCGCACCCTCGGCCAGCGCCACTTCGACGTGCAGCTCATCGGTGGCATGGTGCTCCACGAGGGCTCGATCGCCGAGATGCGCACCGGTGAAGGCAAGACCCTGGTCGCAACCCTGCCCGTCTACCTGAATGCGCTCGCCGGCAAGGGCGTCCACGTGGTGACGGTGAACGACTACCTCGCCAAGCGCGACGCCGAGTGGATGGGCCAGATCTATCGCTTCCTCGGACTCTCGGTCGGCGTGATCGTCCACGGCCTCGACGACGAGGAGCGGGCCCAGGCCTATGCCGCCGACATCACTTACGGCACCAACAACGAGTACGGCTTCGACTACTTACGCGACAACATGAAGTATGAGATGGCGCAGATGGTCCAGCGCGGGCACAACTTCGCCATCGTCGACGAGGTGGACTCGATCCTCATCGACGAGGCCCGCACGCCGCTCATCATCTCCGGTCCGCTCGACGATCGCTCCGATCTCTACAACGCCATCGACAAGGTCATCCCGCGTCTCAACAAGAGCGATTACGAGCTCGACGAGAAGCAGCGCTCCGTGGCGCTCACCGAAGAGGGCACCGAGAAGATCGAGGAGCTGCTGCGCGCAGAGGGCCTTCTGACGGAAGGCGACCTTTACGATGCGCAGAACGCCACCCTCGTTCACCACATGAACCAGGCGCTTCGCGCCCACACCCTGTTCCAGCGCGACAAGGACTACATCGTTCGCAACGGCGAAGTGGTCATCATCGACGAATTCACCGGCCGCATGATGCCGGGCCGCCGTTATTCGGAAGGCCTGCACCAGGCACTCGAAGCGAAGGAGCACGTGCAGGTTCAGCCCGAAAACCAGACGCTCGCCTCCATCACTTTCCAGAACTACTTCCGCCTCTACGACAAGCTCGGCGGCATGACCGGTACGGCAGCCACCGAAGCCGACGAGTTCCTCGAAATCTACAACCTCGAAGTGGTCGAGATCCCGACCAACCGTCCCGTCGCCCGTGTCGACGATGACGACGAGGTCTATCGCACGGCTGAAGAGCGCTACAGGGCGGTGATCCGCGACATCGAGGCGTCTTCGGCCAAGGGGCAGCCGATCCTGGTGGGCACCACCTCCATCGAGAAGTCGGAATATCTCGCGGAGCTCCTGATCAAGGAAGGCTACAAGCTCATCGACTTCGAGAACCCGCAGGCGCTCGAACCTCTCTACAAGGATGCGCGTGCCGGTCGCGGCACGAAGCACTTCGCGGTGCTCAACGCCCGCTTCCACGAGCAGGAGGCCTTCATCGTGGCGCAGGCCGGTGTGCCGGGCGCAATCACGATCGCCACCAACATGGCAGGTCGCGGCACCGACATTCAGCTCGGCGGTAACGCCAAGATGCGCATCGAGCGCGAGCTCGCTGGCGTGGAAGGCGAGGAGCGTGCACGCCGCGAGAAGGACATCCTCGACGAGGTCTCGGCGTTCAAGGAGCGCGCGCTCGCAGCCGGCGGTCTCTACGTGCTCGGCACCGAGCGTCACGAGTCCCGCCGCATCGACAACCAGTTGCGCGGCCGCTCGGGCCGTCAGGGCGATCCGGGCCGTTCCAAGTTCTATCTGTCGCTTCAGGACGACCTGATGCGCATCTTCGGCTCCGACCGCATGGACGGCATGCTGCAGAAGCTGGGTCTGAAGGAAGGCGAGGCCATCATCCATCCGTGGATCAACAAGGCCATCGAGCGCGCGCAGGCGAAGGTCGAGGCGCGCAACTTCGACATCCGCAAGAACATCCTGAAGTACGACAACGTTATGAACGACCAGCGCAAGGTCGTGTTCGAACAGCGCAAGGAGTTCATGGCGGAAGAGAGCGTGCGCGACACCATCGACGACATGCGTCACGGCGTGATCGAGGACATCGTCGCCCGCGCCATCCCCGAGAACGCCTATGCGGAACAGTGGGACATTCAGGGCCTTAAAGCAAACGTCGCCAACTTCCTCAACCTCGATCTGCCGGTCGAGGAATGGGCGAAGGAAGAAGGCATCGCCGATGACGAGATCCGCGAGCGCATCACCAAGGCCGCGGACGAGGCTTATGCGCAACGCGTGGAGGCGAATTCCTCAGAGGTGATGAACTACGTCGAGAAGCAGGTTCTGCTGCAGAGCCTCGACCATCTCTGGCGCGAGCACCTCGTGACCCTCGACCATCTGCGTCAGGTCATCGGCTGGCGCGGTCTCGCCCAGCGCGATCCGCTCAACGAGTACAAGTCCGAAGCCTTCGAGCTCTTCAACACGCTTGTGGGCCATCTGCGCGAGCAGGTGACGGGTCAGCTCATGCGCATTCAGGTGGTGTTCCAGCAGCCCGAGGCCCAGACGCTGCCGCCCATGTTCCCGCAGCATCTCGACCCCGCCACGGGCGAGAACGAGTTCGACATGCCGCAGGGCGCTGCCTTCGGTGAGGGCGGGCCTCAAGGCTTCGCCGCGACAGCCATCAACCCGTCCACGGGCACTCAGCGCGATCCGAACAACCCCTCCACCTGGGGCCGGGTCAGCCGCAACGAACCCTGCCCCTGCGGCTCCGGCAAGAAGTTCAAGCACTGCCACGGCCAGTTCGTGGCTTAAAGCGCAAAACTCAGACGAAACGAGAAAGCCCGGCCATAGCGCCGGGCTTTTGCTTTGGGCGGATAACCGCTTCTCAGCCTTGATAGAGAAAGGTGTCGGAAAGTCCGAGGCGGCGGCATGATTGAACGGCAGGCAATGACGGGAGAACGAGCCGTTCGCCCGCCTTGGCGATGCCAAGCACGAGAATCCGCTCGACCGGATCGAGAGACCATGCCGCCTCAAGCCCAAGCCGCTCGCGCATCCAAGGCGGCAGGATCTCAACTGCTGCTTTGAGCAGGATCCGCTGCAAGGGGCGCGCTGGACCCGGCAGGATCGGAGCCTGCGCCATGATGTCCAGAAACTCGAAGACGATAGGCGAGGGGACGAGCCTCGGCTGCATGCTCTCAAACAAGGCGTCGAGTTCCTGCTGCGATTCAGGGGCCCCGACAGCCCCGTAAAGCCGCGCAATCGGTGAGGCCTCCGTGAACAATGAGCCGCGCTCCCCTGCGGTCAGCTCCCTCACATATGCGTGGTAGGCCTCCGTAAAGCCGAAGCCTGCCGTTGCCTGAACCCAGTCGAGGAGCACCGGATCATTCGCATGGTATGGCTCGCCCTCGCTGGTTTGCCCGGCAACGCGTTCATGTCTTCTGACGACGCCGGCAATCATGGCTTTCGCCTTGCTGCGCGGGCCGTAGATGGTGACCATCGCGGCAAGCCCGGTTCGCTGCAACCGGGTCAGCGGATCCGACCGGAAGGTGCTGTGCTGCCAGACGCCGTCGCGGACGCGAGGTTCGGCGAATTCGAGCAGGACCGCCGTCACTCCGCCAATGAAGACTGAGACGGGGTTCTTGAAAAGGCGCCAGGAGACGGAGTCGGCTGAGACCAGCGCAGGCTCCAGCGCCGGAACAGAAAAATCAAATGTCTGAACAGGCTGAAGAAGCGAAAGAGCCAGGCTGTCGATCTGACGGTAAAGGGGTCCGGGCAGGGTGATGATGTCGGGAGCGAAGAGCACGGCACAACCTCCGACGTTTAACCTGATCGAAGATCGAAAGGTTGCCTTTCTGTCTCGGCACATCCGCCGCCGCGATAAAAAGCCCGCCGAGGTGCGGGCTTTTATCTCGATTGATGGCTGTGTTGCTCAGTTCCTGATCTGGGCCACCTTCACGCCCGTGGTCGCCTCGGCGCGCTTTTGCGGCTTCGCCTGGGCCTTGGTGGTCGGGGCGGCTGCGGGAGCCATCGCCGGAGCGGCCTGGGCCGTCTCGGCTGCGGGCTGCGGAGACGAGGTGCTGAAGAGGTCGGCGACGCCGCCGAACATCTTCTTGTAGAAGGGCGTCTCTTCCGAGGTGGTGGCCGGGGCCGCGGCGGGAGCGGCGGCTACCGGCTGGGCCGCTGCAACGGCCTTCGGCTGCGGAGCCTCGACAGGCACTTCCTTCATGGAAGCGAAGGCGAGCGCCGTCGGCGGGGTCTCGATCTTCTCGCGGCCGCTGTCGTCGAGCGCGATCTGCTGCGGGCCGGAAGAGATGCCTTCGATGCGGCTCACGTAGCCGAGCTTGCT
Organism: Microvirga vignae; assembly: GCF_001017175.1. Lineage (GTDB taxonomy): Bacteria > Pseudomonadota > Alphaproteobacteria > Rhizobiales > Beijerinckiaceae > Microvirga > Microvirga vignae. The sequence continues at coordinate 95,436 of NZ_LCYG01000015.1, read as the reverse complement.
GTCGGACACGCCGGAGGCATTGGCGAGCGCCGTGCGGAAGGATTCGTGGGTGTCGCCGTCATGGTAGACGAGCTTGATCGGCTTCGTGCCCTTGGCGATGAGCTCGGCCACGTCCTGCTCGTCCGCGCGCTGCTTCTGCATCACAGCCTCAGCCACGGAGGCGTCCCTGCCGAATTGGTAGCGGTGGTTGGCGACTGCCACCTGCACCTCTTCCTTCGTCACCTCGAAGGTGTCGGCACCTTCCTTCAGGTTCTTCCAGAAGGCGATGTTCGGATCCAGGCGGTGCTTGGCCAAGTTCTCGGCCGTCATCCTGAACGGATAGGCCTGGAACTGGAAGCCGCGCTGGCCGCTGGCGAAAGCCTCGCGGGCGATGGCATAGATCTCGGCGATGTTCTGGTCCGTCATGGCGAAGCAGCCGCGCGAGGAGCACGAGCCGTGGACCATGATGTCGCCGCCGTTACGGCCCAGCGAGCGGTCGTAGGCGTTCGGATAGCCGGTATCGAACGACAGGTAATAGGCGGAGTTCGGGTTCATCTGCGCCGGGGTGACCGTGTAGAAGCCCTCCGGCACCTGACGGTCGCCTTCACGGGTCTTCGGCCCGAGCTGGCCTGACCAGCGGCAGACGGGATAGGTCTTGAGCAGGGCGTACTTGCCATTGGAGCCGCGCTTCCAGACCTCCAGCTCCGATTCCTTCTTGTAGGCCCGGATCAGGATGGGATCGTCCTTGGACATGCCCTTGGCGGACATGAGCGCCATGGCGGCCGGCGGAATCGGTGCAAGGTGGCGCGTGGAGCCTCGGGCGAGATTCTCGTCCTGGCAGGCGGCAAGCGCGAGCGCCAGGCTCGCAGCCAGTGCGAAACGCTTCAACATGGGGGACCCCGCAATCTTCTGATCTGCCGGCGTTATGCCTGACAGTTCCCCTTAACCCTTAAATCGTTAGCCTTAACTGCCCCTTACTGCAAGCGCGGCCGTGATGGAGTCATTGTTAATGAGAGGTAAATTCGCCTCTTCGGAGGGAATGTATTGCTGGGTTTTGGTCCCGACGAGACACCACGCCGGAGGTATTCAGGTGCCCGAGAAGCAACGGACCGCTTGTTGTCCCCTCTTCCTCGCCGGGAGGGGTGGGGTGGTGCGACCGGGTGCGAGAGTTGAGCATGATAGCTTCCCGTCATGGCCGGACCAAGTCCGGCCATGACGCTGCATTACCTTTGCATCTTCCGAATGAGGCCCGGCGCTCTGACGTTCCGCCACCACTCAATCCCTCCCTGCAAGGGGAAGGGGTGCGGAGGGGGTCATCGGCTGCTCTTAGAGCTTGCGGCCGATATTGAGGAACTTCTCGGCCCGGTGATCCCGAATTTCCGCGGGGCCCATATTGCCGAGATCGTGGAGGGCTTCCTCGATGGCATTGCCGGCGGCATTGATGGCCGCCTCCGGATCCCGGTGGGCGCCGCCCACGGGCTCGGTCACGATGCTGTCGATGATGCCGAGCCGCAGGAGGTCCTGGGCGGTGATCTTCATGTTGGTGGCGGCGTCCTGGGCGCGCGCCGCGTCGCGCCAGAGGATCGAGGCCGCGCCTTCCGGCGAGATCACGCTGTAGATGGCATGCTCCATCATCAGCACCTTGTTGGCGGTGGCGATCGCGATCGCGCCGCCCGAGCCGCCCTCGCCGATGATGATGGAGACGTTCGGCACACCGAGCGCGAGCTGCATCTCGGTCGAGCGCGCGATGGCCTCGGCCTGGCCGCGCTCCTCCGCCTCGATGCCCGGATAGGCGCCGGCAGTGTCCACGAAGGAGATCACCGGCAGGCTGAACCGGTCCGCCATCTCCATCAGGCGCACGGCCTTGCGGTAGCCTTCGGGACGGGCCATGCCGAAATTGTGCCGGATGCGGGTTTCCGTGTTGTGGCCCTTCTCCTGGCCCAGCACGCAGACGGGCTGCCCCCGGAAGCGGCCGAAGCCGGCGAGAATAGCCTCGTCCTCGGCGAACTTGCGGTCGCCGGAGAGCGGCGTGAACTCGGTGATCAGGCCCGCGCAGTAATCCACGAAATGCGGCCGCTGCGGATGGCGCGCGACCAGGGTCTTCTGCCAGGGGGTGAGCTTGGAATAGAGATCCTTCAGGGCCTCGGCCGCCTTGGCCTCCAGGCGCGAGACGTCATCCGTGATGGAAACGGCATCCCGGTTCTCACCAAGGGCCCGGAGCTCTTCGACCTTCGCCTCAAGCTCGGCGACGGGCTTTTCGAAATCGAGATAACTGCGCATCAGACTCTACAGCATCGGACCCAAAAGTGGATTTGCACTTTTGGGGCCAATCCGATGCTTTCTCCTTAAATGAGAACATCGTTCATGCGGAAAACCGGATCCACTTTTCCGCACGATGCTCTAATGGAAAATGAAAGCCGGCGTGACTGAATAGCCTCGCCGGGACGGGCGGACACTGGCGATTTAGGGCACTTAAGTCAAGTTGAGCCCTGCCTTACTCCCCTAAAACCGGGCGAAATCAAGGCGAAATCAAGGAAGGCCGCCCATCCGGGTCGCCGGTGCGGGTACCAAAACCGGAGCCACGCGGCGGGAGCGGCGCACCGCCATGACGGTGCCGGGCCGGTAGAGCTGCTTGGTGGCTTCCACGATATGAAGGCCTGCAAACGGCAGGGAGAAGCTGGAGCCGATCCGCTCCCAGGCCTGGGCGGTGCTGAGCACCAGCCGGTTGGTGAGGGGAGGTACATAAAGGGTTTCGGCCCATCCTTCAGGCGAGAACCAAGTCTGCCGCATCAGGCTTTTGAGCTGCGAGCGGCTGTAGGGCTGTCCGTAGCCGAAGGGGGTGGTATCCATCCGTGCCCAGAGGCCCCGCCGGTTGGGGGCGACCATGATGATGCGCCCGCCGGGGGTCAGGATGCGCCAGATCTCGTGCAGAAGCTCGCTCGGGCTCTCCACGGTTTCGAGCGCATGGACCACAAGCACCCGGTCGATGGAGGCGTCGGGCAGGGGCATCATGAGCGGGTCGACGAGCGCGGACGCGGAGGCTCCGGTGCTCGGCCAGTTCACCACACCCTGGCTTGCGGGCATGAACGCAAGAGCCCGCTCGCAATCGCCTTTGACGCCCGAGAGGTACGGCGGGGCGTAGCCGAGGCCGAGCACGCGCAGGCCCGGCAGCGGCCCCCAGAATTTATCGATCGCCCGGCCGACGTGACGGCGCGTCACGGCCCCGAGGGGGCTCGCGTAGAAGCTGCGCAGGTCGGTGATGTCGATGCTCATGGCCTCGTCAGGGTGCCTCTCGATCCGGTCCGCCAACGTTTCATGTTGGAGCGGGATCTGGTTTCAGGGTTCGAGTGTTCCATGATAGCTCAGACCACATCAAGACAAGGTTCCTCGATGTCAGCCCAGATTCACGCCTTTCTCTGCCTGCAGGATAATATCGGTGTTCTGATCCACGATCCCAAGACGGGCGCCTGCGCCGCCATCGACGCGCCGGAGGAGGGACCGATCCTCTCGGCTCTCGCTGAGAAGGGATGGATGCTCACCGACATTCTCGTCACTCATCGTCACAGAGATCACGTGCAGGCCGTGGATGCCTTGAAGAGCCGCACCGGCTGCCGTGTGGTGGCGCCTGCCAAGGCCCGCGAGGCGGTGCCGGGCGCCGATCTTTGGGTGCGCGAAGGCGATGGGGTGCTGGTGGGCACCCTCCAGGCCCGGGTTCTCGAAACGCCAGGCCATTGCGCCGATCACGTCTCCTATTGGTTCGATGAGGATAGCGCCCTGTTCGCAGGCGACACGCTCTTCACCCTCGGCTGCGGGCGCATGTTCGAGGGCACCTATGCCGGTTTCTGGCACACGCTGCAGCGGCTTGCCGCTTTGCCCGATGACACGCGCGTTTACTGCGGCCACGACTACACGCTCTCCAATGCGCGCTTCGCGCTGGCGGCCGATCCTGACAATGGCGCACTGAAAGCGCGCGCTCGGGAAGCCGAGCAGGCGAAGGCGGAGGGGCGCTTCCTCGTGCCGACGACCATCGGACAGGAGAAGGCCACCAATCCTTTCTTGCGAGCCGGGGAGCCTGCGCTCGCGAAAACCGTTCATAAGGAAGGGGCTTCGCCCGAGGAGGTCTTCCAATCCTTGCGGGAATGGAAGAACAGGTTCTGACGGGGAGCATTTTTCGGCGAACTGGATCCACTTTGCCGCTCAAAAATGCGACCGAGCAAAGAAGGGGGCTGATTCCACGCATGTGGAAGCGGCTCTCGAGCATCGGACCCAAAAGTGGACTTGCACTTTTGGGATTGATTCGATGCTCATTCTTGAGAGGAGCGCATCGTTCATGACGGAAAACCGGGACCACTTTTCCGCACGATGTGCTCGAGGACAGCATGGCAGGAGCGGCACGTCCCATGAATGACCACAGCCTCATCATCGGACTCGAAAGCCGGCTTCTGAACGCCTGGCCGTCGTTCGACTATCAAGCCTATGACGGCTGGATCCTGCGTCTTGCCAACGGCTATTCCAAGCGTGCCAATTCCGCGACGCCCTTCCTGCCGAACGCATCTCTCGATGAAGAGCTCATCGACTACATGGTCGCCCGCTTCGTCGAGGCGAATGTGCGCCCGACTTTCCGCCTGAACGGGCTGCAGACTGCGGATGTGGACGAGCGCCTGAAGATGCGCGGCTTCAGGGATATCGAACCGACGCATGTGCTCGTTGTGCCGATCAAGACCGGCGACTGCGAAGTCGATCCTGAGATCACCCTGGAGCCGCATGCCTCCAAGCGTTGGGTGCGCGAGGCTGCGGAAGCCTATGGTGGCGACAAGGCCGACGACGCAACCCTGATGCAGATCGTCTCCCGTATCCGCCCGAAAGCGGCTTTCGCCACGCTCAACCTCGACGAGAAGCCGGTGGCCTGGGGCTTGGGCGTCGTCGAGCGAGGCTATGTCGGGCTCTATGACATCGTGGTGTTGCCCGATCTGCGCGGCATCGGCCTTGGCCGTCGCGTCGTCGCAAGCCTCATGGCCTGGGGCTGTCAGGAGGGCGCGCATAGCGCCTATCTCCAGGTGCGTGAAGAGAACGAGGTCGCGCTCTCGCTTTATAAGACGGTCGGTTTCGAGACGGCTTATCGCTACACCCACCGGGTCATGCCCGGACGGTCCGCTTAGGGGTGAGCGTCGCCACCAGGGCGCCCGCGACGATGAGGCCGCAGGAGAGCGCGAGCGTCAGCGTCGGTTCCGCATAGCCGGCGAGCACGAGCAGAAGCGTCGAGAGCACGGGTGCCGCATAAGATGCGACGCCGAGAAGGCGGATGTCGCCGCGCTTCATGCCGATGTCCCAGACATAGAAAGCCGCACCCACGGGGCCCAGGCCCAGCGCGAGAACGGCCAGCCATTGCGTCGTCGTCTCCGGCCACACCGTGGTCTCGAAGGCGAAGTGGCAGACCCCGCTCAACAGCGACGTCATGAGGCAGAAACCGGCCACCGCATCGGTCGGCACCTGGCCGAAGCGCCGCGAGAGTACGGAGTAGGCCCCCCAGACGAAGGCGGCGACGAAGGCACACAGATAGCCGGGCAGGTACTCTGCCCGTGCATCGAATCCGCCGCGCCCGGCGATCAGCACAACGACGCCCGCAAATCCCAGAAGCGCGCCGACCAGATGCGCGCGGCGCAAATGCTCACCTGGAAGCAGTGACGAGAACAGCACGATCAGAAGCGGCCAGAGATAATTGATGAGCCCCGATTCAGCCGGTGGCGCCCAGCGCAGGGCCGCGAAATAAAGCGCGTGATAGCCGAAGAGGCCGCCGATCCCCAGCGCCCAGACGACAGGCTTCTGGCGCAGCGCCCCGATGCCTTCGGGGCGTGCGATCCAGCTCACCATGCCCACAAGCCCGCCGACGAGGAAGGTCATGGCGTTGAGCTGGAATGGGGGGATCCTGCCCGTGGCCGCCGTGAACAGGGCCAGCAGGGACCAGAACAGGATGGCGGTGAGGCCGATGGTGGTGGCGGTGCGAGGCGTCATGATGCCCGCCACCTAGCACGAGACACCCGCGAAAGCGAAGCGCGGGTGAGGGCCTGCGTTTGATCCGGATCACCGCTGTGCCGCCTCCGGAGTGACGCATCACCCTCGACGCTCTCTCCGTCATCCCTGGCCTTGTGCCGGTGATCCACGTCTTTCTGGCGCGGCGCTTCCAAGACGTGGATGGCCGGGTCTGATCCCCGGATCAAGTCCGGGGGACGGCCATGACGAGGAAGTAGTGGCTGCGAGGCCGCAAAGCAGCATGGCGCTGACAGCCCTCCTCCCCACAGGGGGAAGACACGCCCACAGGGGGAAGACACGTGCTCTCTGGAGAAACCGGCGCTCAGGATAAGGGGAGCGCTTTGTCAGACAATCCTAATAGGTCGTGCGCCCGCCGCTGAGATCGAAGGTTGCTGCCGTCGTGAAGGAGTTCTCCTCGGAGAGCAGCCAAGCCACCATGGCGGCGATCTCGTGCAGTTCGACGAAGCGGTCCCTCGGAATGCGCACACGCATATATTCGATGAAATCCGGTGTCAGCGTGTCGAGAATCTTGGTCTTGGCAGTGGTAGGCGTGATGCAGTTGACGGCGATTCCCGTCTTCGCGAGCTCCTTGCCGAGCGACTTGGTGAGACCGATCACGCCCGCCTTTGCGGCGCTGTAGGCGGCAAGATTGGGATTGCCCTCCTTGCCGGCGACCGACGCGATGTTGACGATACGGCCGTAATTGTTCTCCTGCATGATCGGCACGATGGAGCGACAGCAGTTGAAGGTGCCCGTCAGGTTGACCTCGACCACGCTGCGCCATTCCTCGGCCGAGTATTCTGCCAGGGGTTTCACCGGGCCCGTGATCCCGGCTCCGTTCACCAGCCCGTCGATGCGGTCGAAGGCGGCGCGGGTTTGCTGCGTGGCATGCTCGACGGACAAGGTGTCCGCCACGTCGACGCTCAGCCCGATGCAATCCTTGGAAAGCGTGGCGGCACTCGCCTCGGCCTCCTCAAGATGCAGATCCCAGATGGCGACCCTCGCGCCCGACTGAACGAGCCGCTCGCCGATGGCGTAGCCGATACCGCGGGCCCCGCCCGTGATGACCACGGTCCGGCCTGTCATGTCGATCCGATTCATCGATGGGTTCCTTGATGGAGCGAGGTGGGGGTGCATGCACGGCCCCGGACAGGTGCGAGAGTTCTGTCCGGGGCGCAAGCTCCATCAGGCCATGTACTGGCCGCCGTTGACGGACAGGGTCGATCCGGTCACGAAGCCTGCGTCGTCGCTGGCGAGGAACAGCACGCTGCGGGCGATCTCCTCCGCCTCGCCGAGGCGGCCTACCGGAATGAGCGGCAGGATCTTGGATTTCAGCACCTCTTCCGGCACGGCTTTCACCATCTCGGTGGCGATGTAGCCGGGTGCGATCACGTTGACGGTGACGCCCTTGTTCGCGTTCTCCTGCGCGAGCGCCTTGGCGAAGCCGATCACGCCTGCCTTCGCGGCCGAATAGTTCGCCTGTCCCATCTGGCCCTTCTGGCCGTTGATGGAGGAAATGATGATGATGCGCCCGAAGCCGCGTTCGCGCATGCCCTCGATCACGGGACGCGTGCAGGTGAACATCGAATCGAGGTTGGTGCGGATGACGGCCGACCATTGATCGAAGGTCATCCTGTGGAACATGCCGTCACGGGTGATGCCCGCGTTGTTGACGAGGATGTCGACCGGGCCGAGTTCGGCTTCCACCGCCTTGATGCCGCTCTCGCAGGATGCCGCATCGGAAACGTCGAACTTGAAGACCGGAATGCCGGTCTCCGCCTTGAACTGGTTGGCGGCTTCGTCATTGCCGCCGTAATTCGCGGCAACTTTGTAGCCTGCTTCTTTCAAGCCTTTTGAGATCGCGGCGCCGATGCCGCGAGTGCCTCCGGTGACCAATGCAACGCGCGCCATGCTGTTTCCTTCCTCAAGCGTTTCCTTGGCGGATCTCGGGTGAATCCGTTCGTGAGGTGGAGTGCCGTTGGCCGGCAACTTCCAGTCACAGCTTATTACATGTGGCGCGGTGGGGAAGGGTGTAGGCCCGTTATTTCACTTAGGCCTTTTGGCCTAACAAAAACGGCTTGCACCTTTTGAGGTGCAAGCCGTTCCGATGATCAGCTCAGTGCAGAAAGGACGCTGCAGAAGCTTCCAGAGCATCGAACGTGAAAAGTGGAATCCACTTTTGGGTCCGATGCTCCCTTTTTAAACAACACATCGTTGGGCGCGGAAAACCGGATCCCCTTTTCCCTGACGTGGCCCTTCGGGTCGCTGACGCGGACCTCCGGTTCCGCACGGATGCGTCAGCGCTCCAGGCACATGGCGACGCCCATGCCGCCGCCGATGCAGAGCGTGGCGAGGCCCTTCTTGGCGTTGCGGCGGCCCATCTCATGCAGCAGGGTCACGAGCACGCGCGCGCCAGAGGCGCCGATCGGGTGACCGATGGCGATCGCGCCACCGTTCACGTTCACGATGGACGGATCCCAGCCCATGTCCTTGTTGACTGCGAGCGCCTGAGCCGCGAAGGCCTCGTTCGCTTCCACGAGCTCGAGGTCCTGCACCTTCCAGCCGGCCTTCTCCAGCGCCTTGCGCGAGGACGGGATCGGGCCTGTGCCCATGATGGCCGGGTCGACGCCGGCCGTCGCCCAGGAGGCGATGCGGGCAAGAGGAGTCAGACCGCGCTTCTGCGCTTCGGCTTCCGTCATCAGCACGATGGCGGCGGCACCGTCATTGATGCCCGAGGCGTTGCCGGCGGTCACCGTGCCGTCCTTCGAGAAGGCGGGCTTCAGCTTGGCGAGCGCCTCGAGGGTCGTTCCGGCGCGGATGTATTCGTCCTGATCCACCACGATGTCGCCCTTGCGGGTCGAGATGGTCACGGGCGTGATCTCGTCCTTGAAGCGGCCTTCCTTCTGTGCAGCCTCGGCCTTGTTCTGGGAGGAGGTCGCGAACTGGTCCTGCTCCTCGCGGGTCAGCTGCCAGCGCTGCGCCACGTTCTCGGCGGTGTTGCCCATGTGGTAGCCGTTGAAGGCATCCATCAGGCCGTCCTTGAGCATGGTGTCCACGAGCTTGAAGTCGCCCATCTTGGTACCGGCGCGCATATAGGCGGCATGCGGGGCGAGCGACATGGATTCCTGGCCGCCGGCCACGATGACGCTGGCATCGCCGTTGGCGATCTGCTGCATGCCGATGGCCACCGTGCGAAGGCCCGAGCCACAGAGCTGGTTGAGACCCCAGGCGGTCTTTTCCTGCGGAACGCCCGCGGCCAGGGCCGCTTGACGGGCCGGGTTCTGGCCCTGACCTGCGGTGAGGATCTGGCCGAGGATCACCTCGTCCACCTCTTCGCCGCTCACCTTGGCGCGCTCCAGCGCCGCCTTGATGGCGATGGCGCCCAGATCATGGGCCGGGGTGTTGGCGAAAGCGCCGTTGAAGGAGCCGACCGGCGTGCGCGCGGCGCCGACAATGACGATGCTGTCTTGGGCCATTTCTCTCTCCTATGAGTCGCTGTTCAAAAGATAGTGCTGGTTCGATCAAAGCCCCAGACGGTGCGATGTCAAGGACAGGATAGGACAAGCGGGCTGTGAGTCCCTTAGACTTTTGGCGCTTTGATCGTGGAGCATAAGGCTTATAATCGTTTAAGGCCGCTGAGATCCCGTTGGGAGCATCGGCCACCGGTTTTCAGGAGCGTATCGGGTCCACATGGCGACGGAAAAACAGCCGACTGTCATCAAGAAATATGCCAACCGCCGCCTCTATCATACCGGCACCTCGACCTATGTGACGCTGGAAGATCTGGCCGGCATGGTCCGCCAGGGTGAGGATTTCGTGGTCTACGACGCGAAGTCGGGCGAGGACATCACCCGCAGCGTTCTGACTCAGATCATCTTCGAGCAGGAGAACAAGGAGGGGCAGAACCTTCTGCCCGTGACGGTGCTTCGCCAGCTCATCCGGTTCTACGGCGACAGCATGCAGGCCCTGGTGCCGAGCTATCTCGAATTTTCCATGAACAACCTGTCCCAGGAGCAGCAGAAGCTCCGGGAGCAGATGGCCCAGGCCTTCGGCCCTTCGGCGTTCCAGGCCATGGAGGAGCAGGTGCGCAAGAACATGAGCTTCTTCACCGAAGCCATGCGCATGTTCGCGCCGTTCCCTCAGGGAGGGACCGGCGCTCCCGCGCCGAAGGCTCCACCTCAGGCCGAGGAGCCCAGCGACCTTGACACCCTCAAGCGTCAGATGGCCGACATGCAGGCCAAGCTCGACAAGCTGGCGAACAAGTAAAGAGCCTCTGTGCCAGAGCATCGGACCCAAAAGCGGATTCCGCTTTTGGGTCCGATGCTTCTCTTTAACTGGCGCATCGTCGATCGCGGAAAACCGCGTCCCCTTTTCGCTGACGTGGCCCTTCGGGTCGATGACGCGGACCTCTGGTTTCGCACGATGCGCTAGGTCGTCATGGCCTTCCACCGTCATGGACGCACTTGGTTTACGGCCATCCACGTCTTCAACCCGGTGCGGGTCCCAAGACGTCGATCGCCGGCGCAAGGCCGGGATGACGTTCGAGAGGCTGCAGCAAGGTTCTCTGCGCTCTTACGCGCTGGCCTTCTTCAGCATCTGCTGCAGGTTCTGCGGCTGCACGACAGCTTCCGGCTCGCCGAACAGAGCGCCTTCCAGGTAATCCACGCCCCAGGCGGTCAGCAGCCGCGCGCTTGCATCGTCGTCCACCCATTCGGCAGCGATGGCGATACCCATGGTCTGGGCCCGGTCCACGAGAGCGCGCACGAACAGGCGATCATCCGTCGAGCGCTTGAGAGGTTGGATGAAGACGCCGTCGATCTTGAGCATGTCGAAGGGCATGTGGCGCAGAGATGCCGGCGAGACATGCCCGAGGCCGAAGCCGGACAGCGACAGGCCGATGCCGATGGCCTTCATGGCATGGAGGCGTCCGACAACCGGCGGGTCCTTGGCCAGCACAACCTCCGGCACCTCGATCACGAGGCGCGACTCGATACCGGGCCGCGCGCCGAGATGGGCGGCGAGCATCGGCAGCCATTCCGCATCCTTCAAGGTTGCGGGGGAGACCGGCAGGGCGAGGCGCTCCTGGCGGTGGCGGGCGAGGTAATCCGCCGCCAGTTCCAGCATGCGTCCGTCCACGAGGAGGCTCAGGTTCGCATCGTCCAGAGCCGGAAGGGGGCCCAGAGGGATCATCCGTCCATCCTGGCCGGTCAGGGCAGCCACGGCCTGCATCAGAACGGGCCCGCGATTGTAGGCATCGACCACGGGTCGGCAGGCCAGGGTCAGGCTGCGGTCGTTGAGCGCGGCCACCACGTCGAAGGGGGCCTTCTCGGCCGCTGCGGAACGGGGCGTGGGCCGGGAATCGTAGAGCTTGAAGGACTCATGGCCCGCAAGCGCAGCCTCGAGGGCCTGCTCGGCAAAGCGCAAAAGCTTGGCGGCCTTGAACGTATGGTCCGGCGCGCAGGCGGCGGCGAGAGTCAGCCGGCCTGGGCAATCCTTCAGGAAGCCCGTCACCCGCTTCATGGCGCTCGCGGCCTCCGAGGCTGGGCAGCCGGTCAGGGTCAGGGTGAATCGGCTCGGGCTCAAGGCCCCGAAATGGTCGTGCCGCCGCATCATCGGGCGGAGTTTGCGGGCGATGACATCGAGCGCATCCGCATCGTCCCCGTCGAGAGAGCCGGCGATCAGGGTGCAGGTCTGGGAGAGGCGAAGGGCCTCGTTGATGCCGTTCTGGATCTGCCGCAGCAGACCGGACCGGGCCTGGATCCGGGCGGGCAACGCTTGGGGGGGCAGGCCCCGATCGGCGCGTAGCAGGCCGCGGAGGAAAGCGGGGCGGCCGTGGATATCAGGCTGCCAGCGGCCCGCATCCTCCACCATGAGAATCTGATCGGGCCCGAGGCGCAGGGCATAGCGGGTCTCGAAGCCGCCGTCGCCTTCAGCGGCGATCGCCTCGAGGCGGGAGGCGCCGCTTCCCGGCTCGACGAGCTGGGCGAAGGCTTTGCCTGTTCGCGGCAGATCGCGGGCCGAAAGGCCCAGCAGAGCCGCAGCATGGGGGCTCCAGGTCAGGGCATCGGATAAAATGTCCCAGGAATAGGCGGCGCCGGAATGGGAGGTCGGAGAGGCCTCAGGGCCTTGGCGCTTGCGCGGCGTCCGGGGTGTTCCTTCGAAAATCCCCGCCCGGCCCGGCCGCTTCGTCGCCATCACTCTCACCCTCGGATACGCAAAACACGGTGGGGGCGGGAGGCGCATGATGCGCCGGAAGGCTCCGGCCCCGTTCAAAATCGAGGCTCAAGGATCGGCCTTCAGGCTTAACGAACTGTAAAAGCGTAAGGAAAATCAGGGGTTTTGGGGATTGCGGGCATAAAAAAACCGGCGCATCGCGCGCCGGTTTTTTATTTCGCATGCCGCGTAAAACTTACGCTTCAGCCTTCACCTTCAGAACCTGACGGCCACGGTACATGCCGGACTTCAGGTCGATGTGGTGAGGACGGCGAAGCTCGCCGGAATCCTTGTCCTCGATGTAGGTCGGGGCCTTCAAGGCATCGGCGGAGCGACGCATGCCACGCCGCGAGGGCGACGTTTTTCTCTTAGGAACGGCCATTTCTCGTCTCCGGTCAAAAAGCGGAGCGCCCGCTCAACCGGGGAACGCTCACATCTCAAACTTGATGAGGTTGCGCCTCATACAAGGTCTTCGAGGAAATATCTAGCCCTTTCCTGCACCAAAAGGGTTTTTCGTGGCCGCAGGTCAGGGCTTCAGGCATTCGCTGTAAGGGGCAGCCCCTGCCATCCGCGCCTGAAGCTGGCCAGCCAGACCACTCAGACGGGCGGTCGGCCGGGCCGGATTGCGCCTGAGCGGGTTGGGGAGCGCCCGGGCAAGCAGAGCCGCCTCCCGGCGGGTCAGGTTCCTGGCCGATTTCCGGAAGTATTTCTGTGCCGCAGCCTCGGCCCCGAAGACTCCTTCGCCCCATTCGGCAATGTTCAGGTAGACCTCCATCATCTGCCGCTTGGACCAGATCAGGTCGAGATAGAGGGCGACGGGGATCTCCAGCCCTTTGCGGATGTAGGAGCGGCTCGGGGTGAGAAACAGGTTCTTGGCCACCTGCATGGGAATGGTCGAGGCCCCGCGCGTCGGCCCGTCCTCGTCGGCCTCCTCCACCACCTCGCGCAGGGCGGTCCAGTCGACGCCGCTGTGCTCGCAGAACCGGCTGTCCTCCGAGGTCATGACCGCGAGCGGCAGGTGAGGGGAGATCTCGTCAAGGGGCACGTAGTCCCGTTCCACGCCCTGGAGGGAAAGCCAGCGACCGAGCATGAGGGTCGAGACCGGGGGCACGACCCAGTACAAAAGCCCTAGCCAAATGACGGCGCCAACCCATAAGAGAATGGCGCCAAGGCCGATCTGGGCGAGACGGCGGAAGAAGCGGGCAGCCGTCATCGGCTCGCGCGCACGCTCCCACCGCAGCGTCCATCGCCGGCCCGTTCGTCCACCAACATTCTCCTCGGAGGGAGCGGCTGCCCCTTCCGAATTCGGGCTCATCATGACGCCATCCACCAGCACTTTCAGCGCGCGACTCGACGAGGCCGCAAGGCTTGTCGAAGCCAGTCTCGAAGCCTTGCTAGCAGACAATCTCCGCCACGGCGAGATTGCCCGGCCCGCCCGGCTCATGGAAGCCATGCGGCATGCTGCACTCGGAGGCGGCAAGCGATTGAGGCCTTTCCTCACCATCGAGGCGGCCCGCCTCTTCGGCGTCGAGGGGCAGGGCCCGTTGCGGGCAGGTTCGGCCGTCGAGCTCCTGCATTGCTATTCCCTGGTGCATGACGATCTGCCCTCCATGGATGACGACGATCTGCGCCGGGGCCGTCCTACGGTGCACAGGGCCTATGACGAGGCGACTGCGATCCTCGTGGGCGATGCCCTGCAGACGCTGGCCTTCGAGGTGCTCGCAGATCCTGAAACCGATCCGGATCCTGCCGTACGCTCCGATCTCGTGCTGGGGCTTGCCCGCGCTTCCGGCCTCGGCGGCATGGTGGGCGGGCAGCTGCTCGATCTCTCGGCGGAGGGCCGCTATGGCGCTGTGACCATGAGTGAAGCGGCGGTGCGCCAGCTTCAGATGATGAAGACGGGCGCGATCCTCACCTTCGCGGTGGAAGCCGGCGCGATCCTTGGAAAAGCCGATGCGGGCGCGCGCCGAAGTCTCATGGAGTACGGGCGCGCTCTCGGTGCTGCTTTCCAGGTGGCCGATGACATCCTCGACCGCGAGGCAACGCCTGAGGCGCTCGGCAAGCGCACGGGCAAGGATCAGGAAAAAGGCAAGGCGACGCTGGTCGATCTGCTCGGACTCGATGGCGCCAAGCGCGAATCCCGTCAGCTCGTCGAGAAGGCGGATGCAGCGCTCGAGGGTTTCGGCGACAGGGCGCAGACCTTGCGCGAGGCGGTTCGCTTCGTCGTCGAGCGGGAGGTTTGAGGCTCCCGTTTCTTCTCTGACCCTTGTGGCGAGGGCCAGGGTGGAAGACGTGGATGGCCGGACCAAGTCCGGGCATGACGGTACGGAGTATGATTCTCACTCGTCCGGACGGCGGAACACGCCTCGGATCACATGCACACGCCCGATCAGCTCCGGCGGAGGATTGGCCCAGTCGAGCTCCTGCGGCTTTCGGCCGTGCCGATAGATCATCCAGCGGCCCTGTTCATCCTGGTACACGCCGTCAATCAGGCGCCCGCGCCAGTGGCGGCGGGAGATGAGCGCGAGGCTCTCGGTCAGGCCGCGCAGCGCCAGCCAGGTGAGACCGAGCAGGGTCAGCGGCACCATGACAAGCCGCAGCGCCTGGATCAGCTCGGGTGCGGTGTGAAACTTGCTGAGCAGATCGGCCCAAAGGGAATACGGCTGGTCCATCGCAACAACGCCCCCTCAAGGTGAAGCGACCACCAGCAGCGCTGGTGGTCGGGGAGTTGACAAGCCGCCGAAGGACAACCGCGATGACCTTTAGGCTTTCGCCCTGGACATGCGCCATCGCCTCCCCGACCGTAAGGTTGGGAAGGCATCGTTGACGGCCGATACTGGCCGCCTCGTGTCGGGGTTATGAAGCCCCAGAGCCGGATGCGTCCGGCTCCAGGGGCGAGATAACATGCAACAGGGGTGCAGGGTTAATGGGGCTATGGCCCCCCGCGCGTCATGCCCCTCCATCGTCATGGCCGTCCCCGGACTCGATCCGGGGATCAGACCCGGCCATCCACGTCTTGGGAACCACCGCACGAAAAGACGTCATCCCCGGCCTTGTGCCGGGGATGACGTCGAGTGAGTCATTTTTCAGGCACTTGCCTGCCGTGTCTTCAGCCAGCGCGGCAGCTTCATCTCGCTGACGATCACGCCGGCAACGATCAGCGCTGCGCCGATCAGGGCGGCGGCAGGCAACCGCTCGCCATAGAGGCGGCCGACGATCCCGGCCCACACGGGCTCGCCCGCGTAGATCACGGTGGCGCGCGTGGGTGACACCGTCTTCTGCGCCCAGTTCATCGCAAGCTGAATGCCGGCGCTGGCAAGTCCGAGACCGACGGCGCTGAGGATGAGAAGCCATGACGGTTCCGGCAGCGGCTCGCCGAGCGGCGCCATGAGGCCGAAGGCGAGGAGCGACGTCGTCGCGAGCTGCACCACGGTGACGCGACGCGCATCGACCTTTCCTGCGAAACCACCGATGAGAATGATCTCGGCAGAAATCGCGATGGCGCAGAGAAGTGTGAGCAGTTCACCGAGCCCAAGACCGATGGAGGTTCCATCAGGACCCGCCAGCAGCGCAAGTCCGACAAAGGCAAAGGCGATGCCCGTCCAGGCCATGATGCTCGGCGGCTTCTTCAGCACCAGCCATTGCAGCAGCGGCACGATGGGCACATAGAGCGCCGTGATGAAGGCCGATTTGCTGCTGGGGATGTGTTGCAGTCCGTATGTTTGCAGCGCGTAGCCGAAGAAGATCGCAATGCCGATCATCACGCCCGCCTTGATCTCCTTCCACGTCAGCCCGCGCAACACCGGCGCGGCGACGAGCGCCATCATCAGGGCGGCGGTGCCGAAGCGAAGACCCACGAAGAACAGCGGACCGCTGACGCTCAGCGCGGTCTGGACGGTGAGGAAGGTCGCGCCCCAGATCATCGTCACGAACACCAGCACAGCCTCGCTGCGGCTGAGAGTGAAGGGGGAGACGGACGAAGAAGGGGCGGTGCTCAAGAGAGATGTCCTCGACGGAATGCGCGTCGGTTAGGGGCAATCGCATTCCCGGTCAAGCAAGCTGCGAGGCATGCCGGGATCAGCGCGCCTGCGTGGACACCCAGAAGGAGAGCTTCCGGTGGCCCGGTCGCGTGAGGTGCGGGAAGGTGCCATCCGGAATGCCGCCATTGGCGAGGATCACCTTGCGAGAGCCTTCGTTATCATCGTCGCAGGTGATCTGAACCCGCGCGAAACCCTCGTCATAAGCAACAAAGAGAATCTGTCGCAGAGCCTCGGTCGCATAGCCGCGACGACGTTTCCAGGGCACGACGGAATAGCCGATATGGCCGTAGGACGTCGGCTTGAGCTCCTTCACGCCTCGTTCGAAGCGGAAGCTGATCCGCCCGCAGAGTTCGCCGTCGCTGATCCAGAAATCATGCGCAGGCAATCGCGGCACTTCGCGCCCGTCGGGCCGACGGACGGTTGGGCTATCGTAGAGTTTTTCAAGAAAGCGCTCAGGGTCGGCTCTGAGTGCCATCAATTGCTCCGGCCCATTGTTGCTGTCCGCATTGGGAGACCAACCTCGCACGAGCGCCTGTTCATAGGCCGGCAACCATTCGAGGCACGGACGGAGGAGCGTGATCGTCATGCCGGGAAGCTGCCACTCCGGAGATGGAATGGCAACTTGCAAGCGTTACACGGTGACCTGCGTGCCCACTTCCACCACGCGCCCCGTGGGGATCTGGAAGAAGTCCGTGGCGTCGCTCGCCGACTTGGCGAGGCTGATGAACACCTTGTCCTGCCAGAGCGGCATGCCGGATTGGCTGGCCGGGCGGATCGAGCGCCGCGAGAGGAAGAACGACGTGGCCATGATGTCGAACTTGAAGCCCTGCTTGCGCAGGATTGCGAGACCGCGCGGGATGTTGGGCGTTTCCATGTAGCCGTAGCTCAGGCGGATGCGCCAGAACGAGTCGCCCACATGCTCGATGGCGACACGGTCGTCGTCCTCCACGCGCGGAATGTCCTCGCTGCGCACGGTCAGGATCACGTTCTTCTCGTGCAGCACCTTGTTGTGCTTGAGGTTGTGCAGAAGGGCTGCGGGTGCGGTGTCGGGATCGCTCGTGAGGAAGACGGCGGTGCCCTTGACCCGGTGCGGCGGGCTCTTTTCGAGCATCTGCACCAGCTCGAGCAGCGGCACGTCGATCTTGCGGGTCTTCTCGAAGAGGATGTTCGTGCCCTTCACCCAGGTCCACATGGTGACGATGAGAACCGAAGCGAGGATCACCGGCACATAGCCGCCCGTGAACAGCTTCAGCAGGTTGGCGCCGAAGAAGGCGAGATCGATGAAGAGGAAGGGCAGCATCATCGCGAGCGTCAGGCCGAGCGACCAGCGCCAGCCCTTCCAGATCACGATGATGGCGAGGATCGCATCCACCGACATCGAACCGAACACGGACACGCCGTAAGCGTGCGACAGGTTGCTCGACGAGCCGAAGATCAGGACGAGAACGATGACGCCGAACAACAGCATCCAGTTGACGCGCGGAAGATAGATCTGGCCCTGATGCGTTTCCGACGTGAAGCGGATCTCGAAGCGCGGCAGAAGGCCGAGCTGGATCGCCTGACGGGTGAGTGAGAACGCGCCGGTGATCACGGCCTGGCTCGCGATGATGGTGGCGAGCGTCGCCAGGATGATCATGGGCACCAGCGCCCATTCCGGCACGAGGTGGAAGAGCGGCGACTCGGCCGTTTCGGGATGGGCGAGCACCATCGCGCCCTGGCCGAAGTAATTGATCACGAGCGCGGGGAAGACGAGATAGAGCCATGCGCTGCGGATCGGCTTGGCACCGAAGTGACCGAGATCCGCATAGAGCGCCTCGGCGCCAGTCACCGACAGACAGACGGCGCCCAGAACGGCGAGCGATACGGCCGGATGATTGATGAAGAAGCTGATGCAGTGAAGCGGGTTGATGGCCGTCAGAACCGTGGGATCGTCGGCGATGTGCATCCCGCCTGCGATGGCAAGCGCCGCGAACCACACGAGCATGATGGGGCCGAAGAAGGAGGCGACCTTGCCCGTTCCGCGACTCTGGACGACGAAGAGGGCCGCGAGAATTCCGAGAGTGATCGGCACCACGTAGGATTCGAGATCGGGTGCGACGAGCTTCAGGCCTTCCACTGCGGAGAGAACCGAGATGGCAGGGGTGAGAACCGCGTCGCCATAGAAGAGGCCGGCACCCATGATGCCGAGCGCAAGCACGAGGCCGCCCCTGTGCCGGACGGCGCGCTGCGCCAGGGCGACAAGAGTCAAGGTTCCGCCTTCGCCCTTGTTGTCGGCACGCAGCAGGATCACGACGTATTTGATGGTCACCACCAGAACGAGCGACCACAGGATCAGTGACAGAACACCAAGAATGATGTCTCGCGTGACAGGGGCACCGGCCGCAGCGGCAGCGACGGATTCCTTGAAGGCGTAGAGCGGGCTCGTGCCAATATCACCGAACACGACGCCGATGGCGCCGAGCATGAGCGTCCAAAAGCCCCCGGGGGTATGGGCATGAGCTTCGGGGAGGGTAGCCTCCGGAGCCGCGGAATCGGCGTGCCGGGGAGCGACAGCTTGTTGTTCTGCCATGGGTGCTTTTCTGCTGCGGATAGCCCGCGGACGCCCTTGTTCCAAGTCACTCTGCAATAACGACGAAGGGCGGCCCCTTCTTGAAGGGCGGCCCCTTCTTGAAGGGCGGCCCCTTCTTTAAGTCTCGGACCCAAAAGTGGACACCACTTTTGGGATCCATCCGATGCTCTCTTCCTCAGGGAGCGCATCGTTCGGGGCGGAAAACCGGATCCACTTTTCCGCCCGATGCGCCAATGAGTGCAGCGGCCGTCAGCGCCGGCGCGGCGGCTCATCTAGCATATCGCGCTTGAGCTTAAAACGGAATTTCGATCCGGGTTCCATGCACCTTATTCGGCAGCATCGCGTCCCGGTTGACCATAGGTCTTCTCGATGTAGTCGAGCACGATCTTCTGGAAATCCTGGGCGAGCGTCGGACCGCGTAACGTCATAGCTTTCCTTCCGTCGATGAAGACGGGCGCGGCTGGCTGCTCGCCCGTACCGGGCAGTGAAATGCCGATATTGGCGTGCTTCGACTCGCCGGGACCGTTCACGATGCAGCCCATCACGGCCACGTTCAGGTTCTCGACGCCGGGATAGATGCGCCGCCACTCGGGCATGGAGGTGGAAATCCAGTTCTGGATATCCCGCGCGAGCTCCTGGAACACGGACGACGTCGTGCGCCCGCAGCCCGGACAGGCCGCGACCAGCGGCACGAAGGTGCGAAAACCCATGGTCTGGAGCAATTCCTGCGCCGTCTTCACCTCGAGCGTGCGGTCGCCGCCCGGCTCGGGCGTGAGGGAATAACGGATCGTGTCGCCGATGCCCTGCTGCAGCAGGATGCCGATGGCAGCGGAAGAGGCCACGATACCCTTCGTCCCCATGCCGGCTTCGGTGAGGCCCAGATGAATCGCGTAATCGGAACGGCGGGCCAGTTCCTGATAGACGGCGATCAGGTCCTGCACCGCCGAGACCTTGGCGGACAGAATGATGCGGTCCTTGCCCAGACCGATCTCCTCCGCGCGGGCCGCGGAGAGTAGGGCGGACTGGATCATCGCCTCGCGCGTCACCCAGCGCATGTCGCGCGGGTTCGCGGAAGCCGCGTTCTCGTTCATCAGGTGGGTGAGAAGCTCCTGGTCGAGAGAACCCCAGTTCGCACCGATGCGCACGGCCTTGCCGTGCCTGATTGCCATTTCGACGATTGTCCCGAACTGACGGTCCTTCTTCTCCTTGAAGCCCACATTGCCGGGATTGATGCGGTACTTGTCGAGGGCTTCCGCACAGGCCGGATGATCGGCCAGCAGCTGGTGGCCGATATAGTGGAAATCGCCCACGAGCGGCACGGTCACGCCCAGGCGGTCGAGGCGCTCGCGGATCTTCGGCACCGCCGCCGCCGCCTCGTCCCGATCCACCGTGATGCGCACGAGTTCCGAACCGGCCCTGCTGAGCGCCGCCACCTGGGCGACGGTGGAATCCACATCCGCCGTATCCGTGTTGGTCATCGACTGGACGACGATCGGTGCGCCGCCGCCGACCGTCACGGAGCCGACCCGCACGCCCATTGTGCGGTGGCGCGGGGCGGGGCCTGCGAGGGGAGCGGCTTCAGGGGAAGGGGACATCAAGGACATGCTGCAATCCACGGCGGCCGTTCGGGATCAGGCCGTCGCCGTTTAGCTGATGCCAAAAGCCCTTCGCGTCAAGCGCGGCATGATCAGCAGGCCTGCAGAGGCGGGGAAGGGGATCCGCTCACAACCACAATGCTATGGATTTCCTCCCCTCCGCTGACGCTCCGGCCGGGAGCGACATCCGCCCCGTCATCCCCGGCCTTGGGCCGGGGATCCACGTCTTCCGCCGCGACGGTTGCCAAAGACGTGGATGGCCGGGACTGATCCCGAATCGAGTCCGGGGACGGCCATGACGGGAAGGAGCAGCGCTCCGGCCGAGGATGGTTACCCGTCCCGGAATCGCCAGACGCTGGTTTTCTTGATCTCGGCATCCTCGAGGGTCCGCGTGACCGGAACCTCGTAGACCTCGAGCCTTTCGAGCCGCTCCTTGGGAAGGTAGCTGCGGCCCGGATCGCCGATGAGAACGGTGGCGCCCTTCCGGCTCAAGGCGAACAGCCAATCCGTGACCCGTTCCGCGAGATCGCGCTCGTAGCAGATGTCGCCCGCCAGAACGGTGTCCCATCCCTGATCCTGCCCGATCAGATCCGTCTGAACGGGCGTGACGGTGACGCTGTTCGCCTCGGCGTTGAGCTGGATTGCGGCGATGGCGAAGCTGTCGATATCGCAGGCGATGACCTCGGCGGCGCCCGCCCTCATGGCCGCGATCGCCACGAGGCCCGAGCCTGATGCGAAGTCGAGAATGCGTCGTCCGCGCACGGTTTCGGGATGGTCGAGGATGTAGCGGGCCAGTGCCTGTCCGCCGGCCCAGGCGAAGGCCCAGAAGGGCGGAGGCAGGCCGATCTCGCCCAATTCCTCCTCCGTACGGTGCCACAGCTCCGTCGCCTCGTCGGCCACGTAGAGCGAGAGTTCCGGCGTGTGAGGTACGGGCAGAAGCCGTGTTTCGGCGCGGATGAAGGCGAAAGAATCCGTGATCATGAGCTCAGCATCGAGGCGTAAAGCCGTTTGACGCTTTCCATCACATCCCGTTCCGTGAAGCCATCGAGAACGCGGGTGCGCGCCGCCTCGCCCATGCGTGCGGCGAGTGCCGGATCGTTGGCGAGGGACAGAAAGGCTTCGCTCAGCGCCGTCGCATCATTGGGCGCGACGACGAAACCCTCCACGCCGTTGCGCACCAGGGTGCGGCAGCCGGGGACATCGGTGGTGACGATGGCCCGGCCGCAAGCGGCCGCTTCGAGGAGCATGCGAGGCAGGCCCTCGCCGCCTCGGGAGGGCAGGCAGGCGACGTGGTGATCGCGCCAGACGGCGGAAATGTCCCGCGTCGCGCCATGCCAGGAGACGCCCGGTTCCGCGCTCCAGGCCCTCAGGGTTCCTTCCGGAATGGCCTTCGGATTGGACGGATCGGGCGCGCCATAGAGGGACAGCTCGATGGCCGCTCCCTTCGCTCGGGCCGCGCGCAAAGCCTCGACGGCGAGATCGACGCCTTTCGACCAGAGCATGCGGGCGACGAGGGCAATCTTCAGCGGCGGCTGCGGGGGCAGGGGCGAGGGTTTGAGAGCTTCAGGGTCGATACCCGCGCCTCCGACAACGGTGACGTTGGGGCCGGTCGGATCGAGGCCGAGGAGCCTGGGGTCGTCCGTGTTCTCGAAGAGATAACGGGTCTTCTTCGTTTCGAGGCCGCGGACCAGCAGCCGGACGGCTCGTTGCGACAGGCGTCCGATGTGGTCCGTTCTGGCTCCGAGGAAGCCGAGGCCCGTGAGCGCATAAACCCGGCGGCCGATTCCGGCGAGCGTTGCGGCAAAGCCTCCGACCAGGATGCTCTTCAATGCGATGCAATGGACGATGTCGGCCCTCTCGTCCTTCAGGATCGCGGCGAGCTGGCCTGCGGCATATCCGGCCTTCATGGGATTGATGCTGCGCCGTTCGGCCTCGAGCGGAACCACCCGTGCGCCCGTGGCCTCGATCACCTCCTGATGCGCACGCACGCGGGTGACGACCGCAACCTCGAGCCCCAGCTCGCGCGCGGCCCGCGCCATCGGCAGAAAATGGGAGGCGAAGAACCAGTCCTCGGTGACGATGAAGACGAGCTTGCGGCCTGAGAGGTTGGAAGGATCGGGCAAGGGAAACCTAAAATGAATAAGCCGTGCCGTTCTAACGGTCCGGGCCCTCCGAGGGAACCACCCATTTCGTGAGCCCGTTGCACTCGGCCTGGAAAGGAGGCGCGAATGAGTGAGTGGTTGCCGACGATCCTGGCCACCGTTGCGGGAATTCTCTCGACGGCGAGTTTCGTTCCGCAGGTGCTCAAGGCCTGGCGGGAGCGCGATACGGCGGCGATCTCCAAGCGGATGTACATGGTGACCGTCACCGCCTTCGTTCTATGGTCGACTTACGGCTTTCTTATCGGCGCCATGCCGCTCATCGTCTTCAACCTGCTGAGTCTGGCTTTAAGCGGCGCCATTCTTGCCCTGAAGATCCGTAACGACCGGCAGGACGCCCGCGCGGGAAGAGATGCGTCCGCATCACGCAGGGAACCGGGCATGGCGCAGTCCGGTTGACCTCTGCTTCTCAAGCAAGGCAAACCATGCTGCTGGACCCGAACTCCTCCAACGACACGATCGTCGATCCGCGCGACGCCGCCGAAACGGCGGGGTTGATTTATGTCTCCGACGAGGAGCCCGGCATCCGGCGCAGGAAGTCCGGCAAGGGATTCACCTATCTGCATCCCGACGGGAAGAAGGTCGAGGACAAGGAGACGCTCGATCGCATCAGGTCGCTCGCCATTCCGCCCGCCTATACGGATGTGTGGATCTGCCCCAAGGCGAACGGTCACATCCAGGCGACGGGGCGTGACGTGAAGGGGCGCAAGCAATACCGCTATCACCCTGCTTTCCGCGAAGTGCGGGAGGGCACGAAATACGAGCGCATGCTCGAATTCGCCAAAGGCCTGCCTGAGATCCGCAACACCATCGACGAGCATATGAGCCGGCGTGGCCTGCCGCGCGAGAAGGTGCTGGCGACGGTGGTGCATCTTCTCGAAAACACGCTGATCCGCGTCGGCAACGAAGACTACGCCAAACAGAACAAGAGCTATGGCCTCACCACCTTGCGCGATCCGCATGTGACGGTGGATGGCAGCGAGCTGCGCTTCCAGTTCAAGGGCAAGAGCGGCAAGACCTGGAAACTGCGAGTGAAGGATCGTCGTGTC
Organism: Microvirga vignae; assembly: GCF_001017175.1. Lineage (GTDB taxonomy): Bacteria > Pseudomonadota > Alphaproteobacteria > Rhizobiales > Beijerinckiaceae > Microvirga > Microvirga vignae. Next base: position 71,802 of record NZ_LCYG01000015.1, on the reverse strand, counting down.
GCGAAGATCGTGAAGGCCTGCCAGGACCTGCCGGGGCAGGATCTGTTCCAGTATCTGGACGAGAACGGCGAGCAGCAATCGATCACGTCCTCGGACGTGAACGCTTACCTCAAGGAGATCACGGGGCGCGACATCACGGCCAAGGATTTCCGCACCTGGGCGGGCACCGTGCTCGCGGCCCTGGCGCTCGCCGAGTTCGAGCAGTTCGACAGCGAGGCCAAGGCCAAGAAGAACATTCGTGCGGCCATCGAGCAGGTCTCCGCGCGCCTCGGCAACACGCCCACGATCTGTCGCAAGTGCTATGTGCATCCGGAGGTGTTCTCCTGCTATCTCGAAGGCAGCCTGCTTCTCGAGATCAAGGAGGAGATCGAGACCGAGCTGCGCGAGGATCTGCCGTCCCTGAGGCCGGAGGAAGCGGCGGTGCTGACCCTGCTGCAGGAGCGGTTGTCCCGTGAGGTCGAGCAGCAGGCGAAGAAGCCCGCGAAGAGCCGCCGCACGACGGCGGCCAAGAAGCAGGGCACAAGCCAGTCCGAGATGCGCGCGTGACACCTTGACCCTCATCCTTCTCCATGCTCCATCGCATCGGCGAAGGTGAGGATGAGATGGGCCGCTCGATCACAGCACTTGTTGTTCTCATAGGGATGCTGGCCGGCTTGAATGTCGGCGCTTCCGCGCAGGAGCCGAGCTGGCCCGAGGTCAAATGCGCCCGCTATAAGAAAGCCTGGTCCGACGCTCTTGCGCGGACGGGCAGGAAGGGGCTGGGACAGGAATTCCTCGACCGGCACGAAGCCTTCCTGTCCTCCGGCTGCACGACTAAGGCCGATGTGTGTCCCCGGTCCTCTGAGGAACTGGCGCTCGCGAACATGATGGTGGTCGCCGCCATGAATGCCGGAACCGCGAGCACCTTCCCGCCTTTCGCCTGCCGCAAGGAGCGCTAGGCGGAGGGATTCGAACATTCTCCTCAACTCCGGCGTTAGGGTTTCGCTCTGTCCTGTCAGCGAGGCCCGCCATGCGCATTCACCATCTCAATTGCGGTTGCATGTGCCCCCTGGGCGGCAAGCTCTGGGATGGCGTGAGCCGAGGTCTGACCGGGCAGCTCGTGTGTCATTGCCAGCTGATCGAGACGGACCGCCACGGGCTTGTCCTCGTCGATACGGGGATCGGCTCCCGCGACGTGGAGGATCCTTACGAGCGGATCAGCCCGCTTTTCGTCCGTGTCAATCGCATCCAGCTGGATCATCGCTACACCGCCCTGGAGCAGGTCAGGAGCTTGGGATTCTCGCCCCGGGATGTGCGTCACATCGTGCTCACGCATCTCGACTTCGACCATGCGGGCGGCCTGGAGGATTTTCCCGAGGCGACGGTGCATGTGCTGCGCGCCGAAGTGGAAGAGGCCGAGGTGCGCCAAGGCTTCATTCATCGCCGTCGCTACCGTCCCGAACAATGGGATGGCGTACGCGACTGGCACTTCTACGATCCGTCGGGAGAGCAATGGTTCGGCTTCGGCTCCGTGCGCGATCTCAACGGCTTGCCGCCCGAGATCCTGATGATTCCGTTGCCCGGCCACACGATGGGCCACGCCGGCATTGCCATCGACACGCCGGAAGGCTGGCTGCTCAATGCGGGCGATGCCTATTTCCATCGTCATGAGATGGACGAGGAGCCGTCCTGCACCCCGGGGCTTCTTGCCTATCAGCGCATGATGGAGGAGGACCGGCCCCTGCGTCTCCACAACCAGGAGCGCCTCAGAGCCTTGGCCAACGACCCTTACAGCGACGTGAGAATCTTCTGCAGCCACGATCCGGTGGAACTCGAAGCCTTGCAGCGCCTCAGCACAGGGTGGCGGCCGCTGAGAGCTGAATCCATCCCTTATATGCAATAATCCTAATGCGCAGAGCCTCTGGTCCCAGCGCCCCTGACGCCCTAAAAGCAGGGCAGGACGTTAATGGGGAAGCGGTATGGAACTCGATGCCCTGATGCTCTCACGCATCCAGTTTGCGTTCACGATTGCGTTCCACATCATCTTTCCCGCCTTCACCATCGGTTTGGCGAGCTGGCTCGCGGCGCTGGAATTCAACTGGCTGCGCACGGGCAATCCGCTTTATCGTAACCTCTTCCGTTTCTGGGTGAAGGTCTTCGCGGTCTCCTTCGGCCTCGGCGTCGTGTCGGGCATCGTCATGAGCTATCAGTTCGGCACCAACTGGTCGCGCTTTTCCGAGATTGCCGGAAACGTCGTAGGGCCGTTGATGGCGTACGAGGTCCTCACGGCCTTCTTTCTCGAGGCGGCCTTCCTCGGCATCATGCTCTTCGGCTGGGAGAGGGTGGGTGACAGGCTGCACTTCTTCGCCACCTGCATGGTGGCCTTGGGCACGCTGATTTCCGCTTTCTGGATTCTCTCCACGAATTCCTGGATGCAGACGCCGACGGGGTTTGCCATCGAGAACGGCAAGATGGTGCCGGTCGATTGGTTCAAGATCGTCTTCAATCCATCCTTCCCCCTGCGTTACGCGCATATGGTGATGGGCTGCTACATCACCACGGCCTTCGCGGTGGCCGGCATGTCGGCGTGGATGCTGCTGCGTCATCCGCATGATGCACCGGAGGCAAAGCTTGCAGGTTCGCGCCGCTCTCTCTCGATGGCTCTGTGGTTCGCCGCCATCTTCGTGCCGGTCCAGATCGTGATCGGCGACCTGCATGGCCTCGGCGTCCTGAAATACCAGCCGATGAAGCTCGCGGCCATCGAAGGCAACTGGGATCGCATGTCGAACATGCCGCTTCGCCTCTTCGCCATTCCCGACGAAGTGGCGGAGACGAACCATTACGAGATCGGCATTCCGAAGATCGGCAGCTGGATTCTCACCCATGCTTATGATGGCGTCGTTCCGGGTCTCAAGGACGTACCGAAGGAGGATCGTCCGCCGGTCTGGCCCGTCTTCTTCTCCTTCCGCATCATGGTGGGCTTGGGCTTCGCGATGCTCGGCATCGGTCTCTGGAGTCTTTATCTGCGTCTCAAGGGCACGCTGTTCACGAACAGGCCGTTTCTCACCGCCACGATGCTCATGACTCCTTCGGGATTCGGCGCAGTGCTCTTCGGCTGGTTCACCGCCGAGATCGGTCGCCAGCCCTTCGTGGTCTATGGACACTTGCGCACGGCGGATGCGGTGTCGCCCGTGGCCGCGGGCGCAGTCGCGACATCGCTTGTCACTTTCTTCGTCGTCTATGCCTTCATCTTCGGCTTCGGCTCCTACTATCTCGCCAAGCTCCTGCGGCGCGGGCCCGATCCGGTCGAAGACATACGCGGCGACGATATCGCCAAGAAGCCGAAGCGTCCGCTCTCCGTGCCGGACGAAGGCATCGAAGGCAGGCCCGGCCATCGGGCGCAGCCGGCGAAATAGGAGGGAGAGCATGTTCGGGTTTGGCAACGAATACGAAGGTCTCGCCTTCTGGCTGCCGCTGATCTGGGCGGGGCTGATCGCGGTGGCGGTGGCCATGTATGTGATCGTCGACGGCTTCGATCTCGGCGTCGGCATCCTCTTCAAGGCCGCGCGCAGCGAGAACTGGCGCGACCGGATGATGTTTTCCGTGGCACCTATCTGGGACGGCAACGAAACCTGGCTCATCCTCGGCGGCGGCGGCCTTTTCGCCGTGTTCCACGTGGCTTATGCAGTGCTCATGCCGGCGCTCTACGTGCCGATCATCCTCATGCTCATCGCGCTGATCTTTCGCGGTGTGGCCTTCGAATTCCGCTTTAAATCGGAGCGTTCGAAGTTCTTGTGGGACAATGCGTTCTTCTTCGGCTCGCTGCTCGCCACTTTCTTTCAGGGCATGGTGCTCGGCGCCTTCGTGCAGGGTTTTGCCAATGACGGGCGCCAGTTCACCGGCGGTACGTTCGATTTTCTCACACCTTTCAGCGTCGTCACCGGCATCAGTCTCATCTGCGGCTACGGGCTTCTCGGTTCCACCTGGTGCGTGATGAAGACGACGGGCGAGCTGGAGATCTGGGCGCGGCGCATAGCGGTCCGCTTTCTGATCGCGACCATCATCGCCATGGGCGTCGTGTCCCTGTGGGTTCCGTTCCTCGGACGACAGATCGAAACGCGTTGGTTCTCCTGGCCCAATATCGCCTTTCTCGCGCCGATTCCGCTGATCACGGCCTACGCGGCCTATCGGCTGTTTCGCGATCTCGAGGAGGGGCGTCACTATCGACCGTTCTTTCTGGCGATTACGCTCTTCCTCCTTGGCTATCTCGGCCTCGGCGTCAGCCTCTTCCCCTATAACGTGCCGCCGAACCTGACGATCTGGGACACGGCGAACACCGTGCATTCCCAGCTCTTCGCGCTCGTGGGCTTTGCCATCGTGCTGCCGATCACCTTCGCCTACACGGCCTATGCCTATTACGTGTTCCGCGGAAAGGTGGCCGAGGAAATCCAGGGCGGCGGCTACGGATATCACTGATGCAAGCCGATACCCATCGTCCGCCGGAGAGGCGCTCCGGCGCAACGTGCGAAAAAGTGGATCCGGTTTTTCGCAGCAAACGATGCGCTATTCTAGAAAATGAGCATCGGATTGGTCACAAAAGTGGATTCCACTTTTGGGTCCGATGCACGCGCCTGCTCTGGTTCGTGCTCATCTATCTCGCAAGCCTCGCGGCTTTCGCCGTTCTCGTCTATGGGCTGCGGTTCATCATCCCGCACTGATCAGCGGTAGGTGCTGATAAGACCCTTGTCGGTCACCACGACCCAGCGGCCACCCCGTCGCTCGATGGCTTCCACACGGCCTGCGCCTGGAATGGTATTGCCGGGCATCACCTCGTAGATGCCGCGGTTGCGGCTCTCCACGAGAGCCGAACCGTTATAGACCTCGCGCAGCACCCAGCCCTCGACCGGTTCGGTCTTCGCCTGCTTCGCAGCAGGGGCGCTCTCGCGATCGGGCTCGCCGGCAGGGGCCGCCGCCGTCGCGGCAGGCTTGCTCGCGCTCAAGCCGTTCAGGCTCGCCATGATCTGGCTTTCCATGCGGTTGAGCCGTTCCTCGAGAGCAGACATCTTCTTGCCAGGCTCCTGGACCGCAACGGCGAGGCGGTCGACCTTTTCTGCAAGCTTAGCCTGATCGGAAACCTTGGAGGTGGACGCGGTATACGCGACGTCCCGCGTCGCCGCCATGGTGCTCTTCAGCGCCGCCAGATCGTCCGTGAGCTTGGACAGGATCTCCTGGCTGCGCGCGGTCTCGGCCTCCACGCGGTGAATGGCATCCCGGTTGGCCAAGGTTCCCATGTAGGAAGCAAACCATCCGGTTCCGATCAGCAGGAGAGCCGTCGCGGCCTGTGCCAGGAACGACCTCTTCAAAGATGATTTTCCGGTAACCATCTCGCGTTCTGCGCTTTTCAGCTGAGTGGGGGACGGTGTTGCCCTCAGTTCCTGGCGGGCGCTCCTGACCGCTTCGGCTAAGGCTGCACTGGCAGTCGAATTGATCTGGCTGGAGCTTGGTGCCGCTTCGCCGCTGCGGCCGTGGTCTGCGGGGAGCGGGCGAGAAATGTTGGGCGTGTCCATATTGCGACCTCATTTGGAGGCCACAGGGTTAACCATAAAATTTTACTAAAGAGTTACGTTTGGATGAGGGGCCGCGTTACGCTCCCTCTCCAGATAGAGGGTGGGAAAATCTTGCCCAACAATTGCCAAGAGTTTTAGTTGACATAGATACATGAAATAGGGTTACATCAAAGGTGGCGTAACGGAAGGCGCTAACTTTGGGGGCATCTCATATCCATAAGAGCCATGAAAAAGCCGGGCGCTCCCGCCTGGTCCTGATAAGATGCTCTTACGGTCCCAAGCCCGACATCGAAGCCATCGCAAGGTGGCAAACGCCATGCTAGGATATAACCCTGCATGGCGGCACTGCAACTGGACGGTGTGCCGGGCAACCGGACCATCGATGGAAAGAAGATAATGAAGCAGGCATCGAAACATCGGGAAGAGAGCACAGAGGTCCAAGACGCTCTGAAATCGTGCTTACCTTCTTTTACCAGCGTGGCTGGCTTTTCGGCTGTCGTGAACATTCTGGCGCTGACTGGTTCGATCTACATGCTGCAGGTCTATGACCGCGTGCTGTCGAGCCGGAGCATCCCGACCCTGATCGGTCTCTCCCTCATTGTCCTGGCGGCCTATGCCCTCTCGGGCGGCCTCGACATGCTGCGCGGCAGGATGCTGGCCCGCATCGGCGCCCGCTTCGACGAGATCCTCGCGCCGCGCGTGTTCGATCTCGTTGCGACCATGCCGCTGAAGGGTGCCAAGCAGGCCGAGAGCATGCAGCCGATCCGGGACGTGGACACGATCCGCGGCTTCCTTTCGAGCCTTGGCCCCACGGCTCTCTTCGATATGCCCTTCATGCCGATCTTCCTCATCGGCTGCTTCATGATCCATCCTTGGATCGGCGTCTTTTCCGTGATCGGCGGCGTGTGCATCATCTTCCTGACGATCTACACGGACGCCAAGAGCAAGGAGCCGTCCTTCCAAGTGACGAAGAGCGGCGCCGAGCGCCACGCTCTGGCCGAGACCAGCCGCCGCAATGCGGAAGCAATCCGCGCGCTCGGCATGCTCGGCCACCTCGGCAAGCGCTATGACGAGGTGCATGTCCGCCACGTCAACGATGGTCTCGCGGCCAGTGAATCTTCTGCCGGCATCAGCGCCTTCGCCAAGGTGTTCCGCATGGTTCTCCAGTCGGGCATCCTGGGTCTCGGCGCTCTCCTGGTGATCGAGGGGCAGATGTCGGGCGGTCTCATGATCGCCGGCTCGATCCTGATGTCCCGCGCTCTCGCGCCGATTGAAATCGCCGTGGCGCACTGGAAGGGCTTTACCGCGTCCCGTCAGGCCTATCGCCGTCTTCAGCACATCATGACCCTCGTCCCGGCCCAGGGAAAGCGCATGCCGCTTCCCGCTCCGAAAGCAGCGGTGTCCGTGGAGGAGGTCTTTGTGGCCGCTCCGGGAGCTCAGCTCCCGATCGTCCAGGCCGCGTCGCTGCGGCTCCAGGCCGGCCAGGGTCTGGGCCTGATCGGCCCCAGCGCCTCGGGCAAGTCGACCCTCGCCCGCGCCCTCGTCGGCGTGTGGCCGGCCATGCGCGGCGAAGTCCGCCTCGATGGTGCGGCACTCGACCAGTGGGAGCCGGATGCTCTCGGCCGTCACATCGGCTATCTGCCGCAGGATGTGGAGCTGTTCGAAGGCACCGTTGCCGAGAACATCGCCCGCTTCCAGCCGAAGGCCAAGCCGGAGGACATCATCGCCGCGGCGAAGGCGGCTGGCGCTCACGAGCTGATCCTCAACCTGCCGGACGGCTACGATACGGTTCTCGGTGAGGCCGGCGCCTCCCTCTCAGGTGGTCAGCGCCAGCGTGTCGCTCTGGCCCGCGCCCTCTACGGCAATCCGTTCCTGGTCGTGCTCGACGAGCCGAATGCCAGCCTCGACGGCGCCGGCGACGAGGCGCTCAATCAGGCGATCCTGTCGGTTCGGCAGCGTGGCGGCATCGTCGTCGTCATTACCCATCGTCCTGCCGCTCTCGGACAGGTCGATCAGGTCGCCATCATGGAAGAGGGCCGCATCAAGGCCTTCGGCCCGCGGGACGAAGTCCTGCAGAGTGTGATGAAACGCAATACGGTCCCGGCGCAGACCCCGACGATACGGGTGCAGCCGGCGCCGGCGCAGGCCTCGAACCTGCGGGAGGTTGGTTAAATGATCGTCCTACAGAAGCAGCCCCAAAAGCCTTCGCTGCACGAGAAGGTTCTGCGCCAGTCGCGCGTTGCCGGCATCGCCATGATCGCTCTATTCGCCGGCACGATCGGCCTGTGGGCCGCCACCTCGACCCTGTCGGGTGCCGTCGTCGCCGGCGGTCAGTTCGTCGTCGACAGCAGCGTCAAGAAGATCCAGCACGCTACTGGCGGTATCGTCGGTGAGCTGAAGGTGAAGGATGGCGACCGCGTCAAGGCGGGCGATCTCCTGGTCCGTCTGGACGAGACGGTGACCCGCGCCAACCTTCAGGTGATTACAAAACAGCTCGACGAGTATCTCGGCCGACTGGCGCGCCTCGAGGCCGAGCGCGACGGTGCCTCCGAGATCAAGATGCCGCCGGAATTTGCCAATCGCCTCAACGATCCGGCCGTTCAGAAGATCGTTTCTTCCGAGCGTACCCTCTTCGATGCCCGCCGCGCCACGCGTGATGCGCAGAAGGATCAGCTCAAGAAGCGGATTGCCCAGTCTCAGGATGAGATCACGGGTCTGAGGGCTCAGCAGGAAGCGAAGGCCCGCGAGGCGGCGCTGATTACCGAGGAACTCAAAGGCGTCCGCGATCTCTACCAGAAGAACCTGGTGCAGCTTCCGCGCCTGAACGCTCTCGAGCGTGATGCCGCCAGCATCGAGGGCCAGCGTGGCCAGCTGATCGCATCCGTGGCGCAGGCTGAAAGCCGCATTGCCGAAACCTCGTTCCAGATCATCCAGATCGACGAGCAGATGCGCGCGGAAGCCATGCAGGAGCTGCGCGAAATGCAGAGCAAGATCGCCGAGTACACGGAGCGTCGCGTGGCGGCTGAGGATCAGCTGAAGCGTATCGACATCCGCGCCCCGAGCGACGGCTATGTGCACCAGCTGAATGTCCATACCATCGGCGGCGTCATTTCGCCGGCCGAGCCTGTCATGCTCATCGTTCCCACGAACGATAAGCTCGAGCTCGAGGCCAAGGTTCTCCCCAACGAGATCGATCAAGTGAAGATTGGGCAGAAAGCGACCGTGAAGGTGCATGCTTCGAATGCGCGCAACATGCCCGACCTCCATGGCACCGTCAGCCGCATCTCGGCCGACGTGTCCCGCGACCAGCAATCGGGTATGACCTTCTACACGATCCGTGTGGAGCTGCCGCAGGACGAGATCAAGCGGCTCGGAAACCTGCATCTGATCGCCGGCATGCAGGCAGAGGTCTTCGTCGAGGTGAACGAGCGCACACCTCTCGAATATTTCTTCAAGCCCATGAAGGACCAGATCGCCCGCGCCTTCCGCGAGCACTAGATCATCCAGAGGTTAGCGTTCGGACCGCAGCCGACCTTGTGCCGGCTGCGGTTTTTTATTGCCTGGCGAGATCTCGGCAGGAGCCCCAAACCGAGCGCATCGTGCGGAAAAGTGAATCCGGTTTTCACTGACGTGGCCCATCGGGTCGCTGACGCGGACCTTCGGGTCCGCACGAGGCGCTGCTCTATGAAGGGAGCATCGGATCAATCCCAGAAGTGCAAGTCCACTTTTGGGTCCGACGCTCTAGAAAGTTCAGAATGGAACCCCATAACCGGGACGAGCGTCCCTCGAGTGCGGCGCTCGGGTAAGAGGCCAAGCATCGAGGTTTTCCCGAGTTTTAGGCTTCAGCCTTCGACATGTCTGAAATGTTCTGGGAAGCAGAGGTTTGAGGATTATCTTTCGCTTCGGCGGTATTGCGTTGCTTGTCGCGGCCATTGTCATTCTGGCCGTTCTTCCGTTTGCCACATCCTTCGTAGAGCAGTGGACCCGGCGCGATGTGGAGCTGCGGTCCCAGCTCGTGTTCAATTCGGCCCGCGATCAGGTCGTCAGCCTTTTGGCCCGTGACGACGTCGGGCGGCTCGCCGGCCTATTCGAGCGTATCGCGTCCGACGAGCGGGTTCTCGCGATCGGCTATTGCGACGGGGAGGACCTGCGCTCTCCGACCCGCAACATGCCGGCATCTTTCACCTGCGCGCAGGCGGCAAGATCCGATACGCAGAGCTTCTCCACCATTGCCGCGGAGGGTCGCAACATCCTGGTCAGCTCGTTTCCGCTGACAGTGGCCGGGCGGGAGGGCCACCTCGTCGTTCTGCATGACCTCAGCTATGCCGACAGGCGGGGAGGGCAGGCGCGGAATTATCTCTTCCTGGCCCTTGCGGGTGTCGCCTTCGGCGCGGCAGCGCTCGCGGCCATGATTGCGGCACTGATCATGAGGCGCTGGCTCGCCTCCATTCGCCAGGCTCTGGAGAACGCCCGCGCGGGAGCTGCGGGCCAGCCAGAGCGGGAGAACATGATTCCTCTCGGCCAGGAGATCCGCGACGTGCTCCAGGAATTGGAGGCATCCCGCCGGACGATCGATGCGGCACATACCGATTGGAGCCCCGATACGCTTCGGGCCGCTCTGGCCAACGAATTGTCCGGATCGGAGGTGATCGTGGTCTCGAACCGCGAGCCCTACATCCACAACCGGGCGCAGAATGGGGGAATTGTCCTGCAGATCCCGGCAAGCGGCCTCGTCTCGGCTCTCGAGCCGGTCGTGCGCGCCTGCGGCGGAACCTGGGTGGCCCATGGCAGCGGCACGGCGGATCGCGAGACGGTGGATGCCAGTGATCGGGTGCCGGTGCCGCCGGCTCATCCCTCCTACACGCTGCGCCGGGTCTGGCTGACGGATGAGGAGCAGGACGGGTATTATTACGGCGCGGCCAACGAGGGGCTCTGGCCTCTCTGTCACATCGCCTTCGTGCGGCCGATCTTCCGCGAGCAGGATTGGCAGCTTTACCGCGCCGTCAACGAAAAGTTCGCTGATGCGGTGGTGGCCGAAGCCAAGCGCGAGGATCCCATCATCCTGGTGCAGGATTATCACTTCGCGCTTCTGCCGCGCATGATTCGCAACAGATTGCCTCAGGCCACCATCGTCACTTTCTGGCACATCCCCTGGCCGAATGCCGAGACCTTCGGGATCTGCCCCTGGCGCGAGGAAATCATCGACGGCCTGCTCGGCTCCTCGATCCTCGGCTTCCATACGCAGGCTCATTGCAACAATTTCATGGATGCCGTGGATGCCTACGTCGAGAGCCGTATCGACCGGGAGCAGGACTCGGTCACCTTTGGTGGCGAAGAAACCCTGATCCGTCCTTACCCTATTTCCATCGAGTGGCCCCCGACGGCGCTGGAAGGCCAGAAGCCTGTCGAGGAGTGCCGCCGCGTCGTCCGCGAGCGCCTCGGTCTTCCTTTGGACATGCGCATCGGTGTCGGCATCGAGCGGTTCGATTACACCAAGGGTATTCTCGACCGCATGCAGGCCATCGATGCGCTGCTCAACGAGCATCCTGAATGGAAGGGCAATTTCGCCTTCGTCCAGGTCGCCGCTCCCACGCGCAGCAAGCTCGCAAATTACCGGCAGCTTCAGGAAGAGGCCGAAGCCCTGGCGCGCGAGATCAACGAACGGCATGGCAGCGCCGGATATGAGCCGATCAAGCTCCTGATCCGCCATCACGAGCCCGACGAGGTGTTCGAGCTGTTCAGATCCGCCGATCTCTGCATCGTTTCGAGCCTGCATGACGGCATGAATCTCGTAGCCAAGGAGTTCGTGGCCGCGCGCGACGACGAGGAGGGCGTTCTCATCCTCTCGGCTTTTGCAGGGGCCTCGCGTGAGCTGTCGGAAGCCTTGATCGTGAATCCCTACAATGCTCACGCCATGGGACAGGCCATCAACCGTGCGCTGACCATGTCACAGAACGAACAGCGTGAACGCATGCGGTTGATGCGCGACCAGGTCAAGGAACGCAACGTCTATCGCTGGGCCGGGCAGATGCTTCTTTCCGCCTCGCGCCTGCGCAAGCGGCAGAGGATTCGCCGCCTGATCGCCTCCGGCAGAAAGCGGGCTCCCGCCAATGCATGATGTGCCCGTTCAGGAATCCGCCATCGATGGAGCATACGCGCTCTTTCTCGATTTCGATGGAACGCTCGTGGATATCGTCGAGCGGCCCGATGCTGTCGTGGTGGACCCGTTCTTGCCTGACATTCTCAACTTTCTTCAGACGCACCTGGACGGTGCGCTCGCCATCGTCAGCGGAAGACCGATCGCCTTTCTCGATCGACATTTCCTGCCCTATCAATTCGACATGGCAGGACTCCATGGTCTCGAGGAGCGCATCGCCGGTGAGCTTCAACTCTGCGATCCGGAGGAGCATCCCCAGCTGCGCCGGATGATCGGGCGCTTGAACGAGGCGGTCTCCGGCAAGCCCGGTGTGCTGATCGAGGACAAGGGCTGCTCCGTCGCCATTCATTGGCGACTGGCTCCACAGGAGAAGGAGTTTGCTCTGACGACAGCCCATGCCGCCGTGGAGGCTTTGGGGAGCGAGTATCGCCTTCAGCACGGCAAGGCCGTGGCGGAAATTCTTCCTTCCGCGGCGGGCAAGGGAAAGGTGATCGAGAGATTCCTTCACGCGTCGCCGTATAAAGGGCGGAGGCCGATTTTCGTCGGCGACGACTTGACCGACGAGAACGGATTCAAGACGGTGAATGCCCGTGGCGGCTTGTCCGTCCGCATCGGCGCCGGTGAAACCATTGCCAAGTTTCGTCTGGGAACGCCTGCGGATCTGCGACATTGCCTGTCAGAATGGGCGTCGAAGGGCGCCCTTCCTTTCAACGTGGATGATTGATGAGATGAGCTCACTGGACCTTGCCGTCATCGGCAATTGCATGATTGCGGCCCTGGTGGATCGCCGGGCACAAATCGTCTGGAGCTGCTTCCCCCGGTTCGACGGTGATCCGGTTTTCTCGGCGCTGCTCGACTCTCCCGAAGGGCGGACGGATGCGGAGCAGAAGGGCGTATTCGCCATCGACATGGTGGGCATGGTCAGCTGCGAGCAGAGTTATCTCCAGAATACCGCCGTCCTCGTTTCGCGCATGACGGACTCCTTCGGCAACATCCTCGAGATCACGGACTTCGCACCACGCTTCAAGCATTACGACCGCACGTTCCGCCCGCCGATGCTGATCCGCCGCGTCACGCCCATCAAGGGGCGTCCGCGCATCCGTGTGCGGCTGCGGCCGCATTACGAATGGGGCGGCATTACGCCGAATACAACCCGTGGCAGCAATCACCTGCGCTTCGTGGGACCGCGCTATTCCTTGAGGCTCACCACCGATGCATCCGTATCCTATGTCCATGAGGAGCGGCCCTTCGTGGTGGAACGGCCGATGTCCTTCTTCTTCGGAGAGGACGAGCCGATGCGCTCCGAAACGGACACCACCGCGCGCGAGTTTCTCGACAGCACGGTTGATTTCTGGCGCGACTGGGTTCGTTCGCTCTCCATTCCCTTCGATTGGCAGGAGGCGGTGATCCGCGCCGCGATCACCCTCAAGCTCTGCAACTTCGAGGAAACGGGCGCCATCGTTGCGGCGCTCACCACATCCGTGCCCGAAGCGCCCCACACGCAGCGCAACTGGGATTATCGCTATTGCTGGCTGCGTGACGCCTATTTCGTCATCCAGGCGCTGAACCGGCTCGGCACGACGAAGACGATGGAGGAATACCTCACCTACATCACCAACATCGTCGACGACATGGAAGCCATTCCGGGCCAGAAGGACATGCCGCCGCTGTTCAGCATCACGCGCTCGCCCGATCTCGAGGAGCGCGAGGCGACGGCCTTGGCAGGCTATCGCGGCATGGGGCCGGTTCGCGTGGGCAATGCGGCCTATACGCAGATCCAGAACGATGCCTATGGCAGTGTCGTGCTGGCGTCGGTCCACGCCTTCCTCGACAAGCGCCTGATCCGCGCGACCGGCAACCGGGCCCTGTTCTCGCATCTGGAGAAGCTGGGACACCGGGCCATCGAGGTTTTCGACCAGCCCGATGCGGGCCCCTGGGAGCTGCGCACGAAGGCGGCCGTGCACACCTTTCCGAGCGTCATGTGCTGGGCCGCCTGCGATCGACTGACGAAGATCGCCGTCGCCATGGGCCGCGAGGACCGCACTGCCTTCTGGCGCGAGAATGCGGACCGGATGCACCGCATCATCGACGAGCGGGCCTTCAACCCTGAAAAGGGCACCTTCGTGTCGTCCTTCGGCGGAGAGCACCTGGACGCGACTCTGCTCCTCCTGTCTGAACTCAACTTCGTAAAGCCCGACGACCCGCGCTTCATCGCCACCGTGGATGCGGTGGGCAAGGCCCTGCGGCGCGGGGATCTTCTCCTGCGTTATGATGTGGAAGACGATTTCGGGCGCATGCACACGGCTTTCATGATCTGCGGCTTCTGGTACGTGGATGCCTTGAACGCCATCGGGCGCAAGGACGAAGCCCGGGAACTGTTCGAGCATATCTTGAGCTTGCGCAATTCCTTCGGCCTCTTTTCCGAGGATGCCGACTTCACGACCGGCGAGTTGTGGGGCAACTTTCCCCAGACCTACTCCATGGTGGGTCTCATCAACTCCGCCGTGCGCTTGAGCCGGAGCTGGGAAGACGCGTTTTGATGGTGGCCACTCGGGCGGGGTGAAACAAGGACGATAGGCTCTTTCGATGTTTGCATTTCCTGTTCTGCTTGGGGATATCGGCGGCACGAATGCGCGCTTCGCCGTCCTGCCCGCCCCCGGAGAGCCCGTTCATCTCTTGCCCCGCACCCTGACGGCCGACACCCCCGATCCCGTCGGCGCCATCACAATCGCCCTCCAGGGTTATGAGGGCGCGGCGCCCCGCTCCGCCATGATTGCGGTCGCAACGCGCGTGGACGCGCCCGCCATCCGCCTCACCAATGCCAGCTGGGTGATCGATGCCGAGGCCATCGGCAAGGCGCTGGGCCTCGAGCGCGTGACCCTCGTCAACGACTACACGCCGGTTGCGGCCTCCGTGACGGTGCTGAGCGAAGAGAAGGGAGATCTCGCCCCCATCGGCAGCGGAAGACCGGAGGCAGGTGCTCGCGTGGTCCTTGGGCCTGGCACCGGTCTTGGCGTAGGCGCCCTTGTTCCGGTGGAAGACCGATTGGCGATCGTAGCGACCGAGGCGGGACATATCGAGTTCGGGCCCTCGACCGAGGAGGAGGCCGCTCTTTGGCCTCATCTCGAACGGGTGGGGGGACGCGTTTCCGCCGAGGTGGTTCTCTCCGGCCCCGGCATGTTCCGGATCGCCAAGGCGATTACGGCGCATCGCTGCGTGACCTGCCCCTATGCCAAGCCGAATGACGTTCTGACCGCTGCCCGCGAAGGCGATGAGATGGCTCAGGCGGCGCTCGATCTCTTTGCCCGCTGGCTTGGGCGCTATGCGGGCGACATGGCTCTGACCTTCGAATCCTCGGGCGGCGTGTTCATCGCCGGCGGCATCGCGCCGCGCATGGTGGACATTCTCCAAAGCGGTGGCTTCCGGGAGGCCTTCGATCATAAGGCGCCCCATGAAGCCTGGGCGCGCAAGGTGCCGGCCTTCGTGATCGTCAATGCCGAGCCGGCCTTGCAGGGGTTGGCCGCACTCGTTACGAATCCGGGGCGCTTCGTGTTCAAGTCGCAGGGGTGGACAGCTTAAACGTCAGCTTCTGCCTTGAGCACGGTTCAACAAAACCGCCTCAAGGCTGACGACGTCCTTCGCTCATCATGAAAACAGAACAGATCGCCCTTTCGCCGCTTGCTCCCGGAGCCAGCCTCTCGCTGACGGTTCACCGCTTCGGTCAGGAAGGCGCGCGCCCGCGCGTCTATGTGCAGGCCTCGCTCCATGCGGACGAGATCCCCGGCATGATCGCTGCCCACCACTTGCGCGAGCGGCTGGTTGCATTGGAAGCCGAAGGCAAGATCAAGGGCGAGATCATCCTCGTGCCGAGCGCCAATCCCATCGGCCTCGCGCAGCGCGTTCTCGGCGACCATATCGGGCGCTTCAATCTCGCGGACGGCATCAACTTCAACCGTGGCTACCCTTATTTCGTGCCCAAGGTGGCGGAGCGGATCGAAGGAAAGCTCACCGCTGACGCAGAAACCAATGTCCGTCTGATCCGCGAAGCCTTGCGTGCCGAACTCGACGCCTGGGAGACGAGCAATCCGGCGGAGGTGATGAAGAAGGCGCTGCTTAACCTCGCCATCGAGGCCGACATCGTGCTCGACCTCCATTGCGATGCGGAGGCCGTGGAGCATCTCTACACCCATACCGGTTCGGAGGATGAGTTCGCGCCACTCTCCGCGCTCATCGGCGCGCATGCTTATCTGCTGGCGGATGAGTCCGGCGATGATCCGTTCGATGAGGCCTGCAGCCGTCCTTGGGGCGAGCTGGCCGCCCGCTTCAAGGATCATCCGATCCCCTTCGGCTGCCACTCGACGACCCTCGAATTCCGCGGCGAGCGGGATGTGAGCCATGACTTGGCGCGGCGCGATGCGGCGGCGCTCATCGCCTACATGATTCTGCGCGGCGTCATTGCCGGCGAGGTGCCCCCAATTCCTGAGCCGCTTTGCCGGCCGACCCCGCTCGCGGCCTCCGAGCCGGTCCCTTCGCCCGCGACCGGGATCGTGGTCTTCCAGGCTGAAGTGGGGGACCAGGTGAAAGCGGGCGACGTCATCGCCGATATCGTGGACCCGCATAGCGGCACCGTCACCCAGGCCAAGGCTCCCTGCGACGGGACGCTCTTCGCCCGGATCGCCCTTCGTTTCGTCACCCAGGGCACGCGTCTCGCCAAGGTGGCCGGTATCACGGCCAAGCGAACGGGCAAGCTGCTCAGCGCCTGATGATCGGAGTCCGGTGAAAATTTAGTGCCTCACCGGGCAGGCTCTCCGTCATCCCCGGGCCGAGCCCCGGGGTGACGCAGTCCTGCTGGTTTGCGGCCTCACCCGGCCGAACCACCTCCACCCCTGTTCCCTCCCGCAAGGGGGAGGGAACAGGTCGCGGCGGCCGGGGACCGCAGGGTATGACAACGAGACACGGGATCACCTCATTGATCGAGAGGCCCCTGGTTCCGCTCTCAGCCTCGGCAATCCTTTGGAGCTAGCGGACCTGTCGGTAAAGGCACCCACTTCAACAGGTTCTCAGCTACAGCGACCAGCGCTCCGTTCTGGTTCGTGATCTCTGCACGGCATGTTGCGCGGAGGCGCTGTGTATCGATTGCGTTTACCTTGTATGTGACCGTTATGGTGTCGCCTATATACACGGCCTCGATGAAGCGAATGCGGTCATAACCGAGATTGACCGGGGTCAATGTGTGGTTCGCAGGCAAGCGTTCGACCAGCTTCGTGGAAGCCGCCGACACGAAGGCCAGCAGCATCGCCCCGTGTGCAATTCGTGCGCCGTAGGGTGTTTTTTCCATATGCGCTTGATTGATGTGGTTGGTGCCGAAGTCGCCGCTTATGCCGGCAAACAGGTAGACATCCGTCTCGCCGACCGTCTTTGCAAACGTGACCACGTCGCCAAGCCGTACAGGTAAATCATCCATCGTCTTCTCCCCTTGTTCCGCTGCATGATAAGGTTAGTCGAAGCGGGTGGCGCGATGCTGCTGCACAATACGTCATGAATTCCATGATCAGTGGTCAGTGAGGCTCCTCTCCCGGCCAGGTTCGCGCTTGGGGAGCGTGCAAATCGACCATCAGGTCCGGCATGGAGAAGAGTATCGGTCTGCTCTGAACGTGATCGCGCCTCGAACCCTGTTGCTGGTCTGGGTGGCAACTCTGTCATGAGATCCTCCCGTTTCAGCTATTCGCGATGAGAGCGGCACCTGAAAAGGCGGTCAGCGCGCCGATCCAGGCCTGCCATCGCGGCGCCATCCCGGTGCGGATCCATACCAGCGGCAGCACGGCGACAGGGGTCAGGGAGGCCAGCGTGGCGACGGTAGCGACGTTACCGGTCTGCAGCCCGGCAAAAACAAAGGTAACCCCCATGCCGATCCCTATCACCGCGCCAAGCGCGCTGTAGATGAGATAGCGCGTGGGGTGGGCGGCCGGCTTTTCGCTTCCTCGACAAAGAACGGCGACGGTTCCAAGAATAACCGCCGCCGCCGCAAGTCGGATCGACATGGCAGCGGCGGCATTGATCGACTGGGCCATGACAGGTCGGGCCGCAATCATGCTGCAGGCCTGCGCGGCGGCCGAGAGAGCTCCAAGTGAGAGACCGCGCAACAGCATCCGTCCGTTGAGCTTCACATCCCCTGCTCCGGGTGCCGCGGGGCGGTACGCGACGGCGATCACGATGCCACCAAAGACGAGAGCTATACCGAATATCTTGCCGACCGAAACCGACTCGCCGAGCAACAGGAAAGCCAGCAGCGCAGCAATCGGTGCGTTGAGCGAGAAGACGAGCGTGGCGAGTCGTGCGCCGATTGCAAAGATCGAAGCACTGAAGGCAGCGTCGGCAACCACCATGCCGATAATGCCCGACAGGATCAGATAAGGAAGATGCGTGGGCTGGACCGTCGCCCATCCTCCAAGGACGGTTGCGACGAGTGCCAGGAACGGGATGGGCGCCATCACGCGCCAGCGCGTGATGGTCGAGACCGAAATCCGGCCGGTGAGTTCGGCCGAGAACATGCCGCCCAGTGCGATGCAGAGGGGCGCAGCAAGCGCCAGAATTTCTGCGGGGATCACGGTGGGGCCGGTGTCTTACATGCGCGCTCTGACAGACAGGCAGGCGGGTTGCGAGAGAAAAGCCGCCTTGCGCACGCGGAGCGTTCTACTCCGTTGACCGGGCGCGCAGCACTTAGTTGGACCGGATCCCGGTACGAGCCAGTTCACGCCGATTTCCTCCCACCTTGAAAGATAGGTCATGATCATATATGAAATATATATGGAAAGAAAACTGTCGACAGTCAGAGGCCGATGACAGTCACCAAGAGCGGGACGCCGGATGCCGGCCTGCCTGGTGCGGCTATGCTGGCCATCGCCCGCGCTCAGAAAGCAATCCCGTTGCATGTCGCGCATGCAGCCAGCGCCTTGTCGACCTGTTCCGGGGCGACGCGCTCCTTTGGCGCACGAACCGCGGGACTGGCGGACGATCGCATCACCGTTCGGGCATTCGCCGGCGATGCCTCAGGCACTGAGACGACCACCATCGATCTCTGCGAGGCGGGCGATATCGATATGGGCTTCCACCTGAAATCTACGATGGCGCCCGAAGTGCAGAAACCCGCCTTCCTCGAGTCTCTGCCGGCCTTCAAGGGCTTTAAACTGCGCATGTCGAAGTCGCCTGCGGCGGGACCCCCAGGGAGGGCGCTGAGCGCGCTTCCGGTCGCGGTGCCCCGGCCGGGCACTCATGCGGCAATCGGGACCGGTTTGATCGACGGCGCTGAGAACACACCCGATTGGTACGTCGCCTCGCGCCATATCGAAATCACCAAGGATTTCCATCGAACCAACCATCCGGTGGGGACGATTGCCGCGCGGGCAGGAGCCGGCACTCGGGAGCGCATTCCCCCGAAACGCATGGGTACTCCAGGCAGGCCTTCCGGAAAGGCCGAAAATTGCTCCTTTCGAGCGCTTGACAAAATATAATATAGGATAGATGGTCTACTATCTTTAATAAATGTCGAAGAACAACGACGAGAAACAGGGTGCACAGCCCCTACGAGGGAGGAAACAATGGGACATACGCGCAGGCAATTCATGGTGCTGGCAGGCGCAGCCGCGAGCGGCATCGGGATGCCGACCGTCTTGCGTGCGCAAGGCACGATCCAACTGCGCATCGCGCATGGTACGAGCGCGCAGTCATCCTATGCCAAGGCGACGCGCCATTTCGGTGACCGCCTTCGAGAGCTGACGGGCGGCCGCATCACTGTTCGCGAGTTCGGTGGCGGCACACTTGGCACGGAGACGACCACGCTGGATCTCTATGACGCCGGCGACATCGACATGGGCTTCCATTTCACCTCCGCAATGGCCCCGGCGGTGAAGAGACTCGGCTTCCTCGACGTGCCGTTCCTGTTCCAGGGCATGGATCACTGGAAGACCTTCGCGTATTCGCCGGAGTTCAAGTCGATCTTCAATGGCTACCTGGAGGCGGAGCGGAAGCCGTACCGTGCGGCAGTGATCGGCCTTTCCGGATCGCGTAACGTCTACACCCGCAACGTCGTCATCGACAGCATTGATAAGTTCAATGGTTTGAAGCTCCGCCTTCCCGAGTCTGCCGTCGCTGCCAAGCTCTGGCGCGCGCTCGGGGCGATCCCCACGGCCGTGCCATGGCCGGACGTGTATACCGCAATCGAAACCGGGCTCGTCCAAGGCGCCGAAAACACCCCGAACTGGTATCTCGACGCTCGCCATATTGAAGTTGCCAAGAACTATCATTTCACCAATCACCTGATCGGGACGGCAATCATGTTGGTCGGCACCGGGACACTGAAGAAGATTCCGGCCGATCTCATGCCGAAGTTCGAACAGGCTCTCGCCGAGACTTCCGACTTCTGGCTCAAAACCCAGATTGAGGCTGACGAATCTGCAATCAAGAACGAGTTCGAGAAGCAGCACGTCAAGCAGCATCATATTTCCAAGGAGATCCTCGCGGGTATCCGCGAGCGGGCCGCGCCATTGAAGGCGGAAACGGCGGCCGAGTTCAATGTGGCAGATCTGCTCGCGCTCATCGAAAAAACGGCGTGATCGGAGACGGTGAACGGGATTCCGATCGCCATTCAAATGCAATCCTTCACCAGTGCACTGCTTCACAACGTGACGCGCGACAGCCGCGCGTCACGATACCGGGGAGACTTCGCCAATGAACGTCACCGCTGCTGCCGAAGTGCCGCCGTTGAGCTCACCGCTTGCCGCCCTGGTCGCCTTCAACAACGCGCTGTCACGTGTGATGGTCGCCATCGCGACGCTGCTGACCGCCATCTTCATCCTGTCGACGCTTTGTGAAATCATCAGCCGTGCGCTGTTCAACTACAGCTTCGTCTGGTCAGGTGAACTCGCGACCCTCTGCTTTGTCTGGTCGCTGTTCCTCAGCGCGGCCGTATGCTTCCGCAGCAATGCCCACTTGGTCGTCGACATGTTCAGCACCGACGGGACGACAGGGCTCGACCGGATGCTCCGCTTCCTCTGTTTCCTGGCCGTACTCGCATTCGCCTGCATCTTCGCTTGGCTGGGCTGGAAACTGGTTGGACGCGGCTTTGAACGTACTACGCCGATCCTCGGCCTGCCGATGGCAATGGGCTGGGCCGCCCCATTCGTCATGGGCGTCACCACCATTCTGTTCTCCATCGAGGAATACTTCGCTCCAGGGCGGGTCGACACCTCGCTGCTGCCTCCGGGTGCCGTCTGATGTGTGCTGACGGAGGAAGTCGGCGCACCCCTTGAAACCACAACGCACGCGAGCACTAGCATGACCGCGATTATCATCGTCTTCGGATTGTTCCTTGGCCTGCTGGTTCTTCGTGTACCAGTTGCCGTGTCACTGGTGCTGTCGGCCTTTGTCGGTATTCTGATGGAAGGCTTGGACCCGGTGAACGTCGTCTCTCAGAGCTACCGGGGTATCGACTCCTATACGCTGCTTGCCGTTCCG
This sequence comes from Microvirga vignae, assembly GCF_001017175.1. Taxonomy (GTDB): domain Bacteria; phylum Pseudomonadota; class Alphaproteobacteria; order Rhizobiales; family Beijerinckiaceae; genus Microvirga; species Microvirga vignae. The sequence continues at coordinate 50,586 of NZ_LCYG01000015.1, read as the reverse complement.
TTCTTCCTGGCACTGGGGTTCCTGATCTCCCGCACATCCGTCTTCGAACGACTCCTGGATCTTGCTGCCGTGATCGTCGGCAGCGTCCGCGGCGGCCTCGGCCATGTGAACATCGTCAATTCCATGCTCTTCGCGGGACTGTCGGGATCGGCCGTTGCTGACACCTCCAGCGAAGGGCCGGTCATCATCCCGCTCATGCGCAAGCGCGGTTATTCCTTCGAATATGCCGCCGCCATCACGGCCGCGACCTCAACGATCGGCCTTATCATCCCTCCGAGCATCCTGATGGTTGTCTATGCCGCAACCAACAACACCTCGGTTGCGGCCCTGTTTGCCGCCGGCTTCCTGCCCGGCATCCTGATCGGTCTGGTCTTTCTGGTCATCAATTACCGCGAGGCGAAACGAAAGAATATCGATTACGGCTATTCGCACCAACAGCCGGATCAGAAGCCCCGCAGCAAGCGTGAGATCATCGTGCGCGCGATCCCGGTATTGATGATCCCGCTGCTGATCATCGGTGGCATCCGCAGCGGCACTTTCACCGCCACGGAGGCAGGAGCCATCGGCTTTGCCTATACTTTCGTGCTGACCGTGTTCATCTACCGGGACATCAAGTTCGGCCAGATCGTCAACTTCTTCCGCGACACGGTGCTGCTCTACTCCCTGCCGATGCTCGCTGTCGCTGCGGCAGGACCGTTCGGCTGGATGCTGACTCTCCTCGGCGCCGATACTCTGGTCGCTGACCTCGTAAAATCGATGGCGCTGACACCCTTCACCTTCATGCTGCTGGTGATCGCCGTGTTCACTGTGCTCGGCACATTTCTCGACGGCATTCCAGCGATCATCATCTTCGCTCCCCTCTTCGACGCAGGCGCGACTGCTCTCGGCATTCATCCGGTCCATCTCGGCGTCGTCATCACAATCGTGCTGGCGATCGGCCTCGTCACGCCCCCATACGGCCTCTGCCTGCTGATTGCCGCAAGACTGGCCAATACGCCGGTGCTGCGTGTCGTGCCGGCGGTGCTTCCTTTCATTGCAGCAGAATTGGCGATCGCCGTCCTGCTCGCCGCTTCGTCAGACCTGGCGTTGTTCATCCCGCGCCTGTTCGCAGCCGACGTATTCCAGTGAGGGTCCGATAATGCACAGTCCAGCTCCGACAATGCATAGTCCAGCGCCGGTGATGCGCTTTGAACGCGAGAGTCTCGTCCAATTCGGTGTCGCCATCCTCGACCGTGTGGGTGTGCCCGACGACGCAGCGCGTATCACGGCCGACCTGCTCGTCCGCGCCGACGAGCGTGCGGTCTCTACTCACGGTCTCGTCCGCTTGCTACCCTATGTCCGCCGCATTCAGGCAGGACTGGTCAATACCAATCCCTCACTCGCGATGGAGAGCCGCAAGCCCGGCTTCGCCATGATCGATGCCGATGACGGTCTCGGTCAGCTCTGCGCCAGCCGCGCGGCCGAGAAGGCGATCAAACTCACGAAAGAGGTCGGGTTCGGAATTGTCGGCGTGCACAACTCGCACCACCTCGGCATGTGCGCCCCTTATGCGGAACAGATCGCCAAAGCCGGCTTCATTGGTCTGTCCATGACCAATACGGCGCCGCTGATGGCACCAACTGGCAGCGCCGAACGTCTGATCGGCAATAATCCGTTGGCCATTGCCATTCCGCGCCGCGCGCCTCATCCGCCTCTCGTGCTCGATATCGCCTTCAGCCACGCGGCCTTCGGCGCAGTGCAGAAACTGGCGGCGACCGGCGGTCAGGTGCCGGAAGGCTGGATGCATGACAAAGAAGGCCTCTGGATCCGCGACGCTGCGACTGCTCTGCGCGAGGGCATCATGGCCCCGATTGGCGCACACAAGGGATACGGCCTTGCCCTGATCGTGGAGGTCCTTGCCGCAGCGCTGACCAATTCCAGCGTTCTCGACGAAGTCGGAAGCTTGTTCCGAGAGCCGCCGATCCACATGCGGGTTGGTCATTTGATCATCGCCATAGATCCCGAGGCGCTGCTCGACATGTCCGTGTTCTTGGACCGGGTTGAGCACATTTGCGCCCGTGTGCAAAGCGCCAAGCCGGCGCCAGATGGCAATAAAGTCAAGTTGCCAGGCCAACCCGAAGCCGAGATGCAGGCGCAATCCGAAAGCCTGGGCATTCCGCTATCGGAAAAGATCCTCTCTGATCTGGCTGGCCTTGCCGCTGAACTCGGTGTGGCGATGCCAAAGCCGGTTGGCAGAGAGGTGATTCAGTGATGCCTGGCCTTCGTTTCCAACAGATTTGGCGTGACACGGTCGGCGCGTTCCGCGCCGGACTCAGGCGCGGGGACGTCATGCTCGGCGTCTTCGTGGCCTATCCAGAGCGGCGGCTCATGGACATGTATTCCGCGGCAGGCGTCTCCTTCGTCATCATCGACATGGAGCATGCGCCGATCACCCTGAGTGAGGCCGATGCATTGTGCGAAACAGCCGTCCACGCCGGCTTGGCGCCATTGGTGCGCGCGGCGAGCGAGGACAAACAGGCACTGCTTCGCTGCCTCGATGCGGGTGCAGCCGGGATTGTTATCCCGGACATACGCAGTGCTGCCGAGGTGCGTGAATGGGTCACGGCGATTTCCTATCCTCCAACCGGCATGCGTGGTCTGGCCCAGGTCCGCGTCAACGACTGGAACAGCTCCGGCACGACGGATGACGCCAGGTTCCGGCCGATGCTCGTGCCGATGATAGAGTCGCTGGAAGCGATCGCGAACGCGGATCAACTGTTCGCCGTCGACGAGGTGGACTGGTACCACGTTGGGCTGGTCGACCTCGGCATGCGGTTGCGTGGCGACGCCTCCGCGCCGAATATCGGCGATCTGCTCCGGGAGCTGGCTGCAAAGGCAAAGGCCGCAGGGAAACCTCTCGGTGTCAACCAAATTGTCAGCCCGGCCCTGTCGTCACCGCCTGCGGGCGTGCAGTGCATAGCCGCACCGGATCGGGCGCTCATCCTCAACGGGGCCAAGCTGTTCGTGAGGGGAGAGATCGGGTGAGCTTTCCTTCCGCGCCAGTCGTCGACATTCATTGTCATGTCTTCAATCAGGTGACTCGGGTCGGCATCGATCTCGCCATGATGCCGGAGACGCTGCGTCCGGAGGTCCTGATGGATGCCGGTTCGGCGGGACCCGACGCCTTCGACTCTTTTGCCGAGTGGGCGAACGTGGCCCGCTCCGAAGGCTGGGGCGAGGTTTACGGCCTCGTCAATGTCTCGCGGAAGGGTCTGGATGTCAGCCCGGAGATCACCGAGGTAGCCGATTTCCAGCCCGAGCGTGCAGCCGATGCCGCCGTACGTCATCCAAAGGTCGCGCGTGGTCTCAAACTGCGTGCGATCCAGCCTGCACTCCGGATCTTGGGCCTGGAACTTGTCGAGCGCTCGGTTCGCGCCGCCGAGCAGGCGGGTCTGCCGGTCATGGTGCATTTCGGCCAGCAGGACGGAACCTACAGGGAAGAGGAGATGCTGACCAGCGAGATTCTCGACCGTTTGCGGCCCGGCGACATCGCTTCGCATCTCTACACAGCACAGTCCGGCGGCGTGTTCGCCAGTGAGAGAAATTTCGAGGCAGCGCGCCGCGCTCGAAAGAGAGGTGTGCTGTTCGATATCGGACATGGCCGATTCAACTTCGACATCGACGCAGCGCGTGCCGGTTTCGAACGTGGTTTTCCTCCGGATTTCATCAGCAGCGACGTGACCAGCGGTACGGCGGAATGGCTTTCGCTGCCGTATGCAATGAGCGCCGTTTCCGCTGCCGGCTTCTCGGACGAGATGGTGATCGAAGCGGTCACCAGCGCGCCGGGAAAATGGCTCGGAATCGATCGTAAGGCGCGAAAGGTGATCGAAAGTCGGCCCTGCGAAGCGCTGCAGCAGGATAGCTCCGGCAACCGCTATTCCATCAGCCGCCGCTTCGCCATCGTCGCGGTCAACTCAAGTCGTACTCAAAGGGGACAGTCATCATGAAGCCTGAAATCGCCGTAGCACGCATGGTTGATGGGATGAATACGCTTCTGCGTGAGACGGGTTTGCCGAACGCACCCGGCATTCCGAGCTGGTCGGATCTGACCGGCACCTATGCGATGCTCGACCAGTACCGACCAAACCGCACCAATTGGGGCACGGCGGAATACAACTGGAAGGACTTCCAGTATGTCGGCTTCCTGACCGGCCGCCTCTGGCTCCTGGCGCGCCTTACCGGAGACGAACGGTTCTCCAATGCCGCCGCCGAACTCTGCCGTCGCATCGAACCAGTGCTCTCCAAGGGGCCGGTGACGAGCGAGAACTGCGGATTCGACATTACCTATGCGCTGGCTTGGGGCTACAACTTCACCAGGGATACCTGGTATCGTGACGCAGCATTGCGGGCACTGCACAACTTCGCGGAAGGGTACCGACCCGAACTGAGGCTGTTCATGTGCGATTCCGACAGCGACGAGGTCGTGATCGATACCGCTGGTCCGTTCGTCTGCTTCCTGTGGGGCGGAAGTTTCGAGCCTCGTCTTCGCGAGCTTTTGAAGACCCACATGGACCGCATTCTCGAGCTGGGCTTGGTCAAGGACGATGGCGAGTGCTTCCAGGGCCTGCAGTTCGATCTCGAGAAAGGTGTCGTGAAGAGATACTATAGCCGGCAGGGCTATACTGAGAATTCGCGCTGGACGCGCGCCCAGGCCTGGGGCGTCCATAATTACCTGAACGGTTACGAGGCGACCAAGGATCCCGTTCATCTCGATGTCGCTGTCCGTGCGGCGAAGTGGTTCTGGGATCATCTGCCGAGCACGATGGTCAACTTCTACGACTATGACGATCCGCGGGCGCCGCGCATCCCCCTGGATACCTGCTCTTCGTTCATGGTCGCAAACGCGATGATCCGCTTCGGCCGCATGCCGGAGGTCAAGGACGGTGCCGAATGGGCCAAGCGGGGCCGTCAGATCGTGGAGCGCGTCTGCGCCGACCATATGACCTATGGCGGGACCATTCTGCACGGATCCTGGGGTCAGATCTCCGACCGCCTCGGCATCGGGCGTTGGCCGCAGGAAGACGTGATGGGCTACGGAAACTACTGGTCGGCGGAATGCCTGTACCGACTGCTGTCGGACGACTGGAGCGTCGTCGAACTCAATCAGAACTAGACAAAGGATTTCGACAATGAACGTACACAGCAAACTGTTCTCTCTGGATGAAGTCGAGTTCCCGGCTGGCCGCTTCCGGCTCGTCGACCTGTCGCGGCCGGTCTCGGCCGACGACACCGGCCACACCGGTCATACGCTTAAGATGAAGCGTGGAAATTTTCCGTTCGACGACAGCTACTACCACATCATGGAAGTGCACAGCCATCTCGGCACCCACGTGGAGGTCCCGCGCAATGTCGACCTCTCCTATCCGGATGCGCTCGAAACGCCGTTGGGATCATTCATCGGCTGGCTGCAATTGATCAACTTGGAGCACCTGCCTGAGAACCATCAGCTGACGGTCGAGGATCTCAAGCAGGCGGGTCTCGACAAGGTCAGGCCGGGCGACATCGCCGGCATCTTCGGCAAACACAAGGGCGGCTATCACGATCCAGCCAACGACAAGCGCGTGCGTCTCTCGGTGGAGACGATGCAGGCCCTGGTTGATCGTGGAATCCGTGCGGTCCTCATGGACAATTCGACGCTTTCGCTCGAAACCTCGAAGGAGGCATGTCGAGCAATGCACAAGGTGTTTCTCGACAATAACCTGCCGATCTTCGAGAACTTCTACACGCTGGACAAGCTGACCAGCGACAGGGTGTTCTTTCTTGGCTTTCCCCTGCCGTTCAAGGACCTCGATTCCTCACCCATCCGTGCGGTCGCGTTCGAGCCGGTGAAGGGCTGAGATCGATGCGGAGATTGCTTGTCACGGGGGCGGCCGGCCGCATCGGAAAGGTCGTATGCAAGCCGCTGGCTGCCTCCTGGGAGATTCGCTGCGGTTACAGCAACCAGGCCGGTCGCGAAAAGATCGAGGCCCAGGGTCTGACGGCTGTGCCCTGCGACGTGACCAGTCGCGAGCAGGTCAACGAGGCAGTGCGGGGCATCGACGCCGTGCTGCACCTCGCGGCCATCTCGGTCGAGGCCGAACCGGAACTGATCGCGAAGGTCAATATCCTTGGGACGACCTATGTTCTCGACGCCGCGCGCGAGCACGGCGTCAAGCGCTTCGTCTATGCCAGCTCGAACCATGCCATAGGCGGGCATGAGCGTTTTTCGGACCAGCTCCCGCCACAGCGAGAGTTCGATGAAAATACGACTGTGTGGGCCGATAGCCATTACGGCGCCTCGAAAGTGCACGGCGAGGTTCTGACACGGTGGTATGTCCATCGTCCAGGCAGTCAGATGACCGCTGCCTGTCTGAGAATTGGAACCACCGGATTCCAGAACATCGACGAAATCATGCAGAACGAGCGGATATGGTCCACCTGGATGAGCGACCGCGATCTCATCCAGCTCTGCGAGAAGGCGCTCGCAAGCACCGTGAAATTCGGCCTGTACGGCGGCGTCTCGCGCAATACCCGCCGGTTCATATCGATCGACCTGGCCAAGCGGGATCTCGGCTACGAGCCTCAGGACGATGCCGAGGAGATCGCCAAGGCACGGGGCTATGAACCGAAGGGCTATCACTTCGCCGGATGGCAGGAATAGCCGAACAAGCACGAATGGATCGGAACATGGATGGGCACGTCGAGCGTGTTGCGGCTGGAACCGCGTCAACGAAGCAGGGGCCGCTCGCCGGGGTGCGGGCAATCTGCTTCGAGCATATGCTGCAAGGGCCGCTCGCGTCGCTGCTGCTGAGCGAGTTGGGCGCCGATGTCATCAAGATCGAGCCTCTCGACGGTTCGGTCGAGCGGAAGCTGACGGGCCGCGGACAGTGGGTCAACGGGCGCACGGTCCTGGATCTCACTGTCAACCGTGGCAAACGCAGCCTCGCAATCAATCTGAAGGACCCTCGAGCGAAGGAGATCATCCACAAGCTCCTGGAGACCACCGATATCCTGACGCACAATTTTCGCCCTGGCGTGATGGAGCGCCTGGGCTTCGGCTACGACGAGCTTGCCCCACGTTTTCCGAAGCTGGTCTATGGGGCGGCGTCGGGGTACGGCGAGGATGGGCCGTACCGCCATCGTCCCGGACAGGATCTTCTGGTTCAGGCGATGTCGGGTTTCATGTATCTGCAAGGCAGGCGGGAAGACCCGCCGGTGCCCTTGGGATGTGCGCTGATTGACGTTCACTCGGGCACTCTTCTCGCCCTTGGTTGCTGTGCCGCGCTGATCCAGCAGCGGGCGACCGGAAAGGGTCAGAAGATCGCAGTCGATCTCCTCGCCTCCGCATTTCATCTGCAATTCGAACCTGCGGCCTATTCGCTGAATTCGAATGCGCCGATGATCCGCGGCGACGGCAATCTGGCGGATCCCTATCACCATGCGCCGTACGGCGTCTACGCAACGACTGACGGTTACCTGGCCATATCGACCAACGACATGGGCAAACTGGCGGCGTGCCTGGCTTCCGTCGAGCGGATCGATGTGCCACTGGACATGGCATCGGAGGAGACTTTCGCGCTTCGCAATGAAACACGTGCAAAGATTGCGAGGGTGATAGCGCGCAAATCCTGCGCGGAATGGATGGAGATCTTCGCCCCTGCCGGCGTTTGGGCGGAGCCTGTTCGCGCCGCTGGACCGGGTTTTCGCGACGACCCGCAAGTGGTGCATCGTGGCTTGGTCGTCAATGTCCCCGGACCCAGCCCGGTGGACGTGCTCCGTATCCCGATTACGACCGAAACCTCTACGCTGTCCGGCCCGGGCGACGACGCGCCGTTCCCCGGAGAGAACAGCGCCGACATCCTGGCAGAACTTGGCTTCGCGACTGCCGATATCCGTGCCTTCCAGAACGAGGGCGTCGTCGGTGTGAGAAAACCTATGGAGTAGGACAATGCCCTTGAATATTCCCTACTGGGAGAAAAATCACGCGGAGGATGCCGCCGCTGTTTTCGATGTCGTTCAGAAATTGGCCGAAGGGCCGATCCGTGCTCATGCGGTGGAACTTGACCGTACGGCCGAGTTTCCCCGCGCCCTCTACAGGCAGCTGGGCGCGGCGGGCTGCCTTGCGCCGCGCCTGCCGGTCGATCTCGGCGGCATCGGGCTTCCGACCTACGACTACTGCCGCATGATCATGATGGTGGCACAGGAAAGCGGCACCATCGGCAATGCCATTGTCTCGGCAGGCATCGCGGCGAATTACCTTTATGCATACGGCGATGGCAAGTTCGATGATGTGATCCGTGGCTATGCGGATGGCTCTCTGGTGCCGGCCATGGCGCTCACCGAGCCGACGTCCGGTAGCGATCTGCGCAGCCTGCGCACCAGCGCCACCCCCGTCGGGGGTGGCTACAGGATCAATGGTGAAAAAATCTGGATCACCAAAGGCGGTGTCTGTGATCGCGTCATGGTCCTGGCCCGTCTTCCGGGCGAATCGAGCGACGGACTGATCGGCCTGCTCGTCGACACCGCGAGCGAGGGGTTCAGTCGTGGGAAGAACGAAGACTTGATGGGTATGCGCGGCCTCGCGACTGCCTCCTTGTTCTTCAATGACGTCTTCGTGCCCGAGAGTCAGGTCGTCGGCGTACCGGGAGGTGGATTCAGGCAGACCGTGCAGGCGCTCTCGTTCGGCCGCATCCTCGTGGCCTCGCTGGCTATCGGCCTCGCGCGCGGAGCGCTACGGCGGGCTGTGGACTATACTCACGAGCGCAAGCAGTTCGGGAAGCGGATCTGGGATTTCCAGAACACGAAGTTCAGGGTTGGCGAGTTCGCGGCGCGGCTGCTGGCTGTCGAAAGCCTGCTGGCGCGCGCGTGCTCGGAATATGATCTTGGGCGGGATCCCGTGGCCGAGGCTTCATCTGCGAAGCTCCTCGCCTCCGACATCGCCATGGAAGCAAGCACCTTCGCTGTCCAGGCTCATGGCGGCATTGGCTTCAGCCGGCACCTCGACGTCGAGCGTTTCATGCGTGACTCCAAGATTACGCAGATCTACGAAGGCACGAACGAGATTCAGCGCTCGATCATCGCGCGTGCTGTCGTGAGCGATTGAGAAGGACAGCGACATGAAGCCGGCAAAACCGATCAGCACCGAGGAAGCCTTGAAAGGCATCCCCTTCGAGAGTGGTCGCCGTACCATCACCGAGGCTGACATCATCAATTTCTGCGGGGTGTCCGGCGATTACAGCGTCGCGCATGCCGACGATCATGCCATGCGCGAGACGCCGTACGGCGGGGTGATAGCGCATGGGATGCTGGTGATGAGCGTAGCGTCGGCGCTTGCCGATATTGCGCGCCCGTTCCCACTTGATGTTTCGTACGGCTATGAAAGGGTGCGCTTCCTGTCGGCCGTCAAACCGGGCGATACGATCCGCGTACGCCAGACTGTGCAGGGCCTGCGGCCATACCCGAAAGACCCCGATAAGATGCTTTACGATATTCTCTATGAAATCGTGACGACCGATGAGAAGGTTGTATGCGCCTGCACGCACATTCTCCTCGGCCCACGTATCGAGGCCAGTCAAGTCGGTCAGGCGCGTTGGTCGTGAAGCCGGGTAGGGGCCCGATGAGGGGCATGACCGGTGCGGCGGATCCTGGCTGCGCCCGAGCACGCTGGTGATCATGCCACCTCGCGCATCGTGCGGACCCGAAGGGCCGCGGCAGTGAAAAGCGGACCCGGTTTTCCGCGTCTCACGATGCGCTGCTTTAAGAAATGAGCATCGGGCCCAAAAATGGACTCCACTTTTGGGCCCGATGCTTTAGCTTCTTCGCACGGACCGCGGCGAGCTCTGCGAGCGAACGCTCCTCCGGATCGTGGCTGGTCCCGCTTTCCTTACCCTACCGGAATGGGGGCTTGCGTCCGGTCGCGGATAAGCGTGACCAAACGTTCCAGGCCGTTGTCGAGATGGATGCGCAGTGCCTCCAGGCTGCCTTGTGTATCTGCACGCTCCAGTGCATCGATCAGGCGACGGTGTTCAAGATTGGCCGCCAGTGCGTGTTTGGCGGCTCTCTGCTGGAACAGGCGAGCGATCTGGATGTGCACATTCAACGCCTTATAGCTGTCGAGAAGAACCTCGTTGTTCGCTGCCGCGACGATGCGTTCGTGGAATCGACGATCCATCTCGTTGAACACAATGCCGTCGAAGGACCGTCCCTTCGCCAGCTTCTCCATTTGCTTCACGTCGTCATGCAATGCGGCCAGAATCTTGGGGTCGGGCGCGCCAGAGAAGCGTTCAAGAGCATAGCTTTCCAGCAGGCGCCGGACTGCGGCCAGGTTCGATAGCTGAATCGGATCGAGCAGTGGCTCTACCGAGAAGCCCTTATACGCCTCCACACGAATCAGCTTCAATGCCGCTAGCCGGTTCAGTGCTTCCCGCAGGGGCGTGGGGCTAATGCCCAGTTCCTTGGCAAGCCGATCGATGTTGAGGCGCATGCCCGGCTGGAATTGCAGAGAGATGATTCTCCGTCGGATCTCGTTGAACGCGACATCGCTCAGAGCAGCGTGCTGTAAGGGTTGGATAGCAGTCGTCACAGTATGCTTCCTTTCATATAATTTTTGATATATAATATTTTTTTCGAGAGGGCTAGTGTCGACTTTGGGGAGGGGCTTTTGCACTACGGCGATTTTGCGCGTCGACATGCTCGCCGCACGCCAACGAAGGTTGCTGTCATTGATCGGGAACGGCGGATTTCCTATGCCGAGCTTCAAGATCGTACCGACCGCTTGGCCCGCTCGTTCCTCGTTGGTGGAGCGACTCCTCCACAACGCATCGCGTTCCTCGGTGATAATGGTCATGTACCGTATGAGATCATGATCACAGCGGCAAAGCTGGGTCTCACATACGTTCCGATCGATTTCCGGCTGACGGATCACGAGGTTCTCTCCATCCTTCAAGACTGCAAGCCGCATATTTTTGTCGTCGGGCCGGCGCATCTTGCTCTGGTGGAAAGGATTCGCGATCGGGCCGGATCCATCCAGCGCTGGATCGCGCTCTCGCAAGCCCCAGTACCTGGGTACGAACTCTATGAGGACCTAATTGTTCGCGGTGAAGGAGGTGGCCTTGCGTACGCTGACGACGATGGCCTGTTCTGCATTCTCTACACGAGCGGAACGACTGGCCGCGCAAAAGGTGTCAAGATTTCCCATCGAGCGACCTTGCATAACGGCTTGGCTCTCGCGAAAGCGTATGCGGTCGATGAGCATACGCGGTTCCTGATGTCTCTCCCCTACAGCGCGACTGGCGTCGTCAATCACAGTTCCGGACCAACGCTCATGATGGGCGGTACGGTGGTCTTCGACGAGGTTCGCAATTTCGAGGCGGCCCGGTTCTTCTCGGTCATCGAACGCAACCGCGTCAGCCATTGCCAACTCGTTCCCACGATGATGTTCCGGCTGCTGGATTCGCCGGACAGGACACGTTTCGACCTCAGCTCGTTACGCACTGTCGGCTACGGATCCGCGCCCATCCCGGCGCACCGTGTCCAGCAGCTGACGGAAGCATTCGGTTCTGTTTTCGTGCAGGCCTACGGGATGACCGAAACATGCTCACTGGCCACGACCTTGAACTGGCAGGATCACGATGTGGTCGGCACGCCGCGTCAGCATATCCTGGCGTCCTGCGGCAGGGCTGTCGCCGAAGTGGAGATCCGGATCATCGGCGACGACGGGCGGGAGGTTGAGACAGGTTCCGTGGGCGAGGTCGCGATACGCGCTCCCTGGAATACGTCCGGCTATTGGGCGAACGATCAGCAGACCCGTGAATTGCTGCGCAACGGATGGCTCTACACGGGCGACCTCGGCCGAATGGACGAAGAGGAATATCTTTATATCGTCGACCGCAAAAAGGACACGGTGATTACCGGAGGATCGAAAGTCTTCTCGCCAGAGGTGGAAGCCGCGATCGCAAGCCACCCTGACGTGGCAGAGGTCGCCGTGATTGGATTGCCGGACGAGCAGTGGGGCGAACACGTCCATGCCGTCATCGTCTTACGCGGAGGCGCTGTTCTAACGAACGAAGACATCGTCGCGCATGCAGCCAGAAGCCTGAGCCGCTACAAGCTGCCGAAGTCGGTCGAGTTCGTCACCGAGATTCCAAAAACCTCTACCGGAAAATACGCGAAGAATGTGCTGCGGCGCCTCGCGGTCGAGCGTCCGTCTGTCCCAGGAGGCCTTTCATAGAGCCGTCTGCATTCGTGTAAGGGCAATGAGCTGACGGGCTCAGCCGCGGCGGGATCTGAACAGCCTGGCATATGTCCGGAACCGCGCAGCGTCACCGCAACACAGGCCAACAGAGCCAGCTTGGAGGACCAGCCCAATGGCGGAACTTGTCACGTTCGAGAGTCAGGGTGTCGTGGGGGGGCATGACGCTGCGAAGGCCGGAAAAGTTCAATGCGCTCGATATTCCCATGCTGCGCGCTTTGGACGAGGCCCTGGATCGAGCGGAGGCGAACCAGGACGTCAGGGTCGTCTTGGTTTGCGGCGAAGGCAAGGGCTTCTGCGGTGGCGGAGATATCGACGCATGGTCGTCCCTGGACCCACTGCAATTCCAGTTCGACTGGATCCGATACGGGCACCGTGTTTTCGATCGACTTGCACAGCTGCGGCAGCCCACCATTGCCGTGCTGTCGGGGCATGCGCTGGGAGGCGGACTGGAACTGGCTACCGCCTGCGACTTCAGGGTCGCGGAGCCGCATGTCAAATTGGGATTTCCGGAAACGTCACTCGGTGTCGTCCCCGGATGGTCGGGAACTCAGCGTGCGGTCCGCCGCTACGGCCCGCAGACGGTGCGGCGGCTTGCGCTCGGCGGTGAGATCATCACCGCAGCCGAAGCTTTGACCCTCGGCATCGTCGACCGTGTCGCCGAGCCCGGCGCAGCGCGCGCGACGGCACAGGAGTGGGCGAGCCAGATTGCTGCTCGGGCGCCATTGGCCGTTGAGGCCACCAAGATGTTGATTGCCCTTGCAGAGGGTGAGGGAGGTGCAGCGTCCGCTGAAGCTCTTGCCAGCGGGTTCGTCAGCATGACGCAGGACGTGAAGATTGGAGCCGATGCATTCAGGAACAGACAGAAAGCAAACTTTGCCAGGAGTTAGATCAGGTCGTTCCGGCCATAGGGTCTGCAATCGAGCCAATATGGCAGCGTGCGACGGGTTGAGAGGAGGTCGCCGCCTGGATGCACCGCTCCTGGAGCGGCGCTGACACGTCACTCAAGCATAAGGAAAAAGCGGATCATTCGCCCGGCATAATCAGGCCCGCCGGCTAGCGCATCGTTTGGTGCGGAAAAGTGGATCCGGTTTTCGCTGACGCGGACCTCCGGTTCCGCATCAACGATGCGCTCTCTAGAGGAGGAAGCATCGGATGAGCCCCAAAAGTGCAGATCCACTTTTCTCGTCCGATGCTCTAAAGACGCTAGCGCTCCTCACCTCAGCATAGCGCTCATTGAGACTCCGGCTGGAGAATTGCGGCCAGTGTCGCGGCCTGAACTTTCGGGCTGACGGGATCGCCTCATGCCACACGACAGCAGTTAATGTGACGATGGCGCATGTAGAAAGAGTTGGAGCGGGCGTGCTCGCACGGAAACAGCGTTTGGAGAGCTCGCTGCAGCCACATTGGCTTGATGTGACGCCCCTGCTCTGGAGTTCCCACTATTCTTCGGATCGAGTGGTTGAATTGCGGAACACACACCCGCGCCAACGACTAAGACGTAGCCTTCTTCAGCGAGGCTGCGATGACAGTCATCAAATGCCAGGAGAAGAAAATGAAAGAGTCTTTTCACGACTTTCTCCGGTCGAAATGTGTTCGCGCACTATGTTTAATATATTATGTTTTGGCCAAGGATGCTATACATGACGCATCCTTGGATACCGCGTTCCTTCGGGGCTCTGCAGATCAGTCGGAACCAGCCGGAGCGAGCGCTTCTTCAGCACCGACAGTGCTCTGATCGGCCCACCTGAAGTCCTTAGCCGGGAGTAGGCGCATCAGATGATTTTGATTACCCATACACCAGCCGATCGAGACCTTTTCCTTGGCTCGGAAATTCTGTCGAAACTCCAGCTGCTCGGTGACGTCGTGCTCAATGAGAAACAGGCGCCACTCTCCACGGACGAACTCGTCGATCTCGCCAGGAACTGCGCCGTCATCGTCGCAGACTCCAGGACACGCGGCGAGAGGCGGCTCTTTGAGCTCAGCACAAATCTTGTCGCCTTCGTTCGTGGTCATGTGGACATCCGGAACGTGGATGTGGAGGCCGCCTCGGCAAGCGGGGTTCTGGTGGCGCGTGCCAGCGCTGGCTATGGTCCTGCGGTCGCTGAACTGGCCCTTGGTCTGATGATCGATCTCTCCCGCGGAATTACATCGGCCGCACAGCGCTATCGGCGCGAAACGGAGCCGGGCCGGGAGGTCGGACGGCAGCTCTCGGGCTCTGTTCTGGGCGTGATTGGATATGGCCACATCGGCCGAGGGCTCTGCGGGATCGCAGCGGCCTTGGGAATGCGTGTATTGGTATTTGATCCCCACGTCACAATCGGCCCCGATGCTGGGATCGAACAGGTGGCGCTGGAGGAGCTTCTCATCGGCGCCGACTTCCTCGTTCCCCTTGCGCCGGCCATGCCGGAGACAACGAATCTCATCGATGCAAAAGCACTCCGTCGGATGAAGCGTACGGCTTTTCTCATCAACGTATCTCGTGGAGAACTCGTCGACGAGATCGCCCTTGAAGCAGCTCTTGATGCGGGTCTCATTGCAGGCGCCGCCCTCGACGTGGGAACGGCGGAAAATCAGATGCCTCCTGCGCGGCTGGCGCGCCGCGACGACGTGATTGCGACCCCGCATATCGGCGGCCTCACGGCGCCGGCCATATGGCACCAAGCCGCAGAGACGGTCGAGCAGGTTGCAGACATCCTCAACGGACGGCTTCCGCCCGGCGCGGTCAATGGCTCGTCTGCGTACCGGCTTTCAGGCGGATCGCGACGGCCGTGAAGCCGCGGGTCCGGCGATTTTTGATCGTTGTCAGACCGTGTCGGAAGCACTCCGCTCAATCGGCATGACAGAGGTGACGTATTGTCCCGATGGTCAGCTCTCCCGTTGCGGGCAGAGGCGGCTCTGAGCGGCTTGGTCAGCTGCACGATATCGATCCGTGAGGGATGGCTGAGGGCAGGTGGCCTGACCTAGGTGGCTGGTCCCGCCTCGGCACTTCCTCGTGTGAAGCGCGCGAACGACCACTCACAGGGCCAAGTCTCAGGGGCAAGCCGGCAATTCCCCTCATGAGGGGATGATTCTCACCTGGAGCAAGCAGCTGAAGCTATGCGGCAGTATCAGGGCTCATGGTAGGGCCAAATCGGAGCCGGCAGGGACAGGCGGGAGCAGCCGTGAAACTGGAAATAGGGATAGGGACACACAGGGAATTTGCATCCCCTGTGTGTCCCGGCATTATCTCGCCGTGTAGAACGCCGCGGGCGTCTCCACAAAGCCAGGGCTAAATCAATGACTTAGCGGGCGACCACGGCGAGGCGACGGCAGTGACAATGAGACACTGGATCACCTCCTTTCGTTGTTGACGGGAAGCCCCCATATGGGGTCAGAAGAAGCCAACGAAAGGGCGGGGCGCTGCGGCGTTCTGTCCTCCACTGCGTCCACCAAGAACCTTAAGAGCCATGACCGATCTTCCGGCCCCTGTGGGCCGCCGCCGAACCTTTGCGATCATCTCCCACCCCGACGCGGGCAAGACCACGCTCACCGAGAAGCTGCTGCTCTTCGGAGGCGCGATCCAGCTCGCCGGCGAGGTGAAGGCCAAGAAGAACCGCGTCTCGACCCGCTCCGACTGGATGGGCATCGAGAAGGAGCGCGGCATCTCGGTCGTGACCTCGGTGATGACCTTCGAATACGGCGGCTGCGTCTTCAACCTGCTCGACACGCCGGGCCACGAGGACTTCTCGGAGGATACCTACCGCACGCTGACGGCGGTGGACTCGGCCATCATGGTGATCGACGCCGCGAAGGGCATCGAGGCGCGCACGCGCAAGCTCTTCGAAGTGTGCCGCATGCGCGACATCCCCATTGTGACCTTCATCAACAAGATGGACCGCGAGGCGCGCAGCCCCTTCGATCTGCTCGACGAGATCGAGAAGACGCTGGCCCTCGACACCGCTCCCATCACCTGGCCGATCAGCCAGGGCAAGAGTTTCGCCGGCACGTTCGATCTGAGCCGCAATCTCGTGCGCCGCATCGACACGGACGATGAGCTGATGCCGGTCTCCGGTCCCGACGATCAGAAGCTGGTGAACCTGCTGCCGCCGGAAGAGGCGGATGCCTGGCAGGAGGAGGTGATGCTGGCGCAGGAAGCCTGCAGGCCGTTCGATCTGGCAGCCTTCCGCGAAGGCCACCTGACGCCGGTGTTCTTCGGCTCCGCGCTGCGCAATTTCGGCGTGCGCGATCTCATCGATGCGTTGGCCGAGCATGCGCCGCCGCCGCGCGGCCAGGAGGCGGACAAGCGCCTCGTGGAAGCGGGCGAGAGCCGCATGACCGGCTTCGTGTTCAAGATCCAGGCCAACATGGATCCGAACCACCGCGACCGCATCGCCTTCATGCGCATCTGCTCAGGAAAACTCCAGCGTGGCATGAAGGCGAAACTCGTGCGCACGGGCAAGCCCATGAGCCTCAACACGCCGCAGTTCTTCTTCGCGCAGGACCGCGCGATTGCGGACGAAGCATGGGCGGGCGACGTGGTCGGCATTCCGAACCACGGCACGCTGCGCATCGGCGATACGCTGACCGAAGGCGAGGACATCGTGTTCCGTGGCGTGCCGAGCTTCGCGCCCGAAATCCTGCGCCGCATCAAGCTGCAGGATGCCATGAAGGCGAAGAAGCTGCGCGAGGCGCTGCAGCAGATGGCGGAGGAGGGCGTCGTTCAGCTCTTCATTCCGCAGGATGGTTCCGGCGCCATCGTCGGCGTCGTCGGTGCGCTGCAGCTCGATGTGCTCAAAGAGCGCCTCAGCGCCGAATACGGCCTGCCGATCGACTACGAGCCGACGCGCTTCTCGATCTGCCGTTGGATCACGGCGGACGATCCGCGAGAGCTCGACAAGTTCATCGAGAGCCACCTGTCATCCATGGCGCGCGATCTCGATGAGGCGCCCGTGTTCATGGCGGCAAATGCCTTCAACCTGCAATACGAGATGGATCGCTACAAATCGATCCGGTTCTCGGATGTGAAGGATTACCAGAAGAAGGCGGCTTGACGGCAGCTTGGTGTCGCCTGTCCCGTTCAGCGGGACAGGTGCGCAAGCGGAAGGCGCAGCTCGACGCGCAGCCCCTCGTGCTGCCAGTCGTAAGTGATCTCGCCCTCCAGCTGATCCATGACGCTTTTGCGTGCCAGGTGCGAGCCGAATCCCTTCGATGGAGGCGGGCCCTCGACGACGGGGCCGCCTCTTTCCTGCCAGACCAGCGATACGGTGTCTCCATCCTGCCAGCAGGCGACGGTGAGAGATCCATCGTTGGCGGAGAGCGCTCCATATTTGGAGGCATTCGTCGCAAGCTCGTGTAGTACGAGTGTCAGGCTGGTGGTCGATCGTGCACCGACCACGATCCGAGCGCATTCAATCAGGATTCTGCCGGGCAGGCTGAAATCTCTGTGCGGCGCCAGGATCGTTTCCACAATCGACGCAACTGTGGTTTCACCCTGATGCGGGTGTTCCTCCGAGAGGGCCGGGCGGATGAGCTCGTGGGCTCTCGCCAATGCCTGCAGACGCCCATGCAGCGCTGCGGCCATTTCTTCAGGTGATGCCGCGGTTCTCGCCGTCATGGTCACCATGGCGCTGGCCAGGGCGAACAGGTTCTTCACCCTGTGATTGAGTTCTTTCGCAAGAAGGCGGCGGGCCTCCTCATTCGTGCGGCGTTCCGTGATGTCGAGAATGGTGCCGAGAAGCCGGGAAGCCTGCGGCCTGCCGTCGACATTTTCGTAGAGCATGCGCCCCCTGCTGCTGATCCAGCGGGTCTCTCCATCGGGGCGAACGATGCGGTATTCCTTCTGAAGCTTGCCCTTCGAGTCAGGATCCATGAGAGAGCCGACTTTCTCGACCACCCAATCGCGATCCTCCGGGTGAATGGACGAGACCCAGAGCTCGTGCGTGAGCGGTTCATCGGCGGAGACACCAAAGATTTCTCTCTGGCGGTCCGACCAATAGATTGTGCCGGTCTCGACAATCCATTCCCATAGCCCCAACTCGGTCGCCTCGACGGCGAGCGCAAGGCGCTTGCTGTTGATGGCGCCTTCCTGCGTCTGCCGGTCGGCCTCCAGAGTGGCATTGACGCGCAAGGTCACGTCGAGGCCCAGCGACAAGACCCCGATGACCTGATTCCTGGTATCCCGCACGGGAAGGAACGTAATGTCCCAGAAGGTCGTGTCCTGCGCGGCGTCGGGACCACAGGCGACGCTGGTGATCTGAGCAGGCTGGCCGGTTTCAAGAACAAATCGTCGGGGAGCCAGCGTCTGCTCGGTATAGTGGTCGCCGAGAGCTTCGTGGATCGCTTTACCGACCAGGGCCTTACCCGAGACCGCAAGAGCAGAGCGGAAGATCTTGTTAGCGAATGCGAAACGGTGCTCGGGACCAAGAGTCATGCAGATGGCGAGCGGGACGTTTTCCAGAACGCTGGACAGGAATGCCCGGCTGAGACCTGCCGCTCCCGGCCCGAAGCGGATTTGGTCAAGGCCATGTGTCCAGGTTCGGAAGGAGCTCACGCCGGTATCCTATGAACCCACCAACTGCGGTACGCGGTAACCCAGGCCTGAGCTTAACCTATTAATATTATTTTGTAACTATTGCTGCGTCATAAAGTGTATTTCACGATCCCGTAACCGGAAGACCGCGAATTCCCGAAAATCCGGCAGCCCTCATGCGGCCAGTTTACGTTCCGAGAACTGAGCTTGCGTCTCCTCGACCTCCTTGAGGTTTGGAAGGCTTGCCTCGTTCCCGAGATGCTGAATGGCGTGGGCAGATGCCGCACGAGCGAAGATGAAATGCTCGCGCCAGGGCAGCTCGGGACGTGCCATCGCAGAGTAGACATACGAACCATGGAAGATGTCGCCCGCGCCGTTGGTGTCCACGACGAGCGGGGCGGGAATGTCGAGCGCCGGCAGAACGCTTTCCGTGCCGTTCTCGTCGTACCAGAGCATGCCGCGCTCGCCCATGGTGACGCCGCCGATCCTGCAGCCGCGGCCCTTCAGATAGGTGAGCATCTCGCTTGGGCTCAGGTTCATCTGCTCGCAGAGACGCTCGGCCACGATGGCGACATCGATGAACTCGAGAAGTTCATGCGTGTTGGAGCGCAGACCGCCACCGTCGAGGGACGTGAGAATGCCGGCCTCGCGGCAGGCCTTGGCATAGTGCATCGCCGCATCGGCCTGGTGGCCGTCGAGATGAAGCGCACGGCAACCCTGCAGGTTCAGCGGCGGCACGGGATGCAGGTAATGGTCGTCGCGGCAGCGCACGATGGCACGCTTTCCGCCGCGCGGCATGATGAAGGAAAGCGAGGATTCCTTCACCTTCCGGTGATGGACCGAGATGCCGTATTTCGCCGCCATGTCGATGAACATGCGGCCCAACCAGTCATCGGCAATCGAGGTCAGGAGGTCGGGCGCAATGCCGAGCTTGGCGCAGGCAAAGGCGGCCGTCACCGCATTGCCGCCGAAGGAAATGGCGTAATCCCGGGCGACGGTCTTATCGTCCCCCGTGGGGAGCTCATCCGCCAGGAAGGTGACGTCGATATAGGTCTGGCCTACGAAAAGAGCTTGCATGGCTTGAACAATCGTCTCAGTCCGAATGGAGACGAAGTCTTGGACGAGACCGGGACAATAGGCAAGCCTCGCTTGTCCACTCAAGCTCTGGTCAAGGTGGCGGCGAGCCTCGCCGCCGTCATGGCGGCGTCCAGATCCGTCGTGATGAACTCGACCGGGGCGATGAGATGCTGGCGGAAGGCGTTCGCCACGATGGGATGGAGCCGCGAGCCGCCGCCCGCCAGGGCTACGGGGCGGGGCCCCACGCGCTCAGTCAGGCAATTGGCAAGACGCGCCAGCTCCTCGCCCGCTTCGCGCAAGATCCGCAGGGCGGTCCTGTCATCGGCTTTCGCCGCCTCGCCGACAGCCTGCGCAAGGGAGCCGATCTTACCCCGGTCGCCGCCATAGACATAAGAGCGCACGATGTTCCAATCGGTGCCGCCGAGAGCCTTGGCGAGACATTGGCCCAGGGTCGTGGCCCAGCCTTTGCCCGGGCCTTCCTCTTCCTTCCGCAGAACCGTCTTCAGGGCCTCGCGTGCGATCCAGAAGCCCGAGCCGCCGTCGTCGATCAGGTTGCCGCGCCCGCCGACACGGATCACCTCCTTGGCTTCGGAGAGATAGTAGCCGATGGAGCCCGTGCCGCTATAGACGAGAATGCCCTCTCCCAGAGCGAAATAGGAAAGATAGGCGATCCACATATCCTCGGCGACGAAGACCTTTTCCTGAGGCAGTTCGAAGATCTCCGCGAACAGGGAGCGCATCTTGGCCTCTGCGGGTGTGTCGCGGGTGAGGCCCGTGATGCCTGCGATGATGCCGAGCGGCTTGCCCATGCGCGCCACGGCCTGAGCCATGTCGAGGATGATCTGGCGGGCTCTCTCTTCTGCAGCAGCTGAGAACAGATGGCCCGTCAAAGGCTCGGATCTGCCTTGCGCAACGCACTGGCCCTGATCATCGGCCAGGCGCCACCGGGTCGCCGTTCCGCCTGCGTCGATGCCAAGCCCCAATGCCATGACGCTCTTCTGGCCCCTTCTGCCGCTCGTCTAAAGCAAGCGTCTTACTTCTTTGTCTTGGAAAAGTCTGCCAGGGCTTCGCGCAAATTACCATCGCTGCGCTCAAGCGCCCCCCTGGCTTGCTGTGGACTGGCCCCCATGGCGATCAGAACGGCGGTCTTCAGGTCCCCGCCGGCTTGGAGGATCGCATCCGTGGCTGTCGCCTCGTCGCAATCGGTGATCTGCATCACCATCACTTCGCTGCGGCGACGCAGCTTCGCATTCGTCGCGCGCATATTCACCATGAGCCCGCGATAGACGCGGCCCATGCGCACCATGATGAGCGAGGAGAGAAGGTTCAGAATCACTTTCTGAGCGGTGCCGGCTTTCATGCGGGTGGATCCTGCAATCACCTCCTCGCCCGTGTCGGCGAGAATCGGATGAGAGCAGGCTTCCAGAATGGGCGCATCCGCATTGTTGGAGATGCCGATGGTCTGCGCGCCGCGTGCGGCGGCCTCTTTCAGCGCAGCGATGGTGAAGGGCGTCCGACCGCTCGCCGCCACGCCGATCACCACGTCGTCCGGGCCGATATTGTTGTTGCGGATGCCGGCAACTCCTTCCTCGACCGAATCCTCGGCATTCTCCACCGCCTTCATGATGGCGCCCGCGCCACCGGCAATGAGATAGACGAGCTTGTCGTCGGGCCAGTTGAAGGTGGGCGGGAGTTCCGTGCCGTCCTGGACGCCGATGCGGCCGGAGGTGCCCGCGCCCACATAGACGAGGCGTCCACCCCGGCGCAGGCGCACCGCTGCCTCTTGCGCCGCCGCCGCGATGGCCGGAAGCGACGACCTTACGGCGGCCACCGCCGAGAGCTGTCCCTCATAGAAGGCCGTGAGGACATCGAGGCTGGACCAGGTGTCGAGATCCTGGAAGCGGGTACTGAAATGTTCTGTCGCCATTATGCCAACTTTCTTCCAGACCAATATAGGACCAGTCCGCCGCTCCAGCAATCGACAGCCGGCCCCTGAAGGTCCGCGTCACCGCCTTTTTGCAGGCATCCTTAAAACCCGGTCCGGCCGTCGAACAACGCGATGACCTGCTCGCCCGTTGCACGTCGCAAGCCCAGGATGCCGCTGTCCTTGTGGCGGGACGGATGGACCCGGTTGGTCAGGAGGGACCAGGCGAGCCCTCGTTCGAAATCGACCCAGAGGCCGGTGCCGGTAAAGCCCGTATGGCCGATGGTCGTCGGGGAGCAGGCATCGCCCCCATGCCAGCCTGGATAGAAACCTTCCCAGCCGACGGTGCGCTTTTCCGATTCACGGGTCCGGATGGCCTTGAGCGAACCGGCTGAGAGAATCGAGCCGCCGAGAAGGCCATGGGCGAAGTCCAGAACGCCGTCGATGGTGCCGAAGAGACCGGCGTGACCGGACGCTCCGCCGAGCGCAAAGGCATTCTCGTCATGCACCTCGCCGCGGATCACGCGGCCGCGCCATGTGCAGCGCTCGGTGGCCGCGCACAGGCGCGGGTCCGGGCGAAAGGAAAAGCTTTGAGGAAGCGGCTGGTCGATCAGCGGTTTTCCCGTGATGCGTTCGATCGCGATGCCGAGCAGCATGAAGTTGATGTCGGAATAGACCGGCGGCCCACTTTGCCACACGCGCTGGAGAATGAAGGCGCGCAGCGTATTCGGATCCTGTCCGCAGGTGTACAGCGGCTCGACTGCAGGCAAATGGGTTTGATGCGCCAAGCATTGCCGGAACGTGAGACGCCGCTCAGCCGCATTCATGTCGTATTGGCGCAGATCCGGGATCACCTTGATCAGCGGGTCGTCGAGCGCGATGCGGCCTTCTTCCATGAGACGTAAGATCGTCGTGGTGGTGAAGATGACCTTCGTGAGCGATGCGAGATCGAACCATGTCTCCCGTGACAGGTTCTCCTCGTGCGGCTCGATCTGCGCGTAGCCTTTCCAGCGCACATCGCGCTGCCCATCGGCGGTCACGATCCCGAGTACCGCGCCAGGGATATCGCCGCAGTCGATGGAAGAGGCAGCAGGAGCGAAAGCCTGATCGCTGATCCTGTGGAGAGACATGATCTCAAGCCGCGCGATGCAGTTCGCCACCGGACATGGGATTGGGTACGCCCGTCGTGGTCGGGAGGCTCAGCGGCAAGCCGAGCGTCGACCTGACGGCGAGATAGCCGAAGGCTTGCGCCTCGAGAAAGTCGCCGTTCCAGCCGACGGCTTCCACGGGGTCGACAGGAACGCCGAGCCGCTCGTGCAAACGCCCCATGAAATGTGCATTCAGCCGCCCGCCGCCAGTGACCAGCCAGCGCTGCGGTGCGCGCGGCACGTGGCGGAGCGCGGCGGCGACGGATTCGATGGTGAAGGCTGCAAGCGTTGCCGCGCCATCTTCGTCTGACAGGACTTCGACGCCCTTGGCGCGCGCATGAAAATCCTGACGGTCAAGGGATTTGGGGGCAGGACGGCCGAAGAAGGGATTGCTCATGAATTCCGTGACGAGCTTCTCATCCACCTTGCCGGAGGCCGCGAGCTTTCCGTTTTCGTCGAAGCTCAAGCCGCGTCGGCGCAGGACGAAATCGTCGAGCAAAGCGCTCGCCGGTCCAGTGTCGAACGCAATCACCGTCCCGCCGTCGATATAGGTGACGTTTCCGACGCCGCCCAGATTGAGGATCATGATCGGCTGCGGCAGCGAACTCGCAAGCGCACGATGATAGAGCGGAACGAAAGGTGCGCCTTCACCACCAGAGGCCACATCCGCATGGCGGAAGCGATCCACGGTGTCGACGCCAAGCTCCTGCGCGACCATGGCGCCGAGACCGAGCTGGCGCGTGAAGCGGATCTCGGGCCGATGATAGACCGTCTGGCCGTGAAAGCCGATGAGGCTCACGTCCTTAGCCGGTATGCCCGTCTCTTCCATGAAGCGACGAATGGCTCCGATATGCGCCTGCGTGACAGCCCGTTCGAGATCCGCCAGCGGTTCGCTCTGCGCGCGGGCAGGCTCTGCGATCAGTTCCTGGAGGGTCTTTCTCAAGTCCTCTGGGTAGGAGAAGGTGCGCCCGGGCCCCGGTTCGACGAAGGCCTCACCATCCGTCTCCACGATGGAGACATCGATGCCGTCCATCGACGTTCCGCTGATCACGCCAATGGCTTTGGTGGGCGGACGTTGGGGCATTGGTTCCTCCGGGCATCAGGCTCGAGTGCCGGACCATAGCACAGGAAGCCAGGTGGTCTAGAGTGGTATGAGATTGGACCATGACAGGTCCGTGCAGCTGGTCTATAAATTCCTGGCGGCTTCCAAGGGAGGACAAGACGCATGTTCAGGTCAGCACTGCGCAGCACATTGAGCGCAGGTTTCGTGGTGGCTGCGATGGCTACCGCCTCGGCTCAGGTTCTGGAAATCGGCGCGGATCTCGGCCCCACCGGCCTCGACCCCCACCTCATCACCGCCTTCCCGAGCTTCATGGTGGTGAACGGCAACATTTATGAGGGCCTCACCGCCATCGACAGAGATCTGAAGATCATCCCGAGCCTTGCCGAATCCTGGACCATCTCGGCCGACGGCAAGACCTATACCTTCAAGCTGCGCTCAGGGGTAAGATTCCACGACGGCTCAGCGCTGGAGGCGGCGGACGTGGTGGCTTCCGTGAAGCGCCTGCTCAGCAAGGACATCGCTTCGCCTCTCGCCAGCCGCCTCTCGGCGGTCGAGAGCGCCAATGCCACCGATGCGCAAACCGTCGAGCTGAAGCTCAAGGAGCCCTCTGCAGCCCTCCTCAGTTCGCTCGCTACCATTGCCATCGTGCCGCGCTCCATGGAAACCAACAAGGACGCGCTCCAGAAGACGCCCGTGGGCACCGGCCCGTTCAAGTTCCAGGAATGGCAGCCGAACGGCTATATCCTGCTCACCAAGAACGAGGTCTACTGGGAGAAGGGGCTGCCGAAGCTCTCAGGCCTCAAGTTCAACATCGTGCCTGAATCGGCCACGCGCCAAGTCGGCCTGACCAACGGCCAATATGCGCTTTTACCGAACATCGATGCGGCGACTGCCCTGCAGCTCAAAGGTAAGCCGAACGTGAAGCTCGCTGAGACGATGGATCTCGCCTACACACTCGTCGGCATGAACGTGTCGAAGCCGCCCTTCGATAACCCGAAGGTGCGCGAGGCGGTGAACTACGCCATCAACCGCAAGGAGATCGTGGAAGCGGCCCTCTTCGGCGCGGGCGTTCCGGGCGGCCCGCTCTCGCCGGCGCTCAAGTCCTGGGCGCTCGATGTGAAGGAGTTCGGCTGCTATGCGCATGATCCGGCGAAGGCCCAGGCGCTCCTGAAGGAAGCGGGCGTGACGACTCCGGTTGCCGTGTCCATGAAAGTCCTGCCGCGCCAGGACATCAAGGACGTCGCGCAGGTCGTGCAGGAACAGTTGAACAAGGTAGGCTTCAAGGTTGAGCTGATCAACCAGGAGCAGGGCCAGTTCATCCAGGATTGGCGCAATAGCAACTTCGACATGTTCGCCTCGATCAATGCGGGCCAGCCCGACCCGGACGAGTACTTCTACCGCACCTTCCGCACGGGCGGTTCGACCAACGTGTTCAAGTACTCGGATGCGGAGATCGACAGCCTGCTCGACAAGGCACGCACCCTGTCGGATCAGGCCGAGCGCAAGACGGCCTACGATCAGGTGCAGAAGAAACTCGCCTGCTCGGGCCCTGTTGCGCATCTGACCTATGGGACGCTGTTCTCGGCCATGAACGACAAGCTCAAGGGCTATGACGTGATGCCGAACCGCTCGCTCATGATGCTGCGCAGCGCTTCCTATTGATCATGACCTGCACCGGCGCGGCTTTTTTGCATGCGCCGGTGCTTTTCTTTTTTGAAGAGCTGGCCCTGATGAATCGAGTTCTGCTCGCGCGTCTCATCGACCTCGTTATCGTTCTCTTCGGGGTTTCGATCATCGTGTTCCTAATGATCCGCCT
This sequence comes from Microvirga vignae, assembly GCF_001017175.1. Lineage (GTDB taxonomy): Bacteria > Pseudomonadota > Alphaproteobacteria > Rhizobiales > Beijerinckiaceae > Microvirga > Microvirga vignae. Next base: position 24,779 of record NZ_LCYG01000015.1, on the reverse strand, counting down.
GATCCCCGGCGATGCGGTTGCGATCATGCTAGGCGCGAATACCGAGATCACACCGGAGCGCATGGCGGAACTCAACCGGCGTGTCGGTCTCGACCGCCCAATCGTCGAGCAGTATGTGCTTTGGGCCGGAGCGGCACTTCACGGCGACTTCGGCACCTCGCTCTGGACTGGTCGCCCGGTCGCTACCGAAATCCTCATGCATCTTTGGCCGACGCTCGAACTCACCTTTCTGGCGCTCGTCATAGGTGCGGTTCTCGCGGTCCCCGTCGGCTGTCATATGGCGCAGACACACGGTGGCGCGGCTGATGTCGCCATGCGCATCGGCGCTATTGCAGGTCTCACGATCCCGTCCTTCTGGCTTGGGATCGTCATGATCCTTCTGCTCTCCGCCTGGGCACCGGGTTTCGCATCACTCGGCTATGTGCCGTTCTCTGAAGATCCTATCGGCAATCTTCAACGCATGCTGTTGCCGTCCATCGCGCTGGCTCTTCCGATCCTTGCCAACCTCTCACGCCTTGTGCGCTCGGCCATGCTCGATGCTCTGGGGCAGGATTACATCCGCACCGCCCGCGCCAAGGGCCTGCCGGAACGGCGCGTCGTCTACAAGCATGCCCTGCGCAATGCGCTCATCCCCTTTCTCACGAGCGTCGGCATCATGACCGGCTATCTACTCGGCGGCGCCATCGTGGTTGAACAGGTGTTTGCGATTCCGGGCCTCGGCCGTCTGATCCTCGGTGCCATTGCCGAGCGGAACTATCCGCTGATCCAGGCGACGATCCTCGTCGTGACCGCAGGCTTCGTCATCGTGAACTTCCTGGTCGATTTCCTCTACATCCTCGTCGATCCGCGGGTGAGGGCCTAGGTCGTGAAATACCTGATCAAGAACAAGCTCCTCACCTTCGCCGTGCTCCTGGTGGTGATCCAGATCGTCCTTGCCATTGGCGCTCCACTCTTTGCGCCCTACGACCCGATGGCACAGAGCGTGGCGCGCCGCCTGAGAGGCCCGACCGAGCTCAACTGGCTCGGCACCGATCAGCTGGGGCGCGATGTTCTCACACGCATTCTCTATGGCTATCGGACTTCGCTCATTGCCTGTGTGCTTGCCGTCGGTATTGCACTGCTCGCCGGTGGGACTCTCGGTCTGACGGCAGCCTATTATCGCGGCTGGCTCGACCGTATCATCATGCGTATCATGGACGTGCTCTTCGCATTTCCGGTAATGCTCCTCGCCATCGGCATCATCGCCGTGCTGGGCCCTCATACCTACAGCGCGGCGGCCGCCATCGCGGTGGTCTATACGCCGATTTTCGCGCGGCTCCTGCGTGGCCCGGCGCTGGTTCTCTGCGAGAGCGAGTTTGTCGCGGGCGCGAGGGCCATCGGCGCATCGGATGCGCGCATCATCTTCCTGCACATCCTGCCGAACATGGCCTCCGTCATTCTCGTGCAGACAAGCCTTCTGCTCTCCGCTGCAATCCTGGTGGAAGCCTCGCTCTCCTTCCTCGGCCTCGGCACGCAACCGCCAACGCCATCACTCGGATTGATGCTCTCCGAAGGTCGCAACTTCCTCATGCTCTCCCCCTGGAGCGCGATCTTTGCCGGATTTGCGATTCTCTTCCTCTCATTCGGCTTCAATCTTCTCGGCGATTCCTTGCGTGACACCCTCGATCCGCGTCTGAGAGGTCAGTCGTGATCGTGCGGCCAGCGCGTGCTGAAGATATTCTAGCCCTGGCTGAGGTGGCTGCGAGATCATACAGCGTATCATTCGGGACGATCCTGGAGCCGGAGGTGCTCGCAACCCGCAATGCCGCCTTCTTCGCCGAGCGCTTCCGCTCATCATGCGAGTGCATGTTGATCGCAGAGCAAAACGGCAAGATCGCCGGCTTCCTACTGATGACCGACGGCCATATCGACATGCTTTTCATGGACCCTGCTGTCAGCGGGCAAGGTGGTGGGGCGCGGCTTCTTGAGGCGGCGGAAAAACGAGGCGCAAAAAGCCTGGAGTGCTTCCGCGACAATCACGGAGCGCGCCGCTTCTATGAGCGCCACGGTTGGCGGGTCACGCGTCGCTACGAACGCGAGTTTGCGGGACGCAATCGCAGTTTCGTTTTCTACGAGAAGGGAGCGGCGACTTAAGACAGGCTCTCCCCACCGATCCAGGTCTCCTGCACATGGAGGCCTTCGTCGAGCAGCACGAGGTCGGCGCGGAAACCCGGAGCGATGTGTCCGAGTTCGCGATCCAATCTCAAGAAGGTTGCCGGCACGAGAGACGCCATGCGCAGCACGTCAGACAGGCCAAGACCAAGCCGTTCCACAGAGTTTCGCACAGCGCTTGCCATGTCGAGGTCCGAGCCTGCGAGCGTTCCATCCTCCGTTGTGAGCCGGCCGTCCTTGCGATAGATCGTGCGGCCATGGAGCTCGAAACTCTTCATGTCCGTTCCGGTCACGGACATAGCATCCGTCACAATCATCATCCGCTCCGTGCCTTTGGCGGCGATAGCCAAACGCAACGCTGCATCGCTGACGTGATGGCCGTCGACGATGAGCCCGCACCAAGTGTCGCGATTGTCGAGGGCAGCGCCCACCGGTCCGGGATCGCGCCCGGCGAGCGGCGGCATGGCATTGTAAAGATGCGTGAAGCCTCTGAGGCCATGACGGAAGGCCTCCATCACTGTCTCGTAGTCGCTTGCCGTATGGCCTGCACAGACGAGGACGCCGGCTGCAGCCAGCTTTGCGATCGACTCCATGCTGTTGCGCTCAGGAGCCAGCGTGACAAGTGTGCGGCCTTCCTTCAAGGAGCGCAGGATGTCGAGATCTTCCTCCTCCATCGGCCGGATGAAGCTGGCGTTGTGGACGCCCTTGCGCTCAGGACTGATGAAGGGCCCTTCAAGATGGATCCCGAGCACGCCGGGAACACGCATGAACAGTGCCGAACGCATGGCTTCGACGGCCTCGGCCATCTTCTCACGCACATCGGTGATGAAAGTGGGCAGAAGGCCCGTGGTGCCGTATTTGCGATGCGCCGCGGCGATGGTCTTGAGACCGTCCACACTGCGCACATCGTTGAACATCACGCCGCCGCCGCCATTCACCTGCACGTCGATGAAGCCTGGCGCAAGAAGTCCTGCCACGGCACGTCGGCGGATCCCTGCGCCAAGATCCCGCTCCTGCGGGACGGCAATGATGTGGCCGTTCTCGATGACGACGGCGCGGCCTTCGAGCATATGCGTGCCGTCGAAGACGCGGGCACCTGTCAGGGCAATCGGCATCAAACCGTCTCCGTCACTTTGCGCAGGCGCGGCGGGTTGTCCGGGTTGCGGCCCCGCGCCAGGGCAATGGCGTTCACGAGGGGATAGAAGCTCTGGATCATGGCGATCGGAGCAAGATAGGGGTGCACATCCTCGACCGAGGGCAGCATGACCGTCGCGGGCCCTTCAGCTGCACCCGCAACGACGACAGGAATGCCCTGTTCGTGGAGCCTGGTGACGAGATCGTTCACGCCGCTCAGGGTCTCATCGCGCTGGCTGAGGACAAGGATCGGGAAGTGATCCCCCGCCAGGGTCCACGGACCATGCATGAGTTCGGCTGCACTCATGGCTTCGGCGTGAACGCCCGAGGTTTCCTTCAGCTTGAGCGCCGCTTCCTGCGCAACGGCGAAACCGACGCCGCGCCCGACGACGAAGAGGTCGTTGGCTTGGGACAGCTCAGGGAGCGCCGCCGACCAGTCGATGGCAGCAGCCTTGGCAAGGACATCCGGCAAGGTATCGAGGGCTGCAAGCAGCTCCTGGTCCTGCGACCAGTGCGCCACCAGCTGAAAGCCTGCGGCGAGCGCTGCGATGAATGACTTTGTCGCGGCAACACTTTTTTCTGACTCTGCATGGAGCGGCAGCACGACCTCGCAGGTAGAGGCCAGGGGTGATGCGGTGTCGTTGACGAGAGCCACCGTCAATGCCCCGTCATCGCGGCCGGCCTGCGCAAGATTGAGAATGTCCGGGCTGCGGCCCGATTGCGAGACGGCGAGGAACAACGCGTCGCGCATGCGAGGGCGAGCCTCATACACCGATGTCACGGAGGGACCAACAGAGGCGGTGACGAGACCTGAATGAATTTCGAGCAGGTATTTGACGAAGGTCGCCGCATTGTCCGAGCTGCCGCGCGCGCAGGTGACAGCGAACGGCGGAGGTGATTGACGAAGGCGCTCGCCGAGGTCACGGCACAGAGCCGCATTGCTGGTGAGCAGGCGCGCCACCACCTCCGGGGCTTCGCGGGCCTCGCTCAACATGGCGGTTATGGAAGAATTCAAATCAGGCATCATCATGCGACATCCGCTCGGGCGGGCTGATAGTCAGCTCGGCCACGAAATCATAGGCATCGCCCCGGTAATAGGACGAGGTGAACTCGACGACTTCGCCTGCTGCCGTGAACGAGCGGCGCTCGATGTAAAGGGCAGGGCTCTGAGGTGGAACGTGGAGCAGGGTCGCCTGTTCCTCGTTCAGCAGCACCGCATGAAGCCGTTGCAAGGCGCGGGCCGGCATATAACCTTGTTCATGCAATGCAGCGTAAAGCGATTGCTTCACCAAGCTGGGATCCGGCAGGAAGCGAGACGGGATCACCGCATGTTCGATGGCCATGGGGATGCCGTTGGCCATGCGCAACCGATTGACGCGGCTCACGCTCTCGCCGGGAGAGAGGCCCAGCGCCATCAGCTCATCAGGCGAGGCTTGACCGGTGGAGCGGTTCAACAGAACGGCGGAGGATTGCAGGCCTCGCGCGGACATATCGTCCGTAAAGCTCGACAGTTGCGAGAGCGGCTGCTCCAGACGCATCTGCGGCGCGATAAAGGTGCCCGACCCCCAGCGCTGAATGAGCACACCCTTCTTTACCAGTCCGGTAATGGCCTTGCGCACGGTCACGCGCGAGATACCGAGTTGCTTGGCGAGGTCGCGCTCGCCGGGAAGAGCGTCGTCTGCTTTCAGCGAACCTTTGCGGACAGCGTCCTCGATGGATTGCTGGAGCTGGAGGTAGAGCGGTGTGGGATTGGATTCGTCCAGCGGAAGAGCAAGAGCTGCAGTGGCGTGGTCATTCATGGCTGCCTCCGCGACGAGGCATTCCGCCCCAGAAGAATGGCCCCATCCAAGGCATCTGCCTGAGGCGGCACGATTGTTTGTTGAATCGGAGGCGGCAGCCAGGGCCTTAAAGGATCCGCCAAGCCGCCGAACAGGCACAAGGCCGGTGCGCCGATTTCGAGCAGGCGCGTCGCGATGCGCGTGGCGCCAGCGGCTGAATCCTCGACTAGGGCAATGCCCAGCGGATCGCGCCTGTTGGCATATTCGAACACCAGCGGCGCATAGCGGGCGTAGTCTCCGGGGCGCGCATTGCCGACCCAATCAACCAGCACCTCGAGATCGTTGTTGAACTCGGCCAGAAGTGCATCGGAGAGGGGAGTGGAAGGGACCCGCCCGTCATGCGCCCAGACGCAGCGGCGCAGAAGATCGCGCCCCAGGGCGGCTCCGCTGCCTTCATCGGAAATCTCGAAGCCCCAGCCGCCGACGTAACGGCACTGCCCATTCACGCCGCCATAGCCGCACGAGCCCGTGCCCAGGATCAGGATGGCACCATCGCCCCCATTAAAGGCACCGAGCCAGGCAGTATGTGCATCCGTATCGATAGCGAAAGCGGCGAAGGGGTTGGGGCGGGAGAGAAGCCGCTCCACCGCGCTCGCCTGCCCTGCGCCTGCTGCCCCCATGCCGGCATGTATTGTCTTGAGGTTACCTTCCTGCAATCCGGCTTGGGCCAGCGCTTCACGGCAGGCAGTCAGAATGGAGTTCCAGACCAGATCGGGATCGAGGCGAATATTCGACGGGCCACCCGTTCCTTCTCCCAGCAAGGCGCCATCGGCATCTCGAAGCCGCGCCCGGCATTTCGTGCCACCGCCGTCGATGCCGAGGAAAAGGGGTTTGGTCATGGGAAGAGGAATTCTCGAGGTCGCGAGCTATCGAACCTCTATAATGCCACTTAATATCCAGTTCGTGAAGGGGCGCGACAAACCCACCCAGGCTTTCAGCGGCAATGATCTAAGCAGAATGGCGGAGTGAAGTCATTACCGCGAAAACGATGCTGGTACAGGATATTAGCTGGTTTGCTGGCTATACCAGTATGAGGTCACTTGAGGCTGAAGACCCCTGGTGCGCTTCAGGTATCGGAAACCGCAGCAGCAATCCTTGGAGCGAGGGAGCCGTGAAGAATGGCGGAGGGCTTGCCGGAGGCGATCACCCTGCCATCGGCGACGAAGACCATCTGGTCGGCCAGATCGGCCACATCCTCAGGCGTGTGGATCGTCATGAGGATGGTCACGGGGCGTTTCCGGCGCAGTTCGCCGACGAGCTGGACCATGTCTCGGCGCAAACCCGGATCGAGGCTGCTGAAGGGCTCGTCGAGCAGGATCAGCGGGCGGCCCGACACAAGTGCACGCGCCAGCGCCACACGCTGCCGCTGTCCGCCCGACATTTCGCCAGGCTTTCGCGTGCCGAAGCCCTTCAAGCCTACGGCTTCAAGCATCTCTTCGATGAGCGCTTGCTCATCGTTGGACATGCGTAGCGAGGGACGGATGCCCAGAGCGACGTTCTGCGCAGCTGTCAGATGCGGAAAGAGATTGTGGTCCTGAAACACGATTGTCGCAGGACGCTTGGCGGGTTCGAGCGGCAGTAAGTCTAATCCACCGAAGGTGAGCGTGCCGCTCTCTGGCGTCTCGAAACCCGCGATCATGTGCAGCAAGGTGGTCTTTCCACCGCCCGATGGGCCGATGACGGCGCAAAGCGCGCCGCTCTTCACGTTCATGGTGTAATCGGCCGAAAAGTCGGGCCAGGTAAGGCGGCAGTTTTCAATCACCAGCATGGGACAAGCGACCTGAAACATAAGCGAGGAGAAAGGCGACGAGCACGATGAAAAGGCCGATGGCCGATGCTTCGTCGAGCCGATACGCTCCCAGATTCTCGAACAGAAGATAAGGCAGGGTGATGAGTTCCTGTCCGCCGAACAGAGCGATGATGCCAAAATCGCCGAACGAGAGTGCCATGGCCAATGCGAAGGCCGCGCCGAAGGGGCGCTTGAGCAAAGGCCAGTCCATAATGGTGAGTTTCTTCAAGCCCGTGATGCCAAGCGAAGCAGCCACGCGGCCATAGCGTTCTTCGGTCGTCAGAAGACGAGGGGCGAGGGAGCGGTAAGCAAAGGGAATGGCAGCCAGCCCGTTCATGAGCGGCAGAAGAACGATCCCGATCGATGAAGGATCGGCCAACCGCCTCGCCATGAGAAACAGCCCTGCCGTCAGCGCGAAAGGTGGCACGGCGAGCAGTGTATTGGGAAGAAAGTCATAGAAAGCAGCGATGCGAGGCGAGCGCAGGACGATGCGCCAGCGCCGCGCGGCGGACGCGAGCGCAAGCGCGAGAATGCAGGCAATCGCCGCAGCAACGACTGCAATCACGATGCTCGTGATGAAGGCCTGCAGAAAATCAGCGTCGATGACATTGGCTATATGGCTCAGCCCGCTCAGTAGGCTCAGAGCCAGAGGGGCGATGAACAGCGTTCCTGCCACCAGCACGACAGTGTCGAGAATTATCAGGCGTCCGTCTCGTGCATCGGGACGCCGGATCAGGCCGCGAACGGTATGGGACGTGGGAGGTCTCTTCAGGGCCCAAGTGAGAAGGCCAGTCAGCGTCAGGCAGATGACCAGTTGGATCAGGGAGAGCCAAGCCGCACGGCCGAAATCGAGGTCGATTTTGAGCGCTTCATAGATGGCGACTTCGAGAGTGGATCGGCTCGGCCCTCCGCCGAGCGCCAGCACGATGGCGAAGCTTTTGAAGCACAGCAGGAACACGAGTCCTGCCAGACCTGGCAGTTCTGCATGCAGAACGGGCCAGTCGAGATGGCGAAAAATCTGTGCGGGTGTGAACCCGAAAGCCGACGCAAGACGCCAATGTTCCGCAGGCACGAAGTTCAACGGGTCGAGAAGGATGCGGGCCACGAAAGGCGCATTCAGAAAAATATGAGCGATGAGGATGCCGGGATAACCGAAGATGCTGAAGCTGTCCTTCCATCCGAGAAGAGACACCATATCGGCCATCCAGCCACTGCGCCCATAAACGGCAAAGACCGCAAAGACGGCGACGATGGTGGGGATCACCATCGTGGTGCCCAGCAGCGCCAGAATCATGTCACGCGCTGGAAAGCGGCGGCGTGCCAGCGCGAGCGCCAGGGCAGTTCCGAGAACAAGTGAGAGAATCGTAGAAAGCGCGGCCTGGATGATGGAGAAAGCGAGGATACGCCACAAATAGGGGCCGATGGAGAGAAGCGTAGGCTTCTCTCCACCGACAGTCGCAAGAGCAAGGAAGCCACCCACAACCAGGGCTACGATGGCAAAAGCCACGAGACTTCCAGGATGGGGCAGCTTCCTCGCCATCATCATGCTTCAGCGCGCGGTGGCGTTGAGCCAAGCGTCGGTGAAGGCACGGCGGTTCTGCTGCACTTCCTCTGGCGTGAATAGCAGGGCCTTCTGAGGCTGTATAAGATCCCTGAAGGAGGCGGGCAGTCCCGGTGCCGGATTTTTGGCCGGCATCATCCAGTTGCCTTCGGGCATGGCGGACTGGAAGGGCTCGCTCAGCACAAAGGCCATGAACTTCTTGGCAAGCTCCGGCTGCTCCGACGTGCGTGTCATGCCGGCAAGCTCGACGTGCAGGTAGTGCCCTTCCGTGAAAGAGGCCGCCTTGTAGTTGTTCTTCTTCTCCGCAGAGATGTGATAGGCCGGCGACGTCGTGTAGGACATCACCATATCCGCTTCGCCTTTCAGGAACAGTCCATAGGCCTCCGACCATCCCTTCGTGAATGTCACGATGCGTGGCTTCAACCGCGCCCAGGCTTCACCTGCCTTGTCGCCATAGACCTTCTGCATCCACAGCAGTAGGCCGAGGCCCGGCGCACTGGTGCGCGGATCCTGCAGCACCACCTTCGGACCGTTGGGATTCTCGACGAGCTCCTTCAGGCTCTTGGGCGGATTGGGCAGCTTGTCGGCATCGTAAACGAAAGCGTAAAAACCCCAGTCGAAGGGAATGAAGGTGTCGTCCTCCCAGGAGATCGGAAGGGACAGGTCCTTCACGTCCGCTCCATGCGGTGCAAAGAGGTTGAGCGACTTGGCTTCAGCCGCAAGGTTCATGTCGAGGCCGACCACGACATCGGCCTTCGTGTCGTTGCCTTCGAGGCGCAGGCGTCCGACAAGACTGCCCGCGTCTTCCGCGGTCACCCAGTTGAGCTCACAGGCACAGGTTGCCTCAAACCGCTCCTTGACCGTTTTGCCCGGGCCGTACTTTCCGGCAAACGAGCTGTAGGTGTAGACCGTCAGAACGGGCTTGCCCTGCGCGAAAGCGACATTCATCGCCAGGCAGAGCGAGGCAAGTGTGAGAAGAAGTCGGCGTAACATCAAGTTTTCTCCCATGCATGATGCAAGCCGGGTTGGCGGCACAACTCGCACGGGGCGCAGCTTTCTCTGCGATGTCGCATGCTCATTCCCTCCGCCGGCATGACCCGGATCAGGTTCGACGGGTCGGCGGCCCAGCCACCTCTCAGCCTCGTATGAGGCTCCCCGTGAGACAGAATGGGTTCTAGAGCAGTTCACGGCACGACACAAGATGAGGACTAGGCCGTTCAACCCAGGGCTGTTCCACCTTGCCCTTGCGGCAGATCTTCGATTCTGTTTGGATTAGAAGGAACTTGTGGATGTTGCGCACAATGAGCCTCCCCCAATCTTGTGATGTTGCCGTCATCGGACTCGGTGCCATGGGCTCCGCCGCCCTCTACCAATTGGCCAAGCGAGGCGTGAGGGCTGTCGGTATCGACCGTTTCGCTCCTCCTCATGACCAGGGTTCAACGTATGGCGAGACGCGGATCACCCGTCAGGCCGTCGGCGAAGGCGAGGTCTATGTGCCGCTTGTGCTCCGCTCCAACGAGATCTGGAAAGAGTTGGAGGCCGAGACCGGAGAGCAACTCCTCACGCGAAGCGGATGCCTCATCGTAGAAACGACCGCTCCTGTTTCCAACGGCACGATCCGCGCAGCATTCCTGGCGCGCACGCAGAAGGCGGCGATAGCCTACAACATTCCTCACGAGATGCTGGATGCCCCGGAGATCCGCCGTCGGTATCCGCAATTTACGCCACGCGAGGACGAGATTGGTTATTTCGAACCAGGCGGAGGCTATCTCAATCCCGAACGCTGCGTTGCCGTCCAATTGGAACGCGCACGTGCTCTCGGAGCCATAACGCAACTTGGAACGCGCGTGCTCTCCGTTGCACCAGATGGCGACGGCGTGCGGGTCGTCACGGAGCAGGGCGAGCTTCTGGCTGCACAGGCCATCATCTCCGCCGGGTCCTGGGCGCCGTCGCTGCTGGGAGGTCCTTTCACGCGGCTGCTTTCTCCCAGTCGCCAAGTCATGCACTGGTTCGAGGTCGATCCCAGTTACGCAGAGCATTGGGCTAAAAGCCCGGTCTTCATCTGGTCGCATGGATCAAGCCCCAATGATTTATTCTACGGTTTCCCATCCTTGAGCGGCAGCAACGCCATCAAGACAGCCGGTGAGCAATATGATGCGTTCGTTCATCCCGATAAGATCGAGCGGGCCGTCGCTCCCGCAGAATCCGCGGCCATGCGCAACGAGCACTTGGCAGGTCGCGTCCAGGGCTTGAGGCCTCATGCTCAGCGAGCCATGACTTGTCTTTATACTGTTACCCCTGATTCCAACTTCCTGATCGACCGACATGCCGAGAATGATCGGATCCTCGTGGTCTCTCCCTGTTCGGGGCACGGATTCAAGCATTCCGCAGCCATTGGCGAAGTCGCTGCACAATGCATCGTCGATGGGAGGAGTAGGATTAATATCTCCGCATTTGGCCTCGCGCGGTTCGAGAACCTGATGAGCCAGAGGGCTTCCGCGGCAGAATGAATTTTCATTGATGATAGGGTGCGACAATGCGTGCCGACAACGCGTGCCATCCATGCCTGGAATTGGCGCGGACGCCATGCTGGTGCTCGAAAAAAGTCGCAACCTTCACCATTCGCATCAACGAAACGATTGAGGTGAGACGCTCAAGCACAGGTTCGTCGGAGAGCGTCTTGGCCTTCAAGGATCAAGGCAGGTTCAAGGAGGATCGATCTGCCAATCCCGGATTGGCGAATATTGGCTGGAATCCTCGGGCTCGGATCGACGGTCGGGCTGGGCGGATGATCGTGATCAGCGATGCCCTATCCGATCCGCGAGTTGCACACAACGTGGATGTTTTCGTGGCTTTGCAGACCATCGGCAACATCACGGTCTCGCTCGTCAAGGAAGGACAGCTGCGGGCATCTCTCTGTGTGATCATGTCGCCAAACGGTATTGGAGCCAGAGCGAGATCGAGTTGTGCCGGGACGTGGCTGAACGCACATGGTCAGCGGCTGATAGGGTTCGATCGGATGCCTGCCAGCGCTTGCTGATCAACGAACTCAACCATCGCGTCAAGAATACGCTGGCGACCGTTCAGTCGGTTGCCGCGCATAGCTTCAACATCGGCGATCCGAATGCTGCACCTGCAGCGTTCGAGGCGCGGCTGTTCGCTCTATCCAAGACGCATGACGTTCTGACCCGGTAGAATTGGGAGGGCGCCAACCTGCGCGATATCGTGCAGGAGGCCCTGGCCCCTTGTCAAAGGGACAATATAGAGCGTATCAAGATCAGGGCCGAGTCAATTCAGCTCCCGCCCAGGGTGGCCTTGCCGTTCGCGATGGCGCTGCATGAGCTTGCAACGAATGCGGTCAAGTATGGCTCGCTCTCCGCAGAAGCCGGCGAGCTCCAGATCATTTGGAATCTGATCAAAACAGATGAAGGGCCGCAACTGTCGCTCACATGGACGGAAACAGGTGGGCCATTGACATGGAAGCCCACTCGCAAGGGCTTCGGTTCACGGCTGATTGAGCGCGGTTTGAGCCGGGAATTGGGCGGATCGGTCACTCTCGATTATCGGCCTACGGGACTCGTCTGTACCTTCAGCTTCCCTCTCCCCGAGGCTGAAACCGTCGATTACCACGCAGCACGGGCGAAGCTCGCATGAGAGGCGATCACCTCGCTCTCATGCGATCATGATATTCGCCGTCTCTTCATCAGAAACGATCAGCGACGCGCGTTCTTGTCCTTCACCGAGGATGTCATTCCGGCACGACGCAGAGCATCCGCCAAGGCGCCTCCAGACGCTGCCGAACCTGCCGAAGTCGCAGGCTTCTTCTCCGCTTGAGAACGATGCTTTTGGAAAGCGCCACGGTTCTCGTCGGAACGGCCGGCCGGACGTTTCCCCGTAGGGTCGCTCATGCGCATCGTCAGCGAAATGCGCTTGCGCGGAATATCGACCTCAAGCACCTTCACCTTCACGATGTCGCCGGGCTTCACCACGTCGCGTGGATCTTTCACGAAGGTGTCCGACAAAGCGGAGATGTGCACGAGGCCATCCTGATGAACGCCGATATCGACGAAGGCACCGAAAGCGGCAACATTCGTCACCACGCCTTCCAGCATCATTCCCGGCCTCAGATCGCCGATCGTCTCGACACCTTCCATGAAGGTCGCTGTCTTGAATTCGGGGCGAGGATCGCGGCCCGGCTTTTCGAGCTCGGAGAGGATATCCTTCACGGTCGGCACTCCGAATTTCTCATCCGTGAAGCTCTCAGGCTTGAGCTTTTTCAGCACGCCGCCATTGCCGATCAGAACCTTGATGTCGTTCTTCGTCGATTCGAGAATGCGACGCACGACGGGATAGGCCTCCGGGTGAACGCCGGAGGCATCAAGCGGATCGTCACCATTCGGAATGCGGAGGAAGCCCGCTGCCTGCTCGAAGGTCTTCGGACCGAGGCCCGGTACATCGCTCAGCGCCTTGCGCGTCTTGAAGGGGCCTTTGGCGTTGCGGTGGTCGACGATGTTCTTCGCCACCCATTCGCCGAGACCCGAGACCCGTGAGAGAAGCGGGGCGGAGGCAGTGTTGAGATCGACACCCACCGCGTTTACGCAGTCTTCCACGACGGCATCAAGAGAGCGCGAGAGTTTGTATTCGGCGAGATCGTGCTGGTACTGGCCGACGCCGATGGATTTGGGGTCGATCTTCACAAGCTCCGCCAGAGGATCCTGCAAACGGCGCGCGATGGAGACCGCACCGCGCAGCGAGACATCGAGATCCGGCAATTCCTGGCTCGCATAAGCGGAAGCCGAGTAGACGGAAGCACCTGCTTCCGAGACCATGATCTTCGTGAGCTTCAGGTCTGGGTGCTTGGTCACCAGCTCGCCCGCGAGCTTGTCCGTCTCACGCGAGGCGGTGCCATTGCCGATGGCGATGAGCTCCACCTTGTGCACGCGGCAGAGGCGAGCGAGCGTCGCAAGGGATTCATCCCATTGGCGCTTCGGCTCGTGCGGGTAGATCGTGTCGGTCGCAACGACTTTCCCCGTAGCGTCTACCACGGCGACCTTCACGCCCGTGCGATAGCCCGGATCGAGCCCGAGCGTCGGACGTGTGCCGGCGGGAGCCGCGAGCAGAAGATCGCGCAGGTTACCGGCGAAGACCTTCACGGCTTCGTCTTCGGCGAGCTGCCAGAGCTTCATCTTCATGTCGAGTTCGATGGAGAAGCGCAGCTTCGTACGCCAAGCCCAGCGCACCGTATCGAGAAGCCACTTGTCGCCGGGGCGGCCCTGATCGCTGATGTTGAAGGCAAGTGCCGTGCGGCCCTCGTAGCGGCTGACATAGCCGGGCTCTGCCGCGTCCTTGTCCTCTTCCATCCGCAGATCGAGGATCTCCTCCTTCTCGCCGCGGAAGAGCGCGAGAATGCGGTGCGAGGGGAGCTTGGTGAGAGGCTCCGCAAAATCGAAGTAATCGGAGAATTTCGCGCCGTCCGTCTGCTTGCCGTCGCGAACCTTGGACGTCAGGCTGCCGCGCTCCCAGTAGATCTCGCGCAAGGCACCCAGGAGTTCTGCGTTTTCCGCGAAGCGCTCAACGAGAATGGCGCGCGCGCCTTCAAGGGCCGCTTCAGGAGTCGCGACCTCCTTCTCGGCATTCACGAAAGCCGCGGCCGCTTCCTTCGGCTCGCGCTTGGGCTCAGCGAGGATCAGATCGGCGAGAGGCTCGAGGCCCGCCTCCTTGGCGATCTGCGCCTTGGTGCGGCGCTTGGGCTTGTAAGGAAGGTACAGGTCTTCGAGGCGCGCCTTCGTGTCGGCATTGTTGATCTGTAGCGCCAGCTCGTCGGTGAGCTTGCCCTGCTCGCGAATGCTGTCGAGGATCGTCTTGCGGCGGTCTTCCAGCTCGCGCAGGTAGCGCAGACGCTCCTCAAGGGTGCGCAACTGAGCGTCATCGAGCGTTCCAGTGACTTCCTTGCGGTAGCGCGCGATGAAGGGCACGGTCGCACCGCCATCGAGCAACTCGATGGCCGCCTTGACCTGCCACTCCTGCGCATTGAGTTCATTCGCAATGCGCTGACCGATGGATAGCATGGACTTCTCCGCAACAAGCTAAGGCGCGGCTTCTACGGTGTGCGAGCCCCCTGGGTCAACGGTCTATCCCCAGCCCCGGGGTCGCACTGCCCCATGGGAAGGGGTGAGGCAAAGATTCCTCTAAAAACCTCTTGGCTCTTCAGGCCAAGGCGTATAGACCGTCCGGCCCTTCAGCCAGAGTTCGCCGGGTCTCCCCATGTCCGCTTCCCACAATCTTTCCATCGGTATTGATTTCGGCACCAGCAATACCGTGGTCGCGGTTGCCGATTCGCGCGGGCACGTCGAGGCGCTGACCTTCGACCATGGCGGGGAGCGCCTCAAAGTCTATGTCACAGCTCTCTGCTTCTGGGACGAGCGTCACGGCAACGGCCTGCGCACACAGGTCGAGGGCGGCCCCTGGGCCATCGAGCAGTTCCTGGAGGGCTTGGATCCCCACCGTTTCATCCAATCCTTCAAGACCTTCGCTGCCAGCGCGACGTTTCAGGAAACCCGCATCTTCCGCGACCGGTATCGCTTCGAGGATCTGCTGAGCACCTTCTTGCGCACCCTCGTGCGGCATGGCGGCGCGCGGCTCGATTGGGCCGTGCCCAATGTGGTCATCGGTCGCCCGGTGCAGTTTGCGGGCTACAACCCCGACGACGATCTTGCCATGCAGCGCTACCGCGCCGCCTTCGGCAAGCTCGGCGCCGATCACGCGCGCTATGTCTATGAGCCGGTCGGAGCCGCCTTCTTCTATGCACGACAGCTCAACCACGACTCCACCGTTCTGGTCGCGGATTTCGGCGGCGGCACCAGCGACTTCTCCATCATGCGCTTTTCACGCCAGGATGGCGTTCTGCGTGCGGAGCCGTTGGGGCATTCAGGCATCGGCATAGCGGGTGACGCCTTCGATTACCGCATCGTTGATCACGTGGTTTCGCCTCGGCTCGGCAAGGGCGGGCTCTATCGCTCCATGGGAAAGACGCTGTCGATCCCCAACCATTACTATGCCAATTTCGCACGCTGGAACCATCTCGCCATGATGAAGAGCAGCGGCGATCTGAAGGAACTGCGCGAGCTCGCCAGGGCGGCGCTCGAGCCCGAGCCGCTGGAAAAGTTCATCGATATCATCGAATACGATCTGGGCTTTGCCCTTTACCGCGCGGTGTCCGCCACGAAGGTGGCACTGTCCCGCCACGAGGAGACGGAGTTCCGCTTTAAAGGAGAGAGCGTCGATATCAAAGCGCGCATCACCCGCGCCGATTTCGAAGGCTGGATAGCGGAGGATGTCAAGCGTATCGCCGGGACCGTGGACGAGGCGCTCGCCAATTCCGGCGTTTCGGCCTCTGAGATCGACAAGGTATTCCTCACCGGCGGCACCTCCTTCGTCCCCGCCATCCGCCGCCTCTTCGTCGAGCGCTTCGGGGAGGAGAGGCTGACCTCGGCCGACCAGTTCGAGTCCATCGCCTATGGCCTCGCTTTGATCGGGCAGAGCCCGGATCCAGGCCGCTGGGCCGTGGGAGGTGGGGTTTAAGAAGGTGCTTGCCGTCAGGGGTAGATCGGGCATTATCTCGCATCGCACAATTTGCCGAGCGGGAGCCAGTCCCTTGTCCTTGATCAATCCCGATGTCACGCCTGAAAAGGACCTTCCGTTACGCGACGATATCCGGCTCCTGGGCCGGCTTCTCGGCGATACGATCCGCGAGCAGGAAGGCGAGGCGGTTTACGAGATCGTAGAGCGCATCCGCCAGACCTCGATCCGCTTCCACCGAGATGAGGATGAGGCGGCCCGCAAGGAACTCGAGACGATCCTGAACAGCCTCTCGCGCGGCCGCACCAACCAGATCATCCGCGCCTACAGCTATTTCTCGCACCTGGCGAACATCGCCGAGGACCAGCACCACGTGCGCCGGTCCCGAGCCCATGCCATGGCGGGTGCGCATGCCATGACCGCGCCCGAGCCGCGCGAGGGCACCCTGGCGCGGGCCCTGAAGCTCGCGCAAGAAGCCGGTGTCAGCCAGTCTGCAATGCAGGCTTTCTTCGCATCGGCCTTGGTCGTGCCGGTGCTGACCGCGCATCCGACCGAGGTGCGCCGCAAGAGCACCATCGATCGTGAGATGGAGATCTCCCAGATCCTCGCCCAGCGCGACCGCCATGAGCTGACGCCTGAGGAAAAGGCCGCCACCGAGGAGGGGATTCGCCGGGCGGTTCTGACTCTGTGGCAGACGAGCATTCTGCGTCGCAATCGCCTGAAGGTGATCGACGAGGTCGTGAATGGTCTGTCCTACTACGACTACACCTTCTTCAAGGAGCTGCCGCGCGTCTATGCCTCGCTGGAGGACCAGCTCGCAGCTATGGATCCTGTCTGGCAGAGTGTCGAGATTCCTCCCTTTCTGCGCATGGGCAGCTGGATCGGCGGCGACCGCGACGGCAATCCCTTCGTGACGGCGGATGCGCTCAAGCAGGCGCTTCTCTTGCAGAGCAAGCACGCCCTTGGCTTCTATCTGGAAGAACTGCACTGCCTTGGCGGCGAGCTGTCGCTCGATGAGCGCTACGTTAATGTCTCCGAGCAGGTTCGCGAGTTGGCGAAAGCCTCGCCCGATATTTCACCTCATCGGCAGGATGAGCCCTATCGCCGGGCGATCTCGGGTATGTATGCGCGGCTTACGGCAACGGCCATCGGCTTCGGCCATGGCGATGTGGCACGCCACGCGGTAGGCGAGGCTCCGGCCTATGGCAGCGTGGAGGAGTTTGCTGGCGATCTCTCGGTGATCCACCGCTCGCTGGTTTCGAACGGTTCCGGATCACTCGCGCGCGGACGCCTGCGCCGCCTGCGCCGCGCAGTCGATGTCTTCGGCTTCCATCTCGCAAGCCTCGATCTTCGTCAGAACTCCGACGTGCATCAGCGGGTCGTCGCCGAATTGTTCGAGAAAGCCGTTCCGGGAACAGCTTATGAGACTCTTCCTGAAGAGAAGCGTGTTGCGCTGCTTCTCGAAGAACTCAGGACGCCACGCCTCCTGACCTCACCTTATCTCGAATACTCGCAGGAAACGGCGTCGGAACTCGCCATCGTCCATGAGGCGGCTGAAGCGCACAGGCGCTACGGGCAGGCGGCCGTGCCGAACTATGTGATCTCCAAGGCGAGTGATCCCTCCGACATTTTGGAGGTTGCGCTTCTTCTGAAGGAGGCAGGTCTCCTTCGTCCGCGCGAAGGGGAGATGGCTGTCAACATCATCCCGCTCTTCGAGACCATCGCGGATCTACGGAACTGCAGCCGCGTCATGGACGAGCTCTTCGCGCTGCCCGACTACATGCGCCTCTTGCGCAGCCGTGGTCAGGCTCAGGAGGTGATGCTCGGCTATTCCGACAGCAACAAGGATGGGGGCTACCTTACGTCTGGATGGGAGCTCTACAAAGCCGAGACTGAACTCGTTGATTTGTTCCAGCGCCACAGCGTTGCACTTCGTCTCTTCCACGGGCGCGGCGGCTCCGTGGGTCGTGGCGGTGGCCCAAGCTATCAGGCGATACTCGCGCAGCCGGGTGGAGCCGTGCAGGGTGCGATCCGCATTACCGAACAGGGCGAGGTGATCGCGGGCAAATACTCGAACCCCGATCTCGGACGGCGCAATCTGGAGATCCTTGCGGCCGCGACCCTGGAAGCCTCTCTGCTTCATTCAGGTCAACCTGCGCCGCGCGCCGAGTATCTCAATGCGATGGAGGAACTCTCCGAGAGCGCCTACAAGGCCTATCGTGCCCTCGTCTACGAAACAGAGGGCTTCGAGCGCTATTTCTGGGAATCGACGGTGATTGGCGAGATCGCCCATCTCAACATCGGCAGTCGCCCGGCCTCTCGTACGAATTCACGCCGCATCGAGGACCTGCGCGCCATTCCCTGGGTGTTCGGCTGGGCCCAGTGCCGCCTCATGCTGCCGGGCTGGTACGGTTTCGGCTCGGCCGTCGATGCCTTCCTGGAGAAGCACCCGGATACAGGCCTTGCGCTGCTGCAGGAGATGTATCGCGAGTGGCCCTTCTTCCAGGCGCTCTTGTCGAACATGGACATGGTGCTCGCCAAGAGCAACATCGCCATTGCCTCGCGCTATTCCAAGCTCGTGGAGGATGAGGCCCTGCGCGAAGCCATCTTCCCACGCGTGAGACGCGAGTGGGAGGATTCCATCAAGACGCTGCTTGCCATCATGGAGCAGCAATCTCTGCTTGATAAGAACCTGCTGCTCGCACGCTCCATCCGTAACCGGTTCCCTTATCTCGATCCGCTGAACCATCTGCAGATCGAGCTGCTGAAGCGTCACCGCTCCGGTGATGCCGACGAGCAGGTGGTCCAGGGCATTCACCTTTCCATCAACGGCATCGCAGCAGGCCTGCGCAACAGCGGCTGACGGGCGCACCTCGGAACCCTCGTCTTGCCCTTGGGTTGAAAATCGGATGAGCTTGCGCTGGCTTTCTAGAGGCTGGCTCAGGCTTGGCAATGACAACCATGGGAGAGCCTCATGTCCCGAGGTGACAAGTCGGCTTATACCGACAAGCAGAAGCGCAAAGCCGAGCATATCGAGGAATCATACGAGAGCCGTGGCGTCTCGGAGAAGGAAGCCGAGCGGCGTGCCTGGGCAACCGTCAATAAGCAGGAGGGCGGTGGCAAGAAGAGTGGCTCCGGACGGCACTAGGCGGATTGGCAGCGCCTGAGACCCAGAGTCTCTACATACCTTCCATGCACCGGTATGAGGGTAATTTGCCCATATGACCGGTGCATTCGGCGACAGGTCCGTGTATGGAAAGGGCAGGTACAAGAACCCTTCCATGGAGGAAACTTTGCTCACGAGCTCTGCCGCCGGCGTCTATGTCATCTGTCCCACGCCCTTTGAGGGTGATGGGCGACTGGATATGGCCTCCACGGACCGCATGGTCGAGGCATATCTCGAGGCCGGCGCCACGGGCCTCACGATCCTGGGCATCATGGGTGAGGCGCCGAAGCTCGCGGCGGACGAGTCGCAGGCCTTCGTTCGTCAGGTCATGAAAGCCGTGGCCGGACGCGTTCCGGTCATCGTCGGCGTGTCGGCCGCAGGCTTTGCCGCCATGTCGGCGCTCTCCGTCAAGGCCATAGATGCGGGTGCCGCAGGTGTGATGATCGCGCCGCCCTCGATGCTCAGGACCGACGATCAGATCGTATCCTACTATGCGGACGCGGTAGAAGCTATCGGCACTGATGTGCCTTTCGTGATCCAAGATTACCCGCTCACTACGAACGTGGTCATGACGCCGAAGGTGATCATGCGCATTATCGAGCAAAACCCGTCCTGCGTCATGCTCAAGCACGAGGACTGGCCGGGCCTCGACAAGATCACGACGCTGCGCCGCGCGAGCGACAAGGGCGAGGTGCGCCGCGTCTCGATTCTCTGCGGCAATGGTGGCCTGTTCCTTCCCTTCGAGATGGAGCGTGGTGCCGATGGTGCGATGACGGGCTATGCCTATCCGGAGATGCTCGTGGGTGTCGTCAACCTGATCAAGCAGGGCAGGCGTAAGGAAGCGCACGATCTCTTCGATCGCCACCTTCCGCTGGTGCGCTATGAGACGCAGCCCGGCGTGGGTCTTGCCGTTCGCAAATATGTTCTCAAGAAACGCGGCATCATCGCTCACGACACGCTGCGCAAGCCTGGGCCGAAGCTGAGCCCGGAGACGATTTCGGAAATCGATTGGCTGATGCAGCGCATCGAACGCTCGGAATAACAAGGAGCCTGAAAAGCATGAAGACAGGGTTGGAAGGAAAGCGCGCGCTCGTTCTCGGCGCGAGCAAGGGGCTAGGCTTCGGCATCGCTCAAGGGCTAGCGGAAGAAGGTGCGCGCGTCGCCATCGCAAGCCGCACCATGGAAGGCTCGACAACAGCCGCTGACAAGATCGGCCGCGATGTGCTGCCCTTCATTTGCGATACGGGCAAGGTCAATCAGGTCGATGCCCTTGCCAAGGATGTGACGGAGGCTTTCGGCGGCGTCGACATTCTCGTGCTCAACAGCGGTGGCCCGCCTCCTGGCAAGGCTCAAGGAGTGTCGTCCGATCAATGGCGGCAGTCTTTCGACGCGATGTTCGTCAATCTCGTGCGCATCGCCGATCAGCTGCTGCCGGGCATGATCGAGCGCAAGTTCGGACGTATCATTTCGGTGATCTCGTCGGGCGTCATTCAGCCGATCCCGAACCTCGCAATCTCCAATGCCATCCGACCGGCTCTCGTGGGTTGGGGCAAGACGCTCGCAAGCGAGGTGGCAGCCTCAGGCGTGACCGTCAACGCCATTGCGCCGGGTCGCATTGCGACAGATCGCCTGAAGCAGCTCGATGCAGCGAACGCTGAGCGCACGGGCCGCTCCGTCGAGGATGTGGCTGAAGCCGCGCGCGCGGGGATCCCAGCGGGTCGCTATGGCGAGATCGAGGAATTTGCGGCTGCTGCCGTGTTCCTTGCCAGTGAGAAGGCCTCGTTCATCACTGGATCAATCCTGCGCGTCGATGGCGGGCAGATTTCGTCTGTGACTTGATGTCTTAACGAGAGAGGCAGGATCCTGCCTCTCTCTTTTTCGCGATCAAGAGATCGCTCCGGCTGCGTAAAGAGCAATGCCGGCTGCAGATGTGGCAGCCAGGGTCGGCAGCATGCCGAGCTTGAAGCGGAACATGGCGACAATGGCGGCGGCCGCGAGCAGAAGCGCCCAGATGTTGACGCTCTCCCATACCGGCGCATCAAGGGCGATAGGGCCCCATGTAAAGGCATGAACCTCACGAAAGATCGTGTGGATGCCGAACCAGATCGCAAGATTGAGGATGACGCCGACAACCGCCGCCGTGATGGCGGAGAGCGCGCCGCTCAAGGCTCTGTTGCCGCGCAGCATCTCGATATAGGGCGCGCCGAGAAAGATCCACAGGAAACAGGGCGTGAACGTCACCCAGGTGGTGAGCAGCCCGCCAAGCGTTCCGGCGATGAGCGGATGGAGGCTGCCTGGATCGCGGAAGGCCGCCATGAAGCCTACGAATTGCAGCACCATGATCAGTGGCCCAGGCGTCGTCTCAGCCATGCCGAGGCCATCCAGCATCTCACCGGGTTTCAGCCAGCCATAAGTCTCGACAGCCTGCTGCGCGACATAAGCCAATACCGCATAGGCGCCGCCGAACGTCACCATCGCCATCTTTGAGAAGAACAGGGCGATCTGGCTGAAGACATTGCCCATACCCAGCGTGAGCAGAAGCGCAAAGACCGGCACCAGCCAGAGCGCAAGCCATAGAACGGCCACCTGCAGGCTGCGCCAGTTGTTCGGGCGTGCATGATCAGGGAGCTCATCGCCGAGCAAATCAACGGATGCGTCTTGGCGGCTTGCGCCATTGTTCGCCACTATGAGCTGGGGCAGACCAGCTCTCGCGCCGAAAAAGCCAATGACGGCAGCGGCGAGAATAATGATTGGAAAGGGCACGCCGAGAAAGAAGATTGCCACAAAGGCAGCGGCGGCAAGTCCGATCATGATGCTGTTCTTCAGCGCGCGTTTGCCAATGCGGATTACGGCTTCCAGAACGATGGCCAAGACGGCGGCCTTCAACCCGAAGAACAGGGCCGCAACGAAACCGACATTGCCATAAAGCGCATAGATCCAGCTGAGGCCCATAATAGCGATGATGCCCGGCAGGATGAACAATCCGCCGGCCATCAGGCCGCCGAAGGTGCGGTGCATGAGCCAGCCGACATAGGTCGCGAGCTGCTGCGCCTCGGGGCCGGGCAGAAGCATGCAGTAGTTGAGTGCGTGCAGAAAACGTTCTTCCGAAATCCAGCGTTTCTCCTCGACGAGGATGCGGTGCATCACCGCGATCTGCCCCGCAGGCCCGCCGAAGCTCAGAGCAGCGACACGCAGCCAGACCCGGAGGGCCTCGCCTAAGGAGACGCCATGATGAGAGGATCTTCGAGAGCTGCACGCACCTGAGCTCTGCACCGTCACGCGCATTTTACGCTCCCACCTTCTTCGAAGGCCAGTTGTGTGTCTCGTCCGTTGCATCCCGGCACCAGCGATAGAACGCATCGTAGAGCAGGAGCCCGGCCTCAAGTTGAGCAAGGTCGTCGGCGAACATACGGGAAAGTCCCAGGGAAGCCGCAAGCAGACCAGGTGCTTGAGGAGCAAGATCAGGCCGTCCCGTGTCGGCCCCTCTGATGATCGTGGCGAGCCGGAGGAGCGGCTCGGTCGTGAGGCCGAATTCCTGAATCATGACATCGAAGGTGCAGAGCTCGCCGCGGTGACTCCAGAAAACCCCTTCACCTTCGATGTCGAAAGGTGTGGCTCCAAAGCGCTCGGCAACGGCTTGAACTTCGGACGTTGGGACGAACAGAAAGACAGCATTCGCATCGATGAAACGCCGGATGAGCCAAGGACATGCGATGCGATCTATTTTAGGCCGCGAGCGTGTGACCCAAATAGTGCGCCCTTGAGGGTCGCGCGGCGGCAGCACTGCTTTCGGCACCATAGGTAATCCTGCCTGCGACCAGGCCTGAATGCCGCCCTCCAGAACATCTGCGATTATTCCCTCATGGCGAAGCCATGCCGCTACGCCATGGCTGAGCTTGAGGCCTTTCTCGCAAATCGCGACGACGGAGCGGCCAGTGAATTTGTGAGCCCAGTCCGGCACCGCGTCGTGAGGACGGTATATGGTGCCCGGCACGATGCGCGGATTGGCAGCAAAGTCTTCATCCGTGCGGACATCGATGAGAACGGGGCACTTAGGAGTGCCGATGAGACGGGCGAGTTTTTCGACGGAAATGGTGTTGAACGACGACATGGTGCATCCGTGAATTTCTAGAGCGGATGCGATGCTTGGGCATGTCGCCTCGTGGGGAGATCGCAATCCCCATGTGACATATTACATACGAAGCGTGCTGACTTTGTCAATTCAGAATAGATGGAACGGGTCCAGCCGGATCAGTTCAGGCGCCAGGGACGAGGAGTCCGTTCTCAACCAGGGTCGCCCAGGTCTCCTCTGCGCTTTCTGCAAAATGAACGAGTTTGCGATCGTGCTCGCTCACCATGCCGTGCTCCAGCAGGGCATCGAATTTGATGATGGATCGCCAATAGGTCTTATCGAAGAGGACGATAGGGAGAGCCGGAACCTTGCCGGTCTGGCGAAGGGTGAGGATCTCGAAAAGTTCGTCGAGCGTTCCGAACCCGCCAGGGAACACCACCAGCGCATTGGCGCGCATGGCGAGATGCATCTTGCGCATGGCGAAGTAGTGAAAGCGGAAGGTCAGATCCGGCGTCGAGTAAGGATTCGGCTCCTCCTCGTGCGGCAGAGTGATGTTGAAGCCGATGGAAGGTGCGTCGACATCCGATGCGCCGCGATTGGCTGCCTCCATGATGCCCGGTCCGCCGCCCGTTGCGATGACGTTGTCACGCAGCCCGCCGTTAGATGCCAATGCGCCGCCGCGCTGCGAGGCGATCGCTCCGAAGGACCGGGCCTCTCCATACCAGTATGGATGCCGCCCCGGACCGTCCTCGCGAACGCGCGCGCTCCCGAACACGACGATGGTCGAGCGAACGCCCCAGATGCGCAGCTCCTCCTCGGCCTTGGCGTATTCCAGCTGGAAGCGGACGCCCCGCATCGTATCGCCCAGCAGAAAATCTTGATCGAGGACGGCCAAGCGATAGGAGGGAGAGGCCATTTGGGCCGCGTTCGAGGGCTTTCCGGTGTCCATGGGCAGGAGCTCCTGTGATCCTGACCGCGTAAAAGCATATCTTAAGCCGGCGGTTAAGAGCCTAACGGGGCCGGTCGGGAGCTCCTGAGGGCCGGATGGAGGAAACCTCACAGGTTCACCGGGGCTCGGGGGCGGAACACCTATGGGCTCGCCGGGGCTCGGAAAGCCGGGAGTGCCCGGATCGGGATGCACGGGCTGGGCGCCGGGTTGGGCTCATCGGGTTGCTGCGCGTTGGATTGGGCGTGTCGGATACGACCGGATCACTTGTCATGGGCTCCGGTTCTGAACGGAGGATAGCCGGCCTCTGTTCCGAGTTGCGTTCCATCACGCAGCACCTGCTTTTTTATCGCTGGGCTCTATCGTCAAGGTCGCTATATTCACAGCGAAGAAGGGCGATAGAGCCCTTGAGAACCTGAGGGAGCGCCTGCCTGTGAATCACCTGTCTTCGATGAGTGCTGCTGATCTTCTTCCCGTCGATGGATGCCGGGGAGCCCTTGCGGGCCGTGTTTGGCGCCCCGGTCTGGGTCCGTGTGTCGTGGCT
>NZ_LCYG01000149.1 GCF_001017175.1 Microvirga vignae | reverse complement strand
CGGGTGCTCGGTCATCTTCGGCAGGAACGTCACATCGAGCGAGGCGAGACCAAGGGCTTCATCAAGATCGTCGCCGATGCCGACACCAGACAGATCCTCGGCGCCGCCGTTTTTGGGCGGCCCATTTTTTGACTTGCATGCTGTTGGCTCAAGGCGACTTTTCTGTCGAGATGGAATTCATGTTGTGTGCACGACTGAGGTATATGTCCTTGCAGTCGCGAGCTTGCGTCTGATACGGGTTTGCGTTGATGTTTGAGTCCGTGGTCTAGGGTGAGCGGGACGCCATCCCCACAGTCTGAGCGCATGATGCTTCAGCACTACAGCCGGACTGCAATCGGCGCCGAACTGGTCAATGTTCGACCGTCTCAACAGCAGGCGGTCTGCTCCCAAACCGGGTGCCGGAGCAGACGGCGCACTCCCGGCGGCTCGCCGCACAGTCGGAGCAGGACGAGGAGGTTTGAGTCACAGCTGAGTGCGTCCGCCGTTGACCGGCAGATTGACGCCGGTGATATAGGATGCGTCGTCTGACGCGAGAAATGTAACGGCGGAGGCAACTTCCTCGGCGCGGCCGAACTGCTTCATCGGGATCGTGCCGAGCAGGCTCGCCCCCAACTCCTGCGCCTCCGCCTCACCAAGTCCGAGCTTCCCGAACAGGGGCGTCTCGATCACGCCGGGACTCACGGAGTTCACCCGGATATTGCGGTTGACGAGTTCCGAGGCCAGCGTTCTGACCAGGTTGCGGACCGCCGCCTTGCTGGCCGGCACGACCGACGTCCCGGCGACTCCGATGAGCGGCAGAGCCTTCTGCACCGTATAGTAGGTGCCTTTGAAGTTCACCTCCATCACTTCGTCGAACAGCTCAGGCGCCATCTCGGACACGAGGGCGAGCTTTGCGACCCCAGCATTTGCGAAGAGGATATCGATGCGTCCATGATGCTCACGGACCTCTGCGCAAAGCCGGTCGAGATCTTCGATCTTCGCCACGTCGGCGGCCACCGGATCAATCGCTCCGCCGATCGCCTTCGCGGCATCCTTCAACGCCTCGGGATGGCCCGACGATCACCACGGTAGCGCCTTCGTCCGCGGGCCGGCGTGCTGCCGCCAGTCCGATGCCGGTCCCGCCGCCTGTCACCACAGCGATCTCGTTGCTGAACCTAGACATCTCTCGTCCCCATCAATTGCCGAGACCTGCCGGAACAAGAGAACGGCTGAACCATCTGATTAGGCGACATAAGGCGTTCGCGCCGTGCCTGAGACGCCCGATCGCCTGCAATCAACTCCGAGGGGCCGCCTGGGAAAGCTCGCCAGCGCGAAGCGACCCGTTACACTGGACTTACACCGTCCCAATACCAGTCAATTCGAATCCAGCTGAAGCTGGCGTACCCCACAGGAGGCCCCATCCAAGAGGGTGACAATAGATCTAAGTCATCCGTGCAGAAGAAGATTGGGTAAGACAGCGGGACCACTCTGATGTGGACCCACAAACAATGACCTCAGATCTTCAGCATCTTTTTGGCTTGGTCGAGGACCTTCTCGGACTGAGGACGATTGCCTGCCTTCTGCAACTCCTCGCCCTGCTTACGCAGATCCATGACTTTCCGCTTGTCAGAGGCAGAGAGTTGAGCCGTCTGCATGGCCTTATCGATAGCGGCCATGTCTTGCGGACGTTGATAGGCAAAGGCCGGCCCAACGAACCCGGGTGTGAGCGTCAGGAGTGCGGCAATACCAATGGTGCGAAGCATGATTTTTCCTCCCAGGACGCGCCCCTATGGCGTCATTGTAAAAGACGAGTCTGGCCGAACGGTTTCCTGCGCCGATCCATTTGTCGATTGTCCTTCATGGAACCTCCATCGGATCCAGGCTCAGAGCGATACAAGACTCGATCATCACGGGCGGGGATCGCCCCTATGTCGCCCTTATGCAAGTGATTGACCCTCAGTCATTGTACTCCCGTCGGGTGTCTTTCCATTGTCACGGCTTTGCGAAACTGTGCTCCGATTGCTCAAAAATGCCGCAAAATCGCTGATTGCCAGCGGACCGCACCTCGGCGACTCTGCCATTGGAAATTCGATAAGGCCGTGGAGAGCCTGAGCGGGACTTGGCTGAGGCGGCTGCCGTCGCCGGATGCCATTATTGCGGGCATACTTCGCCTGCTGTTCGTGACCACACGGATCATCTCAATGCCGCCAAGGATCATTCGAGCACCAGCCACCAACCGAGAGCTGAGCTTGGGTCGAGCCAATGAGGAAATAATCTGGCGATAGCCCACGCTCTCGCGACGCACCATTGCTCCTCCGACAGAATAAGGCGGCTCTACATGCTGATACACATCTTCGTCAGCCTCCGTCCGACACGGGAGGCCCGATGATGTCTGATATCAAGACAGAGATTTCACAAAACATTCTCGACCGCTTCTATCTCGGCGGTGAATGGGTCCCAAGCCATTCGAAGAGACGGATATCCATCGTCAATCCTGCGACGGAAGCAGCGCTCGTTGATCTTCCATTGGCCGACATGGTTGACGTGGATCGGGCGATCGCAGCCGCGCGTCACGCGTTTGACAACGGCCCATGGCCTCGCATGAGTGGCTCGCAGCGTTCCGAGCAAATCGGGCGGTTCGTTGAATTGCTGGCTCCTCTGGAGGACGCTGATCTTGCGGCAGTGACCCAGTCCTGGCACCTTTCACGATGCCTTTCTCCGGACAGGTCTGTTTTGCCCAGACGCGGATCCTTGCCCTCAGATCACGCTTGGATGAGATCGCCGATGCCTATGTTCGAGCCATCGGAAGCCTCCGGATTGGTGACCCATGGAATCCGCAGACACAGGTTGGCCCTGTGCTCAACGCCCGCCAACTCGATCGTATCCTGAATTACATCGCGCAGGGGGGACAGCAGGGTGGACAGATCTTGGTCGGAGGTGGGCGTTCTGAAAACTTCAACCGTGGTTTCTTCATCGATCCAGCGGTCTTCGCCAATGTGACACCAGAAATGACGATTTTACGTGAAGAGATCTTCGGACCGGTCGTCACGATACAGGCGTATGATGACGAGGAGGAAGCTGTTCGCATAGCGAACGATACTGACCTTGGTCTGAGTGGAAGCGTGTACAGCCGCGACGTCGAGCACGCCTACGAGATCGCCTGCCAAATCCGAACCGGCCAAGTGGGCATCAACGGTGTTGAGCTCGCGCACAAGTTCTCAGGTGTGGGACGTGAGGGGGACCGGAGGGGCTCAAGGCGTTCCTTGAAACAAAATCTGTCTTCATGCCCATCCCGGGATAAGGAGTACCCCACGGACTCGCTGCACTTACGACCAACGATCAAACCATGATGATACTATCAAGCCGGCAGAAGTTTGGGTCCGTAGCAGGATCTCGGGCATGAGCACCACGCCTAACCTTTATTGGGACTTCCGTTTTCCTGCAGAAACCAACGCTGTGTACGTCTCATGAAGCAGTTCAAATTGACAGTTCGGTCTGGGAATTCGGATTCCTCTCCGAGACTATTGTAGCGGCTCTGGCTCTTGTGCAGAGCCAGAGCGCTTTCTCGGTGCTTGTGAGATCCTCAGTGCTTGTGAGAAGACGTCCTCTCGGGGATGGTGAACCTATGCGTCACTTCCTGCCCGGGGATCGGGTTGTGATCGGCGTCAACCAACCGGATCGTCACCTTGTGCGGACCGGCTGGGAAGTTGGCAATATCGACCGTGTTGTTGTCGCTCGCGTCCGCCCACCACCAGGGCAGGTCGTCGACGATGATGTGCAGATGCCCGATGCGGGGGGATGTGTCGACGGCGCCTGCTCCGAACACCGGCACGATGCGCAGGTTCTCCGTCCGATACTGGGCCCAGTAGATGCCCAGCGCCAGCCCTTCAGGAATCGGCGGGTCCACGATCAGCTTGGGTGCGGGCTCGTTCTCGACGGCGACATACGGTGAAGGGCCGCGGATCTCCCGCGCGCTCTGAGCGAAGGCGCCGGTAGCAAGTACCGTGACGGCTGCGGCGGCGGCAAGGGTCTTGATGAACGTGGTCATTTCAGTCTCTCCTTTGATCAACAAAGCCATTGGCTTCATGGGGTGGCTTGTGATGGACATGAACATGAGCGCAATCGGAGGGAGACTGAATAGCCGGATTTCGGGAGGCACTCTTTCGGCTCGTGAGCGAATGGCTCTCGCGTAGTGCTTCCGTGGCTCGCAGTCGCCCCAACCGTTAGATTATTGGTTCATGCCTCACGCGAATGGTGTGCCGGTCGATGTCGATCACGTCCGGGCCGCACACGTGGTCGGTTCACATGTGCTGGTGGCCATGTGGGCGCCGGCCCAACTGGACAGAGCGCATCTTGATTGCGGGG
>NZ_LCYG01000148.1 GCF_001017175.1 Microvirga vignae | reverse complement strand
TGGTCTGGCATAGGTGCTTACCTCTGATACGCAAGGCATTCGTCCCTAACACTGAGAGGGATATGGTTAATAAATGGCTAACCTTGGCCTTAAGACCTTGATGGCGAATAGCAAAGAGCCATAGGGGCAAGAGCCCGAAGTGATGCAATGAGCCGGGCGACATTCACCCGCCTTCACCGGCTGGTGGGAAGCCTTGGGCCCTTCGAGAGCGTACGGTGCCACCTCCGAAGGGTCATGAGACGATATTCAAAGGTGCGCTAGATGTCTTGAGGGAGCCGTACACGGCTTCGCCCCAGCCAAAGGCGCTGGGAACCTATCAGTTCAAGGGGCATCTAATCCACGCCGCTCTTACGGGGGCTTTCACTGGGAAGAACAATCATGCTTCGGACCATCAGCATAGCTACTGTCCTGACCCTCGCGGTCGCTGGGCCCGCTTTCGCCCGCCAATGCCCTCAGGACATGGCTGCCATCGACAAGGCTCTGCCGACGGCGCAAATCTCAGCCTCCGAAAAGCAGCAGGTTATGGATCTGCGCAAGAGAGGCGAGGAGGCCCATAGCGCGGGCAATCACCCGGAATCGGAGAGACTTCTCGATCAAGCCAAGAAGATCCTGAAAATCTGAGGTCATCGTTTGCGGGTTCACGGCACTGTGGACCCGTTTTCCA
This sequence comes from Microvirga vignae, assembly GCF_001017175.1. Lineage (GTDB taxonomy): Bacteria > Pseudomonadota > Alphaproteobacteria > Rhizobiales > Beijerinckiaceae > Microvirga > Microvirga vignae. The sequence goes on along the minus strand of NZ_LCYG01000148.1, from coordinate 6,442 downwards.
GTGAACTCGGTTGGGGTGCGCTGAAGAATGGGCTGTGGCTAGTCCGTAAAGGCTCGCAGGTGTAATGAGCAGGCGTGACCTTTCCCAGGCTCTTAGGCTGAGTTCCCCCGAGGACCGCGCTAGAGGCTTCTCCCCATCACTACCGGTTTTTATAACAAGTGCACGTGGCTTTGAATCGTTTGTCCAGAATGGGCCTATGCCAAGAGTGTGGACCCGAGATTTCCGTTTCAAACATCAACGTGATTGTTTCAAAGCCAAGTGCTGGCGTGTCATGTAGACCTCTTCACCCGTTCCCTTGCGGCGTTGCGGCGCTAGAAGGGCGGGTGCGATTGGACTGCCGCGGAGAACTTCTGGCCCCTGCTCGCTGGCAGTCATGATAGGTATCGTAACAGCCTGAAGCAGAGGCAGTGCGACGATTCCAGTAACGAGGACAAGCAGCGCAATGATGAGTTCAGCCCGCCCGAAGGCTGCCCTTCTGGTATGAAAAGCGACGCTGCTTCCCGGGCGTTTGGAAGGATCGATGCCCAATCTGACCTGGAGCTGAGCGGCGTTGTCGTTCACTGCGTCTGGCGGCCGGAGCTTCAGGCGAGCCAAAGGCATTAGCCCGTACGAGCATGCCTTATTGGTACAGGCCGAAATCACGACACTCATTTGTCAGCCTCCCTATGAGGTTTTTCGTGAGTGTACGTTCGTTGCTCAATTCAGGCTCTTGCCCGAAGGGGTAACTCCGGCGCTCCAACGGATTATCTGCCCCCAAGTTCTCGCTCTTAGGCAACCTGAAAGGCGCGGCGGGCTCGTTCGCGGATCTCGTCCAACTCGTCTTGCAGGGTGTTGATCTGCCCTTCCAGTTCCTCGAAGGAAGAGCATGGGGGTGTGATGAACAGGCGCCCGTCCTCACGCTGGGAGTAGCGGGTTAGGGCAATCGTAACGGAAACCGGAGTGTTCGGAGTTCCAAATCGGATCTCGAGTTCAAAGGCCTTCAGCAAATCCATGATGCGCCTCCTTCAGACCTAGGTTGAATTCTGGAGCGCAAACGACCACTGCTCGTAGGTATGCTCAGTACGAACCCGGAACGGGTAACCCTAGGTAGCGGTTAGCCTTCCCATCCCCTGATTGGGAGCGAAGCCGCATCCCCACCCGCATCAGCGAAGGCGGGTGGGGTGAAGCAGTCAATCGCGTGAACGTGAGCGTTTCTATCTGGAAGGCATGACTTCGGCGGAAATGTAATAGGCATCCCAGTCGCGTCGGGGGTGTTCATGAACCGACATTCGTTCAGCTCGCCGGTCGTGGTTACAATCGAATCCGCACCCGGGCGGAAGCGGCAGTACGAGATCAAGGACCTCTACAAGGCAACGGCCATAATGCGATGGTATGGCCTAAAGGCAGTCACCGACCTTCGCACTATGCAACCTGGAGTTTGGCTAATCGCTGCTGCGGCCTTGGCAAGGGCGCGTGAGCATCCAGACCCCGACGCGATAGAACCTGCCCGTGCCATGTTTGAGGCCCTTGCAAGGGCAGCCGGCATTCTAGCAGGCCTGTAGGGGACCAGGGCGCATCCCCGCCTGCGTCAGCGGAAGGCAGGGTGTGGTGCAGCGGTTGCGATGGATCGTTCAACCTCACCTGGAGCAGCAAGGCCAATTTGGGCGAGCAGCATTCGACCAAGTGGCGTCAAGCTCATTGAGCTTGCCCTCATCATACCTGTCTCGGCATCGAATTCAGGCAATTCACCCTTTTGGGCGCCTTGAAACTCGCCCTAAGGAGCCCGAGGCGAAGTAGCTCCGTGCGAGAGAGTTCATATAGGGCAGCGGCTTCCATCTCGTCTTGACTTGAACCCATGTGAGTTGGGATCGGCCTGAGAACAGCCTTATGACGCTCGGAATACGAGTCATCAAAGTGGTTCCTGCGAAGATAGCTGGCGAGGATGATGATTTGGTCGTCCACCTGAGCAAGTGGTGCTGTCAACTTCGCGTCGAACAGACAAAGCTGCGCTCTGGGGCCCATCGAGCCGGTTCATATTAGCCCAGAAGGGCAGCACCCGTCGCATCAAGCCAAGCGACAAAGGCGCGATCGCGGACGTCGCGGTACTCGTTGGCGGAAAGACGGTGACGGCGAAGTTGGAAGTGATTGTGGATCAGGCTGTGAGTGGCGGAGAACCTTTGGGCATGTCGAACTGATTTGAACCGCTTCATTTGGCGCTCTCGCCGCCTAATCGGTTGGTGCGAAACCTCGCAGCAGTTGTTAAGATAGCGACTCTGCCAGTGTTCGACGCTTGGCAAGATCTCGCACTTCGCGGCACCATAGAATCCAAGTTTATCGGATACGATCACCCGCGGTACATAACACAAGCCATACAGCAGCTTGCTCAAGAAATGCTTGGCGGTCTTCTTGCTCCGGCGGTTCTGAACCAGAACGTCAAGCACGTTGCCGTGCTGATCAACGGCTCGCCAGAGACAATGCAGATTGCTTCGGATCCGGATGAGCACCTCATCCAGGAACCACTCGTCGCCGGGTTGCGGCCGGCGCCGCTTGTGGCTGTTGGCGTAGGTCTGCCCGAAGCGCAGGCTCCATTCACGGATGGTCTCGTAGCTGACCAAGATGCCTCACGCCATCAGGATCAACTCGACTTCGCGTAAGCTCAGGCTGAAGCAGTGTTGATGATTCCGGCCGGGAAGCGGAAGCCTCGGCAGAGGTTGGAAGTTATGCTCATGCCCGAAACCCTGCCACAGGCTTCGGCCTAAGCCAACTTGACAGTACCGCGCCAGTGACTAGGGGCTGCCTGACTAACGATCAAACACAAGTCGAACTCTTCCATAGCGCGATCCTGAAGCTCGGCGTATCTTATCGGCTTGATCCAGGCTCCTGCGAGGGACGATCACCATGACCGAGGATCGAGCCGATCGGCAGTATGAGTTTTACCCCCAGCAGTACACACGCTTTGGAAGCGATATCTCGGCCGAGATCCGGCGCGAGGTCTATGGAGAGGACCTAGGTCAACTGGGGTGGCGGACCCTTGACGAACAGGCCCAAATCGCTGAGCTGTTCAGTCGTTCCAGCCCCTGCCATGTCCTTGATGTCGCCTGCGGATCTGGCGGGCCCTCTCTCGCGCTTGTCGCCTCGACCGGCTGCACATTGACCGGCATTGACATCGAGGCCTCCGCCATTGCACAAGCGCAGCGTCTCGCATCAGAGCGCAGACTCTCTGACAAAGCTCGCTTCCTCACACTCGATTGTCGGAACTCGCTGCCTTTCGAGAATGCCTCGTTTGATGTGGTAGTCTGCATTGATGCAGTGCTTCATCTTGGGGATCGGTTCGCGATTCTGGCCGATTGGGCGCGATTGCTGCAGCCCGGGGGCCTGTTACTCTTCACCGATGCCGCCGTTCTAACGGGAGCCGTCTCAATGGACGAACTCGAAATTCGAGCATCACAAGGAGACTTTTTACTTGTGCCACCAGGACTGAATGAAACCGCAGTGGCCGCAGCCGGTCTCGTGCTGCAACGCTGTGATGATCGGACTCGAGCCACCGCAGATCTTGCAACCCGGTTGCATGCGGCGCGGGAAAGGCGCTCCTCTGAGTTAGCAAAGGTGGAGGGCTTGGAATGGTTCTCGCAACGCCAGAACTTCCTCGCGGTGACGGCTAAGTTGGCATCCAGCGGCCGGCTATCGCGATTTCTCTACATAGTCGAAAAGCCTGCCATCGCACATGTGTGAACTGTCCTCGATCAACCTCTAGATGGCGTTGCCACATCAATCAAGTAAGGATCATTTTGTCCGCGTTCCTTGCTTGTCTAAGTCATTGAAACGCATAAACGGGCAGCGGCCCTGTCACGGGAACTTGTACGACGCGAAGTCGGACCTGATTGCGCTCTGCCTCCGGCTGCTGCGGTCGCGTGCGGCCGGAGATCAGGTAGCGCTGGAGGTTGAAGGTGTTGTGAGCGGCAGCATCGGCGGAGAGGAAGCGCTGGACTGACCCGGCCGACTTGAAGAGTTGCATCTTCCGTTCGCGTCGTCGTACCGCCTGATGCGAGTTCTCGGTCCGCTTGTTCTTCCGCAAACCTTGCTCATGACGGGCTGGTAGACCCAGTTGCCGTCGTGCGCTCCATAGGACCGTAGCTTGTCCGTTACGAGCCACCCGGAGCATAGCCCTGGCTCTTCAGCAGTTTGCGCATGAGCTTCAGGGCTGCAGCTTTGTCCCGGCGCGGCTGGGCGAGGACGTCCAGGAACTCGCCTTCGCTGTCAACCGCTCGCCAGAGATACATGCGTCATCCCTGGATCGAGACCGCCATCTCATCCAGATGCCACGTACCGGTGGGCCGAGGCCACAGCTGGCGCAGCTGCGGTGACACGAGCGAAGTGGTCCAGCCGCTGTGTTAGTCTGGCCGGCAAATTTCCTTGGGGGCTCAGGGAGGTTTGTCATGCGGAAGAAGCGCTTCTCGGTGGAGCAGATCGTGGCGGTCTTGAAGCAGGCGGAGCTCGGCCTGCCGGTGGCGGATCTGATCCGGCAGGTCGGCATCTCGGAGCAGACATTCTATCGCTGGAAGGAGCAGTATGCGGGCCTCGAGTCGGATCAGGTGCGGGAGCTCAAGCAGGTGGTCGAGGAGAATGCCCGGCTCAAGCGGCTGGTCGCCGAGCTCAGCCTCGACAAGGCCGTGCTGCAGGATGTGCTGTCAAAAAAGTTCCCCGGCCCGCGCTCCTGAAGCAGGTGGTGCGCTACGTGCAAGCGTCCCACGGCTACAGCGAGCGGCGGGCCTGTGCCCTCACACGCCAGCATCGCTCGACCCAGCGCAAGCCGCTCCGGAAGGATCCGCGCTTTGAGCTGCGTCAGCGCATGCACGAGGTCGTCCGCACGCGGGTGCGCTATGGCTACCGGCGCGTCCACATCCTGCTCAAGCGCGAGGGCTGGACGGCCGGCCGCAATCTCGTCTACCGGCTCTACTGCGAGGAAGGATTGGCCTTACGCAGCAAGCAGCCGCGGCGGCGCAAGATGGTCGTGCAGCGACAGGCACGCTGCCAACCTACGCGCCCCAACGACGCCTGGAGCCTCGACTTCGTCCATGATGCGCTCAGCACCGGGCAGACGTTCCGGACTCTGATGGTGATGGACGTGTTCACCCGCGAGGGCTTGGCGATCGAGGTCGGACAGCGGCTGCGGGGCGAGCACGTGGTCGAAGTGTTGAACCGGTTGGTGCGCCAGCGCGGAGCGCCGCAGTACCTGTTTGCTGACAATGGCGCGGAGTTCACCGGTCACTTGGTGGACCTGTGGGCGTATCATCACGGCACCCGCATCGACTTCTCCCGGCCGGGCAAGCCGACCGACAACGCGCATATCGAGACATTCAACGGCAGCTTACGGGACGAGTGCCTGAACCTGCACTGGTTCGAGAGCATCACGGAGGCCAAGCGGATCATTGAGGCCTAGCGGAGGGAATACAATGAGAGCCGTCCTCACATGGGTCTTGGAAACAGAACACCGCAGGAATATGCTTTGCGGATAAGCCCTTCGCCACTAGCGCAGGGCTCAGGAGCCGGCGAAAGCTAACGCTGAGCCTAGACCACCAAACCCAAGCGCTTCAGCCAATCGCTCCATTGACATTCCAACCGGACCACTCAGTGGGGGCGGGTCATAGCCTAGAGGATGGGAAGCATTACAAGTCGCTCAAGCGGCACGTGGGCAAGCTGGGCCTGACGCCTGAGGGTTATCGCGCAAAGTGCGGCTTGCCCAAGGATTATCCTATGGTTGCTCCAGCCTACGCTGCCAGACGATCCGAATTAGCATAGAGCATGGGCCTTGGTCAGCAGCGCTCGAAGTCAACCCAGGCGAGAGCCGCTACCGACGCTGCTGTGAAGAGTGCTCCCGCGAAAGCGCCTGCCAAGCGCGGACGGAAGAAGGCTTCTGCCTGAGAGCACGGTCGAAAAACTGCGAGAGGCCGCTCTGGATGAGCGGCCTTTTTGTTGCTCCAGTGCTGCTTCACGGTGAAACCGCCTAGGGCCATCCGGTTTAGATTGCCTGACCGGTAGACCGGGGCCGCTGCTCCTATCGCGAGAGGATGACGTGACGATTGGAAGCCTTCGAGATCCTTTATGGTATCTGGCGATCATCTTCGGATGGCTGGCAATCATATCGCTCGGGGGTGCTGGGTACGCTGGCAGGAGGTTCCAAGCCCTCTTGAAAGCTCCCCTGACAGAGGAAGTGGAGCATCTAACCCATGTCTGGGAGCGGCGCGCCACTCATTGGATGAGGATTGGGCTGTCCATGTCAGCCCTTTCAATTCTCTATCTCGTATCATCCTTGATCGCGAGGTAACTCCACACTGTCGGCATCTGAGCGAGGCTGAACTCATCCTCTGTCAGCCGGAATGTATGGGATCATGCCCCTCTCGAACGCGATTTCCTGGACCTCGCGCGGCATGTCCCGGAGAGGACTTGTCACATTAACTGGTAT
>NZ_LCYG01000147.1 GCF_001017175.1 Microvirga vignae | reverse complement strand
TCAATGACCGGCGCTCTGGCCGCCGTCGACGTGGAGGATCTCGCCGGTCACAAAGCCGGCCGTCTCGAGGTAGAGGACCGCCTCGACGATGTCGGAGACCTCGCCCATGTGCCCGACCGGGTGCAGAGCCCCGAGGGCCGCGTGGGTCGCGACCGGATGCATCGACGACTTGATGATGCCCGGCGAGACGGCATTCACCCGGATGCCGCGCTGGGCGTACTCGATCGCAAGCGCCTTGGTCGCCGCGTTGAGGCCACCCTTCGTCAGCGACGCGAGCCCCACGCCGGAAGTGGCGTGGTCGACGAGGCTGGTCGTGATCTGCACAACATGGCCGCTGCCCTGCTTCTCCATCTCGGCGAGAGCAAGCTGGGTGATGTGGAAGAAGCCGGCGACATTGACGCTCAGAGCGGCGGCGAAGTCGGCCTCGGTGTACGCGGTGAACGGCTTGCCGATGAAGATGCCGGCATTGTTGACGAGCGTGTCGATGCGCCCGAAGCGGGCCATACCTTCGGCGATCGCCCGCTCCGCCGTCTTCCGGTCGGCGATGTCGCCGGGGATGACGAGAACGTCGGGGTTGCTCGACGGCTTGACGGACCGGGCGGTTGCGATCACCCGGTAGTTGCGGTCGAGATAGGCGCTCACGAGAGCCGCGCCGATGCCTTGCGACGCGCCCGTGATGATCGCTACTTTTCTGTCGATGCTCATGAGAGAGCTCCTTCGTCCTTGCCAAGAGGGGGCTGCGGCCCGGCGGGTCATGCAGCGTTGTTGGACACAGAGTTAGCCTCGTCCGATGCGGGTGCGAAGAGCCGCCAATCGAGAGACACTCTTTCGCTGCGCGATAGAGTGCGGGCAGGGGAGGGCGACGGATTGCGGCTCGCAGATCATCTCGTGCAGCGGCGATCGATCCCCGTCATGAGGTCACGATCGGGCCGGTCTTGAGCTCGGTCATAAACTGGCAGGCCGTGTCAGACGGGAGAGCCGTTTGGCGTGCGCCATTATCTGCGGCGCCGCGGGTCCGCACGCGGCAATCCCGAACGATCTCAGCGTCAAGAAGGCTGTCGCACGCTCACCCGGTATCGCGGCTCGCCGTCGCGAAGTGACTGCGGAGCCGAGGGAGAGCCAGATCGACGAACGCACGTACTTTCGGCACAGAGAGGCGCCCCTGCGGCGAGATCAGATGCAGAGGCAAGGGCGCAGGCTCATGGTCCTTGAGAACGACCTCCAACGACCCGTCGCGCACCTGTTGCGGGATGTGATAAGAGAGCACGCGCGTCACGCCGCGGCCGTTGACGGCAGGGACGATGGCTCCTTTGATACTGTTGACGATGAGCCGCGGGGTGAAATGCACCGTGCGCGGAGCCGACGATCCGTTGAGCGGCGGGAAGCTCCAGGAGTCGGTCCCAAGATCGGCAAATGTGATGATCTGATGCTTTGCCAGATCCGCCGGCTCCGTGATGCGGGGATTGCGTGCGAGGTAGCGCGGCGCCGCCGCCACCACGCGGCGAACTTCGCCAACCCGGGTCGCCACCAGGCTCGAGTCGGCAAGATGGCCGATGCGCAGGGCAACATCGATGCCTTCGTCGATGAGGTTCACGAACCGATCCAGCAGGTACAGGCGCACCGACACGGCCGGGTAGGCATCCAGGAAGGCGTCAATGATCGGGCACAACACGGTCTCGCCCAAGAACACCGGCGCGGTCAGGGTGAGCGTGCCACGCGGTGCCGAGCGCTCGCCGGCCGCCGTGATGTCGGCCTCCTCGAGATCGATGAGCACGCGCCGGCAGACGGCAGCGTAGCGCTCCCCGGCCTCGCTCAGTTTGAGCGATCGCGTCGTTCGGTGGAGGAGTTCGGTGCCGACATGCTCCTCCAGGAAGGCAATGGCCCGGCTGACTGCGGCTGGCGAGCGGCTGAGCTTGCGGCCGGCGCCGGCGAGGCTGCCTTCGTCGAGCGCCACCACAAAGACTTTCATGGCGTCGAGGCGGTCCACGTCTTCGTCCTCCCCTTATTCTTCCGGCCGGAGGAGTAATGGCCGCCCAATCATAGCCATTCATTCGCGGTGCGGCAATTCCTGCGCTCCTCGCCCCGCAATCAAGATGCGCTCTG
>NZ_LCYG01000146.1 GCF_001017175.1 Microvirga vignae | reverse complement strand
GACGAACGGGAGGTCATGACGCTTTCCAGCCCCGACACGCGCCACATGGATCTGAAAGGCCGCCGTGTCATCCCGGGGCTGATCGACAGCCACATGCACATCATCCGTGGCGGTCTCAACTACAACATGGAGCTGCGCTGGGACGGCGTTCGCTCCCTGGCCGATGCCATGCGGATGCTGAAGGAACAGGTGGACCGCACCCCGGCTCCGCAATGGGTGCGGGTGGTCGGCGGCTTCACAGAGCATCAATTCGCCGAGAAGAGGCTGCCGACGCTCGACGAGATCAACGCCGTTTCTCCCGACACGCCGGTGTTCATCCTGCATCTGTACGACAGAGCGCTCTTGAATGCAGCCGCCTTGCGGGCGGTCGGCTACACCAAGGACACGCCGAACCCGCCCGGCGGCGAGATCCAGCGCGACGCGCAAGGCCATCCTACGGGCCTGCTGATCGCCAGGCCCAACGCCACGATCCTTTATGCGACCCTCGCCAAGGGTCCGAAGCTCCCGCCCGAGTACCAGAAGAACTCGTCGCGCCACTTCATGCGCGAGGTGAACCGGCTCGGCATCACCGGCGTCATCGATGCCGGTGGAGGCTATCAGAACTACCCGGACGACTATGCCATTATCGAGGAGTTGCACCGCGAGGGGCTCCTGACCGTGCGGCTTGCCTACAACCTCTTCACGCAGAAGCCGAAGGAAGAGCTGAAGGACTTCGACACCTGGGCCAAGCAGGTCAAGCCGGGCCAGGGCGACGATCTTTATCGCCATAACGGCGCCGGCGAGATGCTGGTCTACTCCGCCGCCGATTTCGAGGACTTCAAGGTCGAACGGCCCGAGATGCCGCCCTCGATGGAGGCCGATCTCGAGCCGGTCGTCCGCCTGCTGGTCGAGAACCGCTGGCCGTGGCGGCTGCACGCCACGTACAACGAGACCATCACACGGGCTCTCGATGTATTCGAGAAGGTCAACCGGGACATTCCCTTCGACGGCCTGCACTGGTTCTTCGACCATGCCGAGACCATCGACGACCGCAACATCGACCGCATCGCGGCATTGGGTGGCGGCATCGCGGTCCAGCACCGCATGGCTTACCAGGGCGAGGACTTCGTCCAGCGCTATGGCGCCAAGGCCGCTGAACACACGCCCCCGATCCGCCGCATGCTGGACGCGGGCGTTCCGGTCGGCGCCGGCACGGATGCCACCCGCGTCGCGTCCTACAACCCGTGGGTCTCGCTGTCCTGGCTGGTGACGGGCAAGACCCTCGGAGGGCTGACGCTCTATCCAAGCGCCAACCGCCTCGACCGGGAGAGTGCCCTGCGGCTGTGGACCGAGGCCAACACCTGGTTCTCGAACGAGCCGGGCAAGAAGGGCCAGATCAGGGAGGGCCAGTTGGCCGACCTGGCGGTGCTGTCCGACGACTATTTCTCCGTGCCGGAGGATGCCATCCAGGACATCACGTCCGTGCTCACCCTGCTCGGCGGCAAGCCGGTGCATGGCGATGCCGAGTTCAAGGATCTCGCGCCGCCCCTGCCGTCGCCGATGCCGGACTGGTCGCCGGTGCGAGTCTATGGCGGCTATCAGCAGCGAGCCGACAATGGTGAGGCGCGCAAATACGCCTTTGCGGCTGCCGCCTGCGCCTGCGCCAACACCTGCGGCGTGCATGGTCATGCCCATGCCGGCGCCTGGGGCTCAACCCCACCAACGTCGGACGCGCGCTCGTTCTGGGGCGTGCTCGGCTGCTCGTGCTGGGCCTTCTGAGGGAGAGCGCCATGGCTGACATCACTGTTCCCCGCCCAATCGCAAAGGTGCTGGTCCTGCCCGGGTTGGACCACTTGGCTCGCCTCGCACTTGCATCGCCTTTCCTGATCAGCGGCGTCGTGAAGCTCTTCGACTTCGGTGGCGCCGTGAACGAGGTCGCGGGTCTGGGCCTCCAGCCTGCCGCGCCGATTGCCGCCGCCATCGTCTGCACCCAGCTCGGCGGGTCCGTTCTCTTCCTGACCCGCCGTTACTGTTGGCTTGGCGCCGGTATCCTGGCGGTGTTCACGGCCTTGGCCACCCTCCTCGCCCATCCGTTCTGGGCGTTTGAGGGCCCGGATCGCGGTCGCCAGACCGCCACCTTCTTCGAACACGTCGCCATTGTCGGCGGGTTCGCCATGGCGGCCCTGTTCGTCAACGGCCGGGGCGCACGGCCATGACCGAGGTACCGAGCACGATCACCGAACACACGGTGCCGCCTCCCCCTCCCGGTACCTTTGCGCCGTTGCGACACAGTCTCTTCGCGGTGATCTGGACCGCGACGGTGCTCGGCAACATCGGCACCTTCATGCGCGATGTCGCCTCCGCCTGGCTCGTCACGGACATCTCCGCATCGCCCGCCGCGGTGGCCATGATCCAGGCGGCAGGCACCCTTCCGATCTTCCTTCTCGCGATTCCGGCGGGTGTCCTGTCTGACATCCTGGACCGGCGCCGGTTTCTCATCGCCATCCAGATCGCGCTCGCGGTCGTAAGCTCCCTCCTTGCGGCTCTGGCCTGGACCGGCAGCGTCGCGGTCGAGAGCCTTATCGTCCTCACGTTCCTCGGCGGGGTGGGCGCGGCGCTTGCGACGCCAGCCTGGCAAGCAATCACGCCGGAGCTCGTTCCCCGATCCGACATCAAGGGTGCCGTGGCGCTCAATTCACTCGGCATCAACATCGCCCGGTCCATCGGTCCGGCCCTTGGAGGCTTCCTGCTTGCCGCGCTCGGGGCCGCAACAGTCTACGGGATCGACGTCCTGACCTATCTCCTTGTCGGAGGAGCCCTGCTCTGGTGGCGGCGTAAAGCCGATGCAGATGACGGCCTGCGGGAGCAGTTCGGGGGAGCCTTGCGGGCGGGCCTGCGTTATGCCCGCGCCAGCCGTGACCTCCATCGCATCCTTTGGCGGGCTGTTCTGTTCTTCGCCTTCGCCAGCGCCGTCTGGGCGCTCCTCCCCATCGTGGCACGCCAGGAGATCGGCGGCGGACCGAGCTTCTACGGCCTGATGCTTGGCAGCGTCGGGGCCGGCGCCATCGCAGGCGCTATCCTGCTGCCAGGGGCCCGTGCCCGTCTCGGGCAGGACCGTCTGGTGTTGGCGGCATCGCTCGTAACGGCAGGCTCGACCGCGTTGCTTGCCCTGACAAATTCCGAGATCGTGGCGATCATCGCGACCTTCGTGCTCGGGATTGCCTGGATCGCGATGCTGACCACCCTCAACAGCACCATGCAGGCGATCCTGCCGAACTGGATCCGAGGCCGGGGTTTGGCGATCTATCTCACCGCGTTCAACGGTGCCATGGCGGCCGGTAGCCTGGGCTGGGGCTTCCTGGCCCAGGAGATCGGCACGGACACGACCCTGCTCTTCGCTGGCGTCAGTCTTGCTGTCATCGCAGCATTGGCTCACAGGGCCCCCCTGCCCAGCGGAGAGGGTGACCTGACGCCGTCGCTGCATTGGCCCGAGCCTGCGATGGCCGAGCCCGTCGCGCACGACCGCGGACCGGTGCTGATCATGGTGACCTACCGCATCCGGCAGACAGACCGAATCGCCTTCCTCACGGTCCTCGAGCGTCTCTCCGAGGAACGCCGGCGTGACGGTGCCTATGCCTGGGGCATCTCCGAGGATGCGGCAGATCCCGAGCACATCGTCGAGTGGTTCTTCGTCGAGTCCTGGGCCGAACACCTGCGCCAGCACAAGCGGGTCTCAAAGGCAGACGCCGACATTCAGGCGGAGGCGCGCCGCTTCCATCAGGGAGCGGAGCCACCGCTGGTCCAGCACTTCCTGGCGGTCAGCAAACCCGGTCGGGATGTCCATTGAGGCCCACCCAAGGAGACTTTGTGATGTCACGACTGCCGGAAAGCAACCTACCGCTCACCCGCCGGGACACACTCCTGGCAACAGCAACTGTCGCCGCTTCGCTCGCCTTACCGGGAATGGCAGTCGCCACGACAACACTCACCCAAGCAAGAGGAGAAGCCCCGATGGGGACAATCACCACGAAGGACGGCACCAGGATCTTTTACAAGGACTGGGGATCCGGGCAGCCGATCCTGTTCTCGCATGGATGGCCGCTCACGGCCGACGCCTGGGACGGCCAGATGCTGTTCTTCGGCCAGCAGGGCTATCGCGTCGTCGCCCATGATCGCCGCAGCCACGGCCGTTCCGATCAGACCTGGGACGGCAACAACATGGATCAGTACGCCGACGATCTCGCCGAGCTGATCGAGAAGCTCGACCTTCGAGAGATCGTCATGATCGGCCACTCCACAGGCGGTGGCGAGGTGGCGCACTATATCGGCCGTCACGGCTCCAGCCGCGTTGCGAAGGTGGTCCTCGTCGGTGCGGTGCCGCCGCTGATGCTGAGAACCGAGTCCAATCCGGAGGGCACGCCGATGGGGGTCTTCGACGGCATCCGCAAGAATACTGCCGGCGACCGCTCGCAGTTCTTCAGGGATCTCACCATCCCGTTCTATGGCTTCAACCGGGATGGCTCGAAGGTCAACGAAGGCCTGCGTGAGTCCTTCTGGCTCCAGGGCATGATGGGCGGCATCAAAGGTGAATACGACTGTATCCGGGAATTCTCCGAGGTCGACTACGCCGCAGACCTGAAGAAGATCGATAGGCCGACGCTCATCATCCACGGCGACGACGACCAGATCGTCCCGATCAAGGCCTCGGCAGAAAAGACCGCGAAGATTGTCCAGGGCGCCCAGCTCAGGGTCTATCCCGGCGGCTCACACGGCCTGGCGCAGATTGAGGCGGACAAGTTCAACGCCGATGTCCTGGCCTTCATCAGGGCCTAGGTTGTGGAGGGCCGAAGCTCGACGCCATAGCCT
>NZ_LCYG01000145.1 GCF_001017175.1 Microvirga vignae | reverse complement strand
CACCGATACGCATCAATACGGAGGGACGGATACGCATCAATACGGAGGGGCGGCGGAGCTTCGCGCCGTTCGGAAGATTGAGAGGGATCAAAGAGGTTGTGTCTCAAGGACAGTATGTCTGGTGCATGCCCAATGCGATGTCGTTTCAGGACGACACCTAGGATGTTGCTATGAAAGACGACTTGAAGGCACGCTATGCCGAAGAGCGGCTCCCCCGCTATACGAGTTATCCGACTGCTCCCCAGTTCAATGATTCAATCGGTCATCAGCGATACGAGGAATGGCTTGCTGCTCTGCCGGGCGGCGCGACCACTTCGCTTTATCTCCATGTTCCCTTCTGCCGGTCCATGTGCTGGTACTGCGGGTGTCACACGACGATCACGCAGCGCGATGCTCCCATCATTGATTATATCGCTGCCCTGCGTCGTGAGATCGAGCTCGTTGCTGAGCGCGTGAACAATCCATTGCCCATACGCCATGTTCATTTCGGCGGGGGAACGCCGACGATCATGGAGCCTGTCGAGTTCATCAGCCTTCTTGACCTCATGCGGAAAAAGTTTCCTTTCGAAGGAAATGCGGAGATCGCCGTCGAGATAGATCCTCGTACGCTCACGCGCACCATGACGGCCACTTTGGGCGAGGCAGGCGTGACCCGCGCCAGCCTGGGCGTCCAGAGCTTCGATCCTGTCGTGCAGCGTGCGATCAACCGCATCCAGACCTTCGAGCAGACAGCAAGGGCGACGCAGGGGCTGAGAGATGCCGGCGTGCGCGGCATCAATTTCGATCTGATCTACGGACTACCGCATCAGACCATCGAGTCCTGCGTCGACACGGTTCGGCAATGTCTCGAGCTGCGGCCCGAGCGTCTGTCTGTGTTCGGCTACGCCCATGTGCCGACCTTCAAGAAGCATCAGCGCAAGATCGATGAGGCGGCCTTGCCCGACAGCGCGGCTCGCTATGCGCAGGCGGAAGCCATAGCGCAGGCGCTGGTCGACGCTGGTTATGTCAGGATCGGTCTCGATCATTATGCGCTGCCGGGCGATGCCATGGCGCAGGCGCAGCGCGACGGTGTTCTTCATCGCAACTTTCAGGGCTACACCACGGACCCGAGCGACGTGCTGATCGGCTTCGGCGCGTCATCCATCGGACGGCTCACTCAAGGCTATATCCAGAACGAGGTGATTCTGGGCCGCTATGCCGAGCGCGTTGCGCGTGGAGAGCTGGCAACGGCAAAGGGCTATGCACTGACCGCCGATGATCGCCTGCGTGCAGATCTGATCGAACGGGTCATGTGCGATTTCCGCGTCGATGTGGAGCAAATCTGCAATCGGCATGGCGCCGCGCCGGAAAGCATTCTCCGCGCCGTGCCGCGTCTCAGAACCTTGCAGGATGATGGCATCATCGATGTCTCTGGCACCGTTGTATCGATCAAGGAGGGCTCACGTTTCCTCGTCAGAAGCGTCGCATCGGCATTCGATGCCTACCTCGGCGCGTCCGGAAGAACACACAGCCGCGCCGTCTGATCTACCCTTCGACACATGAAAGAAGGCAGGCTGGACTTCGATCCAGCCTGCCCCTTTCTTTTGGTTCGCATCAGCGGACGAGATGGCGATAAATCATAGGAAGCGTGGAGGGGAGCTTCGCCACCTGATTGATGATCGCATAACCGCCACGTCCGAAGAGGGTCGGGAAGTAGGATTGCGCCTCCCGATCCACAGTCACACCGAAGACGTTCACCCCGGCGCGCCGCGCTTCCATCACGGCCTTGCGGGTATCCTCGATGCCGAAGCGTCCTTCGTAGTGATCGATATCGTTCGGCTTGCCGTCGGTAAGCACGAGCAGAAGCCGCTGTCGGTTCGGCCGCTCCGCGAGCTTCGCCGTCGCATGGCGGATACCGGCGCCGATCCGGGTGTAATAACCCGGCTTGAGAGCCGAGATGCGGCGAACGACAGATTGGCTCATCGTCTCATCGAAATCCTTCACCGTTTCCGCGCGCACCCAGGAGCGGCGGCGGGAGGTGAAGGTCATGATCGAATGGGAGTCGCCGCAGGCGGCGAGCCCGTGGGCGAGAACCAGAAGGGCTTCCTTCTCCACATCCAGGATGCGCCGATCGTCCACCCAGGCATCGGTTGAAAGGGAGACGTCCACGAGGAGCGTCACCGCAAGGTCGTGCGCCTGCTTGCGGCTCGCCAGATAGACGCGATCCGAGCCGCAGCCGCCCGAGCGAAGGTCGCTATGCGCGCGAACCACAGCATCGATGTCGAGTTCCTCGCCATCGGCCTGCGCCCGCAGGATCTCGTGCTTGGGTCGCAGTGCCTCGAACTGCCGCCGCACGGAACGAATGCGCCGTCGTGCCTCGGTGTCCGGATCCCAGGTCTCTCCCTCTTCCGAAGCCCTCGCCGCGAGCACGCGGCAATGGTTCGGCAGATAGGTGCGACGGTTGTAATCCCATTCCGGATAGGTCAGGTCCGCCGTCAGGCTGTTGGTGTCGACGGCCTCGGGCGGCAGATCGAGATCGAACTTGAGTTTCGTTGCAGGCTTGCTCTTGTGCTTGGAGAGCGGAATCTCGTCGAGATCATCCAGCGCCTTCTCGGCGTTCTCGTCATCATCATCATCGGAGGGGCGATTGACGTTGACCATCTCGGCCATCGAGAGAATCTTCTCGAACCGGTTCAGGATGAACGGGTCGCTCCGCTGTGCCTGATCCGCCTCGCGTCGCGCGGCAAAGCGCTTGCGGGTGTCCGAGGCGGCAAGATCGCCAGGGCCAGCAGGCTCGTCGCTGTTGCGCGCTGCGTCGCCTGTTTCGCGCACCCACGTATTGCCCCAGAGAGGAACGAGCAGGAAGGATTGATAGTCCGCGGACATCTGCTGAAGCAACGAGGCTTCTCCCGCTTCCATATCCCACAGCGCAGGCGGAAGGGCGCCCGGATCACCCAAAAGGGAGAGCACGATCTGCTCGATCCTTTGTTCTGGCGACGGCAGCGAGCGTTGAGGGCGTGCCGTTCGCATGGCGAAGCAGAGATCGGCGTAGATCGGTCTGAGGCCGGGACATTCCGCAAGAACGAGGGCCACTGTTTCCCTCGCTCGCTTCAAGGTCAGGAGATCCCTCCGCAGAGGGTTTGCCTCGACGATGGGCTCCATCGGCACATACGCGAAATAGGCTGCCAGCCAGAGATACAGGGAGCGATTCAGCTCTTGGGACGGAAACAACTCGATCTTGGGCGGAAGGAAGAGTGTCGCCTGGTCGCGGCCAGGCTGCTCCAGCCGCTCTTCCGACAGGCCGAGCCGCTGGCGCAAGTTCAGGCGGTGAGACGAGGCCCGTGCCGAGGTGCCGGCGAGCTGTACGCCCGCCTCTCCGCCAAGTCCCCGAAAGAAGACGCTCAGAGGCGCACGAACGTCATCGAGAGTGACGCCATGCTCAGGATAGCGCGGATAGCTGACGACGCCGCCGACAAGGCGATGCCAGAGCTGGCCGACGGTTTCTTCGAGTTCGAGAAAATCGAGCATGGCGTCTCTCCGTTTTAGCTGAGAGTCGCGCGTGCGACTTCGATCAGAGCCTTCTTCACATCGAGATCGTCGGTCAGCGGCTCGATCATCGTGGCCGTCACGGCTTCTTCGGAAGAAACACCGGCCGCAATGAGGGAGGCGCAATAGACCAGAAGACGGGTCGAGACGCCTTCCTCAAGATCCTGACCTTTGAGGGCGCGCAGGCGGCGAGCAAGGAGCAGCAGCGGGCGCACGCGGTCCGAGGACAGGCCGCTCTCGGCTGCGACGACGGCGATCTCGTGATCGATGGGAAGGAAGTCGAACTCAATGGCGACGAAGCGCTGACGGGTCGAGGGCTTCAACGACTTGAGGAGGGTCTGGTAGCCGGGATTGTACGAGACGACCAGCATGAAGGTATCCGGTGCCTGCAGTTCCTCGCCCGTGCGGTCGAGCGGCAAAATGCGCCGGTCGTCGGTGAGCGGATGAAGCACGACAGTCACGTCCTTGCGCGCCTCCACGATCTCGTCGAGATAGCAGATGCCGCCTTCGCGCACGGCGCGGGTGAGAGGCCCATCGGCCCATACCGTATCGCCGCCTTTCAGAAGATAACGACCCGTCAGATCGGCGGCAGTGAGATCGTCATGGCAGGATACCGTGTGCAGCGGCAATCCGAGCTTGGATGCCATATGGGCGACGAAGCGGGTCTTGCCGCAGCCTGTCGGTCCCTTCAGGAGAAGCGGAAGGCGCTTGTGCCAGGCAAGCTCGAAGAGTTCGCATTCATGACCCGCGGGCACGTAATAGGGCAGATCGATGGCGGGCTGCGGAACGGAATGAAGAAGGGGTTTCATGGCAAATCTCTCAAAGCAGAACGGGGGCGGAGGGGCGGCCTGAACCGGCCGCCCCGGAGGTCTTACTCAGCCGGCTGCAATCCTTTCGCCAGCTTCACGGATTTCTCGCGGCCGGGCACCAGCACCGCGTAGATGAACATCAGCGCGGAGATGAGAACGAACACGCCGGAGCCCAGGCGCACCCAGTAGAACAGGGAGAGCTGATCCTGCACCTCCATGTACGACTGTCCCAGCACGCGCTGCAGGTGCACCTGAATGACGCCCGCGAAGGTGAGCGCGAAGGTCATCACCGACATGGCGGTGCACATGATCCAGAAGCTCACGATGCTGAGCATCTGGTTGTAGGGATTGCGGCCGAGGATCTGCGGCATGGCATAGGCCATAACGGCGAGGTTGAGCATCACATAGGCGCCGAAGAAGGCGAGGTGCCCGTGAGCGGCGGTGACCTGCGTGCCGTGGGTGTAGTAGTTCACCGAGGACAGGGTGTGCAGGAAGCCCCACACGCCGGCACCGAAGAACGCCATCACCGAGCAGCCGACGGACCACAGAAGCGCGGCGCGGTTCGGATGGCGGCGGCCGGCTTTCCATGTCATCTGGAAGGTGAAGATGACCATGGTGAAGAAGGGCGCGACCTCAAGCGTGGAGAACAGTGAGCCGATCCACTGCCAGTAGCCGGGAGCACCGATCCAGTAGAAGTGGTGACCCGTGCCGAGAATGCCCGAGAACAGCGCCATGCCGACGATGACATAGAGCCACTTCTCCACCACCTCCCGATCGATGCCGTTGAGCTTGATCATCAGGAAGGCGAGCACGGAGGCCATGATCAGCTCCCACACGCCTTCGACCCACAGGTGCACGATGTACCACCAGTACATCTTGTCCACTGCGAGGTTGATAGGATTGTAGAAAGCGAACAGGAAGAAGATCGCGACGCCCCACAGCCCGAAGAGCAGGATGTTGGTCACCACGGTCTTGCGACCTTTCAGAGCCGTCATCGTGATGTTGAACAGGAACATCAGGCAGACGACGACGATGCCAACCTTGATGATGAAGGGCTGCTCGAGGAATTCGCGGCCCTCATGGTGCTTGAACAGATACCCGACCACGGCGACAGCGGCTGCGCCCAGGAACAGCCAGAACTGCAGCTTGGCGATGAGCGGGCTGAAAAGCTCGTTCTCCGTCTCTTCCGGGATCAGATAATAGGTTGCGCCCATGAAGCCGATCAGGAGCCACACGATCAGAGCATTCGTGTGCACCATGCGGACGATGTTGAAGGGGAGAAGTTCAGACAGGGTGTTGGGCAGAACGTAGATCGTGCCGGCCAAGACGCCGAACAGAACCTGTGCGAGAAACAGGCCGAGCGCTCCGTAGAAGTAGAGCAGGGCCACCTTTTGCGTTTGATATTTCATGATGATGATCCTGGTCTCAGCCGGCCTTGTTCGGCGGCCAGTTTTGGGTCTTGATGCGGCTGGTCCATTCCAGGAAGTCAGCCAGATCGTTGAGTTCCTGGTCGGTCAGGTTGAACTGCGGCATCTGGCGACGCCCTTCGATCCCGGTCGGCTGTGCAGCCATCCAGGCCTTCAATGTCTCACGAGCGCCGGCAGGATCTTCCTTGCCGCCCCAGCGATCCCAGACATTGCCGAGTTCCGGCGCGAAATAGGCGCCTTCGCCCAGAATGGAGTGGCAGTTGATGCAGGAGTTTTTCTCCCACACGTGCTTGC
Source organism: Microvirga vignae (assembly GCF_001017175.1). GTDB lineage: Bacteria > Pseudomonadota > Alphaproteobacteria > Rhizobiales > Beijerinckiaceae > Microvirga > Microvirga vignae. The sequence goes on along the minus strand of NZ_LCYG01000145.1, from coordinate 2,652 downwards.
CGCGCGCGACCGAGTCCGACAGCGTCGAGACGTCGGTCGACGAGGTGTTCATGTAATAGTGGCTGTGGGTCGTCAGACCCACGAAGATGGCGAAGAAGAAAAACGAGCCCCCGTAGAACACGTTTCTTGCCGCCGATTTGGTGAGGGCTTCAGCCATCACGTCATCCTTTCCGGAAGAAGAGAGAAAAGAACGCGGCCCCTGCCGCGGACGCACGGCCACCCTGGCGGGCTGCGGGAATGACCCTTGTGTGATAGGAACTCGACATGCCAATGTGCCTTGCGTTTTTGTCAGGCACCCGATGGTGCGCTCCTCTGATGACAGGAGCTTCGAGAGCACTCTTTGTTCTGGAACAAGCCAGACGTCGAAAGGCGTTCAGCCTCTGAACAGGGGAAAGGCGGCAATGGCCCAAGGGGCCAATGTGACCAGCGTCAACCAAACGTGGAACGTGGCTGTCCAGCCGGCAGGAGCCTCTCTCAGCTTCAGGAAGTCCATGAGCATCCAGTGGCCCTTCGCGAACGCGGCGGACAGGATGAGGCCATTGGCCAAAACTCCGCTCATGCCCGAATGGGTTGCGATGAGACTTACGAGGGTGAGGAAAATGAGGATGCACCAGACCAGGGTGACTTGACGCGCAAGGAACTGGGTCATGATTTATCCGATCAGATAGACGAGAGGGTAGATGATGATCCAGACGAGATCGATCATGTGCCAAAAGGCAGTGCCTGTCTTCAGGTTCTCCAGGCTGTCCGAGACGGTCACGACCGCCAGGAAAACGATGCCGAGCAACACGTGAAGAAGATGAAAGCCGGTGATCAGGAAGTAGAGCGTGAAGAAGGTATCCGTTTCGATGCCGATCCCTGCTTGGGCCTTCGCGATATATTCGACGACCTTGATGGCAATGAAGGCGCCTCCGAAGAGCATGACCCCACCAAGCAGCAGCCTTGCCGTTTTGCGTCGCTCGCCGGTACGGGCCTCGACCGCCAGGGCCGCGAGCCAGCCGCTCGTGATCAGCACAAGGGTGTTGATACCGCCGAGGACGGGGTCAAGCTGAGCCCGGCCCGCTTCGAAGACCGCGGGATGGATGGCTCCTGCGACGGCAAATGTCATGAGGAGAATACCGAAGGTCACGACCTCGGTTAAAATGAGCACCCACATCATCGGGTGTCCAGGTAGATCCGAGAGGGCACCCCACGGGCGCTGATCTTGCGCAGCGTTCATCGGTCGTCCGAGCTCTCATGGTCATCGGTGACGTCTCGTATCGCCTGGTACTGTGTTTTTCGTTGCGCTGGCACAAACACGTTTTCCTCGTTCTCGACCATAGAGGAGGGATGATCGAGGATAGGAGTTACAAATAATGACCGAGGCTCAGGTCGGATTGGTCACAGCGACGCCGTTGATCATCATCTTTGCCGTCATGCTTCACCGCATGGGCGTACTACGCCTGACGGGAACGATTGCTGCGGTCGCCCTATCCGTGGCGATTGCCGTGGGTTTGTTCTTCACTCAGTAGCGGATCTGCCTGATATAGCAGTGGGTGCGCCTCGGGACGTGCATAAACACGCGTTCAAAAACAGAAAAAGCGGAGCTACATGGGACTCCGCTCTCCATTCACTACTGGCCTGCCGTCGAGCCGCGCGGCTGATGCGCACGCGCCAGAGCTCAGGGCCTTCCTCCTGGTAGTCCCAGCCGAACTCGCCGGGACGCTCGGCATTGAACTGGTAGAGGAGGGGCCTCGGATCGTGATCGTTCACGAGCATGAATGCTTCCCCGGGTGCCAAGTGATCGAACGTCTGGAAGATCAAGGGATGGCGCATCCGCGGCATGATTTGGCGGACGTCAATAGTCGTTTCTGTGACATTGCAGCTGCACATCAGAAAGTCTTTCTTCGTAGGCGGCCGAGAAGATCCTGGCCGCCGGTAGTGATGAAGTCGGGTTTCCAGACGGGTTCCCAGACCAGGCGGACGTCAATGCGAGAAGCATCCTGGAACCGATGAGAAAGGCGCTCACGCGCCTCCTCCACAATCATCCCGCCCAGCGGGCAGGCGCGTGTGGTCAAGGTCAATGCGACCTCGACTGCGTCCGGAGTCCGGAGCGCCTGGTAGACGAGTCCAAGATCTACGACGCTAAGGCCCAGCTCCGGGTCCATGACATCGGACAGACATTCAAGGATAGCCGGGTCCAGGGAATGGTATTTGCCGGAGATGTCGCTCATCGACGGTCCTGATGCTCGCTTCGACAGCGGCGCCTTGGCTGGTCATCGTCTCACGTTCTTTGCCTTGCCTCAAATAACGAGCCGATTGCGGTCAATTCCTGGCTGAACTGTGCTGCAGCAGATCGGGTGGGGCTCAATAGCGTCGCGGCTCGCTGGCCGAATGATGCTGGTGCAAAGCAGCTAGGAGCAGCCACCAATCCGCAAGGACGAGAGCTTCTGGATATGGGAGGAATCCCGGCCATCGAGAACAATATGCATCATTGCGCTAGCTCAAAAAGAGAGAGGCTGAGGATGTGTATGACATCTGCCCAAGGCCGCAGCGCGGCTCGTGAAACCGCATCGACAAACAGGAGAACGATGATGCGCAAGGTGATCATGCTCGGCACGCTCGTGGCCGCTCTCGGTCTGGCCGGCGTCGCTCAGGCGGCCGAGGTCGAGG
>NZ_LCYG01000144.1 GCF_001017175.1 Microvirga vignae | reverse complement strand
CTGACCGTGCGTAACGATACCGGTGTCTATGAGGGCGGCGAGATCTCGATCTATTACGATCCGATGATCGCCAAGCTCGTGACCCATGCGCCGACCCGTGAGCAGGCGATCGAGGCTCAGGCCACGGCGCTCGATGCCTTTGCCATCGACGGCATTCGCCACAACATCCCGTTCCTCTCCGCCCTCATGCAGCATCCGCGCTGGAAGAGCGGCAAGCTCTCCACGGGCTTCATCGCGGAGGAGTTCCCGCAAGGATTCAAGACTCCCGCTCCGCAGGGCGAGGTGGCTCTGCGCATGGCGGCTGTGGGGGCTGCCATCGACCACCTCATGAACGAGCGCAAGCGTCACATCTCGGGCCAGATGCGCGCCGCCTCCGCCTTCAAGTTCGACCGGGAGCGCGTGGTGCTCCTCGGCTCGGAGCGGCATGAGGTCGTGATCGAGGACGTCGAAGGCGGTTTTGCCGTCGTGATCGATGGCCAGTCCTGGCCTGTCAAATCCGATTGGGTGCCTGGCCAGCCGGTCTGGACCGGCACGGTAGGCAGCGAGACCTTTGCGGTGCAGGTGCGGCCCATCCTCAACGGTATTGCTCTCTCGCATGCGGGTGCCTCGGCCGAGGCGCGCGTCTATACCAAGCGCGAAGCCGAGCTTGCGGCCCTCATGCCCGAGCGTCTGGAAGCAGATACCGGCAAGCAGCTGCTCTGCCCCATGCCGGGTCTCGTGAAAGCGATCAGCGTGGCTCAGGGTCAGGAGGTGAAGGCCGGCGAACCGCTCTGCATCGTCGAGGCCATGAAGATGGAGAACGTGCTGCGCGCCGAGCGCGATGGCACAATTGCCAAAATTCATGCCAAAGAGGGTGATAGTCTCGCAGTCGATGCGGTCATTCTCGAGTTCGCTTGAGAGTAACCGGCCGCTTTTAAGCAGGTCTCATGCCCCTCTATTTCGCCTATGGGTCCAACATGGACCAAGCCGCTATGCTCCAGCGCTGCCCGGCCTCAAAGCCGGTGGGTATTGCGCGGCTCATGCGCCATCGCTTCATCATCTTCGATGAGGGTTATGCGTCCGTGGTGCGCGATCCCCAGCGCGTGGTCTGGGGCATGATGTGGGATCTGGCGCTGGGGGATGGGCCGGCGCTCGACCGCTACGAGAGCCTCTCGACCGGGCTCTATACCAAGATGGTTCAGCCGGTCGTGACGAAGCAGGGGCCTCGCCGCGCGGTCGTCTTTATCGGGCGCAGCGCGAAGCCCGGCACGCCAAAGCCTGGCTATATGGAAGGTGTCATCGAAGCCGCCACCCATGCCGGCCTGCCCGAGGTGTACATCCGAAGCCTCGGCGTCTGGCTGCCGAAGACGCAAAGTTCCATGGCCCCGGCTCCGCAGCAGCCCAATGTCCGCCCGCTCTTCGCTGCACCTTCCAGCACGATCCGCAAGTAGGATCGAGCAGCGTTTTCCCCTTTCATCAGAACCTTTGCCATAGGCGCGCGTTGAGTCCGCACGTTGCGTAAGAGGTCTGTAATGAACACGAAAACACACTCGATCTGGAAGGCTTATGGCTATGCCTGGGTGACCTTGGGCTTCTTCCTGATCTCACTGATCGGTCACTGGCTCTTCGGCTGGTTCGCCTACCTCAATGAGCAGCAGGCTCATGCTCAGCCTGTCGTGACGTCCGACTATCTTGTCCAGATGATGCGGGACACCCTGGAGAACTGGCAATCCGAGTTCCTGCAGCTTCTCTGGCAGGTCGGCGGCCTGGCAATCCTCCTTTATGTGGGCTCTCCCCAGTCGAAGGAGGGGGATGACCGCATTGAGGCGAAGATCGACGAGATTCTGCGCAAGGTAGACCCGCAGAATGGGGAGCGTATCATCCAGACGCTCGATGAGGATTATGCAGGCCGTCATACCGATGCCCGCCATGCACATTATTGAGGGACGATGACCACGAACCGAATTGCCCATGTGCTGATCCACGGACGTGTCCAGGGCGTGGGCTTTCGTGCCTGGATCCACCATCAGGCGGAATTGCACGGACTGAAAGGCTGGGTCCGGAACCGGTACGACGGCAGTGTCGAGGCGGTGTTCTCAGGTCCGGGCGAAATGGTCGAGGTCATGCTCAAGGCCTGCCATCAGGGGCCTGGGAGCTCCTTCGTACAACTTGTCGAGCCCGTGGAGGGGGCGGATCACGAACTCAATGATGCAAGTGGATTTGAGGTACGCAGAACCGTTTAGGTTTTGGGCTCCAGCTGCTCGACGGGCCCACCTGCCTTCTTCCACGCGGTGAAGCCGCCTTCGATATGAGCAACGGGCTTCAGCCCCATATCCTGGGCGGTGGCGGCCGAGAGGGCCGACCGCCAGCCGGCGGCGCAAAAGAACACGAAGGTTTTGTCCTGGGCAAAAACCGGTTTGTGATAAGGGCTTTCCGGATCGATCCAGAATTCCAGCATGCCGCGCGGGCAATGTACGGCCCCGGGGATGCGACCCTCCCGCTCCAGCTCGCGCGGATCGCGCAGGTCCACGAACACCACATCCTCGCGCCCGTGCAGCGCCATTGCCTCTTGTGTGGGCAAGGTTTGAATCTTTGCGCTGGCCTCCTCGAGTAATGTCTTGTAGCCGCGTGTAATGGTCTGAGGCATGGCTCGTCGCTCCCCGTTGAGGCTTTCTCCAAACTGGGCATGATAGCGGCAGAGTCAACGGAGGCGAAGGTTGCTGGGTTTTACCTTTCTCGATTACGCGGCGCTGGCTTTCTTCGTTCTGGCCTGGTTTGGCTATCATGCGGCCGTCGAGTTCACCGCTCCGGGGCAGAGAAGCCTCAACAAGGTGATGAACCAGTACCGTTTCCGCTGGATGGAGCAGCTGGTGGTGCGCGAAAACCGGATCGTCGATACCACGATCATGGCCTCCCTGATGAATGGCACAGCCTTCTTCGCCTCCACCTCACTCATTGCCATCGGCGGTGTGCTGGCCCTTCTGCGCTCGACGGAAGAGGTTCTGCCGATCTTTACCGAGCTGCCCTTCGGACTGCCTCCCACGCGTCTAGCCTGGGAGGTCAAGGTGATCGGCCTTGCGATCATCTTCGTCTATGCCTTCTTCAAGTTCGCTTGGTCGTACCGCCTCTTCAATTACATGGCGATCATCGTCGGCTCCGTTCCTGTGCTGAAGGAGGGCAGTCGCGAGGAAGCGATGGCCGTCGCCCGCCAAGCTGCTGCGATGAACGTAGTGGCAGGCAAGCATTTCAATCGAGGGCAGCGAGCCTTCTTCTTCTCGCTTGCCTATCTCGGCTGGTTCATCAGCGCCTATCTCTTCATTGCGGCGACGGCCGGCATCCTGTTCGTCATGTGGCGCCGGCAATTCCTGTCCGACGCGCGCGATGCTGCGCTGGGACGCGACCATGCCTAAGAACGCCAATACCGAAGAGATTGAAGCTGTCATGCTCGCGCTGCTCAGCGAGCGCGGCCCTGGCAAGACTATTGGGCCGGCGGATGTCGCTCAAGCCATCGGCGGCAATCAGCCGGATGGGTGGGGGCCTCTCATGCAGCCGGTGCGAAAGGTTGCCGTTCGCCTGATGAAGGAGGGACGGATCGCGATCCTGCGAAAGGGTAGGCCGGTCGATCCCGATGATTTTCGCGGCACCTATCGGCTTGCGCTCCCCACGGCAACCGACGAAGGCTGAGGAGCAGGAAACAGCTCGTTCATGCGGCCCGTCAGGTAATAGCCGATCAGACCGGCCCATTCCTTCGTGCCCACATCGAGCCGCCGCAGCCCATCGGAGACGAAGGCGAAGGGGCGATGGTTGTTCGATGCGCCGCCCGTGCGGAAATCCACCGGATAGGCCGTGACGGCAAAGCCCACCTTCTCGAAGACACCGATCGCGCGCGGCATGTGCCAGGCCGATGTCACGAGAAGCCAGCGTTCACCCTCGCGCGGCTGCACCAAGTGTCGTGAATAAGATGCGTTCTCCGATGTGGTGCGGGAGCGATCTTCCACGATGATGCGGGCAGGATCGATGCCGATGCTCCTGAAGTAATCAGCTATGATCGGAGCCTCTCGGGCCCCATCGCCGAACACGGTACCGCCGCCGCCAGAGATAAGAATTCGAGCCTTCGGATAGCGATGCGCCAGTTGAATCGTCTCGAGCACTCGTTCGGCTGATTCATTAGCAATCAGTTGGCCCCGAGAGATCGAGCCCGATGCCTCTACGGCGCCGCCGAGCAGAACAATCCCGTCCACCGGCTTTCCGTCGTCCTGAAACGGTGAAAAGCGCTCTTCCAACGGCACCATGAGATAGGTGGCAACGGGCAGAAGCCCCAATCCGATCGTCACAACGGTCATCGCGAAGGCGAGGCCGATGCCGAATGCCCTCAGATGGCCGAAGAGGGCGAGCACGAAGCCCAAGAGGATGAGGCTCAGAAGCAGGTTGGATGGCGTGGCGAAGAACCAGGCGACTTTGGAGACGTAGTAAAACACCAGCCACCCTTCTGCTTCGGATGATCTAAGCCTTCGACTCGGCCTCGTAGCGGGCCTTCGTCTCGGCATTCGGCGGGTAAAGGCCGGGGAGGGGCACGCCCTTCTCCACCTCGCGCATCACCCACAGCTCATAGCGCTCCTGCTCCACCGCAGCCTTCGCGACATCCTCGACCAGAGCGGCCGGAATGATGACTACGCCGTCACGGTCGGCGACGATCACGTCATCCGGGAAAATCGCCACGCCGCCGCAGCCGATGGGCTCCTGCCAGCCGACGAAAGTGAGGCCTGCGACCGATGGAGGAGCAGCGACACCTGAACACCAGACCGGCAGATTCGTGCCCTCGACGCCGACCGCATCACGCACCACGCCGTCCGTGATGAGAGCCGCGACGCCGCGCTTCTTCATGCGCGCGGTGAGAATATCGCCAAAGATCCCGGCATCGGTCACGCCCATGGAGTCGACGATCGCGATGCAGCCTTCGGGCATAGCCTCGATGGCCGCGCGGGTGGAAATGGGAGAGGCCCAGGACTCAGGTGTCGCCAAGTCTTCACGGGCAGGCACGAAGCGTAACGTGAAGGCGCGACCCACCATCTTTTCCGTGGCATTGAAGGCCGGCATCGGCCCTTTCATCCAGCAGCGGCGAATGCCTTTCTTGAGCAGAACGGTGGTAATCGTGGCAGTAGAGGCAGCGCGCAGCGCGTCGGCGATGGTTTTGTCGAGGGTCATGAGAGTTTCCTGACGTTGGGAGAAGCTACTCATAGCGGTCGGGCGCGCGGATTGCCACCGGAAGGCCGTTCAATCCTCTGCATCACTGTTTCGTCTGGTTGATGGTAATATCAGGACACTCGGATGGTTGGGAACCCTGATGAAACGCATCCTCGCCTTTTTGTTTCTGTGCCTCGCTCTCTTTGCACAACCTGCAGCGGCGGCGCCATCTGAGGCTGAAGCCGCGCGCCAGGCTGCTCAAGGTGTGGTTGCCGAGGTGCTGGGGGCGCTGGCCAATCGTGATTTTCAGAAGCTCGCTTCCTTCGTCGGGAGTGAGGGACTGATAGTGAGTCCTTATGTGTTCCTGGACGACAATGATGTGCGGCTGTCACGCGCAGATGTCGAGCGTTGTGCGACTGATCCGCAGATGCGGCTGTGGGGATACAAGGACGGCAGCGGCGATCCTGTCGAGACGACCTGCCGCCGCTATTTCGACGAGTTCGTGTGGAATGCGGATTACCGCAAGGCGGACGAGGTGCTTTACAACGAACCGCGCCAGCGCGGGAACGAGATCAACAACAATCACGCCGCCGCGCCTGACGGCATCGTCGTCGAACTGCACATTCGCCCTCAAGGTGCGCATGCTCCGATGAATTGGAAGAGCCTGCGCCTGATCTTTCGCAAGAGCGATCAGGGATTATCCCTGATCGCCTTCACGCGGGATGTCTGGACGATCTGACCGTCCTTAAGCTGTCTTCGTGAACAGCTCGCGGCCGATCAGCATGCGGCGGATTTCGCTGGTGCCTGCGCCGATCTCATAGAGCTTCGCGTCACGCAGCAGGCGGCCCGTCGGGTAATCGTTGATGTAGCCGTTGCCGCCCAGAAGCTGGATGGCATCGAGCGCCATCTTCGTGGCATTCTCGGCGGCATAGAGAATAGCGCCGGCCGCATCCTCGCGCGTGGTCTCGCCCCGGTCGCAGGCCTTGGCCACGGCATAGACATAGGCCTTTGAGGCATTCATCGTCACATACATGTCGGCGATCTTGCCCTGCACGAGCTGGAACTCGCCGATAGGCTGTCCGAACTGCTTGCGCTCATGGATGTAAGGCAGCACCACATCCATGCAGGCCTGCATGATACCCGTGGAGCCCGCCGCCAGAACCGCGCGCTCGTAGTCGAGGCCGGACATGAGCACGTTCACGCCTTTGCCAACCTGACCCAGCACGTTCTCCTCCGGTACTTCGCAATCCTCGAACACCAACTCGCAGGTGTCGGAACCACGCATGCCGAGCTTGTCGAGCTTCTGGTGCGTGGAGAAGCCCTTGAAGCCTTTCTCGATGAGGAAGGCGGTGATGCCGCGCGGACCAGCTTCCGGATCGGTCTTCGCGTAGACCACGAGCGTCTCGGCGGTGGGGCCGTTGGTGATCCACATCTTGTTGCCGTTGAGCACATAGCGATCGCCGCGCTTTTCGGCGCGGGTACGCATGGAGACCACGTCGGAGCCGGAGCCGGGCTCGGACATCGCCAGCGCACCCAAATGCTCGCCGGAAATCAGCTTGGGCAAATAGCGGCGCTTCTGCTCCTCATTGCCGTTGCGGCGGATCTGATTGACGCACAGGTTCGAATGCGCGCCGTAGGACAGGCCAACTGAAGCGGAGGCGCGGGAGATTTCCTCCATGGCGATCACATGCTCGAGATAGCCGAGGCCGGTGCCGCCGTATTCCTCTTCCACCGTGATGCCGTGAAGGCCGAGCTCGCCCATCTGGGGCCAGAGATCGCGCGGGAACTGGTTCGTGCGGTCGATCTCCTCGGCGCGCGGGGCGATCTTCTCCTGGGAGAAGTCTCGCACGGTCTCGCGGATCGCATCGGCGGTTTCGCCGAGGTCGAAATTGAAGGCTTTGGCGGCGTTTGGCAGCATTCCTGATTCCTCCACATGTCCATTCGCGTCGTTGCGCCGGATTGCTTGTTGTTCTGCCGATATCCTGGACAGCAATACTGACCTTTTCAAGCCGGGAGCCGGGGGAAATTGGTCGAATGAGCCGCAAACGAAAAACTCCCCTGCCTGGGACAGGGGAGTTTTTGAAGGGGCGTGATCGTGGGCCTACTCGTCGATGCTGGCGGTCTGGATCGGATCGAGGCCCTGGCACTTTCCGGCAGGGGCAAGCATACGGTAATCGCGCGGGTCGCAGGCGCTCTGGACGAACATGCGCCACTGGTTCTCGGTGCCGTAGAAAGTGTTGCGGTCCACGTCGCCGTCGATGCCGGGAACGCGGCCGGTCGTGGTGAACTGCCAGAAGGTCCAGCGGCGGTTGCTATAGCGCTCGTGGGGCTCGGCCGCGGTGCTGCGGATCCAGTAGGGATAGTCGTTGAACTCGCCTTCCAGGATTTCCTTATGGAAGGTGATGTCGGTGTAGATGATCGGGCGCTTGCCGGTGTGGGCTTCCATCTCACGCAGCATCACGTTGATCATGGCGAGCGCCTGCTCGCGCGGAACCTTCTTCGGGCAGTTCACGGACTGGCCGTTCCATTCCACGTCGAGGACCGGGGGCAGGGCCTCCGGGTCATAGGGCACATTCTTCTTGAACCAAGCAGCCTGCTCATGGGCCGGGCGGCACCAGAACACGAAGTGATAGGCGCCGCGCGGAACGCCGGCGCGTTTCGCGCCCATCCAGTTTTCCATGAAGCGGCTGTCCACATGGTCGCCGCCCTCCGTGGCCTTGATGAACGCGAATTGCGTACCGGCCTTGCGCAGCGAGGCCCAATCCACCTGGCCCTGCCACTTGGAGATGTCGACGCCGTGGATCGGGAGGCGATGAGCCTTGGCTACGCCCTGATGCGGGCGGGCATCGCTCTTCATCGGGTAGCGGCTTGAAGAGGTCGGCGCAACCGCACAGGACGCGAGCGTCAGGGCGACGGCGGCCAGGGCGCCAAATCGGGCAACCCGAAGGAACGTCGTCAGGCCGGAATTTCTGGAACGGCTGGGGGAACGGCGGCGTGTCTTCATCGGGCTTGACTGTAATGAACGCAGAACTTGATCGCATCAGGGATGCCCGAACTGGGTTAACAACCCCCTTACGATCCCGATCTTGCAATCAGATTACAGCTTAAACCAAAGCGTGGCTATTCCCAGGAAGGAGAAGAAGCCGACGATATCGGTGATCGTGGTCACGAATGGCCCCGAGGACACGGCGGGATCCACGCCGAGGCGGTTCAGGCCGAGAGGCACAAAGATGCCGCCAAGGGCTGCGAAGATCAGCACGGTGATGAGTGCAAGACCGATCACCAGCCCGATTTCGGGGGACTGGAACCAGAGCGCCGCCAATCCACCCATAATAACCGCGAAGACGATGCCGTTGAGCAGGCCGACAGCCGCTTCACGGGTGATGATGCGCCAAGCGTTCGAACGGCCGAGTTCTCGGGTGGCGAGCGCGCGCACGGCCACGGTCATGGTCTGCGTGCCGGCATTGCCGCCCATGGAAGCGACAATGGGCATGAGGATCGCCAAGGCCACCATGTGCTGAAGCGAACTCTCGAAAATGCGGATGACGCCCGCCGCGAGGAAGGCGGTGCACATATTGGCGAAGAGCCAGGGGAAGCGGCTACGCTGGATGTAGAAGACCGTATCCGACAGTTCTTCGTCCGGCTTCACGCCGCCGAGCTGCTTGATGTCGGCGTCTGCTTCTTCTTCGAGAACGTCGACGATGTCGTCGACCAGGATCACGCCCACGAGGCGGTTCGCCTCGTCCACAACGGCAGCCGAAACGAGGTTGAAGCGCTCGAAAAGGCGCGCCACCTCCTCCTGGTGCTCGGTGGCCTCCACCCGGTCCGGCTCGTCGTCCATGATCTCCTGGATCGTGATGGGACGCTTCGACCGCAGGAGCCTGTCGAGGGCGACGGCTCCCAAAAGGTGGCCTGCCGGGTCGATGACGAAGATCTCGTAAAAGGTTTCCGGCAGATCCGGCGTCTCGCGCATAAAGTCGATGGTCTGCCCCACGGTCCAGAACGGAGGCACGGCGATGAACTCGGTCTGCATGCGCCGACCGGCGCTGTCCTCGGGGTATTCGAGGGAGCGCTGGAGCGCGACGCGCTCCATGGCCGGGAGCTGTTCGAGAACCTCGGCCTTCTCCTCCGCGGGAAGGCTTTCCAGAATCGTGACCGCGTCATCGGAATCGAGCTCGCGGACACCCTCGGCCACAGTTGCGGTTTCGAGTTCTTCGAGGATCTCCTCGCGAACGGCCTCGTCCACCTCTGTCAGCGCGGTGAAGTCGAAGGCCGATCCCAACAATTCGATGAGGCGAGGGCGGTGGTCGGGCTCAAGCGCTTCGAGCAGGTCGCCGAGCTCGGATTCGTGAAAGTCTTCCACCAGCTCCCGCAGCCGCTCGGTATCCGATGCTTCGATGGCATCGGCAGCGGCGGCGAGGAATTCCAGATTGAGCTCACCTTCCTCGTCCCTGAAGGCCAGGGGCTGAGAGACCGGCCCTTCGGGCGGTGGAAGCGTCGCGTTGTTTTCGACTTCCATCATGGCCTGTCCTCAAGAAGGTTGTTGAGGCCTTTTAGGAGCGTGCGCAAGTCAGTGCAATGCGCCTGAAAAGCCTCGTTCAGGGAATCGTTTAGTCGCCGTTTCTGCAGGGTTGATTCAGGCTCCTGAGAAAGCGATTCAAGAACCTGGGGCGTCATTCAATATGAGCAACAAAAAAGGCCCCGCAAAAGGGGCCTCTTTGTCATGCCTGTGGCACGTAATGAGTTGGTGCGGCCAAGAGGACTCGAACCTCCACGGGTCTCCCCACTAGCACCTCAAGCTAGCGCGTCTACCAATTCCGCCATGGCCGCGGAACTCGTTTTCAGGAGTGTTTTTCCTGAAGAGGTGGTCGCTCTAACAGATCGATCCGGGCACTGCAAGCCCATCTTTGCAGTCTGTCGCGAAACTCGACATTTCGACAGGGAAGATGTGCATGACACAGTGATCAATCCCTATATGAAGGCCAAGCCTGAAGGATCACGTGTTGACCCTCGCCGACCTTAAGGATCAGAACGTTCCCCTCCATCAAGCAGAAGGTGACATGGTGTCGAACCTGCGTGACAGCTTGGCCGATCTTTTTTTGAGCGAGAGCGGCGATTCCGTGGAATGGGCTATCGCCGAGGGGCTGACGCCTTATGAGCAGGCGGTTGCCTTCATGGAAGCACGGGCCCAGGCGATTGCCGAGGGCCAGGCGCGTGAACTCGTCTGGCTCGTGGAGCATCCCCCGCTTTATACCGCCGGAACCTCGGCACAGCCTTCCGACCTCGTCGAACCGAACCGGTTTCCGGTTCATCAGACAGGGCGGGGAGGACAGTATACCTATCACGGTCCCGGTCAGCGGGTAGCCTACGTGATGCTCGACCTGAAGCGTCGTAAGCCCGACCTGCGCCGTTATGTGGCAACCCTCGAATCGTGGCTGATCCAGACCCTTGCCGAATTCAACATCCAGGGCGAGCGGCGTGAGGATCGGGTAGGCGTGTGGGTGCGCCGGCCCGACAAAGGCGAAACCGCCGAGGACAAGATCGCCGCCATCGGCATCCGTGTCCGGCGCTGGGCGACCTATCATGGAATCAGCCTGAACGTGGAACCGGACCTTGCCCATTTTACCGGCATCGTCCCCTGCGGTGTCACGCAGCACGGGGTGACCAGTCTCGTGGACTTAGGGATTCTCGTGACCATGCCCGAAGTCGATGCGGTGATGCGCAAGGCCTTCGAGGATATCTTTGGCCCGACCGAGAGGGTGGAGGCGCCGTTGCTCTCCGGCAACTGAGGGGCAGTTTTTCACACGTGCTATGGTCAGGCTTCTCCTCGAGGCCGCTTCGTGCTCTAAGCTAGAGTAAACGGCTGACCATTGGCGGACCTTTCATGCAACGCATTCTCCTTGCCTCTCTTCTTCTCGTAAGCGTTTCGGCCTGTGCCTATCGTCCCGATCCGGCGGATCTGATCCATGTCGTCGATTCGCCTGCCGACGTTCGCGTCTGCCAGCGGCTCGGCGAGGTGAGCCCCGTCGTGTCGACCACCCCGGGATTCGGCTCTGCGACGGACAGCATGAAGGAGGCGGTGGTCGCCCTGGGCGGCACACATCTTTACCTCGAGAAGAACTCCGAAGATTGGTCGCTCGTGCGCGGCATCGCCTATCGCTGCGGCCCCGGCGTCGTCCAGCGGGAAACCGTCATTCGGGCGAAAGGCTAACGCGCAAGCCCCACAAGCGGAGTTGCGCGGGCTCCCTGGTCCCAGCTACTGACGGAGAGCCCCACGGTTCAGCCGTGAAGGAGCTAATCAAGAAAAACCAGGGAGCCAAAGGCCGTGCCCGTCATTACTACCTCTGCCGATCTTTCATCGGACACCGCGCGGGCGAACCGCGCCGCTTGGGCGGATCTCGCCCGTGATCTTGAGGCCAAGCGGCAGGCCGCCGCCGAGGGCGGGCCTGCAAAGGCGCGGGAGCGCCATCTCGCCCGCGGCAAGCTTCTGCCGCGCGAGCGTGTGATGCGGCTACTCGATCCCGGCGCGCCTTTCCTGGAACTCGGTTCTCTTGCGGCTTACGGCATGTACGAGGATGCGATCCACGGCGCCGGGATCATCACCGGCATCGGCCGGGTGGAAGGCCGCGAGGTCATGATCGTCTGCAACGACTCGACGATCAAAGGCGGCACTTATTATCCGATGACGGTGAAGAAGCATCTGCGCGCGCAGGAGATCGCGCGCGAGAACCGTCTGCCCTGCATCTATCTGGTCGATTCCGGCGGCGCGAATCTGCCGCACCAGACGGAAGTCTTCCCCGACCGCGATCACTTCGGCCGCATCTTCTACAACCAGGCGACTCTGTCCTCGATGGGCATTCCGCAGATCGCCTGTGTCATGGGCTCGTGCACGGCGGGCGGCGCCTATGTCCCTGCCATGTCGGACGAGACCATCATCGTGCGCCGCCAAGGCACGATCTTCCTCGGCGGACCGCCCCTCGTGAAAGCGGCGACCGGCGAGGTGGTGTCGGCGGAAGATCTCGGCGGCGCGGATGTGCACGCGCGCCAGTCGGGCGTGGCGGATCATTACGCGACTGACGACGTGCATGCTCTCGCCATCGTGCGCCGCATCGTCGGCACGCTCAACTCGCGCAAGACAATCGACATCGACCTCGCCGAGCCGGTGGAGCCGAAATTCGCCGTCGACGATCTCGATGCGATCGTGCCGACGGATCTCAAGAAGCAGTACGACATTCGCGAGGTCATCGCGCGCTTGGTCGATGGCTCCGAGTTCGACGAGTTCAAGCGGCTTTATGGTACCACGCTCGTGACAGGCTTCGCCCGGATCTGGGGCATGCCGGTCGGCATCATCGCCAACAATGGCATCCTGTTCTCCGAAAGCGCGCTGAAGGGCGCGCATTTCATCGAGTTGTGCTGCCAGCGCCGCATTCCGCTGCTCTTCCTGCAGAACATCTCAGGCTTCATGGTGGGCCGTCAGTACGAAGCGGGCGGCATTGCCAAGGATGGCGCGAAGCTCGTCACAGCCGTGGCCTGCGCTCAGGTGCCGAAGATCACGCTGCTCGTCGGCGGCTCGTTCGGTGCGGGCAATTACGGCATGTGCGGCCGCGCCTATTCTCCGCGCTTCCTCTTCACTTGGCCGAACTCCCGTATCTCGGTGATGGGCGGCGAGCAGGCGGCAAGCGTTCTCGCCACCGTGCGGCGCGATAACATCGAGGCTGAGGGCAAGTCCTGGAGCGCGGAAGAGGAGGAGGCCTTCAAGGCGCCCATCCGCAGCAAATACGAGGAGGAGGGATCGCCATATCACGCTACCGCGCGCCTGTGGGACGACGGCATCATTCTGCCGTCGGAAACCCGCCGCGTCCTGGCGCTCGCCTTCTCCGCCGCACTAAACGCGCCGATTCCTGAAACGAAGTTCGGCGTGTTCAGGATGTAAGCGGACGGATTCGGAGGAAGCTTGGAACCCGGTGGGGCTGGTGCGAATTTCAAGGTATGTCCAAGAGTCCGCTTGAGACATATCGCTCCGACTATGCTGAGCAGATCGCGCGCCTGACCGATCTTCGTGACAGGCGCATCGAGCAGGCTTTTGCCACAGTCCCCCGCGAGAACTTTCTCCCTGCACCACCCTGGACCACAATCAGTTCGGGCATTGCGACACAGACGAGCGATCTCGCCGATATCTATGACAACGTCCTGGTTGCCATCGACCGGGTGCGTGGCATCAACAATGGCGAGCCCGCGCTCCATGCGGATTGGCTCGATGCGGTAAGCCCACAGCCGGGCGAGATGGTGATTCATGTAGGGGTGGGCACAGGCTATTATTCCGCGATTCTGTCTCGTCTCGTGGAGCCGGGCGGACAGGTGGAGGCTTATGAATACGAGGCGGATCTTGCCGCCAAGGCCACACTGAATTTAGCAGACTATCGCAATGTGAGTGTGCACGCCGGCTCTGCCTTCGGACGACCGCTTCCGCCTGCGGATGTGATCTACGTGAACGCCGGTGTCGTTGCTCCGGATGTCGAATGGCTGAAGGCGCTCAATCCAGGCGGGCGGCTGATCTTTCCATGGCAGCCGGGTAAGGGCTGGGGGCCTGCCATTCTGGTCAACCGCCAGACGGGAGGCTTCAGCGCCAAGCCGCTCATGACGGTAGGCTTCATCTCATGCAGCGGTGTGGTTGAGAAGCCGCCGATCAGTCGCCTCCCAACCCAGATCGATCTGGCTGCGGTCCGCTCGGTTTGGATTGGGAGTGAACGTGCTCCGGATAAAAGTGCTGTGGCAGTCTACGAAGACGTCTGGTTCTCATCAGCGGAAATCGAGCCTTGAAAGAAACATGGCCGGAGGAGATGCGGCCATGAGCATCTGCAAAAGCCCTTGGATGATGAAGAGGTCCTTGTGGCTGATGAACGTGCCCTCTTTGAAGGTGGCGAAGAGCTGCGCCTCGCAAGCCGACCCAGAACACGTCCAGAACACGTCCTCGCCGAGATCGCCATCGATCGTATCGTTGCCTTCATTGCCGACAAGCATGTTCTTGCCGCTGTTGGCGGTGATCTTGTTGGCTTTGTCGCTGCCGAGCACATTGAAGCCGAGGCATCGACTGGGACGATCTGTGGGATGATGAAATCTTCCTCATCAGCGCCGAGAAACTAAAGGCCAAGGTGCGGATTGTCGGTAGCCGTCCTGACCTCTCCGTCAGTCGTCGAGATGCCTACCTGACGTCTCCTGCATGTAGATCCCCGTTAAACCGATATCCTCAAAACGACATAACATAACTTTGAAATGTGAATGGGCAGATAGGCTGGCAGGACGCTTGAGTGTGGATGCCCGTGTGCTCTAGCGCACATGACGGAAACTGATTCTTTAATTGTGGCAGCTCCAGGATCGAGCCGTTTGATCGATATCAACCATGACCACCCTTGGGCTGGTCAGGAATGTTGCCGGCCCGCAACACCTCAAAACCTTCATCATCATACCGCTCTTGGCCCAAACGCCGCCGCGATCCCGCCATAAACGGCGCTCACCTGTTAAAGACAGCTAAAGTGCTTCTAAACCAACGCTTTATGACGAAGCGCTTCAGGGGTGATCCGGATTAACGCTATCGGACGGCCTGTCGCGCGGAATATTGCATAGGTGGCGCAGCACATGGCAGATCACGAGAGTTCCATTCCGTTAGGGCCTCCCGTGAGAACCGGATGGAAAAGAGTTAAAGTCCATGAACGCGCGCCTGATCAACAAGCTGAAGCTGACGAACCGTCGGATGACGGTGGCTTCTTGCGCGCTCGTTCTGCTCGGGTCTTCCTCGGCCTTTGCTCTCGATGCGGCACCGCGTCCCCAGCCGTTGACTCCTGCTCTCGCACCCGTCCTTGCACCTTCTGCCAAGTACGGATCGGTTCGCGAGGCTTTGCGCACCGGCATGCGCGACTACAACGCCGGCGACAAACTCGGAGCTGCTGCTGCACTCGAATACGCAGCAGGGCAGGGGCATACGCTGGCGCTCTGGAAACTTGGGCGCATGTATGCTGACGGGGATGGCGTCGAGCACGACGATCTGAAAGCGTTTGAGTATTTCTCAAGGCTTGCGGACCAGCATGCGGACGAGAGCCCGGATTCTCCCAATGCGATGGTCGTTTCCAGCGCTTTCGTGGCGCTCGGCACTTATTTCCTGGATGGCATCAAGGGCAGCTACGTGACCGCCAATCCGGGCCGCGCCGTGGAGATGTTCAGCTACGCGGCGTCCTATTTCAGCGATTCCAATGCGCAGTACAATCTGGCCCGCCTCTACATGGAGGGAACGGGCGTCGCGCGGAATGCACGTCAGGCCGCGCGCTGGTTCAATCTGGCCGCCGAGAAGGGGCATCACCCCTCACAGGCGCTCCTCGGCCACATGCTGATCAACGGGCAGGGTGTGCCGCGCCAGCGGGCTAAGGGTCTCATGTGGCTGACGCTTGCGCGCGAGGCCGCGGCCGAGAACGGTAAGGATCAGTGGATCGAGAGCCTCTATGCGGAAGCCTTCGCAGCCGCGGACGAGAGCGACCGTAAGCTGGCGCTTGCCCTGCTCGAGCAATACATCCAGTCCCGTCGATAAAGCCTCGGACCCAAAAGTGGACCCACTTTTGGGATCGATCCGATGCTCTCTTC
Source organism: Microvirga vignae (assembly GCF_001017175.1). Lineage (GTDB taxonomy): Bacteria > Pseudomonadota > Alphaproteobacteria > Rhizobiales > Beijerinckiaceae > Microvirga > Microvirga vignae. The sequence continues at coordinate 4,868 of NZ_LCYG01000144.1, read as the reverse complement.
CTCAGGGAGCGCATCGTTCGGGGCGGAAAACCGGATCCCCTTTTCCCTGACGTGGCCCTTCGGGTCGCTGACGCGGACCTCCGGTTCCGCACGATGCGCTGATCCCGCCTAGTCGATATTGAGATCCACCATGACCGGCACGTGATCCGAGGGCTTGTCCCATCCGCGCACTTCCTTGCGGATCGATGCGCTTTTCAGCTTGTCCTGCGCCTGAGGCGACAGCAGCAGATGGTCGATGCGGATGCCGTTGTTCCGCTGGAAGGCCCCCGCCTGATAATCCCAGAACGAGTAGAGCCCCGGCTGGTCGCTGCAGGCACGCACGGCGTCGCTGAAGCCGAGATTCTCAAGCTCCCGGAATTTTGCGCGGCTTTCCGGCCGGAAAAGCGCATCGTTAGCCCAAGCCTCGGGATTGGCCGCATCCTTAGGCTCAGGTATGACATTGTAGTCGCCGCAGAGCACAAGCGGCTCTTCCAGCCCGTGCAAACGACGCGCATGCGCGATGAGCCGATCCATCCAGGCGAGCTTGTAGTCGAATTTGGGCGTGCCAATGGGATTGCCGTTGGGCAGGTAGATGGAGGCGACCCGCACCACGCCTGCCGACGTCGATATGACGCCTTCAAGATAACGCGCCTGCTCATCGCCATCATCGCCCGGCAGCCCGCGCCGGATATCCTCCAATGGCTTCTTGGAAAGGATGGCGACGCCGTTGTAGGTCTTCTGGCCATGGGTGACGACATTGTAGCCCAGCGCTTCGACCTCGGCCCTCGGGAACGCCTCGTCCATGCACTTCAGTTCCTGCAGGCAAAGCACATCGGGATCCGCACTTTTCACGAAAGTGGCGAGGTGATCCAATCGCTGCTTGATCGAATTCACGTTCCAGGTGGCTATGCGCATGGTGTGGGTCTCGTTGGCCTGTTCGCACTTTCATCGGATGTTCGTCGAAAGCTTGCAAGCTGGAACCCACCACCATCCCCACGGTTGCAGCCCATGGACCCATCCTGGTTTCAGCCCATCGACAGCTATTGCGAGCGGATCGACGCCAGCTTCTGGGCGGAGCCGGTCAATGCGATCACGAACGGATTCTTCCTGCTTGCCGCAGCACATGCGCTTTGGGTCTGGCGAGGGCAGCAGCCACGGGACTGGCCTTCTCTTTGGCTCATCGCCGTCACCGCCATCGTCGGAATCGGGAGCTTCCTGTTCCACACCTTCGCCAACCGATGGTCATTGCTCGCGGATGTGCTGCCGATCGCGGCGTTCATCTACAGCTATTCCCTGCTCGCTATGCGCCGTTATCTGCGCCTTGGGACCGGAGTGGCGATTGCAATCACTCTCGTTTTCGCAGCCTTCAATGTCAGCTTCGGGCGCCTGTGGTGGGGGCTCTTTCCGGGTGTCACTCTCAATGGTTCGGTGAGCTATCTGCCCGCCCTGATGGCGATGTTCGCAGTTGGCACTGGGTGTTATCGAGCAAATGCCGGGCAGACGGGCAGGGCGCTTGTGCGGGCCGGGTTGGCCTTCGCACTGTCGCTGACGTTCCGCTCCATCGACAGCGCGGCCTGCTCTGCGCTACCACTTGGTACGCATGCGCTCTGGCACATGCTGAATGCGCTCGTTCTGTGGATCCTCATGAACACGGCTCTCGCGCATGCCCCCGATGAAAGGCCGCTTCATGTCCCGTGTTGAAATCCATGGCTATGCCATCGTCTCCGACAATGACCGCATTGCCGATGCGACGGGACGCACGCCGGATGTGCTGCGCAACGATGCGGATTGGGCCTACTTTCAGGCCGAACTCAACCGGTCCGACGTGACGGTGCTCGGACGTTTGGGCCATGAAGCTAATCCTAATCCGAGAGGCCGCGTGCGCGTGGTCCTGTCCTCCTCGTCGCCGGGGATCGAGCGGCGGGCCGACGGCTGGTGGTGGAATCCTCAAAAGCTCTCATGGGGGGAGGCCATCCGCAGAGTTCTGCCTCATGGTGGCCGGGTCGCGGTGCCTGGCGGGCGGCAGGTCTTCGATCTCTTCCTCGCCATCGGCTATGACGCCTTCCATCTCACCCGGGCAGAGGGCGTGGTCGTGCCCGATGGAGTGTCCGTGTTCTCCGAATGCGAGGCCGGCAAGAGCGCAGAAGCGATCCTCGCTTCTGCGGGCCTCAAGCCGGGTGACAAGCGGATCCTCGATCCAGATGGACCAGTCAGTCTCATGGTTTGGCGCCGCTGAACGGAAACCTACCAGCTGGCGCCGAGTTGACGTGGATACCTCTTTTCCGGGAGGAGCACATGCACCGCAAGTTTTCAGCTGTTCTGATCATCAGCTGCCTCATGGCAGGTACCGCCTGGGCCCAAGGCTCGTCTTCCAGTGGAGGCAGCTCGGGCGGCGGGGGGATGGGCGGTTCTTCCGGAGGTGCCGCACCATCGACAGGAGTAACCGGCTCAACCGGTTCTGCGACTGTCCCCAATTCGCCGACCCTTCCGCTTCCACGGCAGGATGCCCAGACGCCGACCCCGAACGCAAACCAAGATGCCGCCCAAACCGGTGCGAACGGGAGGCCGACACCTCCTCCTGGCACCGAAGGCAGCACGGGAGGAACTGCAGGCAACCGTGCGGCTCCCGCCACGACCGGAGGCATCGGTGGTGTCAATCGACAGCCGGGCCAGCCTTCTGCCGTCGGCCCGTCCGCACGGGAGGACGAGCTGCTCAAGGAAGGTGAAGAGCTGGAGCAGAAGGCCAGGCGCGGCGTTTGTCAGGGATGTTAAGGTTCAGGCAGCCTCGCTCAGGTTCGGATAATCCGTGTAACCCTTGGCGTCGCCGCCATAGAAGGTAGCGCGGTCAGGCTGGTTGAGCGGTGTGTTCAGGCGGAAGCGCTCGACGAGATCCGGATTGGCGATGAAGAGACGACCAAGCGCCACGAGATCAGCGCGGCCGCTCGCGATCGCCTCGGCGGCCATCTCACGATCATAGCCGTTATTGGCGATGTAAGTGCCGCGGAAAGAGCGTCGAAGGCCCAGATAATCCACGTTCACCGCGTGACGGTCGCCCTGGGTCGCGCCCTCGATCATGTGAATGTACCCGATGCCGAGTCCGTCGAGCTTCTCGACCACGTGGCTAAACAGCGCCTGCGGGTTGGAATCGGCGGCATCGTTCACGGGGGCAGGCGAGAGGCGAATGCCTACGCGTCCCTTATCCCACACCTTCAGCACGGCCTCTGTGGCTTCCAGAGCGAGGCGGGTTCGGTTCTCGATGGACCCGCCATAGGCATCGGTGCGCTTGTTCGCGCCATCCTTCATGAACTGGTCGAGCAGATAGCCGTTCGCCGCGTGAATCTCGACACCGTCGAAACCGGCTTCCTTCGCATTGCGGGCCGCCTGTTCGTAATCCCGCAGGATGCCGGGGATCTCGGAGAGTTCGAGGGCACGGGGCTCGGATACGTCGGCGAAGCCTTCCTTAAGATAGGTCTTCGTGTTGGCGCGAATGGCCGAGGGACCAACCGGAGCACCGGCATTCGGCTGCAGAGAAGCGTGCGATACGCGGCCCACATGCCAGAGCTGGATGAAGATGCGTCCGCCGGCCGTGTGAACGGCATCCGTCACCTTGCGCCAGCCGGCGACCTGCTCGGGCGTGTAGATGCCCGGCGTGCGCAGATATCCCTGGCCCTGCTGGGAGATCTGCGAGCCTTCGGAGATCAGCAGGCCGGCGCTGGCGCGCTGGGTGTAATAGGTCGCGGCGATGTCGCGCGCCACATCGCCCTCCTGGGCGCGGTTTCGGGTGAGGGGAGCCATCACCAGCCGGTTCGGCAGGGTCAGGCCGCCGAGTTGATAGGGCTGGAACAATGCATTCGGATCGGCGCTCATATAAACCTCGATTGGCTCTGTGAAATTCTGTGAAGCACAGGCTGTCACGAGATATGAGCGCCCCCGATTCCCGCAACGGAGGAGCTGCCATGCAAAAATATGATGGCTCGGAAAGCCAGGGAAACAAAGGTTTTCAAGGACCTCATAAGCATTCGTTAACCATGCGCACGCATTCTTCTCCCACAGGCCGATGGAAAGATTCCCGGCGAACTCACGGGGGAGCGCTCATGACGGATAAGAGCTTCGAAGAGACGATCCGCGAGAGGATCGCGGCAGTCGAGCTGGTGGCGGAATCGATTGCGGGACAGGGCAGGGACACTGATCTGCATGACCTGCGCGTCCTGCTCATCAACATCATGAGCCTCTTGATGCGTGATCCTGGTGTGGAGGCCGCTGTCGATGATCTCTATGCGGCTGCAAAAGCCATCGAGAGGGATGCCGCAATTGGCGTACATCCCGTTCCCAGAAATGTTCGTTGCCTCCGCACGGCGCTGACGCGCTTCTCTGAGCGGGTGCCGATGGTTGCCGGCCTGTCGGAGCCTGACGATGCGCGCCGCTTCCGCGGTCTTGAGGCGGCCTACGCCGTTCAGCTGGAGCGCACCGCAGAAGCAACCGCAGAAGCAGATGTCGAGGAAGCGGCTGATGCCCGCTCGGCTGCATGAGACAGGCGGCTTCTCGTCTTCAGCTCCGCCGCTCCTCAGAGTACGTAATAGTGCGTTGATGGATCGGTTTGGATTACACCCGACGAGATGTCATCCTGCAGCCCGGCAAACTGATATTGATCGGTGATGACGGGATCGGGGGACGGAGATGCAAAGAGAGCCGTTCCGAAGTCCTGAGCATCGTCAGCGGGGAGCGTGACTTCGTTTTGCCCCATGAGGCCGTCAGCGATGATGTCCTTCTGCTCGTGAATGTCGACCGTCTTGGAAACGACATTACCCCAAGTCCCCTCATGTCGCTCCGTTGTGGTCTTGTCGGCCGTGACTGTGACGATGATGCCTGAGATCAGCGACTTTCCGGGC
>NZ_LCYG01000143.1 GCF_001017175.1 Microvirga vignae | reverse complement strand
ACGCTCTACAGCATGGCCGGCCTATGTCCGTGCCGGGTCATGTCGGCATGGATGCTGCCTGCGGGATGCCCTGAGTTCTTGCTCGGCGGCGTGGAGCGCCGATGCGGCATCCGGACCGATCCATGCCGACATCCATGCCGACATGGCCGCGGAAGCAGCCCCTCGGCCATGTCGGGACGCGCCGATCGCCATGCGGGCGTGGCGAAATACTGCAAATGTGCATGTAAAACCATGAAACCCGTCCGACGATGACCTTCGAATACCCGTCGGACAGTTGGGTTCAAGGCTTCAGGTATTTTGCATTTGCCGCAGTGCTTGAATATCAACTTTTGATGCTTATGTCTGTATTGTCATGATTACTTCGCATCATATCCTCATCCTCCGCGGAGGCCGCCTTCTGGCAGGCCGCTGAACCCCGAACTCGGGCAGGCGCCTCGCGCCGCCGTCGTTCGGGGTCATGACACATCTTGCAAAGTCGAGTTCAGCAAGCCCGATTCCGGGTGAGAGCGGCCGCTCGCGCCTCAAGGCGGTGCGTCCGCAGGCCTGGGTCGGCGCCGCAAAGGAGGATTCCATGAACGGAACCGTTGAATTGCCGCCGGTCACCGTCGCGACGCACGACTACGACCGCCTCATGTCCGTCGCGGCCTTGGAGAACAAGCGGCACAGGCCGCATCGCGAGTTCCTGCTGTCGGAGCTGCGGCGGGCGTCGCTCTGTCATCCCGACGCGTTGCCGGACGACGTGGTCTCGACCAACGCGAAGGTCACGTACCGCCTCGACGGCGGCGGAAAGCCGAGGGCGCACGTCCTGGTGTATCCGGAGGACCTGCGCTGGCCGGGCGCGGAACTGTCCGTGCTGACGGCCTTGGGGATCGCCCTGCTCGGACTTCGCGTGGGCGACCGGATGCCGTTCCGGACGAGCCGGGACGAGCCGGCGCACGAGGTCGTGGTGGAGGATGTCCGGTTCAGGCTTCTGCCGGATGAAGTCGAACCTGCCCGTGGTGCACCCGATCAATCGGACAACGGGGACGGCAACTCGCGGGACGATCTCGACCGTCGTCTGGACGAGGCCCTGATGGAGACCTTCCCGGCCAGCGATCCGGTCTCGGTCATCGTCTGCGGACGGTCCTGATCCCGGCACCCACAATGCTTGCCGCTTTCTCATGGCGGAGCACAGCGACACATCGGAGAAGACGATGAAGCAGGTAACCGTCCCTCCCATCACCATCACCACGGTCGATTACGACCGGCTGGCCTGGATCGCGACCGCCGGGGTCAACGGCCAACGCTGCACCGTCGCCAAGATGCTGGCGGACGAACTCGATCGCGCGATGATCGCGGCGCCCGGCACCATCCGCCCGGACATCGTGACGATGCATTCGGAGGTCGAGTACCGGGACGAGGTCACAGGCGACGTGCGTCGCACCACCCTGGTGTATCCAGGCGAGGAGGATTGGGATGCCGGACGGATCTCGGTCCTGACGCCGGTCGGCGCGGCCCTGATCGGCCTGTCGGAGGGACAGTCGATGGAATGGCAGGGGCCAACCGGCGGGCGGCGCAAGGTGACGGTGCAACGGGTGCGTTTCCAGCCCGAGCGCATGGCCGGCATCAGCGCCTGAACCCGGAAACGCAACATGCCGCAGGGACACGCTCCCAAGCAGCCAAGGAGAACAAGCATGAAAGCCGAAAACAAGATCCCAGCCACCGGAAAGTCGCGCGATCAGCGGCCAGCCGAGGCGAGGGCAGTCGTGGTTCGGGCGTGGGCCCCGCAACCCAACCCGCTGACCCGCGAGGAGATCCGAAAGCTCGTGATCGACCAGATCGGGTAGCGGCGGCTCCCCTGCCGCTGCTACCCTGCGACGGACATGCACGAAACTCCGACCCCGAAACCACAGGAGACGAACCCATGCGCATACTGGCAGCGACGGACTTCTCGACCCGCTCGCAGCGGGCCGTGCGGCGAGCCGGCCTGATGGCGCGGGACAGCGACGCCGAGCTCACCCTCGTGCACGTCGTCGACGACGACCAGCCGACGGACTTGGTCGCGCTCGAAACGCGCGAGGCCAACCGGATCCTCGGCGAGCAGATCGGTGCGGTCGGCGAGCTGCGCGGGCTCCCGTCACGCGCCCTTGTCGTCGCGGGCGACCCGTTCGACGGCATCCTGCGCGCTGCGGCGTCGACGGCGGCGGACCTCGTGGTCATGGGAGCCCACCGCAAGCAGCTCCTGCTCGACATCCTCGTCGGAACGACCATTGAGCGCGTGATCCGCACGGGTCCGTTCCCGGTCCTGATGGTGAACGGGGAGGTGGAGCAGCCCTACCGGACGGCCCTGGCCCCGGTCGACCTGTCCGGGACATCCGTGAACGCCATCAGGACCGGCATGGCCCTGGGATTGCCCGGCGGTGCCCGGCTGGCGCTCGTTCATGCCTTCCTGCCGCTGGCGAAAGGGCAGATGTTCTATGCCGGGCTCAGCCCGGACACCATCGACGGGTACGTGGCCGATGAGCGTCTGCGGGCCACCAAGGAGCTGACTGCGTTCCTGGACGCGAACGGGCTCGATGACCACGGGCAGTCGGTGCGCATCGAGGAGGGGGCACCGTTCGAGGTGATCTCCGCTGCGGTGGAGCAATCGAAGCCCGATGTCCTGATCATCGGGACGCACGGCCGCACGGGCATCGTCAAGGCGCTCCTGGGAAGCGTGACCGAGGAGGTCCTGCGATCCCTCGACGTCGACATCCTCGCCGTCCCGCCAATCCGATGAGGCGACAGGCCCGCCCCTGGAGACCGTCCGGGTGGCGGCCCGCATGACCTGTATCGCGACGACCGTTCTCCTGACCCGGTACCATCTGGTTCCGGCGACCCCGGCAATCGCGTTGCACGAGCGCCTTGCATGCTTGTCCCGCTCCGATCGCATGCAGGGAGCAGGCGCTGTCGCGGATGTCCAGGTCAGCCGACCGACAGTCACCGCCTTGGGCGACGCCATGTTCCGCCCGGAACCTCCCCGCTGCCCTCGGTGCGGTCGCGATAAAGGGCCGCCCGGACGAGCAACATCAGGGTCACCGGCGTGGTCAGGGTGACGAACGCGGCGATCAGGATCTCGTGGACGACGGGCCGCGCCTCAAGCACGCTGAAGTAGAGTGCGGATCCGGCCAGGACGCTTGCCATGCCCAGCGTCGTACCGAGCGTGGGCGCATGGACGCGGGCGTAGAAGCTGCCGAGCCGCAGCAGCCCGAGCGATCCGATCAGGGCGACGGCTGCCCCGACCAGTACGCAGAGGGCGGTCAGCAGCGCGGCCCAGGCCGGCAGGTTCCCTGCTGCGTTCATTCGATCACCTCGCCGCGCATGAGGAACTTGGCGAGCGCCAAGGTCGAGACGAACCCGAGGAGGCCGATGACCAGCGCCGCCTCGAAATACAGCGTGCCGCCCGTGCGAATTCCGAACGTGACCAGCATCAGCATCGCGTTCACGTAGAGGGTGTCCAGCCCCAGAATGCGATCCTGCGCCCGTGGTCCCGCGACGAGGCGGTAGGTAACGCAGCACATCGCCAAGCCGAGCATGACCTGGGCGCTGGTGATGGCCCATCCGAGGATGACGAGAGCGCTCATTCGAAGATCTCCATTAGCCGCCGCTCATAGCGGTCCTTGATCGTCCGGACCCACACCGTCTCGTCGACCAAGTCGAGGACGTGCAGCAGCAGAGTGCCCTTGGCGGCATCGTAGTTCACCCAGATCGTACCCGGGGTCGACGTGATGATGATGGCAAGGACCGCAAGCCCCTGGCGATCACGCAGGTCGAGCGGAATGGTCAAAAAGCCTGCATTCACCCCCGGCTCCCGGGAGCGGACGATGATCCGCCCGACCGCGAGGTTAGAGCGGAGGATGTCGATCAGCACCAAGCCCGCAAGCCGCAAGGCCGCGCCCGGGCGACGGATCCTGGCCTTCTCGGGCCGCAGGGCCGCCATCGCCCATGCCGCCAGCAGCGCGAGGACGCTTCCCAGGATGACATGGCCGGCCGAGACGCTCTGGTTCAGCAGGAGCCAGAGGACAAGCAGGGCGGCCGACAGGAGGGGATAGGGCAGGAGCCAGTTCATGGGTTGGCTCGTCCCTGGGCCGATCCGACCCGCTCCGTCGACAGCACGCCCGTGACGTAGCCTTGCGGAGCCCGGAGGGCCTGCGTCGTCGCTTCCATGTAGCGCATCGTCGGCCCTCCGCCGACGGTGAGGCCGAGGGCGAGCAGCAGGAGGGCGAGCACCGGGGCCATCTCGATGATCCGAACCCGGGGGACGCGGTCGTCGATGCGGGCCCAGAAACTGCTGATGCCGGACCGCGTCATCGCAATCAGCGTCGCAAGGCCCGACACGGTCAGGAGGCCGATCATCGTCCAGGTCGAGGCCTGGACCGCAGTGCCGTCCGTTTCCAGCATCGCCGCCATCAGGGCGAACTTGGCGATGAAGCCCGAGAAGGGCGGCAGGCCTGCCAAGAGCAGGGCGCAGGCGATGAAGCTGCCGCCGAGCGTGGCGATCGTCGCCGGAATGGCGATGCCGATCTCGTCCGCCAAGCCCTCGTCCTCGCCCTCGCCATAGGCCTCCATGGTGACGGCGAGCACATCGGCCCCGGGGTCGCGGATGCGCTCAACCAGTTCGACGAGTAGGAAGAAGGCGGCAATGCCCAGGGTGGAGCTGACCAGATAGAACAACGTGGCGCCGATGACCGCCCCGTCTCCGGTGCCGACGGCGGCGATCAGCGTCCCCGACGAGACGAGAACGCTGCATCCGGCAAGCCGTGACAGGGACTGCGAGGCCAGAACTCCCACCGTGCCGAACATGATTGTCAGCATGCCGCCGACGAGCAGCCAGCCGCCGCCGAAGCCGGCAAGCGGCCCCGCATCCGGGCCGAACACCAGCATCCACAGGCGCAGGATCACGTACACGCCGAGCTTGCTCATGATTGCGAACATGGCGGCGGCCGGTGCGGAGGCGGCCGCATAGGTCGTCGGGAGCCAGAAATTGAGTGGCCACGCCCCCGCCTTCATCAGGAAGGCGGTGCCGAGGATCGCCGCAGCAGCGGCGAACAGCGCCGCATCCCCCGACGACAGAGCCGGAATGCGGGCGGCGAGATCCGCCATGTTGAGCGTGCCAGTGACGCCGTAGGCCAGGCTGGCACCGATGAGGAAGAGAAAGGAAGCCGTCAGGTTGATGGCGACGTAGGCAAGACCCGCCCTGACGCGGACGATCCCGTCCCCGTGCAGGACGAGGCCATAGGAGGCGGCGAGCAACGCCTCGAAGAAGACGAAGAGGTTGAACAGATCCCCGGTCAGGAAGGCGCCGTTGAGGCCCATGAGCTGGAGCTGGAAGATCGTGTGGAATCGCGGCCCCGCGCGATGCCAGCGCGCGAGCGAGAACAGCAGCGCCGCGATGCCGAGCACGCTGGTCAGCACCAGCATGAGGGCGGAAAGACGGTCCAGCACGAGCACGATGCCAAAGGGAGCCGGCCAGTTGCCGAGCTGGTAGACCTTCACGGCCGATCCATCTGCGGGAGACGTGTCGGCCAAGCGCAGCAGGACGATGGAGACGATCAGCAGGGCGACCGTCGTCGCGAGTCCGATCCCACCCTTGAGGGCGCGGCGGCGCTCCGCGAGGAGGAGCATCACGGCGCCGGAGACGAGCGGCAGCAGGATTGGCACGATGATCAGATGGTCGAGCATGCCCGTCATTGCGCGTCCTCCCGGCCGTCCACGTGGTCGGTGCCCGTCAGGCCGCGCGAGGCCAGCAGGACAACGAGGAACAGGGCCGTCATCGCGAAGCTGATGACGATCGCGGTGAGAACCAGCGCCTGAGGCAGTGGATCGGCGTAGAACGCCGGATCGACGGCCTCGGCGTTTTCGAGAACCGGCGGCACTCCGATCCGCAGGCGGCCCATGCCGAAGATGAACAGGTTGACCGCATAGGAGAGCAGGGACAGGCCGATGATGACCTGGAAGGTGCGCGGGCGCAGCAGGAGCCACACGCCGGAGGCGGTCAGGATTCCGACCGCCAGCGCGAAGATGAACTCCATCATGCGTTCTCCTTCGTCAGGGCAGGCCTCTCGGCGGGGAGTGGCGGCCGGGCGGAGCTCGGGGTTCGGACCGACTGATGCGCCAGGGCGATCAGGATGAGCACCGTGGAGCCCACCACGACCGCGAAGACGCCGAGGTCGAACAGGAGCGCGGTGGCTGCGGGCACCTTGCCGATGGCGGGAAGGTCCAGGTACTGGAAGTAGGAGGTCAGGAACGGATAGCCGAACAGCCACGCGCCCATCCCCGTGAGGGCGGCGCAGAGCAGGCCAAGGCCGATCCAACTGATGGGAAGAATCCGCAGCCGCGCCTCGATCCAGCGGGTTCCGCCCGCCATGTACTGGAGGACAAGGGCGATCGACATCGTGACCCCGGCCGCGAAGCCGCCGCCCGGCAGGTCGTGGCCGCGCAGGAAGAGGTAGACGGCGACCATGATGATCACCGGGAAGAGCCACCGCATGATGACTGCGGGAATCGTGAGATAATCGGCGAGGGTGTCGCCGACCGCGCGGTCCGGCCTGGCCTCATCATAGGCATCCTGCACCCGCTGCTGCTCCGGCGCGTCGACGCTCTCGGGAGCGGGCCGGAACCGCCGCAACAGGGAGAACACGGTGACGGCCACGACCGCGAGCACTACGATCTCGCCGAAGGTGTCGAAGCCACGGAAGTCGACCAGGATGACGTTGACGATGTTGCGTCCGCCAGCCTCGGAGTAAGCGTTCTCGACGAAGTAGCGCGAGATGGTATCGGGAAGCGGCCGCGTGAGCATGGCGTAGACGATCAGCGTCATGCCCATGCCGGCCGCAACGGCGAGGGTCAGGTCACGCCCCCGGCGCATCCTTGCCTGGAATCCGGCCGACAGGCCTTCGCCCGCAACCTTGAATCGCTTCGGCAGCCAGCGCAGGCCGAGAAGGATCAGCACGGTCGTGACGATCTCGACCAGAAGCTGGGTGATGGCGAGATCGGGGGCCGAGAACCAGACGAAGGTGATGCAGGTGACGAGCCCGGCCCCGCCCAGCAGGACCATGGCCGCGAGGCGGTGGAACTTGGCCTGGTAGGCCGCGCCGACGGCGCAGACGCCGCCGACGATCCAGAGCAGGAGGAAGGCGGGGTCGAACGCGGTGCCGGCAAGCGGACCGGCTTCCAGGCCGATCCGGTAGAGCGGCCACAAGGCCGCAAGGACCGCGAAGGCCGCCAAGATTCGCAGTTGCGGTTGAAGCCGCTGGGTGCCGAACTGGCGCTCCAGTGAGCGCGCCCATTTCCATGACAGGGTGACGAGCACCCGCTCGAAGATGCGCTGGCCCTTGAGGCGGCGCAGCAGGGGAGAGCCGTCGATGCCCTTCGCGAGATATCCCTGCAACAGCCAGTACAGGATAACGCCGCCGGTGAGCGCAATCACGCTCATGAGCAAGGGTTCGTTGAAGCCGTGCCAGACGGCAAGGCTGTAGTAAGGCGTATCCGGCCCCAGGACCGCCCGGACGGCGGTCGAGAGGAAGGGCTTGATGGTCATCGCCGGGAGGATGCCGACGAGCAGGCATGCCAGGACGAGGAACTCGACCGGGAACCGCATCCAGTGCGGCGGCTCATGCGGCTTGCGGGGCAGGTCGGTTGCAGGCGGGCCGAAGAACACGCCATGGATGAAGCGCAGGGAGTAAGCGACGCTGAAGGCGCTCGCCAGCATGGCGAAGTAGGGCAGGGAGTGGTCGAGAAGCGAGTCGACGTGGAACGCCGCCGCCTCGGCAAAGAACATCTCCTTGGAGAGGAAGCCGTTGAGCAGGGGCACGCCGGCCATGGCGGCGGCCGCGACCATCGCCAGGGTGGCGGTGATCGGCATGAACCGGAACAGGCCGCTCAGGCGCCGGATGTCGCGCGTGCCGGACTCGTGGTCGATGATGCCCGCGGCCATGAACAATGACGCCTTGAAGGTCGCATGATTGATGGTGTGGAAGATCGCCGCGACGGTAGCGAGCGGGCTGCCGAGCCCGAGCAGGAGCGTGATAAGGCCAAGATGGCTGATGGTGGAATAGGCCAGCAGGCCTTTCAGGTCCTGCTGGAAGATGGCCGCATAGGCGCCGAGGACCAAGGTGCAGAGGCCCGCCGTCACCACGATATAGAACCACGCCTCCGTGCCGGACAGCACGGGCGAGAGCAGGGTGAGCAGGAACACGCCGGCCTTCACCATGGTGGCCGAGTGGAGATAGGCCGAGACTGGCGTCGGGGCGGCCATGGCGTGCGGCAGCCAGAAGTGGAACGGGAACTGCGCGCTCTTGGTCAGCGCCCCCAGCAGGACCAGGATCAAGGCCGGCAAATAGAGACTGCTGCTGCGGACCTGGCTGCCCGAGGCGAGCACCTGGTCGAGATCGTAGCTGCCGACGATGTGGCCGATCAGCAGGATGCCGGCAAGCAGGCACAATCCGCCGGTGGCCGTGACCGTCAGCGCCATGCGCGCGCCATCGCGGGCGCTGGCGTTGTGATGCCAGTAGCCGATGAGGAGGAATGAGAACAGGCTGGTCAGTTCCCAGAAGAATACCAACTGGATGAGATTGCCGGACAGAACGGTACCCAGCATGGCGCCCATGAAGGCGAGCAGGAACGCGAAGAAGCGCGGCACCGGGTCGGCCGGCGACATGTAGTAGCGGGCGTAGAGCGCCACCAGGAAGCCGATGCCGGTGATCAGCATGGAAAACAGCCAAGTGAAGCCGTCCATGCGGAAGGTGAAGTCGAGGCCGAGGGTCGGCAGCCACTCGATGCCGATGCGCAGGACGACGCCCTGGTGAACGGCCGGATACTGGAAGGCCGTCAGGACGGTGCCGTAGAGGGCGATGGTCCCGGCCAGGAAGGCCGCACCGTTCCTGGCATCCTGCCGCAGGAAGGCGGCAACGAGGCTCCCGACGAAAGGAAGGGCGACGATGGCCAGGAGGGACATGCCACTGGACATGGTTTGAGCTATCTCCTTCCGGGTGGGGAGCGCGGATGAAACTCCAGTTGGGGGGCTATGCCACCCAATATGGTTGACGGGGATGCCCGAAGCAACGGCGATTCCGGCAAAACATCGCCTGGACCCTTCGCCCGGCGGGTGGCGGGCGATGCTGCCCGGCAGCTTTCCTCAAGGGAGGGGCGGCCATCTGAGGATAGGACCGGAGCGGGTCCTGCTCAGGACCAAGGCAGGAGCTTCCCCGAGACGGC
>NZ_LCYG01000142.1 GCF_001017175.1 Microvirga vignae | reverse complement strand
CAGGTATGGGGCGTGTTCATCGAGCGATGCTCCGATTGGGTTTGCTTGAGACTTGCGCGATGGCCCTCGCGCGGCGTTCGATGCGACGTTCGATTTCGTTCTCGGGAACGTTGCCGGGCTGCCTTGGGGTGGTGCCGAAAGCCGCACGATGGCCGACGAGGCGATCGACGAGGGCGCCGATCGGGAAGGGCTTCCGCAGCGACACGGCGTTCTGCAGGGAGGGCGGCGACGCCTCGTGCGGGCCGAAGGCATGGACCACGGGCCGCTTTGGCCACAGGAGATGGAAGATGGCGCCGACCTTCCAGGCCTCCGCCGAGCCGAAGTGGCCGACGCCGCAATAGAGGCCGTCGAACTCGGCTGCCGCCATGAGTCTCAAGGCCACCTCCTCGGTCGGGGCGAGGACGGTGTCGCAGCCGGCTTCCCTGAGGGCGCGCGCGATCTCGTCGCGCAAAACGGGATCGTCCTCGACCATGAGGATGGTCGGCGCGTTCAGCATTGAAATGTTGGAATCCATGCTCGGATCCTCCAGTTGCGTTCGCGCTCGTGGGCGCAAGTGCAAGAGAAGGAGTCCGACATCGCGAGCGGCGACCCGCTCGCCAGAGGGGCCCGGACCCTCGTGACATTCCTTACGTAGGCAGCGTTTCCCGGTGCTGCAAGGCCGGCCGGCGGATTCCCAACGAAAAGCCACGACCGAGTACTGGCCCTTGATTAGGGGATCGTGACGATGACGGCCGCCCTACGCGACGCGGACCCGGAGATGCGGCACGAGGGCGGCGAGTGCGAACGGCAGCGACAGGACCATCGCCAACCCGACCATGAGGACGGCCGTCTCGAACGAGACCAGGAGCGCCAGTCTGAGGATGGCGGGCCATGGACGGCGCGTTCTCGGGACATCCCCGGGGAAGCCCGCATCGCGGCATCTCCCCTGTTCGGGCACTTGGCACGTTCCGTGTGGGATGTGCAGGCACCCGGCCCTTAAGGAAAGATGATGGGAACATTACGATTCCTCCATGTGCGACCCTCGAGCGCGGCCGTACATTGTCATTCGTCCCGGCCACGCCCATGTCCGGCTGATGCATGACCTTGCGAACCGCTTTGAGAACTTTGGCACGCCGGTTGGAACGGCGGGCGACCCATGGCGCCGGGTTGGGGTCGAGATCGAGTTCATGGGACCTGGCGCGCGCGCCGCCGCCGAGGCCGTCGCCCGCGATCTTGGCGGGTCCATCTCCATGGAGGATCCGCATGCCTACAGGATCCTCGGCACCCGCCTCGGCGACATGCGCGTCGAAACGGACCTGAGGCACGTCCACCCCCAGCGACGCAACGGCCTCGGCATGAGGCTCGACGGGCGGACCGCAGCGTTGCTCGGCGATCTCCTCTCGCCCTTCGTCCCGCGGGAGCTCGTCACGTCCCCATTGCCGATCGGACGGCTGTCCGAGGTGCAGGACGTCATGGATGTCCTGCGCTCCGTCGGCGGCCGCGGTCGGGGCGCGGTCCTGCTGGACTCGCTCGGACTCCACTTCAACGTCGACCCGCCCTGCCTCGATGCGCCGACGGTGACGGCGTTCCTCAAGGCCTTCCTCCTCCTTGAAGGGCGCCTGCGCCGGGAGACCGCGCGGGGGAGCCGGCGGCTCACCATCGCGCTTCCGCCCGCATTCCCGCAGGACTACGCCAGGCGAGTGCTCGATCACGGGTACTGGCCTGGCTTGGCCGAGCTGACGGACGACTACTTGGCGGCGAACCCTACCCGGAACAGGGCACTCGATCTCCTGCCGCTCCTCGCCTGGATGAATGAGGGGAAGGTCCGCCGCGCGCTCCCGCATGAGAAGATTGGCCCGCGCCCGGCCTTCCACTACCGCCTCCCCCAAGCTCACCTGAGCGATCCGGGATGGAGCCTCATGCCGGACTGGGAGCGATGGCTCCTCGTGGAGGGACTTGCCACGGAACTCGGAACCACGTGCGGGATGGAGACGGTGGGTCGCACGGGCGTGTTGCAGGGATCGGATTGCGGACGCATTGAATGCAACCATAGCCCGGCTGGGGGATCTGCCAAGGGGCGCGGTGCGGCACCTCACGCCAAGCGAGAAGGCGATGCTCGACGTTCCGGTCCGGACCGCCCCAAGCCCGCTCGGGCCTCCGCGGGGGTAGCAACCCCAGATTGTCGATCTCAGGACCGGGAGTAAGTCCCACTAAGGAAGTCCCACTATTGGTAGTATGCATAGAGCGCCCACGCCAGGATGGCGACAATGATCGCCAAGCCGGCATGCCATCGCGCAGCCTTCCTGACGGCCTCCGCGGTTGTCGGAGGCCGTCGCCGCAACGCTCGCGGCAGCGGGCGATAGAGGATCCTGTACATTGGTTTCATGGCGGACCTACCCGTTCGCCTGGGGCACGATGGTGATGCCGCCGCTGACTTCGACGATGGCGTACTTGATCTGATCCAGCCGCTCGATCCCATGCATGCGGCGGGCGGCCTCCATCACGTCGTCCCGGCTCACGCGCGCCGTGTTCATGCGCTCCTGCATGAGACGGCCATGCTCGACGATGATCGTCGGCACGCCGTCCATGAGCTTCTCCATGGTCTTCCAGCGGCTCTTGATCAGCGACATGCCGATGTTGATGAACAGCAGCGTGATGATCACCAGGGCGGCGTGCACGACCGATGGATCGTCGCCGAGCAGCACCGGCTCGGTCGCCTCGCCGATGATCAGCAACAGGACGAAATCGAACGGCGTCATCTCTGAGAGCGTGCGGCGGCCTGCGATACGGAACACGATCAGCAGGAAGAAATAGATGAAGGCGGCTCTGAGCACCGAGTCCATGATTGTGGCCCCACGGGCTAGGGGTAGACGAACTGAGTGAAGCGGGCCGGCTCGCGGCCGCCCAGACCGATCTCGGCCGAGTGGGAGCCGACATCCCGCATCCTCAGCGCGAAACGGATCGTGGCCGCCCGGCCTGGCTGCGCCACCGGGAAGACGTACTCGACGTCGCCGCCGAGGCTCCTGGCCTCCTGGGGCTCGGGCACGATCCCCTTCACCTCGACCGCATCGAGGAAGGTGCCGCTCATGCGAAGCGGGATGGCATCTTCGGTCGACGCTTCGCGCGCAATATCCACCCGCAGGGTGAATTCGGATTCCTGTCGCTGGAAGCGTTCGAATTCGACCCGCAGCAGGCCAGCCGGATCGCTCGCCTGCTGCCAGCTCACGGGGCCGGATCCGAAGACGCCGGTCAGAGCGGTCAGGACGAGGCCGCCCATGGCGAGCCAACCTATCCTCTGGATGACCCACGTCCGCCGCTGCCAAGCCATGTCTTCGTCAACTTCGATGGGGCGAGGGGCTTCACTTGGTTGATGGCGCCGGTTCCCAGGCTTGAGGTTTCGGCTTGGAGCGTTTGCGCGCGCGTTGTCGCTGGCCGTGGCAGCCAGTTCATCATGTCGCATGTCCATCTGACCTCACATGGCCTTCCGCGCGGGGCTGAAGGGCAGGTCCGGCCAAGGATGGCAGGGGCCGTCGGCCTGCGGGCAGGCATCGGATCGATCACTTTGCTGGAGAGAGCATGTCCGCCCGGCTGGGAGGGCCTACGAGGCACGCCTCCCCAGCCGGGTCACGAGCCCGTTTGGAGGCTCCCGGCGCGGGTCAGGTATCGTTTCTGCGACAAAGGTCCGAACATGATCCAATCGACATGGGGCCCGGCTCCTGGAATTCAACTCAGACGGGGATGAATTGGCGTTTGGCGGCAGTTCGCCACCCAGGTTTCAGGCTGTCGGAATTGTTGGCTCCCAAGGCGTTCGGAGCGCAAGAAGCAAGGTTACGATTTGGAGGACGGGCACCTGGATCCTCACACGCACGGGTTTGCTGACTGGAAGGCGGGATCGGGATGAGACAGTGCCGTTGAGCTCCGGCCATTTGACATTTGCGCCAAAGCTACGCATTAACCGTCCATCATGCCGAGCTTTGTACCATTCCGTCGTGGCCTGCATCGAGCAGGGAATCTGATCGCGGGCAATTAACCCCGAGCTCAACACGCGTCCGAGCTCGGGGCCTGAAGACGCCTGCCCTCCCCATCAACATTGATCGTCCGGCATCCGGTTCGCAGCGGCACTTGATCGTGCTTTTGGTCAACCGGCAGCTCCCTTTGTGTTGCCTGACAATCCAAGTTGCGCCGCGGTCGGATCCAGCAAGCGAATTGCTGGTCCACGGCATGCGCGATTGCATGGGGATTGGACGACGGCGGGGTCGCATGACCCGCCTGGGACAGCCGTCCAGATGCAGCCAATGAATGGCCTTCAGACAATTCCATCCGCTGATGCCCACTGTTGTGGCCATCCCCGCTGAAACCTTTTCGCCACCTCTGGTGTGGCCAAGGGAACCACCATGGACAGAACCGAAATGAAAAATGACCACTTGGCCCGTCCATGG
>NZ_LCYG01000141.1 GCF_001017175.1 Microvirga vignae | reverse complement strand
AGAGGCTTCAGAGCAGCGGTCTTCTGCTCCTCTTCCTCATCACTGGCCACCATGATTGTGTGCCACTTGCCTGTGTCCAAGGGCGCCTGCCGTCCCAGTTTCTTGAGAAACAGTAACAGGGCATATAGGTTAGTCCAAGAGCCAGTTATTTCAGCGCATACGAGATCAAAGCAGAGCAACCAAGAGGCCGCCGAAAATTGCGCCTGCGCTGCTCCAGAGTATGCCGCCAAGCCCCAGGTGCCGACCGGGAGAAAAGTTCTGCAAAAGCTCCATGAGACCGCTGTAGGCTGAGAGTGATCCGATGTCAGCCATACGGGCTGAACGAGATACGCCAGGACCAAGAGACCAGCAGTAACCCCGTCAGCAACGGTGTGTTCGATCCCTGGGAGGTGCGGGAGGCAGAGGAAGCTCAAGCTTCCTCCACAGGAGAATGCGGCATGGTCAAAGATGTAGTCCTTCGCACCGTCGCCATTCACGTCCCGCTGTTGGATGAACCCCTTCTCCAGTGTTGCCTTCTCGGGCGCACACGCTTCTTGGCCCTCCGGAATGGCTGCCGCAGGGTT
Source organism: Microvirga vignae (assembly GCF_001017175.1). Taxonomy (GTDB): domain Bacteria; phylum Pseudomonadota; class Alphaproteobacteria; order Rhizobiales; family Beijerinckiaceae; genus Microvirga; species Microvirga vignae. The sequence goes on along the minus strand of NZ_LCYG01000141.1, from coordinate 5,685 downwards.
AGCGGGAGGCCCTGCAATGACTGAGCCCAAATGCCCGACCAGCCATGAAGGAGAAGAACGCTCCGACCAGCACAGCGAAAGGACCTTTATCTTCAGTTTCACCTCACTGATTTTGCATGGCCTGTTCCAAAGGTGACAAACCGCACAAACTGAGTGACCGCATTATGCCATAATTAGCGTTTGTTGACGGCAATGACGGATCGAGGTCGGCTGGCGACCGATGGATTGGGCTTAAAGGCCCCTGCTCTGGTTTGAGGGATGAACTCTACAGCATTCCGCCCGTGCTGACTGAGGCATGCCTAGCAGTTATCTTATTGACCTGTCCCTTTAGGGGCGGCTTCAAGGGGAGGCAGCAATGCGCATCTCATCCCCTCCGATACGCACCTCCGTGCTATGTACGACCCTTGCGACCATTATGTTCGCGGCAGCGAATGCTATGGTACCGGTTTGGGCAGCGTCGCAGATAGGTTCTGTACTAGCTACTACAGCAGGCCCACTGGCGGAAGACTCACTCTACAGCTGTCTACTAAATGCGGTGAACCAAGGGGGGCAAATCAAACAAGCAATTGATGACTGCGCGACTAAGCTCCATGTGGACGCCGCGCGCGGGTTTGGCGAGAAGGGCATTCCCGGTCCGCTTGGCGACCAAGGCGACGGACCCTTCGATCCGGCTACTATCACTGGCGCTTGCGCCGGTGGCGATCCCACCATGTCCAAAGGGGAGTTCGTCGGGAAGGATGTAACCAAGAAAGGCGGTGCCTACTCGTGGGGGTATAAAGGCGAGATGCGGGGCAGCGATGGGGAGGTTTGGAAGTATCTCGGTCTGAACGAACAGGACTCCCGCGCCCAAAAGGAAGAATGGGAAGCCTATGCCGAATTAACTGCTAAAGAAAGAAAGGAGGCAAGCGATGCTGTAGGTAAAGCAATCGATGAGGACATAAAAATTCAGGAAGGAAAGGACGAGGCTGCAAAGAAGGCCTCTAAAGCCAAGGTGAACGAGCTTTGGAAAAAATACGAAGATAAAGCTAGCAAAGACGACAAAGCGCAGCAAAAGGCACAAAGCGATCCCAACCGCGGACCTATTGACCCTGCACATCCTTCACATGAAGCCTCAGCCTGCTCTAAGGCGTTACAGGCAGCGCGTGAAGTGCTCCGAGAATGCCAAAGGGTAAACTGGACGAGCCATAGGTGCCAATCCCTGCAAGCGAAGATGAACAACTGTCCCGATCCAGCCTTAATTCTTGTAACCGCCGAGTCCGGCTACACGTGTATGGCCACCGTCAACTCCGAAGAGGTGCGTAAGGCATATGTAGCTCGCTGCCGAGAACTTAGCCGACCCGCCGATCCTAACGTTGACCCCTGCGCACCGCCTGAGATCCACCACGGCCGCTTTTTGCGCACTTCAAGCCCATCCCACCCAGACACCTGCTGGGATCCACGCGCCTTTGAGATATCTGACGCGTGCTTCGGGACATTGACTATACCGGACTTCGGCTTCAGGAATTTACGCGAACTTCTAGTTATTGCCCTTGAGAAGCTGGGCGGGCCGACGATTGTTCTGCCGTTGGATTTCGACTCCCCTCCCGGTGCTCCAAGCGGCCCGGACGGTGGCGATCCACGGCCTCCTCGCTGAGAATGCTGAACGACGAGACAGCAAGCCATCAGCACTCCACCGCCTTGACAAGCGGTTGAGTGCTCTATCGCGACATCCCTGGACCCTTCTCGCACGAGAGCGACCTTGATGTGGCGCGGACCAAGCGGATGAGGTCGGCCAGTTCTTGCCCCCCGGCAATCGCTTCGTATGTGAACTGGCCATGGCGATAATTGCCGTTCGCTTCGCCTCGTGGCCCCCCGCCAACACCGGTTGGATCTTCGCGCTTGAGCCGGACTGGAGTGCCAAGGAAGGTGAGACGATGACGGAGGACGAGCTGCGGGCCTTCTGCCAGGGACAAATCGCTCACCAGAAGTTCCCACGCTACGTCCAGTTCGTAGACGAGTTTCCCATGACCGTCACCGGCAAGGTCCAGAAATTTATCATGCGTCAGATTGTGGAAGAGCAACTCGGGTTAAAGCCAGACGAGACTGCATAAGTCTATCGGGTTCCGTCGCAATTCCGGAGTAAGGGGGTATGGGGAGGTTATGTTGCTGCCCGGTGAAAAAAGGAGGTCGTTTTAGAGCTAAGAGCTTTTGGCCATCGTGGCCTGCCTGCTTCGGGTCTCAACCTGCCGACCGGCTGCGACAGGTAATTCCATGCTCTCTTTGAGAACAGTATCTTTCACCGTCTGAACAGAAGATCGTCTTCGCTGTCAAAGCGAGGAATCGGCGGGTCTGCTAAGGGATAAACTCTGCCTTTGCGCGCGGCTGTGGCAAGGTCCACTTCCACCCCCTGACCTAACTTCCTCCCCCTTCTGCAGCGATGAAGGAGAGCATAAGGATTTGTAGGACAGCAATAGAACATTTGAGATCCGTCTTCATTGACGGGCAGGTCAACGTGTTGAAATGGCGGGCACCTGAAATTGATCCGGTGCTGGGTGCCCCACAGATCCTCTTGCTCTCCAAAGGGTCTCGATGGCGCGAAGAGTAGCCGCATTGAACAATACGGGCGTACAGCTGAGCCAAATTTGATAAGGATGGGAAGGGTGAGGATACTTTATCATTGTATGAGCGCACGTTCGTTCAGGCCGCTTTGGACTTTGGAAGAGCTGGAGCTCACCTACCAAATTGTAATGCTCCCTTTCCCACCGCGAGCCTGCTCGCCCGAGTATATGCAAATCAATCCGCTCGGTACTGTTCCGGCCTATATCGATGGCACAACAAGAATGACAGAATCGGCGGCGATCTGTGAATTCATTGCCATGCGCCACAGCTTGGGCGATCTCGCTATAGCGCCGAATGAAAGTGAATATGGAGAGTACCTAAACTGGGTTCATTTTGGCGAGGCCACGCTGACATTTCCACAGACGCTCGTTCTGCGTTATGGTCGCTTCGAGCCCATAGACCGGCAGCTGCCACAGGTCGTACAGGACTATTCCCGCTGGTTCTTATCCCGCCTTCGCGGCGTCGAGAGGAAAGTATCGTCACACCGCTACCTCTGCGCTGACCGTTTTACCGTAGCCGACATATCTGTGGGCTATGCCCTTATGCTGGCGCAGTACTTAGGCTTGAGCGACCGCATTCCGGAAGCAGTTCGAGAGTATTGGGCCGAACTGCAGGAGCGGGACGGCTTCAAGAAAGCTCTTGCAGCTCAAGAGAAGGCTGCTGTTGAACAGGGAGTATCAACGACACCCGCACCTCTGACCTCCTGAGTTTACTCAGCTTCACCCTCTCCGTTCTGGATCGTAGATTGGTTGGCAAGCATATGAATGTTAAAAGGCCTCCTCATCGGTAAGAGCATGTAGGGCGAAGGAGCCAGCAACAGGAAGAGCTTGAGGATCTCTGGGGTACCCAGGCATGAATCAACGTCAGGAACCCCACCTCAATACGGTCATCAGCCATGTCCGTGAGGACGCTCCCTGAGCGCTCCATAGCCATCCCACAAATCCAAGGTCGAGGCTGGGTCGTGTTTTGATCCGCGCACTGACCCGCCCCCGCCAAGTGGTCCCATTGGAACGATAATCGAGTTTAGGATTACCAACGAAATTGCACGCGTATCTGGAAGGTCTTCTACTTCCGGCTCAGCAGGCATTCGGCCTACTTCGCAGATGTGCCAAGAGCCGCCGTTCCCCATCGCCCAACCCATTGCCAAGGAATGGCGGTCGTGTAGTTGACCTCGGGAATGGCTGCCGGGTCGCTGGATGCTGGCGTCTCGAACCTGGAGTCTTGCGTGACGATAAAGGTCGCGGCGTCGACCTTCCAGGGATCGCCCCCCGTACAATCCCTCAGATGCCAAGAACGAGCCTGTCCTTTGCGCTGCCCGCACCAGCAGCGCGAGCCGGGGCTGGCGCCGTTGCTATGCTGGCAGGACAATCACCTTTGTCTTGACCGGCGTTCGTGAGTACAGGTGCATCATGTCCTGAGTGAGGAGGCCGACACAGCCGCTTGTGATGCCTGTGCCGATCGATTCCGCGTCGAGGCTGGCGTAGATCGTGTAGAGCGTGTAAGCGCCGTTCTGATAGAGATAAAGCGTGCGGGCGCCGAGCGGATTGTCGAGGCCACCCGGCATGCCGCGGGCCCATTTGGCCGCCTCGGGTTGGCGCCGGATCATCTCCTTGGGCGGGGTCCAGGTCGCCCATTCGCCCTTGCGCCCAACATAAGCGTCACCGCTCCACCGAAACCCGTCACGGCCGACATTGGCACCATAGCGGGTGGCGGTTCCGTCGCCTTCGATGCGGTAAACGTAGTAATTGCCGGGGTCGACGATAATCGTACCGGGCGCCTCTTTGGTGTCATAGCGAACTGTCCGGCGATAATATTTCGGATCGACCTTGCTGATGTCGACCGCCGGGATCGGGAATTTCTCATCGGGCACCGGCCCGTAGAGCTTCGCCGCCTCGGCGACGCTCATGCCGTCGGATGTCGCGCAACCGGCCAGCCCCAGCGCGCCGACACCGACGGCCGAGCCAATCAGAAACGACCGGCGGCTGAGAAGCTCCGCCCGACGCCCGGTCAAAGCTCCCTCGTCTGTCTCGCCGGCATCGGCGCTGCCACCGTCCATGATCATGATTTGGCCGTTTCCCTTGTCCTGTTGCCCGACGAGACAATGCTCCGGCAACCACCCGCTGAACGTCTTGTTGAGCTGAGATTGCCGTCACACGGCTCGATTGGCAAGCCCGCGCCGTCGCTGCGCTGAGCTTGCCATGCACCAGAGCCGGTAATGTCCACGCGGTCTCGCAATCTCACTTCGCGTGGCGCTCGGCGTGGCCCGATCTGATTGTTGGCCTCGGTATCGCGGCAATGAATGCGGATGCTGCCCGCGACGTGTGGGAAGCAGCACGCGAGGAGCGCCGCGCTGAAACATGAGTGACCGCTCAGGGTCACGGCCGGCCATCCAGCTTGGCTGTGTGAAGGTCCGCTCTTCGCCTGTGACCTGCCCTCCCCTCCTGCGAGGCGAAGGACCCGGTCACACTCGTCAGGCACCCGGGCTTTCCTCGCCACCCAGCACAAGCCGCTGCTCGCGATGGGGCGACGGTCTCAAGAAGGGGCAGGTTTGCTGGTTCAAACGGCGCCAGGCCTGGGGCGGCGATCCGGCCTGCCTGAGTCGAGCCTATGCCGACCGACTCCTGCAGCTACGAACCGCCTTCCAAGATCATGCTAAACGGGGGCGTTCTAGCACTGCCGATCAGATACCTGCTCCAGGCGGGCAAGACAGGTGTGAGGCACCGCACGGAACCGAGCCGTTTCGGTCAGTTAAGATGCGTTCGCACGCGGAGGCTCGTGCCGCTTGCTGAGATTGGCCCCCCATTGGAGGCCCTTATGGCAGCCTCACGGGTTCTGTTTGAGCCGACCATTGCCCTGCCCGGCTCTGGACCTGTCTCGGTCGCTGGAGAAATCCTGGTCATCCGCGAGTGGACCGACTCCGGGCCGTCCTATCTGCACATTCACCGCTTCGACGATGAAGCCTGGCACGTTCTGGAAGGATACCTCCGCTTTCGCTTCGAGCATGGCGAGGTGGACGCCCTTGCCGGCACTACAGGGGGCAGTGCAAGATGTGTTCCTGATTGAGCGCCGGCATTATCAACCAAACAC
>NZ_LCYG01000140.1 GCF_001017175.1 Microvirga vignae | reverse complement strand
CAGCCGACGCTGGCGGCATCGTCTCTGACGCGGTCGATCGACAATGTTCCACTGATGTGATGCTCAGCCTTGACCGCGACCCCAACAAAGGTACTGGGGCCGCGGCTCGAAGATGGTTGACGGTCGACCTGACATGGTTCGGACGTGCTGATATCCGGGATGACGAGCGGCATCCCCGTAGTGGCGATTTAGTCGATGACGGCGTGCGGGATGACGCGGCGAAGGCCTGATTGAGGTGGGTGTTGCCATTTGCGGTAATCTCCGGCTCTGCTTCAGCGTCCAGGATGACGCTTGCTCCATGACCTCCTGGCAGAAACGGGGAGAGGATGTTCCCGACATGGGCAAGCGTGACCTCCAGCTGGGTGGGCGTGGCCAGGACCTCAGAGATCTCGTGGATGATGCTGAGCGACATTTCCGCCTTGCGCATGGTTTTGATGGGGGGCTCAGGCCGGGTGTTCCAAGGTCCGACGTCATCGACCCGATCCCGCAGCATGTGGGTCATGGACACACCTCAGGGCTTGTCCAGGGTGCTCCTCCCCAGCGCCTTTTTGTATTTTGAGTTCCGACAACATAGTATTCACGCCCCCTTTTGAATTTTAAGCGCGAGATGGTTCCTACCAATATTGATGCGGTGTTTGGCCGCAATTGCGGGTGTCTCCCAGTTCACGCTCTTAAAACGGTGCGTACGCCAGTCATCCGAACTTGAAGAGGACACCGAAGCCGCCGCGTGGATAGTTCCACTCGATCTCGCCCGACGCTTCGCAGAGCACGCGGCAGGTGCCGCATTCCATGCAGCCGTCGGCGGTGATCTCGACCTGGCCCTTGTCGTTCAGCTCGTAGCACTTGGCCGGGCAGACGCGTGTCAGTGCGATAAGATTGGGACTCGGCTTCTCGTGCGGCCGCACCTTGATGTGCGGGCCCCCGGCATCGACCAGGTAGCGGTTCAGGAAGAGCTTGTCCTCGACGCGGAGTTCGGCCACTGCAATCGTCATCTCGTCGCTCCTTATTTAGCGCCAAGCGAACGCCAGGCGGACCACGTCGCTGACCATGCCCCAGCGCGAGCGCGCCTTGATGAAGGCGGCCGTGGTCGCCTTTTCCTTCTCGATTTTCGGCGTGCCGTCGACGCGCAGGAAGTTCTGCGCGGCCTGCGATATCAACTGCGGATAGGTCATGAAGAAATTGCAGGAATTGGTGTGGAGCAGGGCCGGCATGTCCTTGTATTTCTTTAGATCTTTGACAACAAAGGAGTTGTCCAGCATGGTCTTGTAGAGGGCGAGGTTCTCCTTGGTCATAGGGTTCCTGCGGCTGTTGACATGGAAGATCGCCTCGCCGGCGATGCGGCCGGAGGTCATGGCGAGGTTGGAGCCTTCGCGGTGCACGGCATTGTTGAGCTGCGCCGCGTCGCCGACGACGAGCCAGCCGTCGCCGAAGAGCTGTGGGATTGCCTTGTAGCCGCCTTCGGGAATGAGATGGGCAGCATATTCCTTGACCTCCGAGCCGGCGATCAGCGGCCGGACCGACGGATGGCGCTTGAAGGCTTCGAGAAGCGCGTAGGGGCTCTCCATCGTGGAGGCGAAATCGGAGACCAGGCAGCCGATGCCGAGCGAAATCGACTCCCTGTTGGTGTAGAGGAAGGCCAGTCCGGTCATGCCGCGCGAGATGGTGCCGGCGGCTTCGATCACGCAGCCTTCATTGCCCTTCAGGCCGAAGCGCTCTCCGATGACCTCTTCCGGCAGGAAATGCATCTCTTTGACCGCGAGCGCTACCGTTTCCGGCTTCGGCATCTCGCGCAGGCCCGCGCGGGTGCCCAAAAGGCCGTTGACGCCTTCGGCAAGCACGACGACGTCGGCGAAGATGATGTCGCCGGCGCGGTCGGTGCGCACGCCGATCACCTTGCCGTTGGTGTCGTGGGCGAGCTCGGTCACGGTGGTCTCACAGAGCACGGTCGCGCCGGCCTCGCGCACCTTGCGCGAGAACCACTTGTCGAACTGGGCGCGGATGATGGTGTAGCGGTTGGGCTTGGCCTCGTTGAAGTCGTCCGACCGGTAGTGCATGCCGGTGTGGGAGGTATTATCCATCATCCAGAAGCGCTGCTCGACGGGGTGGCGCTCTAGCGGGGCGTCCTCGCGAAAGTCCGGGATGATCTTCTCCAGCATATCAGCATACATGATGGCGCCCTGGACGTTCTTAGAGCCCGGATATTCGCCGCGCTCCAGCTGCAGCACCTTCATGCCGCGGCTCGCCATGGTGTAGGCGGCCGCATTGCCGGACATGCCGGCCCCGATGACGATTGCGTCGAATTTTTCCGCGGTCATGGCCGTCTCCGTCAGCTGGCGAGCTTGTCGCGGTTGTGCGGCGAGAGCCGCCGCGTGAAGGCTTCCGTCAGCGCCGGCAGGAAGCGGATCGCATCGATGACAATGCCGAGGTGGGCGAAATCGAAAATCGGGGCGTTCGGGTCGGTGTTGATGGCCACGATCAGATCGGCTCCCTCGACGCCAACCCGATGCTGGATAGCGCCGGAAATCCCGACCGCTATGTAAAGCTTCGGCCGAATGGTCTTGCCAGTTTGGCCGATCTGCCGATCAGCCGGCATCCAGCCCTTCTGGACCAGCGGGCGCGAACAGCCATATTCGGCGCCGATTGCCCGCGCGAGATTCTTCACAAGCTGCAGGTTCTCCACCGCGCCGAGGCCGAGGCCGCCGGCCACGACGACGTTGGCATAGGCGAGATTGGCCTTGGCCGATTGGTTGTCGGGCAGGAATCCGAGGATCTTGGTGACGACGTCTTCCTCGGCCATGGCCAGCTTGTGCTGGATGACCCGGCCCACCGGCTTGTCCACCCGCTGCGGCATGGCCATGACCCTCGGTCGCACTGTGGCCATCTGCGGCCGGTAGTTGAGCGTGTAGATCGTGCAGAGCAGTGAGCCGCCGAAGGTCGGCCGCGTCGCGGCTAGCGAGCCGTCGGCGTCGACGTCGAGTGCGGTGCAGTCGGCGGTGAGCCCTGTCAGCAAGGTCGTCGCCACGGAGCCGGCAAGATCCCTGCCAAGCGTGGTCGCCCCCAGAAGCAGGATCTCGGGCTTGTAGGTGTTGAGCAGGTCGGTCATCGCCCTGGTGAAGGGCTCGTTGCGGTAATGGGCGAGCAGCGGGTCCTCTATGACATAGGCGAGGTCGGCGCCATAGGCGAAGGCCTCGGCGACCGCATGCCACGTCGCCTCGCCGGGCGGGCCGAGCACGACGGCAGCGAGCTCTACCCCGAGCTTGTCGGCGAGCTTGCGGCCTTCGCCGAGTAGTTCGAAGGAGACGGGATGGACTTGGCCGCGCTCCAGCTCGATGAAGACCCAGACGTGCCGGTAGTCCTTGAACTGCTCGGGCAGCTCCTTCTTCATGCCGGCACGGCCGGCGGTGGGAGAAGGGGTTTCTCGGTTCGCGGTCGACATCGTCTGCTCCTTGCCGTCACGCGCCGCCATCGACGGCGAGTTCCTGTTCCAGCGCCGGCTGGCGGGTGAAGATTGCGGCAATCAGATCGTCAGCGAGATCGCGCAGCGACTTATCGGTGGTGTCGATTTGCGCCGCCTTTTCCGCCCGACTGGTTGGGGCGAAAACACGCTTGACGACCGTCGGCGAGCCGCGCAGGCCGCATTTGGTGAGGTCCTCAATGCCGGCATCGGCCGCACTCCACTTCACGATCTGGCTGCGCGCGGCGCGCAGGGCGTCGTCGAGCGAGCCGCGGCGGATCTCGTTGGTGCCTTCCAGCATAGTGATGAGGCAAGGGAGCCTGCTCTTCAGCATCTGCATGCCGCCTTCCGAGCGGCGCTCGACCGTGATCTCGTGCGCATCGAGATCAATGGAGGCGATCTTCGCGACATAGGTGAGCTGCAGGAGGTCGAGGCGCTTGGCGATGCCGGGCCCGACCTGGGCGGTGTCGCCGTCGATCGTCTGCTTGCCGGTGAAGACGATATCCGGCATGCCGAAGGTCTCACCGACCTTCGCGATCGCCTGAGAGAGAGCGAAGGAGGTGGCCAGCGTGTCGGAGCCGGCAAAATAGCGGTCGGTCAAGAGCACCGCGCGGTCGGCGCCGTAAGTGAGCGCCTTGCGCAGCGCGTCCTCTGCCATGGGCGGGCCCATCGTAAGCACGGTGACCTCGCCGCCATGGGCGTCGCGCAATCTGAGTGCTTCTTCAAGGGCGAACAGGTCGTAAGGGTTGATGATGGTCGGCACGCCCTGGCGCATGATCGTGTTCGTCACCGGATGGACGCGGATCTGCGCGGAGTCCGGCACCTGCTTGATACAGACTACGATGTGCATGGCGGTCTCTCTAGGCTCCTTTCCGGATGCTGGCTTGGTGGTTCATCGCCTTCCCAGCATCATTCGTGCCAACCGCTTTGCGTTTCCCTATGCCTTTGAAATGCGGTTGTTTCCTTCTGAAGGCGCCACCGTGGTGACCGGATTTGTCGGCTTCTCGACATTGTCGCGTCGCAACCGTGTCGCGCTCATTCCTGTCCGAACAGCGTCAGGACGGAGTCGAACGGGACGAACGTGCGGCCGGGCGTGGCGGGTTTGTCCGGATCGTGGTCTCTAAGCACCTTGAAGACCCGGTGAGTGAGCGGTGAGGACGTCGCAAAGTCCTCGTAGGCACGTTCGAGCATGATGCGCACCCGCGCGGCGATTACCCGGTCGGAGAGATCGGAGAAATCCACTTCAGCGAGGTATTGCCCCATGCGCCTCATGATATGGAGCCGTGAGACATTGAGCACCTTCGGATCATAGGAGACGCCAAGGACTGCGAAGAACTCCTCCGCAGCTGACAGGCCCTTTAGCCGCGCGAGGAAGTCAGTGACCTCGATGGGACGGCTGTTGGCGAAATCACTGCTCATTGCATTCTCCCTCTCGGAAACGGTGGTCTCGGGTGCGTTCGCCGCAAGCTGACGCTGCACCGTGAAATTCGAGGTCGACGGGAGACTGGTCCGCGACCTGGGCCGCAAATACGACGGTCGAAAAGGGGTCGAGAACACCGACCAGGCCGGAAAGCCTGACACGGCTTGCGCCGGCGCGCGCGGCCGTCTCGATCACACGGGCGAGATGATCCCGGGCGGCCCGCGAGGCATTCTCGCAGCCCACCGTGACGAAGAAGCCGCAGGCGGCGGCGCGCCCGACCACGTGCTCGATGACGTGAAGCGCTCCCGCCCGATCAAGGCCGAGCTTGGCGGTGAGTTGGATGTCCGATGCAGGCAGCGACAGATTGACGGCGGCGATACCGCTCTCGATTGCTGCGTTGAGATCCTCCGACCTCATTTGGCACCAGGCCTTGGTTGCGTAAAAGCGCTGACGTGTCACTCGTTGAAGCAATTTTGTGTCGTCCAGGACTGGATCAGCCGGATATTTCTCGGTGCAGACGCATGAAATTGTACAAATTGTGCACCAAGATCGGGCCAGTTTGAGTTTTGATACAGCCAGGGCCGTGAGCCGAACCGGGAGACGCAGCGCGCCCGCGGCGCGAATTGCTTTGACCTCGTCGGCGCCCATGGCCGTCGTGAAGGCACACCGGGTGCCTGCGCGTCGTCGCGCAGGGTCGTATCGTTGAGAAAGACCGGACATTTCATGAGCGGCTGTCGGCTCTTCTGCCCCTCAGGCCTAGACCGGATCGCAGTTCTTCGGCACTTCGCCCCCGGCCCCGAACGGGGAAAGAGCACGCAGCTTCTCCACGATTCCGGGCATGACCTCGAGCACCCGGTCGACATCCTCCTTGCCGTTGTCGCGCGAGAAAGAGAAGCGGATCGCCCCGCGTGCCGCGGTATAGGGGATGTTCATCGCCCTCAGGACATGGCTCGGCTCCAGCGAGCCGGAGGAGCAGGCGGAGCCGGAGGAGCAGGCAATGCCCTCGCGATTGAGGAGAAGCAGCATGCCCTCGCCTTCGATATATGCGAAGGTGATGTTTGCGGTGTTCGGCAACCGCTCCAGCGTATCGCCGGTAACGAAGACGTTTGGGATGCGCTGGAGAAGTCCTTTTTCCAGACGGTCACGGAGCGCCTTTACCCGTGTGTTCTCGTCGTCCATGAAGTTCAAGGCGAGTTCGGCCGCCTTGCCGAACCCGACAATGCCGGGCGTATTCTCTGTGCCCGCCCGCCGGTCGCGCTCCTGGTGCCCCCCCTTGATCAGTGAGCGGAAGCGCACGCCACGCCTAACATAAAGTGCGCCGATCCCTTTCGGGCCGTGCAGCTTGTGGCCGGAGAGCGACAGCATGTCGATTGCGGTCGACTTCAGGTCCATCGGGAGCTTGCCGGCGGCTTGCACTGCGTCGGTATGGAAAAGGGCGCCGACTTCCTTGGCTAACTCAGCAAGCTCGACCACGGGGAAGATCGTACCGGTCTCGTTGTTCGCCCACATGATCGAGACGATTGCCACGTGCGGCGTGAGGGCGGCCCTGTAGGCGTCGAGGTCGAGCCGGCCCTGGCGATCCACTGGGATCCTGTGCACCTTGACGCCGCGCGTCTTCTCAAGATGCGCGCAGAGCGTTAGCACGGCCGGATGCTCGACCGCGGACGTCACGATCTCTGTTCGGTGAGGCATCACCTCGAGCGCCGAAAGGATCGCCGCATTGTCGCTTTCCGTCCCGCCCGAGGTGAAGACGATCTCATGGTCGTACTCCGCGCCGGTCAGTACTTGCACCTGCCGACGCGCCTCCTTCACCGCCGTACCGACGGAGGCACCAAAACCGTGCATCGACGAAGGATTGCCGAAGTGATCCGTAAAGAACGGCAGCATCGCTTGAACAACTTCAGGATCGACTCGTGTCGTCGCGTTATTGTCGAGATAGATAGGCCTCATGGGTGCGATCCTCAGCTAACCGGAAGGACGCGAAGCGCGAGCCCGGTCGCCTCATTGAGCTTCTGGCGCATGCAGTTGATGGTGACCGAGGCGGGCTGGCAGCCGGTGCAGGCGCCCGACAGTTTGACGTAGACCTGGTCGCCATCGACATTTACAAGTTCGCAATCCCCGCCGTCAGCCCGCAGGTAAGAACGCATGTCCTCGACAGCGTTTTCGATCAGTCGAATTCGCTGCAGCGTCGTCATTTGACGGCTGGCGGCTTTGGGTCCCGCTGAGAGCTGAACTGTTTCGGGTGGCGATGTTCTCCGCATCCCACCGGACGCGATCGCCGGTTCCGGAATCGACTTCGACCTTGCCTTGTTCTTGAGGGCGCGGAGATCCGTTGCGCCGGCCCTATAGGCCTGGTCTGCCGTAATGAGGCCTTCGGCGACCATCGCTGCATGGACCCGGACAAGCACTTCCTCAATGGCTTCGAAGCATGTGAGGTAGCCGCCGCCAGCCATTGTGTAGCGCGTAACCTGCTCGATGGTGTGTACTTGTTAATACGGACGGCCCGCTCGATCACCCCTTCGTTGATACCGAAGCATTTGCAAACGAGGGCACCGTCCTCGTGATCGTCGCCCCATTCCTCGCCGCGGTAGTTGGCGATTGCAGCCTGCAGTGCCTCATAACGTATCACCGAGTAATTCATCCTCTCCGGCGGCAGGCCACCGAGAAAGTCCGCTATGTCCTGATTAGTGATCCGGCGGGTTTCATCGAAGGTTTTGCCGATGATGAGTTCGGTAAGCGCCGACGAGGAGGCGATCGCGGAGCCGCAGCCACAGGTCTGGAATGTCGCGGCAGTGATCGTCTCCGTCACCGGATCGCCGCTGATCATCAATTTAAGCGCAT
>NZ_LCYG01000014.1 GCF_001017175.1 Microvirga vignae | reverse complement strand
CCGCCGGGGCCTGCGAAGCCGAATGCGTCCCGCGCCTCCCTCGCCGGATGCTCCCCTCGCAGGCCCTCAAGCCCCGAGGCCGATAACGCTTGCCCGCTGCTCTTTGACAATCTCGTTCAATTCGGCCTCATGCGTGGCGAGCAGGGCAGGGCCGACGACATCCGCCTTAGTCGGTGCGGAACGTGATGTGCATCACTCTCCATTCCTCGTAACGAGGGGCGATCTCAGCAGGAACTCGGAAGGGAGTGCATTCCTTCACGGCACGCAACGCTGCTTGGGCCACAGGAGAGTTCACAGAACCTTGTTTGATCTCAGGGGGCCTTTCCAAAGTTCCATCCGGCTTCAAATGCACATCCACAACTACGGATTCTGGCCCAACGCCTTCTGCGGGCAGCTTGTAGCAAGCTTTAACCTGATCATGAAAAAGCGCCTTCAAGTTCGCGCGTGGATCAGAAGCCGTTACACAGCCTGACAAGCCGGCAGCTATGCCGAGAACCAAGATCGAGAGCAGACGCTTCATCGGGAACTCCTTTCGCCCGATGATTACTGCTACATCGTTATAGGATTCAATGCTCCTGAGGTCGAAGCCTCAATAACCCCGCTTCACGTTCGACAGCGCACGACCGAAGGCGTCGGCCAAGGTCTCCCGCTCCTCCGGAGAGAGGTCGCGGGCGATCACCACGTGCTCGTTGCGGGATGTGAGCGCCAGCATCTGGAGGCCGAATTCTTCATCCACCTCCCGGTCGAGGCGGGTCCAGAGCGGATTGAATTGCCATTCGTGCGTCTCGCCCCGCTCGCTGACTTTGCGGAGGAGCAGGCGGATCGGGGTGAGTTCCAGAAGCTCGAAGGCCTGGGCTTGGCGGTAGCTGAGGCGGAATGCGATGTAGAGGCCCAGGAAATCGAGGCCGAAGAAGCCCGCGACGGGCCAGAAGCCCATGATCACGAAGGGCAGGCCGGCGATGACGGAGGTCAGGCACACCAGCACCATCATGGTCTTGAACCCTTGAGGGCTCAAGGACCGGTGCGGGCGAATGACGGCCGAGAACACCGGCTTCTCGAACCGGTCGGCTTCGTCATCAAATGTCGCCTTGCTGCCTGCCATGGTCCAGATATAACGCGGGAATGTCCGATCTGAAGCCGTCACCCCGCCGCACAACGAAGTCGAAATCAAGCCCTGCCGTTCCAGCCAAGGCCGTAGCCAAAGCTGTCCGCCTGCGGAGCCCTAAGCCTGTCGACAGGGCCACCATGATCGAGATCTTCCGGCGCCTCAAGGAGGCGAACCCGGAGCCGAAGGGCGAGCTCGATTATACCAATCCCTATACACTGCTCGTTGCCGTGGCGCTTTCGGCTCAGGCGACGGATGTCGGCGTCAACAAGGCGACGAAAGAGCTGTTTCGCGTTGCCGACGCGCCGCAGAAGATGCTGACCCTCGGCGAGGAGGGGCTTCGTCAGCACATCAGGACGCTGAACTTCTTCAACACGAAGGCGAAGAACGTCATTGCGATGTCGAAGCGCCTCGTCGAGGAATTCGGCGGCGAGGTACCGAATTCCGTCGAGATCCTGGAGACCCTGCCGGGCGTGGGCCGCAAGACCGCGAGCGTGGTGGTCAATATCGCCTATGGCGATCCGCGCATTGCCGTCGACACGCATATCTTCCGTGTCGCCAACCGCCTGCCGCTCGTGGTCACCAAGACGCCACTCGAGACGCAGGTCGCGCTGGAGAAGCTGATCCCCAAGGAATATCTGCTCCACGCCCATCACTGGCTGATCCTGCATGGACGCTACATCTGCAAGGCGCGCAGGCCCGAATGCTGGCGCTGCCCGGTCAACGACCTCTGCCGCTATCCGGACAAGACGATCCCGTAGGCTTCAGGGCTTGAGGCAGCGCGGCGTTTGGCGCACGCAGGCGATGCCGGGCGTCGAGCAGGCCAACCCTTGCGGGGTGCGGGCACACACGATGCAGCCGTCGGTCCATTCGGGGCAGGTGGGCTCCTGTATCGTTTGTCCTCCCGCCTGAAGAGGCACGGAGGCTCCCGCGACGACGGCGAAAGCCACGGTCACGAGAGCCACGACAACCGCCAGCACAACCGCAAAACATTCGGTACGCTCCAGCATGGCTCACCCGAAGGCGATGAGGCCGGCGAGGCCTACTGCGCCGACGATGATCCGCCAATAGGCAAAGGGCGTAAATCCGTGGCGGGAAACGTAGGCGAGCAGCGTTCTCACCACCACCACGGCGGCGATAAAGGCCGCGATGAATCCGGCCACGATGATGACGGCGTCATCTGCCGACAGGATCTTGTAGTTCTTCAGGAGATCGTAGGTGAAAGCGCCCGCCATGGTGGGCAGGGCGAGGAAAAAGGAGAACTCCGCCGCCGCCCGCTTCGAGGCGCCCATCAGCATGGCGCCCACGATGGTGGCGCCCGAACGCGATACGCCGGGGATCATCGCCAAGCACTGGAGCAAACCGATCTTCAGGTACATGGAAAGGGGGAAGCGGGTCGCATCGTCCTGGGTGGCCTCAAACGGCATCCGATCGACCAGGAGCAGCACGAAGCCGCCCGCGATCAGGGTCATGCACACGATCCAGGGGTTGAAGAGCACTTCCTTGATGAAGCCGTGCAGCACAGCGCCGATGAGGGCCGCAGGCAGGAAGGCCACTACGACGCCGATGACGAAGCGTCTGGCATCCGGATCGTACGGCAGGGCCTTGGCGATGGTCCAGAGCTTGTTGAAATAGACGGAGAGGATTGCAAGAATCGCGCCCAGCTGGATCAGGACCTCGAAGGTCTTGCCCGTGGATTCGAATCCTAAGAAATGCCCCACGAGCAGGAGGTGGCCGGTGGAGGAGACCGGCAGGAACTCGGTCAGCCCTTCGATGAGGCCGAGAAAGAGCGCCTCGATGATGTTTGCCATCGTTGAAAATCCTTAAGCCGGCGCCAGATGCAGGGGCGCTCCCGCACGTGTCAAGAAAGCATTGCAACCGCAAGGCCGTCTGTATGCGTCCGGGGCATGAGATTCACCAAAATTCCTTACCGCCCGTTAACGAGGCAAGGCCTTATTCTCGCCGCTTGTTTCGCGTCTGACACTTTTTCATGGCCACCCTGCATTCCTATCCCTTTTGCCCGCATTCGCGGTTCGCGCGCCTGATCCTGGCGGAGACGAATCTTGAGCCGGATCTCGTCGAGGAGAAGCCGTGGGATCGGCGCATCCCCCTCCTGGAGGTCAACCCGGCCGGAACTCTCCCGTTGCTGGTGGATGATAACGGCTTGGCCGTTCCAGGGGCGCGGGGAATTGCGGATTACCTGGACGATGTGAAGGGAGATGCCCTGAAGGACCGCAGGCTTTTGCCGCAGGGTCTGGCGCAGCGGGTCGAGGTCCGACGCCTGCTCGATTGGTTCCTGGGCAAGTTCCACGAAGAGGTTTCGGACTACCTGGCCACAGAAAAGATCTACAAGCGGTTCATGCCCATCGAACTGGGCGGCGGTCCGCCCGACATGAGCGCGATTCGCGCTGCGCGGGCCAATGTGCGATATCACTTGAAATATATCGGTTTTCTGATTTCCAAGCGGAATTGGCTGGCCGGCGACCAGATGACCTATGCGGATCTGGCGGCGGCTGCCCATCTCTCGGTAGTGGATTATCTCGGCGACGTGCCATGGGAAGAGGACGAAACGGCGAAGCATTGGTACGCCCGGGTGAAATCCCGGCCGTCGTTTCGCGCGCTCCTGGCAGACCGGGTGCCGGGCATGGCGCCGGCGGACCATTACGACAATCTGGATTTCTAGAGCACGATCAGAACAAAGGGGAACCCCTTGTTCGCCCGGATCATGCGGCAAGCGTGAAAACTAACGGTGAGGCTCTGAAGCGCGCTTTCGTGGAGCGCGCCAAGCAGATCGGCTTCGACATGATCCGCATCGCGGCGCCGGATTCCATTCCATTCGCGCCGGAGCGCTTGAAAGCGTGGCTGGAGGCAGGACATCACGGTTCCATGGACTGGATGGTGGACACGGCCGAGCGCCGCGCCGATCCGCGCACGCTCTGGCCCGAGGTGCGCAGCATCATTCTGCTCGGCGTCAACTATGGTCCCACGAGCGATCCGCTGGCCGCGCTTTCGCATAAGGATTGCGGCTCGATCTCGATCTATGCCCGCAATCGTGACTATCACGATGTGATCAAAGGCAAGCTGAAGGAAGTCGCAGGCTTTCTCGCCGCCAAGGCTTCATCCGATGTGAAGGTATTCGTCGATACGGCGCCCGTGATGGAGAAGCCTCTGGCGGAAGCAGCAGGCCTCGGCTTCCAGGGCAAGCATACGGTCATCGTCTCACGTGAGTTCGGCAACTGGCTTTTCTTAGGCGCTATCTTCACCACGGCGGAACTGCCTGTCGACGAACCGGAGCGCAACCACTGCGGCTCGTGCCGCCGCTGCCTCGACATCTGCCCGACCAATGCGTTTCCCGCACCGTTCCAGCTCGATGCGCGACGCTGCATTTCATATCTGACCATCGAGCATAGGGGCCACATTCCGGAGGAACTGCGCTCCGGCATCGGAAACCGGATCTTCGGCTGCGACGATTGCCTTGCCGTCTGCCCCTGGAACAAGTTCGCGCAAGCAAGCCGCGAGGTGAAGCTGATGCAGCGCGACGATCTCGCGGCTCTCCCGCTTTCCGAGCTTGCACGTCTCGATGATCCGAGCTTCCGCATGCGCTTTTCAGGGACCCCGATCAAGCGCACGGGACGTGATCGCTTCATCCGCAATGTGCTGATCGCCATCGGCAATTCCGGCGAGGCTGCTCTGGCGGATGAAGCCATACGGCTTCTCGACGATCCATCGCCGCTTGTGCGCGCCATGGCGGTTTGGGCCATTGGCCGATTGCTTCCGCACGAGGCTATCGTGTCTCTCGGTTCAGAGCGCTTCAAGCATGAGAGTGATGCCGATGTACGCGGGGAATGGAAGCGCGTACTCTCGGTGAAGGAAGAGACTCACGCGGCATGACGGTTCGCCGTCGGGCCGAAATGGTCGATGTAGCGTGGATTGATGGCGGAGACGGGCAGGACGACGAGAACATCTGTCGTGCCGAACTGCTTGTCGATCACCGCGCCCGTACCGAATGTTGCCCCAAGACGCAGATAGCCCTTGATCAGCGGCGGCAGTGCATGCAGCGCGGCCTTCGGGTCAACGGTTTCCTTCGGCAGAATATCCATGCGTGTGAAGCGCTCCGGCAGCGCGCCGACCTGCCATTCGGCGGGGGCGGCGGCGTAATGATGCAGGAAGCTCAGAGGTAGCGCGAGATCTTCCGGATTCGTGCCCTCAAGGCTCGCGCACCCGATCATCACGTCGATCTTGTAATGCAGAACGTAAGTCCAGATGCCGTGCCACAGCAGCTCGACCGTGCGCTTGTTGCGATAGGGTTCGAGCACGCAGGAGCGGCCGAGTTCGAGGAAGCGCAAGGAGGAATGTGCCTTCAGCAGAGGTGCGATGTCGTATTCGCCACGGGTGTAGAAACCCTGGTTGCGCTCCGCGATATCCTGGCGCAGCAGGCGATAGGTGCCCACCACCTTCGGCTTCGCGCTACGCAGAGGCCCGGCCTTTGCAGCATGGTCGAGAACAAGAAGATGATCGCAGATCCAATCGTACTCGTCGACATCGCGGCGCGAGAGTACGGCGGCCCCCTGCGGTATGGCAGACATTTCCTCGTAGAAGACTTTGAAGCGCAGCTTCTGTGCTCGCCGGATTTCCGGAGCTGTCGTTGCAAGGCGCACTTCCAGGGAGCCGATACGTCCGAGAACGGGATCGAGGCCGCCGTAATCGCGCACTGTCCGTCCCATCTTCTTGCCAAATCCCTTCAAGGCAGGGATCAGCGAAGGCTTCACGGGAGAGGCGGTTCCATTCAGCGGGGAGGAAGTCATCTTGGTCTCGCGGGCCGGGCTGCTGGTGGATGTGCCGGTCTTTCGCCGTGACATAGCCGTCATTTCAAACTGTTTTGTGACAAAATATATCGCAGTTGCCGGGTGATTTCACAAGATTCGGCGGCTAAGTTTTCATGCCGCCGAGCGGCGATCCGTGTGGGCGCGATAGGAGAGCGCCTCGGCTACATGGATGCGCCGCACACGCTCTTCCCCATCGAGATCGGCAAGTGTCCGGCCCACTTTCAGAACCCGGTGGAAGCCCCGTGCGGAGAGACGCATGGCATTGGCGGCATCGCGGATGAGCGACAATCCCTCCGAATCGGGTTGGGCCACCTCTTCCAGAAGGGCCGGCGGACAGGCTGCATTGGTGGTGATGCCTCTTTCTTTCAGGGCAGCGTAGCGCTTCTCTTGCAGCTTCCGGGCCGCGGCCACGCGGCGGGCAACCTGGGCCGAGCCTTCTTCCGGTGGCGGCAGGATCAGGTCAGTGGCTGTTACGGCTGGCACTTCGATGGCCAGGTCGATGCGATCGAGAAGCGGGCCTGAGAGCCGCGCCTGATATTGCGCGATACAGCGTTCGTTCGGCTGACGGCGGCAGACATAGCCGGGCTCCGTTGCCTGCCCGCAACGGCAGGGATTCATCGCTGCAACGAGTTGGAAGCGCGCCGGATAGGTCACCCGGTGATTAGCCCGCGCGATCAGGATCTCCCCCGTCTCCAAGGGCTGGCGCAGCGAATCGAGCACCTGCGGCTGGAACTCGGGCAGCTCGTCGAGGAAGAGGACGCCGTGATGGGCGAGCGAGGCCTCACCGGGCCGGGCATTGAGGCCACCGCCCACGAGGGCGGCCATGGATGCGGAATGGTGAGGGGCTCTAAAAGGCCGGCGGTTCGAGAGCGCGCCATCTGCCAAGAGACCTGCCACCGATTGGATCATGGAAACTTCCAGGAGCTCGCGGGGCGAGAGCGGCGGCAGGATGGAGGGCAGGCGCTGGGCCAGCATCGACTTGCCTGCTCCGGGAGGACCGCTCATTAAGAGATTGTGACCGCCAGCTGCTGCAATCTCCAGCGTTCGCTTGGCGCTTTCCTGCCCCTTGATATCGCGCAAGTCCGGCAAGGAGCTTGAGGCGGGCATGATCGCCGGCTCCGGTCGGCTCATGACCTGCGTGCCCTTGAAATGATTGGCGAGCTGAATGAGGGAGCGTGGGGCCAAGATTTCAAGCTCGCTGCTCGCCCAGGCGGCCTCGGAGCCGCACGCTTCCGGGCAGATCAGCCCGTGTTGCCGCTCGACGGCCGCCATGGCGGCCGGCAACACGCCCGCGACGGAGGTGATGGAGCCGTCGAGCGCCAACTCGCCTAACACTGTAAAGCCGTTGAGGGCATCACCCGGGATCGCCCCGATGGTGGCCATGACGCCGAGCGCAATGGGAAGGTCGTAGTGGCTACCTTCTTTGGGCAGGTCAGCAGGGGCCAAATTGACGGTGACGCGTTTGGCCGGGAGCGCGAGCCCTGAGGCGATGAGAGCCGAGCGCACCCGCTCGCGGGATTCCGCTACGGCCTTGTCGGGAAGGCCGACGATTATGAAGGCGACCGTGCCGGGAGAGATCTGCACCTGCACGTCAACCGCACGCGCTTCGATTCCCTCGAAGGCAACAGTGGAAACGCGCATGACCATCAGGCTGAACCTCCCGCAACAGGGCAACTTTAGCGTGGTCATGTGAAACGCGATAGTGTTTCTCTCTTTGATCGGTTAACGCTGTTCAGAACCTTTTGGGGGAGCCGCGGAACCCTCCCGAACTTATGACGTTGAGTCCGACTATTCCGGCAAAGCGGGTGATAGCCGGTTCAAGGGGATAATCCTTTCGTGGGTGGGAAGACGATCATGGCGGGGACCGATGCCATCGCAGTCGATGGCACTGAGCTTTCTCACGTCCCCATGACGATGGGACGCTTCAGAAAATTCTTGTGGAATTTGCAAGTTCGGCGGGTGCTGGAGCTGTTGACTTGGCGTGCGAGAAGGCCAGGTACAGCGGCTGGATTTCTCGCATGGGCGGATGCCGAGGAGACACGAGTTGAGTGAGGTGAAGCCTTTGCGCATCCTCATCGTCGAAGATGAGTTCCTCATCGCGCTGGAGCTCGAAAGCCTGCTCCAGGATGCAGGGCACGATGTGGTGGGGATTGCGGCCTCGTCCGAGGAGGCCATTGCGCTGGGCTGCGAGTTCTCACCTGATCTCGCCTTCGTCGATATTCACCTGGCCGACGGTCTCACCGGGATCGACGTGGCTCGTAAACTCTCCGACCAGCATCACGTGACCGTGCTGTTCATGACAGCCAATGCCAAGCGCATTCCTGAGGATTTCGCCGGTGCACGCGGCGTGATTGCCAAGCCCTATACGGAGCGTGGCGTGAAGGAGGCGCTGGCCTATATCACTGCCGAGCAGGAGCAGGAAACTGCCAGCGCCGATCGGATGACGTTCATCCCTTTTGATGTGACGAGCGCCGAGGACAGCAGCTCCAAGCGCTCCTGACCTGAATCTTCAACGTTGAGCCTTGAGACGATAGAGTGCGTCCAGCGCCTCTCTTGGGGTCATCTGATCGGGATCAAGCGCATCGAGCGCTTCACGCAAAGAATCCTTCTGGGGGGCTTTGACCGGTTCCGCACGTACCTGAGCGGCGAAGAGCGGAAGGTCGTCGACAAGCGCCCGCTTCGGATGTTCCCGGTCCGACTTCTCCAACTCGTTCAGGATCGTCTTGGCCCGGTCGACAACAGCAGTGGGAAGACCTGCGAGACGCGCGACCTGCAAACCGTAGGAACGGTCGGCTGCGCCCGGAACGACCTCGTGCAGGAAGACCACTTCGCCGTGCCACTCCGTGACTTTCAGCGTGGCATTGGCGATCCGCGGCAGACGTTCGGCAAGAGCCGTCAGTTCGTGGAAATGGGTGGCGAAAAGCGCACGGCAGCGATTGGACTCGTGCAGGTGTTCGATGGCGGCCCAGGCAATGGACAGGCCGTCGAAGGTGGATGTGCCGCGTCCGATCTCGTCGAGAATGACAAGGGAGCGCGCGGTCGCCTGATTGAGAATGGCAGCGGTTTCCACCATCTCGACCATGAAGGTCGAGCGGCCCCGCGCCAGATCGTCGGCTGCACCGACACGCGAGAAGAGACGGTCGACGACGCCAATATGCGCTTCTTTCGCCGGCACAAAGGAGCCCATCTGCGCGAGCACGACAATCAGTGCGTTCTGGCGCAGATAGGTCGATTTACCGCCCATGTTGGGGCCGGTGATCAGCAGAATGTGGCCCGCATCCTTCCCGGACAGATCGGAATCGTTGGCGATGAAGGCTGTCCCTTCGCGCTTGAGGGCCGCCTCGACAACCGGATGGCGGCCCTCCTTCGCCGTGAAGGTAAGACTCGTGTCGACGATGGGCCGCGTCCAGTCGAGGCGAACGGCGAGATCGGCGAGTGCTGCCGTCACGTCGATTACCGCAATCGCTTCGGCGGCGGAGGCAACATCGCTCGACAAATCGAGCAGTTCCTGCGTCACCGCATCGAACAGGCCGAGCTCGATTTTCAAGGCGCGGTCGGCAGCCGATGCGATCTTCGATTCAAGCTCGCCCAGCTCTTGCGTCGAAAAGCGCATTGCGCCCGCCATAGTCTGGCGATGGATGAAGGTATCCTTGAAGGGCTCCTTGAGCAGATCCTCCCCCACATTCTGCGGTACTTCCACGAAGTAGCCGATCATGTGGTTGTGTTTCACGCGTAAGGTGCGACAGCCTGTGTCATTGGCGTAGCGCGATTGAAGGGCTGCAATGAAGCGGCGAGAATCCTGCTGCAGCTCACGCAGCTCGTCGAGATTGGTGTCGTAGCCTGCACGAATGAAACCGCCATCGCGCTTCAGAAGAGGTAGTTCATCCGCAAGTGCCGCCGCGAGTTTGTCGGCTACATCCGTGCGCAAGGACTGAAGCTTTTGGGCATTTGCCGAGAGCTCCCTCGGCAGATTGGGTGCGATGGCCAGTTCAAGACCGAGTTCGCGCGCTGCGAACAATCCGTCGCGCACGCAAGCCAAGTCGCGCGGTCCGCCGCGCCCGAGGCTCAGGCGGGAGAGGGCGCGCGCCAGATCGGGCGAGCGTTTGAGGATGCGCCGCAGGCGCTCGCGCAGATCCGCGTTGTCCACAAGGAATTCCACGGCATCGTGACGCTCGCGGATCATACCCGGATCGGTGAGGGGGCCTGCCAGACGCTCTGCAAGGCAGCGCGCACCGCCCGGCGTGACGGTGCAGTCAATGGTGGCCAGCAGGCTGCCGGCGCGCTCGCCGGAAAGCGTGCGCGTGAGTTCGAGATTGGCGCGAGTTGCCGCGTCAATAGCTAGTGCTGCGCCTGCGTTCTCGCGTGAGGGTGGGTTGAGAACCGGGCGGCTGTCGATCTGGGTCTTCTCGATATAGAACAGCACGCTGCCCGCCGCCGTGATCTCGGCAGGGCCGAAGGAGCCGAAGGCATCAAGCGTCGCAACGGCGAAATATTCCTTCAGCCGCCGTTCGGCAGAGGCCGGGTCGAGACCTTCGCGGGACAGAGGCGTGATCGAGGCTCGCGTCTCGCGCCAGAAACTTGAAAGTTGCGGGTCGTCATGGATGACATCCGGCATCAGGATCTCGCGGGGCTCGAAACGGGCGATCTCCGCCGGTAAGCCTAAGGCATCCGTCTCACTGACCACGAAATGGCCCGTCGAGATATCGACGGCCGCAAGTCCATAACACCATTGCGTGTCGGAGACGCGGCGGCGGGCGATGGCGAGGAGAAAATTGGCACGGCCCGGCTCCAACAGGCGCTCTTCCGTAATGGTGCCAGGGGTAACAAGCCGCACCACGTCGCGGCGCACGACGGATTTGGAGCCTCGCTTCTTCGCCTCTGCCGGGTCCTCGGTCTGCTCGCAGACCGCCACCCGGTGGCCCAAGCCGATGAGCCGTTGGAGATAATCGTCCGCCCGGTCTACGGGCACGCCGCACATGGGAATGTCCTGCCCTTGGTGCTTGCCGCGCTTGGTGAGCACGATGCCGAGCGACTGGCTCGCGATCTCCGCATCCTCGAAGAACAGTTCGTAGAAATCTCCCATCCGGTAGAACAGCAAGCTGTCCGGATTGGCGGCCTTGATCTCGATATACTGCGCCATCATGGGCGTGACACGGCTGTCCTGGGCGGCTTTGAGGCCGGCAGGGGAGGTCTGTTCGGAGTTCTCGGGTGCTTGGTACAGAGCTTGAGACGACATCCGCCTTATGTAGCAAAGCCCGCTTTCCCTTTCACCCGTATCATGGGCGTTGAAGAGAGGGTGTGCACAAGTCTTGAGGCGGAGTGTCCTAGGCCTTAAGGTCGCATCCCCTCCGGAAACGCCCCTCTGGGCCAAAACACGACAGTTCCATGACCGACGAAACGCCCTCGACCCGCCGCAAACGCCCCACCTTCACCGACCAGGAAGCGTTGCAGTTCCATTCCCAAGGCAGGCCCGGCAAGCTCGAGGTAGTGCCGACCAAGCCCATGGCGACCCAGCGGGACTTGTCGCTCGCCTATTCGCCGGGCGTCGCAGTGCCAGTGCTGGCCATTGCGGAAAACCCGTCGCTCGCCTTCGATTACACCACCCGGTCCAACATGGTGGCGGTGATCTCGAACGGCACGGCGATCCTCGGTCTCGGCAACTTGGGCGCCTTGGCCTCCAAACCCGTGATGGAAGGCAAGTCGGTTCTCTTCAAGCGCTTCGCGGATGTGGATTCCATCGACCTCGAGGTGGATACGGAGGATGCGGATGCCTTCATCAACTGCGTGCGCTATCTCGGCCCGTCCTTTGGCGGCATCAATCTCGAAGACATCAAGGCGCCTGAATGCTTCATCATCGAAGAGCGCCTGCGGGAACTCATGGATATCCCCGTCTTCCATGACGACCAGCACGGCACCGCGATCATCGCGGCGGCAGGCCTCATCAACGCACTTCACCTGACGGGCCGCGACATGGCCAAGACTAAGCTCGTGGTGAACGGCGCTGGCGCTGCGGGCATTGCCTGCACCGAGCTTTTAAAGGCCATGGGCTTTGCGCCCAACAACGTGATCCTCTGCGACACGAAGGGCGTGATCTACAAGGGACGTACCGAGGGCATGAACCAGTGGAAGTCCGCGCATGCCGCCGACACGGATGCGCGCACCCTAGCCGACGCCTTGAAGGGGGCCGATGCCGTGTTCGGCCTCTCCGCCAAGGGCGCGTTCACGGATGAGATGATCCGCTCCATGGCGTCCAATCCGATCATCTTCGCCATGGCCAATCCCGATCCGGAAATCACGCCGGAGGAGGTGGCGCGCATTCGTGATGACGTGATCATCGCCACGGGCCGCTCGGATTATCCGAATCAGGTCAACAACGTTCTGGGCTTCCCTTACATCTTCCGTGGTGCGCTCGACGTGCAGGCCACCACCATTAACATGGAGATGAAGATCGCCGCCGCGCAGGCGATTGCGGAACTCGCGCGCGAGGACGTGCCGGACGAGGTCGCGGCCGCCTATCAGGGTGCACGTCCGCGCTTTGGCCGCGAATACATCATTCCCGTGCCGTTCGATCCACGCCTGATCCATACCATCCCGATGGCTGTGGCGCAGGCGGCGATGGATACCGGCGTCGCACGCCGTCCCATCGTCGACATGAAGGCTTACAAGGCGCACCTCTCCGCCCGCCGCGATCCTGTGGCCGGCACGCTCAACCGAATCTTCGAGCGCGTGCGCAAGATGCCCAAGCGCGTGGTGTTCGCGGAGGGCGAGGAGGAGAAGGTCATCCGCGCCGCGATCTCCTTCGTCAACCAGGGGCTTGGCCGTGCCATCCTCGTCGGGCGCGAGGAGCGGATTTTCGAGACGGCGGCTCAGGCCGGCATCGATCTCGAGGGCCGCGAAGGCATCGAGATTCACAATGCGCGGCTGTCCCATCGCAACAGCACCTATGCGCAGTTCCTCTACGAGCGCCTGCAGCGCAAGGGCTATCTGTTCCGCGATTGCCAGCGCATGATCAATCAGGACCGCAACCACTTTGCCGCCTCCATGGTGGCCCTGGGCGATGCGGATGCCATGGTCACGGGTGCGACCCGCAACTATTCCACGGCGCTGACCGACGTGCTCCACGTGATCGATCCCAAGCCTGGTCATCGCGTCATCGGCGTTTCGCTGTGCCTTGCGCGTGGCCGCACGGTTCTCGTTGCGGATACGGCCATTCACGAAATGCCGAGCGCGCAGGAAATCGCTGAGATCTCCATTGAGTCCGCAGGCGTTGCCCGTCGTCTCGGCTACGAGCCGCGCGTGGCGCTTCTGTCGTTCTCCACCTTTGGTCATCCCCGTGCTGAGCGCGCGGAGAAGATCCAGGAGGCCGTGCAGATCCTCGATGGTATGCGCGTCGATTTCGAATACGACGGCGAGATGTCGGCAGATGTGGCGCTCAATCGCGATCTGATGGCGCAGTATCCGTTCTGCCGCCTCACAGGTCCGGCGAACGTGTTGGTCATGCCTGCCTTCCACTCAGCATCGATCTCGACGAAGCTGTTGCAGGAGCTCGGCGGCGCCATGGTTATGGGTCCGCTGGTGGTGGGCCTCGACAAGCCGGTGCAGATCGTCTCGCTGGGTGCTACCGACAACGACATCGTCAACATGGCGGCTTTGGCGGCTTACAATATTGGCGGCTGATCGGCGTTACGGAGCATGTGATGTGTGATAGGCGGGGAGAGGGTCTCCTCGCTTGTCAGCACTCGCCTCGCCAGCTGGAACAATGAGGGCAGTGTCGCGGCTTTGACTGCTCCGCTCCTTCGGATCCATGCATCATCTCGATCTCGCCACGCTGAGAGTGATGCGTGGCGTGAGACATGAGCCGCAGACGAGTATCGCCCGCCTCGCGGATTACTGCATTGCGCCCGAGAGGCGTGGCCATGAACTGGCTGACGAGGGTGGAGAAGGTGCTGGAGGTAAGCCCCAGAAGCATGGCCGTGCGTCAATTCAGGCTTGTCCGAGATTGCCGCCACCCGTTCATATCAACTCTCGTCCCATGCTAAAGCGAGGGCAAAACGTAAAAGTCATGGGGTTAATCTGCCCGAGCTTCAGGAATGGTTCATCAGAAAAGTTATTGAGTTTCATTCCCTTCCAGGCAGCAGTGCCCATTTGACGAATGGCCTTACGGAGGCTGAAGGGATAAAGGCCTATCGATCAATCATGAGGGCAATTGTGAGCGCTCGCCAACCTACCAAAGTCGTGTTCGATATCGGCAATGTCCTGCTGCGCTGGGACCCACGGCATCTCTATCGTCAGATCTTCGAGGACGAGGAGGAGATGGAGTGGTTCTTAAGCCATATCTGCACCCACGACTGGAACGTGGAACAGGATCGTGGCCGGGATTGGGACGAGGCCGTGGCCCTTCTCGTGAAGGATCATCCGAAGCACGAGAGTGCGATCCGCGCCTTCCACGAGCGCTGGACGGAGACCGTGGAAGGTTCCTACGAGCAGAATGTAACCCTGCTTTTGCAGCTGCGGGAAGCCGGAGTGCCGAACTACTGCATCACGAACTTTTCGGGCCAGAAGTTTATTCTGGCAAAGCAGCGCTTTCCGTTCCTGGCGGACTTTGACGGCATCATCGTCTCAGGCGACGAGCGGCTCCTGAAGCCGGATCCGGCCATCTATTACCTCCTCTTCGACCGCTATGGTCTTGAGGCAGAGGATTGCGTGTTCATCGACGACTCGCGGGTCAATATCGAGGCGGCCGGTACTATCGGTATGCACGCGATCCATTATCCCGACGAGCAGGTCGATCTCGCCGCCGAGCTTCGGCGTTATGGCTTCCCGGTCTGACGACCGCTTGCTCTTGGACCCGGCTTGAGTCATCAGGCGGCATGCGCGCTTTTGACACCTCCCTTCCCATCGATGCGGTTCTTGGCCCTCTTACGGCGAGCCTATGCACACATGCCAATGCGGTGCTGGTTGCCCCGCCCGGTGCAGGCAAGACGACGCGCGTGCCACTCGTGCTGCTCGATGAGCCCTGGGTGCAGGGGAATAAGGTCATCGTGCTGGAGCCCCGTCGCCTCGCGGCGCGCGCCGCAGCCGAGCGCATGGCGCAAACGCTGGGCGAGCAGGTTGGCGAGACGGTGGGGCTTCGCGTGCGCCTCGGCTCCAAGATCAGCCGCAAGACGCGGATCGAGGTGGTGACCGAGGGCGTCTTCGCCCGCATGATCCTCGACGATCCGACCCTCGATGGCATCGCTGCCGTGCTCTTCGACGAGTTCCACGAGCGTTCGCTCGACGCCGATCTCGGCCTTGCCCTGGCGCTCGATGCACAGGGCGGTTTGCGCGAGGATCTGCGCCTGCTCGTGATGTCTGCAACGCTCGATGGCGCACGCGTCGCACGGCTGTTAGGCGATGCGCCGATGATTGAATCCGAAGGTCGCGCCTATCCGGTCGAAACGCGCTATCTCGGGCGCGATCCCAATCGACGGATCGAGGAGCAGGTGGCGGAGGCCGTCACGAGAGCCTTGCGCGCGGAGGGCGGCTCGGTCCTCGTCTTCCTGCCGGGGCAGGGTGAAATCCGCCGCGTCGAGACGCTTCTGCGCGAGCGCATCAGCGATCCCGCCATCGATATCGCGCCGCTCTATGGCGCGCTTGATCGTGGAGAGCAGGACCTCGCCGTAAGCCCTGCAAAGCCAGGGCGTCGCAAGGTGGTGCTCGCCACATCCATTGCTGAGACCTCCCTTACCATCGAAGGCGTGCGCATGGTGATCGATTCAGGTCTCGCGCGTGTGCCGGTCTATGAACCGAATATCGGCCTCACACGGCTTGAAACCGTGCGCGTCTCGAGTGCCGCAGCGGATCAGCGCCGTGGTCGCGCGGGGCGAACGGAGCCAGGCGTCTGCTACCGCTTGTGGGAAGAGGCAGCGACTGGGGCGCTCGAACCCTTCGTGCGGCCGGAAATCCTTGCTGCCGATCTCGCGCCGCTGCTTCTCGATTGCGCGGCGTGGGGTGTTACCGATCCCTCGACGCTCGCTTTTCTCGATCCGCCACCGGCTCCTGCGGTGAAGGAGGCACGCACTCTTCTTCAACAACTCGAAGCTCTCGATGGCGAAGGCCGCATCACGGAGACGGGGCGGCGCTTGCGCGGTCTGCCTCTGCCGCCGCGCTTGGCGCGCATGGTGCTGATGGCGGGCGAGAGCGGGCAGGCGCGCGATGCGGCGGATCTCGCCGCCGTTCTCGTAGAGCGCGGTCTTGGCGGCGATATGGTTGATCTGTCGGAGCGTGTTGAGCGCTTCCGTCGCGATCGTTCGCGCCGCGCGGAAGACATGCGGCGCATGGCTGACGGCTGGGCGAAGGCTCAGCCAGGCTCCGCCGAGGGCGCGCCGCGTTCGTTGGGCGCGCTGCTCACGCTCGCTTATCCAGATCGTCTTGCGAAAGCGCGCGGGAAGCCGGGTGAATATCTCATGGCCAATGGCCGTGGTGCATCGCTCGAAGCGCATGAACGTTTGGCCAAGGAGTCCTATCTCGCCATTGCCGAGATTGCAGGGGGCGCTGCCTCCGCGCGCATTCTCGCGGCCGCTCCGATTGCAATGGACGAGATCGAGGCCGCTTTCGGCGATCACATTAAGCAGACCGACGAGGTGGCCTTTGATCGCCAAGCCAGGGCGCTTCGCGCGCGCGGCGTGCGCCGTCTCGGTGCGCTCGTGTTCAACGAACGTCCGCTGAAAGTTCCGGCAACGGAGGAAGCCGCACGCGCCCTTGCCAAAGGTCTCGTCTCCTTAGGGCTCGATGCGCTGCCGTGGTCGAGAGCACTGGCGCAGTGGCGCGAGCGCGTGATGTTCCTGCGCAAGGCGGGAGGCGAGGAGTGGCCGGATCTCTCGGATGAGGCTTTGACCGAAACGGCCGAGGAATGGCTCGCGCCGCAGCTCACCGGCAAGACGAACCTCAACGATATCGGCCCCGATCTCTTGAGCGAGGCATTGCGCAGCCTCCTGCCGTGGAACCTTCAGCGGCGCCTCGATGCCGAGGCGCCGACTCATATCGAGGTGCCGACAGGCTCGCAGATCGCCATCGATTATGGCGCGGAAGAAGGGCCGGTCCTCG
Source organism: Microvirga vignae (assembly GCF_001017175.1). Lineage (GTDB taxonomy): Bacteria > Pseudomonadota > Alphaproteobacteria > Rhizobiales > Beijerinckiaceae > Microvirga > Microvirga vignae. The sequence continues at coordinate 145,059 of NZ_LCYG01000014.1, read as the reverse complement.
CCGTGCGCGTGCAGGAACTGTTCGGTCTCGACAGGCATCCCACCATCGCGGCGGGGCGCGTGCCGCTGATCCTCCATCTTCTTTCGCCCGCGCAGCGCCCCATCCAGATCACCCGCGACCTGCCTGGTTTCTGGCGCGGCTCATGGGCGGCGGTGCGTGCCGATATGCGCGGGCAGTATCCAAAACATCCCTGGCCGGACGATCCACTCACCGCGCCGCCCACACGACGCGCGAAGCCGCGAGGGACTTAATCTCTAAAAGACTCGATCAGCCGCTCCGCCGTGGCTCGGTTGAGCGCCATCGGGATGTTGTAGACGAGCGCGAGACGCATCAGCGCCTTTACGTCCACGTCGTGCGGATGGGGCGAGAGCGGGTCGACGAAGAAGAACAGGGTGTCGATCTTTCCTTCTGCGATCATCGCGCCGATCTGCTGGTCGCCGCCGAGAGGTCCACTCTTCAGGCGCGTGACAGAAAGGGAAGGGCAGCGCTCCATCACGCGTCCGCCGGTGGTGCCGGTGGCAAAGAGCGTGAAGGGGCGAATGTCGTTCTCGAACATGGCGACGAAATCGGCCATGTCATCTTTCTTGGCGTCGTGGGCCACGAGCGCCAAAGTCAGCTTCTTCATGAGAATTCAGTTGCTCCAGCGGTCACGCCACTGCATCTCGCCGGCTAGGCAGTTCGTGGTAGACGCGCTCTGAATGCGGTTGATGAGGGGAGGCAGCTCGAGCATGAGGTTGGCGATCTCAAGCAGGATCTTCGTCTTTATAGCCTCAATGAACTGGTCGCGCTCTCGAACGGGAACCGTGAAGGCCCCCTGGCCGCCGATCACGCAATCCTTGTAATAGACATCGAGTTCGGGGATGTCGAGATAACCGGGCTTGCGCAGCATGATCGGAAGCCCATTGATGGTAATCCCCTTGGCGAGTGCCTCATCACGCGCCTGCACCACGCCACGCCCCTGATTATTGGGGCCGTCGCCCGACACGTCGATCACCTGCCGTGTGGCTAGAACATCGCTGTTTTCGAGCAGCTTCACGCCGAAATCGATGGCGCCGGAAATCGAGGTGCGCTGCGCACGCCGTAACGGCGTCGAGGCGATCTTGTCCGCGAAGGCCATGAGGCTCTCGGGGTTGTCGAGGATCGTCCAGGGCACGATCACCTTCTGATCCGGTGATCCGGCCCATTCCATGTAGGTCACTGCGATCTTGCCCAGCATGCCGTTGCGGATGGCATCGTGAACCTGCGAAGAGCGGAAGGCTTGTGCAAAGCCCTCCCGCTGCAGAGCCTGCTCATCCGTGTCCATGGAGAAAGAGATATCGACGGCGATCACGAGAGCGAGGTCGACCTCGCTCTCGGCTTGGGCCGGCAGAGCAAGACAGGTCCACAGCAAGGCGAGTCCTGCTGCCAGATGGGTAAGCTTTGAGCGAACCATCGAATTCTCCTTAAGCGGAGGCGGACTGGTTCGCTCAGTGTGCCAGCTTCTGAAGCTGACGCAAGCTCACGTTATGGTTATGCGACCTTGGCTTTGACGAGATCGAGAGCTGCCTGGAAGGCTGCCTCGGCGTCGAGACGCGTTGTATCGAGGGTGATTGCATCTGCCGCGGGCTTCAGGGGAGCTGTCGCCCGGTTCATGTCACGCTCGTCGCGGCGCCGGATATCCCCGAGAATGGTCTCGTATTCCGTCTGCTCGCCTCTCTTCAGGAGCTCGAGGTGGCGGCGGCGAGCGCGCTCCTCGGGGGTTGCCGTAATGAAGAGCTTCACGTCCGCGTGAGGGCAGACCACAGTGCCGATATCCCGCCCGTCGAGCACGGCTCCAGGGGGCTGCTCGGCAAACTGGCGCTGGAAGGCAAGGAGCGCATCGCGAACGGGCTGATAGCCGGAAATCATGGAAGCCGCTTCGCCCATCTGGGCTCCCCGCAGGCGCGGATCATCGAGATGGGTCACGTCGAGGTTGAGCGCCACTTCGTGGGCTGCGTCCCGGTCAGTCAGGGCGATCTCCTGATCGAGCATCACACGCGCAACGGCCCGATAGAGCAGGCCGGTATCGAGATGCGCGAAGCCGAAATGTTCCGAGAGGCGCTTACCCAAGGTTCCCTTGCCCGAAGCGGCGGGGCCATCGATTGCGATGATCATGGGCGGCTTAGTCCTGAATCGTGGCGCCGAGTTCGCGCATGAGCGGGATGAAGGTGGGGAAGCTGGTGATGATCATGGCGCCATCGTCCACTGCCACAGGCTCCTGCGTGGCCAGACCCATCACGAGGAAGGACATGGCGATGCGGTGGTCGAGATGGGTCGCAACCGGGTTGCCGCCGCCGCGCACCGTTTTGGAGCCATGGACGATCAGGTCGTCGCCTTGAATTTCATGCTCGACGCCAGCTTCGGCGAGGCCTGCCGCCACGGCGGCCAAGCGGTCCGATTCCTTCACGCGCAGCTCGTGGAGGCCCTGCATGCGGGTGGTGCCTTCCGCGAAGGAGGCTGCGACCGCCAGGATCGGGTATTCGTCGATCATCGCCGGAGCCCGGCCATGAGGAACCGTGACGCCGGCGAGCTTGCTGTGGCGCACGCGCAGGTCCGCCACCGTCTCGCCGCCCTCCTCGCGCTCGTTCAGGCGCTCGATCGAGGCGCCCATCTCCAGGAGCGTGGTGATGAGACCCGTGCGCAGAGGGTTCATCATCACGCCTTCAAGGACGATGTCCGAGCCGGGGGTGATCAGTGCCGCCACCAGGGGGAAGGCGGCGGAGGAGGGGTCGGTGGGCACCACGATATCCGTGCCGCGAAGCTCGGGCTGGCCCTGGAGGGTGATGGCGCGGCCATCGGCGCCGTGGGGCGCGACCTCGACCGTTGCGCCGAAATGGCGCAGCATCCGCTCCGTGTGGTCACGGGTCGCCTCGCGCTCGATCACGGTGGTACGGCCGGGGGAATTGAGCCCCGCCAGCAGGATGGCCGACTTGATCTGGGCCGAGGCTGCCGGCGTCTCATAGGTGATCGGGATCGTTTCCTTAGGCCCGCGCAGGGTCAGGGGAACGCGGCCGCCCTCGGCTTCGCTCACCACCGTCACGCCCATCTGTACGAGCGGATCGAGGATGCGGCGCATGGGGCGCTTGCGGAGAGAAGCGTCGCCGTCGAACGTGGTGGTGATGGGATGACTTCCGGCTACGCCCATCATAAGGCGGGAGCCGGTACCTGCATTGCCGAAATCGAGGATGCCCTTGGGCTCGACCAGGCCGCCGATGCCCACGCCCTTCACGCGCCAGCGGCCTGGGGCCTCCCGAGTGATGGTGGCGCCGAGCGCCCGGCAGGCTTCGGCCGTGCGCAGCACGTCATCGCCCTCCAGAAGCCCCTCGACACGGGTTTCGCCAATGGAAAGAAGCCCAAAAATCATGGAGCGGTGGGAAATGGACTTGTCGCCGGGAACGCGGATGCGCCCTTTCAGGGCATTTCCAGACCTGCTGGAGACGGGGGAGGCAGGGCCATGCGCTTGCGACATTGTCTTAGTTCCTTAAGCCTTCTCTTCGAGGCGGGCTCTAACACGGGCATTTCGCGCCGTCACGTGCAAGGTGGCAGGAGGTGGCCCCTTCTATGCAATTTCCTATTTGACAAGGCCTCCCCTCATGACTAACGGGAGCGTTCCCAACCATCCACTCTAGAGGCAATCACCCGTGGCCAAACCGGAACTCGGCTTGAAGCGCCAGTGCATGAGCTGCGGCGCGAAATTCTACGATCTCAACAGGGACCCGGCGGTCTGCCCGAAATGCGGCACCGTCTTCCAGGCTGTTGCCCTGAGCCGCGCCGCTGCGCCCGCGGTCGCTCGCTCCTCCGATGATGACGAGGATACCGAGCTGGAAACCGTCGGGCCGGAGATGGTCTCCCTCGATGAGGTCGAGGCCGGCGAAAACGAGAAGGACATCCCGGTCGATGACGATATCGACGTGGGCGATGACGACACCGACGACACCTTCCTCGAGGACGAGGAAGAGGGCGACGATGACGTGTCGGATCTGATCGATAGCGATCTGGAAGACGACGAAGAGGCTTGAACCTCGTCGAATAGACGACTATAGAGACGCCGCTGCTTCGGCAGTGACCCGCCGCAGTGCCCCAAACACCGCGGACTTCGATGGGGCCATAGCTCAGCTGGGAGAGCGCTTGCATGGCATGCAAGAGGTCGGCGGTTCGATCCCGCCTGGCTCCACCAAATTTTCCTCAAAAAGGCCGCCCTCTCGGGCGGCTTTTTTGTTGTTTCGCCTCATCTTGGCGGTGCATCAGCCCTTTGTCTCATGGAAAGGGCAGCGATCTTCATTTTTAGTCGCTTCGCCTTAAGCTAAGGCAAGGATGTTCACTCCACGAAAGCGGGAACAATGACGCGCGTCCAGACGAACGGCCTCCAGGTTGCACCGGTTCTTCATGATTTCATCGAGCGAGAGGCCCTGAACGGGACAGGCGTATCCCCCGACGCCTTCTGGAAGGGCTTGGCCGGTCTCGTAAAGGAATTCGCGCCGCGCGACCGCGAGCTTCTCGCCGTCCGCGACAAGATCCAGGCGCAGATCGACGATTATCACCGTGCTCGCGCCGGACAAGCCTTCGATCAGGCCGATTACGAGCGCTTCCTGCGCGAGATCGGCTACGTGTTGCCGGAGCCCGAAGATTTTTCCGTCAGGACGCAGAACGTGGATGACGAGATCGCCCGCATCGCCGGTCCCCAGCTCGTGGTGCCGGTCTCCAACGCCCGCTATGCGCTCAACGCCGCCAATGCCCGCTGGGGCAGCCTCTACGATGCCCTCTACGGCACGGATGCGATCCCAGAGGAGGGCGGTGCAATGCGCTCCGGCGCCTACAACAAGGTGCGTGGCTCCAAGGTGGTGGCCCGCGCCCGCGAGCTGCTCGACCAAGCGGCTCCGCTCGCCAAGGGCAGCCACAAGGATGCCGTTGCATATGTGCTTCAGGGCGGCGCTCTCGCCGTTAAGCTCCAGGGTGGCAGCGAGACGGGGCTGAAGGATGCGGCCCAGCTGGCCGGCTACCAGGGCGATGCGGCGAACCCCTCCGCCGTGCTGTTGCGTCACAACAACCTGCATATCGAGATCAAGATCGATCGCTCGAACCCGATCGGCGCGGATGACCCGGCGGGGGTGGCGGATCTCGTGATCGAATCGGCCGTGTCCACCATCATGGATCTGGAGGACAGCGTCGCGGCGGTGGACGCAGAGGACAAGGTGCAGGTCTATCGCACCTGGCTCGGTCTGATGAAGGGCGACCTCGTCGAGAGCTTTGAGAAGGGCGGCCGCACCGTCGAGCGCAAGCTGAATCCTGATCGCGTCTATGCCGCGCCGAATGGCGGCGAGGTTCGCCTGCATGGCCGCAGCCTCATGCTGGTGCGCAATGTGGGCCACCACATGTTCACCGATGCGGTGCTGGACGAGGCGGGCAAGGAAATCCCTGAGACGATTCTCGACGCTGCCGTCACTTCGCTGATCGCGATTCATGATCTGAAGAGCATGGGTACGCTGCGCAACAGCCGCACGGGTTCGGTCTATATCGTGAAGCCCAAGATGCACGGGCCGGACGAAGTGGCCTTCGCCAGCGATCTGTTCGCTGCCGTGGAGGACATGTTGGGTCTCCCGCGCAACACGCTCAAGATGGGCATTATGGACGAGGAGCGCCGCACGACGGTCAACCTCAAGGCCTGCATCAAGTCTGCCGCCGAGCGCATCGTGTTCATCAACACGGGCTTCCTCGACCGCACGGGCGACGAGATCCACACCTCGATGGAAGCCGGCCCCATGATCCGCAAGAACGACATGAAGTCGACGGCGTGGATCAAGGCCTACGAGGACAACAACGTGGATGTGGGCCTGCTCTGCGGCCTTCCGGGCCACGCGCAGATCGGCAAGGGCATGTGGGCCGCGCCCGACAAGATGGCGGACATGATGGCGCAGAAGATCGGCCATCCGCAGGCAGGCGCCAACACTGCCTGGGTGCCGTCGCCCACGGCCGCGACGCTGCATGCGCTGCACTATCATCAGGTGGACGTCCAGGCACGTCAGGCCGAGTTGAAGTCGCGCTCGCGCGCAAAGCTCTCCGACATCCTGACCATTCCGGTATCGCAGTCGAACTGGGCGCCGGATGCCGTGCAGCAGGAGCTCGACAACAATTGCCAGGGCATTCTCGGCTACGTGGTGCGCTGGATCGACCAGGGCGTCGGCTGCTCCAAGGTGCCGGACGTGCACGATGTGGGCCTGATGGAAGATCGTGCGACTTTGCGCATCTCCAGCCAGCACCTCGCCAACTGGCTGCGCCACGGCATCGTCACGCAGGATCAGGTGATGCAGACCCTGCGCCGCATGGCTCAAGTTGTGGACCGTCAGAATGCAGGCGATCCGTCCTACAAGCCGATGGCGCCGGGGCTCAACGGCCCCGCCTTCCAGGCGGCCTGCGATCTCATCTTCAAGGGCGTCGAGCAGCCCAACGGCTACACCGAGTGGGTTCTCCACGCGCGCCGTCGTGAGGCGAAAGCCCTGGGCGCCGCGGATCGCTCGGATGAGAGCGGTGTCAAGACGAAGTAAGCAAGGCGAAGTAAGAATGAGCGGGGCGCCATAAGGTGCCCCGAACTTTTTCAAGCAGAGTGATCGGACGCCTTGTGAGACAACGCATCCACCATACCGCCGATCAGGTTCGTGCTCAAAAGATGCTCCGTTGTGAGATCGAAGCGCAGCGGCACGAGAGCGGAGGGAAGCGCGGCAATCCATTCCTTCATCTGGCGCGCGGCTGCGACCGCTTCTTCACGCGACGCAGCACGGAAACGCACAGGTGAGCCGGGGCGCATCTGCGCAAAGCGTGCGAGATCGGCGCTGATGATGGTGGCGATCTTCGGGTAGCCGCCTGCCGTTTGCCGGTCGCGCATGAGCACGATGGGAAGTCCGCTGCCCGGCACCTGGATGTGGCCGTCCACGATGCCATCCGAGACGATATTGAAACCCTTTGCATGTTCGAGCTGAGGGCCGTTGAGCTGAAAGCCCATGCGGTCGGCCTGAGGGCTGATGACGAACTCGGCGCTCAGGAAAGTGCGGATCGCATCTTCGGTGAAGTAATCGTCCTGCGGTCCCATCATCACGCGAATGGGGCCAGTCTCTTGCGACGGATCGAGGGGCAGATGCATCGGCGCCCGATCCTGCTTATCCGGCTTGCAGGGAAGGCGGTCGCCCGCCTTCAGCGGCTCACCCTTCAACCCACCAAGACGCGAACGCGGATGGAAGGACAAGCTGCCGAGCTGCGGTTCGATAAGGAAGCCGCCTGCGACGGCAAGATAGGCGAAAGTGCCGGTGCGTGCATGGCCGACCTGCAGCGTATTGCCTTCTCGCAGAGCGATGGTTGTGTTGGGCTCAACGAGCACATCGTTGATGCTGGCGGTGCAGCCTGCACCCACGAGGGCCAAACGCAATTCGCCCCCCTCGCAGGTAAGGATGCCGCCGAGATTCATGAACTCGACGGCCGCTGTTTCCGGCGCGTTGCCGACGAGCGCATTCGCCATGGCAAGATATCGGCGATCCATCGCGCCGGACGGCGAGACGCCGAAGCGCTGATAGCCGATGCGCCCCCAATCCTGCAGGCTCGTCATCGGGCCGCAGCTTTTCACGACGAGGCTCGTCATCCTCGCACCCGCTCAGCAACAGACTCGCCGGCCAGCGCTGCTTTTTCTAGCGCATCCCAACGCGCGGAATCGATGGGCTCGAACACGATCTCGTCTCCGGTCGTGAAGAGAAAGACGGGGTCTCGCTCGGGGGCGTAGCTCAACACCGGTGTGCGTCCCAGAAGATGCCAGCCGCTCGGCATTTCCATGGGCACGATGCCCGCCTGCTCGCCGCCGATCATGATCGAACCGCTTGGAACCTTCAGGCGCGGCTGAGTGCGGCGCGATGTGGCAATGCGCGGATCGAGACCGCCGAGATAGGCGAAGCCCGGCAGAAAGCCGATCATGTAGATCCGGTAGACGGCGTTAGAATGGATCTCGATGACTTGGGATGGCGTCAGGCTATGGCGCTGCGCCACATCCTCCAGATCAACCCCGTACTCGCCGCCATAAACCACCGGAACGCGCCAGCGCGTGCCTGTCGAACTTTGCGGCTGCAGATCGCGCGCGACCCCTTCGATCTGGCGAATGAGCGCCTCGTAATCCGTCACAGTGGGGTCGAATTGCAGCGTGAGGGAACGATAGGTGGGGACGGTCTCGATGAGCCCCACTGGCGGGCTTGCCCGCAGCAGGGCATCGAGCGCGAGCACCTTACCATTGAGTTCAGGATCAATCGCGCTTCCGAACTCGACCGTCAGGGCACTGTCGCCGCAGGGAAGGAACCGTGGTGTCTGCACCATTCACCCATTCAATCATCGCCCCAAACCTCTCTCATATTGCAGGGGGAGCGACAATGGAAAGGTTGCCCTTGCGCCATGCCTCCGGGGCGGAAAAGCATGGCTTCCGACCGTCGGCGAGGTATGCTCCTTTTTGCTAGACTCAACTCCACTTCCCCCTTCGTGCTATGTGAGCCCTCACCCAAAAGCCCTGAGGCCTTAAAAGCCCATGCGGAGTAGACCATGACCTTGAAATCGAAGAACGCCGTCGTCACCGGCTCCACCAGCGGTATCGGCTTGGCCATTGCCCGGGCGCTCGCCAAGGAAGGCGCGAACGTGGTCATCAACGGCCTCGGCGATGCGGCCGAGATCGAGAAGACCCGCGCCGCCATCGAGAGCGAGTTCGGCGTGAAGGCCGTCTATTCGCCCGCCAACATGCTCAAGGCCGGTGAGATCGCCGACATGATCCATCAGGCCGAGAGGACTCTCGGCAGCGTCGACATTCTCGTCAACAACGCAGGGATTCAGTTCGTCTCGCCTGTCGAGGAGTTCCCCATCGAGAAGTGGGATCAGATCCTCGCGATCAATCTCTCCTCCGCCTTCCACGCCATCCGCGCTGCGGTTCCTGGTATGAAAGCGCGCAAGTGGGGGCGGATCATCAACACGGCCTCGGCCCACTCCCTGGTGGCCTCGCCCTTCAAGTCTGCCTATGTGGCTGCCAAGCACGGCATCGCGGGCTTGACCAAGACCGTGGCGCTGGAGGTGGCGACGCATGGCATCACTATCAACTGCATCAGCCCCGGCTATGTCTGGACACCTCTCGTCGAGAACCAGATTCCTGACACCATGAAGGCGCGCGGCCTCACCAAGGAGCAGGTCATCAACGACGTTCTGCTTGAGGCGCAGCCCACCAAGCAGTTCGTGACCGTCGATCAGGTGGCGGCTCTCACCGTGTTTCTCTGCTCGGATGCGGCGAGCCAGATGACCGGCACCAACCTGTCCATGGATGGCGGCTGGACCGCGAAGTAAGCCGCGCCATCGTCATCCCGGACGCCGCAAGGCGATCCGGATCGCGTGACAAGAATGGCGCAATGTCTGGCAAGCGATCCCGGGTTCCGCTGGCGTGGCCCCCGGGAGATGCTTGTTCGATGGAGGTCACCCTCTCGCGAAAGCGTCCGTCGCCTCGATGAGGTGATGAGTGATGCCGGGCTCGCTCACCGCATGGCCTGCGTCAGGCACCATAACGAACTTCGCCTCGGGCCAGGCCTTGTGCAGGTCCCATGCGGTCTTGGCCGGCGTGGCGATGTCGTAGCGACCCTGGATGATGACCCCGGGAATGCCTCTGAGCTTATAGGCATCGCGGATCAGCTGCCCGTCCTCGAACCAACCTCCATTGACGAAGTAGTGGTTCTCGATGCGCGCGAACGCGATGGCATAGTGTGGATCGCCGAACTGGTCGCTGAATTCCTGGTTGTGGAGAAGGGTGATGGTCTCGCCTTCCCACAGGCTCCAGGCCCTCGCAGCCTCCGCTTGAACGGCGGGGTTCGGGTCCGTCAGGCGCTTTCGATAAGCGGCCATCATGTCCCCGCAGCACCAGTTCCATGACGCGCTCCGGGTGCGTTTCCGCATAGGCAAGGGCGAGGGTTGAGCCCCAGGAGCCACCGAACACCATCCACTTGTCCACACCAATCATCTCGCGCAGGCGCTCGATATCGGCCACCAGATGCCATGTGGTGTTGGCGTCCAAACTCGCATAGGGCGTCGAGCGCCCGCACCCGCGCTGATCGAAAAGCAGGATCCTGTACTTCTCGGGGTTGAACAGCCGGCGCTGGGTCGGCGAGCACCCACCGCCAGGGCCGCCATGGAGAAACACTATCGGTTTGCCATTGGGGTTGCCACACAATTCCCAATAAACCCGATGTCCGTCGCCTACATCGAGCATGCCGTGATCGTAGGGTTCGATTTCAGGATAGAAGGTGCGCATGGCGAAAAAGGCTCCGGAAAGCAGAGCTTATCCATACCGGTGGGGCAGGGGGCTGTCACCCACCGAAGGGTCACTGAGCCGGCTTCAGAACCCCCTAGCGTGTCGTTTCACTGTCATATAACTTTGCAACTGGGGAACAGGGTAATAGCCCGACCACACTGGAGGATGACATGTTGACCAAGCGCGCCAGCCTGAAACTGGCTACGGCTTTCGCCGCTCTGATGATTGCCGGTACGGCACAGGCGGCCGAGAAGCTCCGGCTCCTGACCTGGGCGGATTACGTGCCGAAGGATGTCGTGGAGCAATTCACGAAGGAAACCGGCATCGAAGTCGAGATCACGCTCTCGAACAACGAGGAAATGATCTCCAAGCTGCGCGCCACGCAAGGAGCGGGCTTCGACCTCGCCCAGCCGAGCCAGGACCGCATCTCCGGCCCGCAGGCCGAGTTCGGCATCTACAAGCCGCTTGATCTCTCCAAGCTCAAGTCCGACCTCTTCATTGCCTCCATGCTCGAGGCCACCAAGAAGAACACCACCGTCGACGGCAAGGTCTACGGCGTTCCGCACATCTGGGGCACCGACGGCCTCGTCGTGAACACGAAGGCCGCTCCGAAGGTCGCCGACTACAACGACCTCTGCGATCAGGCTCTCGCCGGCAAGACCAGCTTCCGCGCGAAGCGTCCGGCTCTTATCGCCTTCGCCTTCGCCAACGGCATGGATCCCTTCGCCGCTTACGGCGATGCCAAGGCCTATACCGCGATGATGGAGAAGGTCGGCGCCAAGCTCGCCGAGTGCAAGAAGAGCGTGAAGTTCTTCTGGGACGGCAAGGATCAGCTTCTCAATGCGCTGCGCTCCGGTGAAGTCGTCGCCGCCATGGCGTGGGATACGGGCGGCTGGAAGCTGAACTCCGAAAGTGCGGACATCAAGTTCATTGCTCCCAAGTCGGGCGCTCTGGGCTGGGTCGACACCTTCGCCATTCCGGCCAAGGGCCGCAACGACGATGCCGCCTACAAGTGGATCAACTTCAACATGCGTCCTGAGATCGCTGCGAAGGTCGCCGCTTCCGCCGGCAACTTCACGGCTTCGAACGGCGCCGACAAGCTCATGCAGGGCAAGCTGAAGGATCAGTTTGCCGAGAGCTTCCCGAAAGCCGCGATCGACAACATCAAGTGGTATCCGGCAGTGCCGGCTGGGCTCGAAGAGATCGAGGGCAAGATTCTCGACCGTCTGAAGGCTGGTTCTTAAAGCCCTCCTTCGATTGACCAACATCCCCCGGCTAAGCATCGGACCCAAAAGTGGACTTGCGCTCTTGGGATCAATCCGATGCTCCCTTCACAGAGCAGCGCATCGTGTTACGCGGAAAACCGGGCTCACTTTTCCGCACGATGCGCTGGCCCGGGGATGCCTCTTTCTGGCGCACGTCCATGGCACATTCCACCGATCTCGATCTCGTCAACGTCACCAAGCGTTTCGGCTCCCATGCGGCCGTCAATGATGTGAGCTTCAGCGTCGCTCCCGGCGAGTTCTTCTCCATTCTCGGACCGTCAGGCTGCGGCAAGACGACCTTGATGCGCATGATCGCTGGCTTCGAGCATCCGACGTACGGCGACATCCGTATTCGCGGCAGGTCGATGATCGGCGTTCCGGCCAACAAGCGCCCGGTGAACATGGTTTTCCAGAGCCTTGCGCTCTTCCCGATGATGAGCGTCGGCGAGAACGTTGCCTATGGCCTAACCTGCCGCGGTGTGTCCCGCGCGGAGGCCGAAGGACGCGCCAATCGCATGCTGGAGCGTGTGGGTCTGAAAGGTTTCGGCGACCGGCGCGTAACGGCTCTCTCCGGTGGTCAGCGGCAGCGCGTTGCCATTGCCCGATGCCTCGTTCTCGAGCCGACGCTCGTACTCCTCGACGAGCCGCTCGGCGCGCTCGATCTCAAGCTGCGCGAGCACATGAAGATCGAGTTGAAGCAGCTGCAGGCAACCTTCAACACCACCTTCGCCTACATCACGCACGATCAGTCCGAAGCGCTGGTCATGTCCGACCGCATTGCCGTGATGAACCAGGGCCAGTTCGAGCAGGTGGGAAGCCCGCGCGAGCTCTATCACAATCCCGTAACGCCGTTTGTCGCGAGCTTCGTCGGTGAGACGAACAAATGGCATGGCGAAGCGGCTTTCACCTCCAACGGATCCGTTGCCGTTCGCCTGCCTTCCGGTACGGTAATCCAGGGACAAGGCAAGATGGCGGATAAAGCAACGCTTGCCTTCGTGCGTCCCGAGGCAATTGCATTGGCGCAGGACTCGTCCGCATTGAGCGGCCTGCCCAATAAGTTCGAGGGCCGCGTTTCGGCGGTTCTGTTCGATGGCGCGAATTCGAGCCTGCTCATCGACACCGCCGGTTTCGATCAGCCCGTTCGTGCGGTGCTGCCGCAGGCTGGTCCGCTTGCCGGCCTCACGGTCGGTGCGCCGATCCATGTGGGTTGGACGGCGGATGCCATGAAGGTCTTTGCCGCATGAGCAAGAAACCGGCCCAGAGCCTGACGCTCTTCCTGCTCCTGGCTCCGGCCATTCTGTGGCTGGGCCTGCTCATCGTGCTTCCGCACGTGGAGATCCTTGTTCTCTCCTTCAGCGAGAGGGTGGCACCGCGCGTCTATGCCTTCGGCTTCGGCAACTATCTCGAGTTCTTCACCGAGCCGCTCTATTGGCGCACCTTCGCGCGCACGGCGACCATGTCGATCATCGTCACTGCGCTCACCCTCGTGCTCGCCTTTCCCATTGCGCTCTACATCGCCCGTGTGGCGCGAGGCCGCCTGAAGGCGATGCTGCTGCTGCTCTGCCTTCTGCCCTTCTGGGTGTCGGAACTCGTCCGCACACTCGGCTGGATGATGCTGCTGCGCGAGACAGGCGTGATTTCCTACGTGCTCCAGGCCATTGGGGTGACGGACCAAAGGATCGAGTTTCTCTACAACGATGGCGCGGTGATCCTCGGCCTCGTCTATGGCGGCCTGCTCTTCATGATCGTGCCGCTTGCCAATGCCCTTGAGAGCCTGGAGCCGTCCGTCGTCGAGGCCGGTTTCGATCTCGGTGGCAGTCGCTGGACAGTGCTGCGCCGTATCGTCATTCCGCACGCGATGCCGGGCATCGTGGCGGGCTCGATCATCGTGTTCATGCTCACCGTCGGCAATTTCGCGACGCCGGTGCTGTTAGGGGGCAAGAACGGCCTGTGGTTCACGGAGCAGATCTACGCGCAGTTCATCACGCGCTTCAACTGGCCGCAGGGTGCCGCCTTCGGCATGCTCCTTCTCGTGCTGTCCTCCGCCATCGTCTGGGCAGGACTTCGCCTCACCGGGCAGAGCCTGGGCACCACCTTGAAGCAGGCTTAGAGTGCTATGAACCATCCGCCCCTCGCCTGGAAGCTCTACATCGCGGCGTTCTACATCTTCCTGTTCTCGCCGCTTCTCGTCGTTGCGATCTTCGCCTTCAACGCAAGCCCATTCCCGTCCCCGCCGTGGAAGGGCTTTACGCTCGACTGGTTCATCGGTTCAGGCAGCACCTTCGGCAAACCCGGTGTGCTGGTCGATCCGATCTGGCTTGATACGATCGCGAACAGCTTCAAGGTAGCGGTGCCCGTGGCACTGCTTGCCGTGATGATCGGCACCGTGAATGCCTGGGTGCTGGAGCGTGCGGAGTTCCCGGGCAAGACCTTTCTGTCGATGATGATGCTCTGGCCCCTCGTCATTCCCGGCGTGGTGCTCGGCATCTCGATCCTCGCCTTCTTCTCGCGCGTGGCGAACGGCCTGGAGGATTGGCTTCAAACGGATCTCGATTTCCTGCGCCCCGGATTGCCTCTCGTGGTGCTGGGCCAGTTGTCGTTCATCCTGACGATTTCCACGCTCATCATCGCAGCGCGCCTGCGCAAGTTCGATCGTTCGTTGGAAGAGGCGGCTTTCGACCTTGGTGCCAGCCGTGCGCGCGTGCTGCGCACGGTCACGCTGCCTTTTCTGAGTCCTGCGCTGATCGGCGCGGGACTCGTGTCGCTGCTCATGTCGTTTGAGAACTTCAACACGACCCTGATGCTCGTTGGCTCCGAGCCGCCGCTGCCGATCACGATGTACGGTCAGATGCGCGAGGGCGCGACGCCCGCGATCAATGCTGTCAGCCTGTTGCTGATGCTGGGCGTCGGCGGCATCGTCAGTGTCTTCGCGCTCACCTCGAAGGCGGAGCGCTAAGGCCCTCTTTCGCTCAGTCCTCATCCCGAGAAGCAGACGCAGTCACTGGCGCGCTTCCTCAAGATGAGGATGGAGATTGAATAAAAAGTGGAATCACCGCCCCCAGGTGCGCTCCAGAACGCTGATCCAGTTCTCGTAGCAGAGCTTGCGCAATGTCGCTTCGTCATAGCCGTGCTGGCGCATGGCCCCGACGAGGCGGGGCAGGCCGCGCACGTCGCCGATCTCGGCAGGGATCGTGGCACCGTCGAAGTCGGAGCCGAGGCCGACGCCATCCACGCCCACATGCTCGATCAGATGATCCATGTGGCGGATCATCTCCTCCAGTGGCGTGTCGTCGCTGCGCTGGCCGTCGGGGCGGATGAACGAAGTGGCGAAATTCACGCCCACCATGCCGCGGCTCTCGCGGATGGCGGCGAGCTGCTCGTCCGTCAAGTTGCGCGAATGCGGGCATACCGCATGGGCGTTCGAGTGCGTGGCGACGAGGGGCGCGTCCGAGAGCTTGGCGACGTCCCAGAAGCCCTTCTCGTTGAGATGCGAGAGATCGACCATGATTTTCAGGCGATTGCACGCCTTCACCAGCTCGCGCCCGCGCTCGGTGAGGCCGGGACCGGTATCCGGTGTCGAGGGATAGCGGAACGGTACGCCGTGACCGAAGATGTTCGGGCGGCTCCAGACCGGGCCGATGGAGCGCAGGCCGCTCTCGTAGAGAACGTCAAGCATGTAGAGATCGGGATCAATGCCCTCGGCACCTTCGATGTGCAGGATCGCAGCGAGCTTGCCGTGGTCCAGGCAGTCGCGGATGTCGGCAGCCGAGCGGCAGATCTTCACCTCGCCCTTGGAAGCACGCTCGATGCGAATGAGGATCGAGGCCATGTGCACCGTCACCTGCTGGCTGGGTGCGTGGTCCAGCGCAGGCGGCAGCAGCACGTCGTATTCCCTATGGGTCATGAGCGCATCGACATCGATGCCCATGTCCTGGGAGGGCACGTAAACCGCGAAGAACCCACCGAAGAAGCCGCCCTGCCTCATGCGGGGCAGGTCGAGATGGCCGATATTGTCACCTTCGAGGAACGCCTTCTCCGGTTGGATCTTCCCGCGCATGAGACGAAGGAGAACGTCATTGTGACCATCGAAGACAGGCATCAGGGGAGAGCGTGACATGATTTTCTTTGCCAATTCAATGAGACAGGAATTCTCTAGCCGGCGATAGCGGTCGCTTGCGAGGGTTTACGCGTGAAGCCCTGACTCGCCTGGATCAGGGATTGGGTATATTCGTTCGACGCTTTACCGGAGCGCAATGCTTCGGCCGTCGTTTCCTCGACCGCCTCGCCATGGCGCATGACGAGCAGGCGCTCGCAGAGATGCGCCACCACCGCGAGATCGTGGCTCACCAGGATATAGGTCAGCTCCATCTTGCGGCGCAGATCGTCCAGAAGGTTCAGGATCTCCGCCTGCACAGAGGCATCGAGCGCGGAGGTTGGCTCATCGAGCAGCAGAACCTTCGGGCGCAGGATGAGGGCCCGGGCAATAGCGATGCGCTGGCGCTGCCCGCCGGAGAGCTGATGCGGATAGCGGAAGCGGAAGGAGGGGCCGAGGCCCACTTCCTTGAGTGCCTGGAGGATGCGCGCTTCCGCATCCTTCTCACCGTGAATGGCGAGCGGTTCGGAGAGCGTGCGGTCTACGGTGTGGCGCGGGTGGAGCGAGGCATAGGGGTCCTGAAAGACCATCTGCACCGTGCGATAGAAGGTCTTGTCGCGCGGCGTGGTGACTTGCCTACCGTCGACGAGTACACGTCCGCCGGTGATCGGCGCAAGACCGCAGATGGCGCGCAGCACCGTAGACTTGCCGGATCCGGACTCACCGACGAGACCGTAGGCCTCGCCTCGCTTGACGGTGAAGCTCACGTCCTTGACCGCATCGACCCGGAGACGGCCCGTGCCGAAAACGACGTTGAGGTTCTGAATATCGAGCATGATCAGAGCGCCCAGGAAGGATCGCGGTTCAAAGTCGGGAGCGGGTGAACGTCATTCGCCAATGTCGGCAGGCAACGCATCAGGCCTTGCGTGTAAGGGTGCTTCGCCTCACGCAGGTTCTTGGCTTCCAGCTCCTCCACCACGCGGCCCGCATACATCACGAGCACACGGTCACAGAAGGACGAGACGAGCTTCAGGTCGTGCGAGATGAAGATGAGCCCCATGCCGCGCTCCGAGACGAGCTCGTCGAGGATGCGCAGAACCTCCATCGACACCGTCACGTCGAGCGCCGAGGTCGGCTCATCAGCGATAAGCAGGTCGGGGTCGGTGACAAGCATCATGGCGATCATCGCGCGCTGACCCATCCCGCCCGAGACCTCGTGCGGGTAGAGCGAGAAGACGCGTTGCGGATCGCGCATTTTCACCGCTTCCAGCATGGCAAGAGCCTTGTCGCGCGCCTCCGCACGGCCTGTCTTGGCATGCGCCTGATAGGCCTCGATGATCTGCTCGCCGATGGTCATGACCGGATTCAGCGAATACTTCGGGTCCTGCATGACCATGCTGATGCGCCCGCCGCGCATCTCGCGCAAAGTGCGCTTGGAGGCAGTCTGCAGATCGATCCCGTCGAAGGCCAGGCGCTTGGCCGTGACCTCGCCGGGAGGAGGCGTGAGGCCGAGGATGGCGCGGCCCGTCTGCGACTTGCCCGATCCGGACTCGCCGACGATGCCGAGCCGCTCGCGGCCAAGCTGGAACGACACGCCGCGCACCGCCTCGATGGTGCCTGTGCGCAGGTGAAAACGGACGCGGAGGTCTTCGACTTCGAGAAGCGGCTTCATCATTTCGCAGCCTTCGGATCGAGCACGTCACGCAAGCCATCACCCAGCAGGTTGAAGCCGAGGCTCACCACGAAGATCGCAAGGCCAGGCATGGCGGCGACCCACCATTGATCGATGAGATAGTTGCGACCGGTAGCGACCATCGCGCCCCATTCCGGCGACGGCGGTTGCGCGCCAAGTCCCAAGAAGCCGAGGCCCGCCGCCGTCAGGATGATTCCGGCCATGTCGAGCGTCACGCGCACGATCAGCGAGGAGATGCAGAGCGGCACCACGTGGCCGAAGATGATGCGCGGCGTCGAAGCACCCTGGAGCTTCACGGCCGCGATGAAGTCGCTGTTGCGGATCATCAGAGTCTCGGCGCGCGCGATACGTGCATAGGGTGGCCAGGAGGTGATCGCAATGGCGATGACGGCGTTCTCGATGCCGGGGCCCAGCGCCGCCACGAAGGCCAGGGCCAGGACGAGGCGCGGGAAGGCGAGGAAGATGTCGGTGATACGCATCAGCACCGTATCAACCCAACCACCGAGATAACCGGAGACGGTGCCGACCAGCAGGCCGATGGGCGTTGCAATGATCGACACCAGCACGATCACGAAAAGCGTGATGCGCGAGCCATAGATAATGCGCGAGAAGATATCCCGCGCCTGATCGTCCGTGCCGAGCCAGAAGGTCTCGCTTGGCGGCAGGAGACGCTGCGTACGCAGATCCCCGCCGATCACAGGCGAATAGGGCGCAATAAAATCAGCGAAGAGTGCAACGAAGAGCAGCAGTACCACGATGCCGAGGCCCAGCACGGCAAGTGGATTCTTGGTGAACGAGCGCCAGCCGAGATAGCCGCGGCCAAGACGCGCCTGCCAGCGGGAGTTCGGTTCGGCGGAGAGGAGCCAAGCCCGCAGGCCGGAAGGTTGAGGAAGGGGAGGGGCGCCAGCCATCAGCGGGTCCTCGGATCGAGCAGACGATAGAGCAGGTCGGACACGAGATTGAGCAGCACGAACACGGTGCCGATCACGAGTGTTCCGCCCAGCACCGCATTCATGTCGGCATTCTGCAGGGAGTTGGTGATGTATTGGCCAAGCCCCGGCCATGCGAACACGGTCTCGGTAAGAACCGAGCCTTCGAGCAGGTTCGCGTAGGACAGCGCGATCACGGTGACGAGCGGCACGGCGGCATTGCGCAGGGCGTGGCGCCAGATCACGCGCATTTCGGATAGGCCCTTCACGCGCGCTGCAATCACATATTCCTGCGCCAGCTCGTTGAGCATGAAGGAGCGTGTCATGCGGCTGATATAGGCAAGCGAGAAATATCCGAGGAGACATGCGGGCAGGATGATGTGCGAGACAGCATCCCAGAACGCATCCCATTGGCCTTGCATGGCGGTGTCGAGCAGCACGATGTTCGTGACCGGCGTGTAGAGATAGGAATAGGTTACGTCGATCCGTCCCGGTCCGGGGACCCAGCCGAGCTTGGCATAGAACAGCAGCAGGCTCATGAGGCCGAGCCAGAAGATCGGAATGGAATAGCCGGCGAGCCCGATGAAGCGCACGAACTGATCGATCAGGCTGCCGCGCTTCACGGCGGCGAGAACGCCGAGCGGAATGCCGATGAGCGTGCCGATGAGGGTGCCAAGCGTCGCCAGCTCGAAAGTCGCCGGAAAAGTATTGGCGATATCCGTCATCACCGGATTGGTGGTGAGAACCGAATTACCAAAATCGCCGGTGACGGCCTTCCTCAGATAAATCCAGAATTGCTGAATGAGCGGAAGATCGAGACCGAGCTCCTGCCGAACGCGCGCATAAACCGCGGGAGGGGCGCGATCGCCAACGATGGCGAGAACCGGGTCGATGGGAACGATACGGCCGATGAAGAAGGTGACGGCAACAAGACCGAGAAGGGTCGTCGCCAACACAAAAACAAACTGAGCGGTCTTTGTAAGGTAGAAGCGGAGGGCATCGTGCCCTCCGCCTCCGTTCGCGATTGATGATGCCATCGAAAGATTAGTTCTTCTTGGCCTGTGCCACGCTGTTGGTGTCGAAGGACGGTCCCATCACGAAACCGTCGACGTTCTTGCGTTCTGCAGCCACTTCGATCTTCTGCAGGAAGATCACGAAAGGACCGTCGTCGAGAACCGCCTTCTGCAGTTCCTCATACATCTGGGCGCGCTTCTCGGCATCGCGCTCCATCACGGCGGCGCGGGTCTTGGCGGTCAGCGGGCCCGGATCCCAGGCATTGCGCCATGCAAGCGGCTTGGCCTTGGCGTTGTCCGAGTTGTCGTCGTTCGCAGCGAAAGTATCGGCATTGGAGTTCGGGTCCTGATAATCGGAACCCCATTCGCCGATATAGATGTCATGCTGACGGGCGCGATACTTGGTGAGGGTCTGCTTGTTGTCGCCGGGGATGAGCTCCAGCTTCACGCCAGCCTGAGCGAAGGTCGACTGAATCGCCTGCGCGATGCCCGTGGTCTCGGGCCTGGAGGTCGTGTCCATCGTGACGCTGAAGCCGTCCTTCAGGCCCGCCTGGGCCAGGAGATCCTTCGCCTTGGCGACGTCGAGCTTGTAGGGATTGTCGTTGATTGCGCCGAGATAGCCCTTGGGCAGGAAGGCCTGATGGACCTCGCCCTTGTACTTCATGATGGTGTCGGCGATGGCCGCATAATCGACGAGATACTTCAGGGCCTTGCGCACCTCGGGCTTGGCGAGGTTCGGGTTCTTCTGGTTGAGGCCGAGGTACCAGACCGTTCCCTTGGGTGCGGAATCGACCTTGATGTCCGGGTTCTTGGATACGGCGGCGATCTCTTCCGGGTTCAGGTTGCGGGCGATGTCCACGTCACCCTTCTCGAGCAGCAGGCGCTGGGTCGCCGTCTCCTTGATGTGGCGGTAGATCACGCGTGCGAGCGGCGCCTTCTTCTCGTAGTTCGGGTTACGCTCCAGGACGACGACTTCGTTCGCCTTCCAGTCGCGGATCGAGAACGGACCGGAGCCGGCATAATGCGTCTTGAGCCAGTTGTAGCCCAGATCGCCGTCCTTCTCGTTCTGCATCGTCAGTTTCTTGTCAACGATGGAGGCAACGGTCGAGGTCAGGCAGTAGAGGACGAAAGTCGGCGCGTAGGCCTTATCCGTCTCCATGGTGAACTCGTAAGGACCGGTCTGCTTGATCTTGTCCTTGACGTTGTTCTTGTCGAAGCCGAACTGGCCGAGGATGAAGGCCGGCGACTTGTCAAGGATCACGGCACGCTGCAGCGAGAACACCACGTCCTCGGCAGTGAGCGGATTGCCCGAGGCGAATTTCTTGTTCTGGCGGATCTTGAAGGTGTAGGTCTTGCCATCGTCGGAGACGGTCCAGGACTCGGCCACCTCACCGTAGATCTTCGAGACGTCCTTGATGTCGTAGTTGATCAGGCGCTCGTAGGTGTTGCCTGCGATTTCCGACGAACTGAACTCGAAGATTTCAGCCGGGTCGAGCGAGATGATGTCGTCGATCTGCCAGGCATGGACCAGAGTGTCCGGCGGGGTTGCCGCCTGCACGGCGGAGAAGGAGGTCGCCATCGTGGCAACCAAGGCTGCGGATAGGAAAAATTTCGGAAGTCGCTTCATTGGCCATTCCCTTACAGCGCTGGAGCGCTTGTTGTTGCGCCAACATGAATGCAAATCACACAAAAGCTGTCGAGTCTAGCAACTGGTTTTAAACTGGCAAACATTGCGCAATGTGCTTAATGCACGTGCATCATCGTTGCGGCTTTGCCTTGGCGCGTGACATATGGCAAAGGCTTGCAGAGCTTAAATCCTGGGTGAAACACAGTGTCCGAAGAAGCCAAGAAGTCCGGTGCCAACACCATGTGGGGTGGGCGGTTCTCGTCCTCGCCGAGCGCGCTCATGGAAGCGATCAACGCTTCCATCGACTTCGACAAGCGCCTGTATGCGCAGGACGTCCAGGGCTCCATTGCCCACAGCGCCATGCTGGCGAAGCAAGGCATCATCGCCGAGAGCGACCGGGATGCAATCCATCAGGGGTTGCAGCGGGTGCTCGGTGAAATTGAGTCAGGCAACTTCACCTTCTCGACGGCGCTTGAAGACATCCATATGAACGTGGAGAGCAGGCTTCGCGAGATCATCGGCGATCCGGCGGCGCGCCTCCACACGGCCCGCAGCCGCAACGACCAGGTGGCTACCGATACGCGCCTCTGGGTGCGCGAGGCCCATGACCGGGCCGAGGAGCAGCTCACCAACCTGATCAAGGCGCTGCTCGACAAGGCGGAGGCGCATGCCGCTACCGTGATGCCGGGCTTTACCCATCTGCAGAGTGCCCAACCGGTGACCTTCGGTCATCACCTCATGGCCTATGTGGAAATGTTCGGCCGCGACCGCAGCCGGTTCCGCGACTCCCGCAAGCGCCTGAACGAATGCCCGCTGGGTGCAGGCGCGCTTGCCGGCACGTCCTTCCCCATCGACAGGCATATGACGGCGAAGGCGCTGGGATTCGACGGCCCGACCCGCAATTCGCTCGACACCGTGTCCGACCGTGACAGCCTGCTGGAATTCATGGCCGCCGCCTCGATCTGCGCCATGCACCTGTCGCGGCTTGCGGAAGAGACCATCATCTGGATGTCGGCTCCCTTCGGCTTCGTAAAGCTCCCCGACCGCTGGACCACCGGTTCCAGCATGATGCCGCAGAAGCGCAATCCTGATGCGGCGGAGCTCGTGCGCGGCAAGACCGGCCGCGTGATCGGCTCGCTCGTTTCGCTGCTCACCGTCATGAAAGGCCTGCCGCTCGCCTATGCGAAGGACATGCAGGAGGATAAGGAGCCGCTCTTCGATGCCGCCGACACGCTCGAGATCGTGCTCGCCGCCACCACTGGTATGATCCAGGATCTGGAGCCCGTGCCGGAACGGATGGCGGCGGTTGCCGGAGCCGGATTCTCCACGGCCACCGACCTCGCCGACTGGCTCGTGCGCAGCCTCAACATTCCCTTCCGCGATGCCCACCATGTCACGGGCCGCATCGTTTCCGAGGCTGAAAAGCGCGGTTGCAGCTTCGAAGAGCTGCCGCTCGAGGTGATGCAGGCTGTCGAGCCGAAGATCCACAAGGGCATCTATGACGTGCTGGGTGTCGAGAACTCCGTCCGCTCCCGCACGAGCTTTGGCGGCACCTCGCCGGTTCGCGTGGCCGAGCAGGTCGCTTGGTGGCGTAGCCAGGTCTGAGACCAGCTAGCGTTTGCGGCCCCTCACGGCCCAGGCGCGGGCTGTGAGGTGAATGCTGCTATCCGGTTGCGGGGGAAGGATTTCACGCAGCCTCTCCCGCAGCGCCAGGCGATGCTCTTCGGTGAGCGACATGCAATAGGCCGGCGCCGGCGACTGGCCTCCGAGGAAGGGGGTCCAGTAATCGTCGAAGTCGCGGAAGATGGTGGGCACGTCGATGGCGCGGACCTCGACATGGTCTAACCTCACCTTTTCCAGAAGCTGGTGGAGCGGCTCCGGCTGGCAGAACGCTGCATGCCAATTTTCCTGCAGATCACGGGCATGCGGGTTCAGATCCGCCGCCGCGTCCCAGAACCGGCGCATCATCTCCATGCCGCCGGTATAGTCCCAGACATAAAGCGCCACCTCGCCGCCGGAGCGCGTGATGCGTGCCATCTCCGCGGCGGTGCGCCCTTTATCCGGCACGAAATTCAACATGAGGCCGGAGACAACTCGGTCGAACGCGGAATCTGTGAAAGGCAGGCTCTGCGCGTCAGCCTGCTGCAGTTCGACACTATGATCTCCCAACCGCTGGCGAGCGAATTCCAAAAAGCCCTCGGAAGCATCGATCCCGGTAAGGTGTTTGGGAGCGCATCGTACGGCAATCGCCTCCATCAGAGCGCCGGTGCCGCAGCCCACATCGAGCCAGTCGAGACCAGACGGGGCATTCAGCCAAACGAGGAATTCCCGGGCCACCAATCGGCTCCAGCGTCCAACGTAAGATTCGTAGAGGCCGCCGCTGGCCCAGCGGGGCCGCATAGTTTTGGTCATGCCGTCGCTCCTGTCGGACGGTAGCCTTGATCATAAGCGAGAATAGGCAGCCGAATGGCGTATCTTGCGGGGTAGGGCAGGAGGCCGTTTACCCTTCTGGCGTTCCCTTCCGAGGGGGCTTGGCAGGGGGTCTTGATCGGTCTGAGAACCATATCCATATTGCTGACAGCGGCCTTAATCAGGCTGCGTGAGTGCCGCATGAGCGGGCTCACACTCAACCGAAGTGCCTCTAACCTTGGGCTTCGAACATGTCGCGTCAGTCGCCGTTTGGGCATCCGTTTCTGTTGGGCTTCGACGAGATCGAGCAGGCGCTCGACCGGGTCGCGAAAGCAGCCGGAGATGGCTACCCTCCCTATAATATCGAGCGTTTGCCCCGCACCGAGCGCGCTCCCGAGCGTCTGCGCATCACCCTGGCTGTCGCTGGATTTACCCAGGATCAGCTGGAAGTGACCCTGGAAGAGAACCAACTCGTCATCCGGGGACGTCAGTCCGACGACAAGACCAGGCACTTCCTTCATCGCGGCATCGCCGCCCGTCAATTTCAGCGCACCTTCCTCCTTGTTGACGGCATGGAGGTTCTGGGTGCCGATCTGTCCAACGGCCTGTTGTCGATCGATCTGGTCCGGCCCGAGCCGGAGCGGATCGTCCGCAAGATCAACATCATCGCCTCGGACAAGGTGTGACGGCATTCCGCATCAAGGAGATGGCCATGAACCACGACACCAACAATCATGCCGGTCGGCCTTTGGATGTGGCTGAGCTGGCTAATCTGGGCCTCGGCGAGATGGCCTATGTGAAACCGCTGCGTTCCGACGATGTGGCGCGGCTCTTCCCGCAGGCTCCGAAGCTGCAGCCTGGGATGAACCTCTTCGCCCTTCTGTCCGCCAGCGGCGAGCCCATCGTGCTGACCGATACCCGCGATGCAGCGGTTGCCAATGCCTGGGCGCATGATCTGACCACGGTGAGCCTGCATTAAGGCTCACCTCGCCTTCAGCGTTTAGGCAATCGCCTCGATCGCACCGATCAGCCGTTCCAGATCCTCGTCCCGCGACAGGCGGTGATCCCCATCCTTGATAAGGGTCAGCGAGACACTGTCGCCTGGCAGGTGCTCCATGAGTTCGAGTGCGTGGTTCCACGGCACGTCCGGGTCTTCCATGCCTTGCAGGATGTGGACCGGGCAGCCGGTCTGGATCGGCTTGTCGAGAAGAAGGTGGTGACGTCCGTCCTCGATCAGCTTCCTGGTGATTGGATAGGGATCTTCCGAATAGGCCGAGGGGCGATAATAGACGCCGGTCTCCGCGACCGCCCGCCGGATGTCCTCGGGAAAGCGGCCCCACATCAGCTTTTCCGTCATGTCGGTGGCAGGTGCGATGAGAACGATGCCCGCCGGTGCGAGGGCGGGACGCTTTTCCAGCAGATGACGCGCTGCGAGGAGGGAAATCCATCCTCCCATCGAGGAGCCTACCAGAATGGGGCGCTCCTTGAGGAACTGTCCCATGACAGCGAGCGCCTCCTCCAGCCACCGGGAGATGGTGCCCTGTTCGAAGTCGCCCCCGGATTCGCCATGGCCGCTGTAGTCGAAGCGCAAGCACGCGCGACCTTTCCGTTCGGCCCAGGAATCGATGGCTGTTGCCTTGGTCGCCCGCATGTCGGACTTGAAGCCGCCGATCCAGACCGCCGGAGGGCCCTTGCCCTCCCGATGGAGCACGGCAATCCGGCGCTCATCGGCGCCTTCTCCGACTGTGACGCTTTGCTGCATGGTTAACCTGTCCTCAACTGCTTTGAAGCAAGGGTTCATAACGATTCTGTCATCCTATTCGAGAAGGCTCTTACATCGGTGAGTTTTTCAGCGCGACCCGGCGGAGGAGCAGCTTTCCCGTCATCCAACATTCATCCTCTCGCAGGCCGAACCATCCTGCAGATCGTTCCGGAGCTTGAGGCCGGTGGGGCGGAGCGTACCACGGTGGATATCGCCGAGGGGCTCGTCCATGCGGGCGCGCGGGCGCTGGTAGCGACCGAGGGCGGACGCCTTGTGGGCGAGCTTCAGGCCAAAGGCGGTATCTGGATTCCTTTTCCAGCAGCGACGAAGAATCCCTTCTCCATGCTCCTCAATGTGCGCAAGCTCGCCGGGATCTGCCACAAGGAGAAGGTCTCGCTGATCCATGCCCGGTCCCGGGCTCCGGCCTGGGTGGCGCTCGGCGCCGCCCGCAGCCTCAACATTCCGTTCGTGACCACCTATCACGGCAGTTATTCCGGCCGCTCTTCGGTGAAGGTGCTCTACAACTCGGTCATGGCACGCGGTGATGTGGTCATCGCGAACTCGCAATACACGAGCAACCTGATCCGCTCGCAATATCCTCACACCGCCGACCGGATCGGGGTGATCTACCGGGGAACGGATTTCCTGAAGTTCTCGCCGTCCACCGTGGCGCCCGAGCGGATTGAGTCCTTAAGGAAGGCCTGGGATGTCGCGCCGCATGAGCGCGTGGTGCTGCTCGCTGCCCGCCTGACGGGCTGGAAGGGGCAGAAGGTCCTGATCGAGGCCGCCGCCAAGCTGCGTGATGCAGGCGTGACGGACGTTGCCTATATCCTCGCAGGCGATCCGCAGGGGCGCGATTCCTATGTGAAGGAACTCGACAGCCTGATCGAGGCCAAGCGCCTCAAGGGGATCGTGCGCCGGGTCGGCCATTGCACGGACATGCCAGCGGCCTTCCTGGCGGCTGCCGTGGTCACGGTGCCTTCGACCGAGCCCGAGGCCTTCGGCCGCTCGGCGGTGGAAGCCCAGGCGATGGGCACCCCGGTGGTGGTCTCGGATCTCGGAGCGGTGCCGGAGACGGTTCTGGCTCCTCCTGCGGTCCAGCCACAGGAGCGGACGGGCTGGCGGGTGCCGGCCGGCGATGCCGATGCCCTTGCGGAAGCTGTCGGGGCCGCGCTGAATCTGGGTGCCAGCGCCAGAATCGCTTTGGGCACTCGGGCGAGAGCCCATGTGGAGCGGCATTTCTCGCTCGAACGCATGGTTTCGAGCACACTCAATGTGTATTCCGCGCTTCTGGATAGCTGGTCAGCCAACAGAACAAGTTGACTTCCCGCTGTTTTGAGCGAAATGTCAGTTCATTCTCGGCAACGTTGAGCATGCTGCAGAGGCTTTCCCAAAAAGTCTCCCGCCTCGACTGAGCCCTTAAACAGGAGATAAGAGCCATTCGCCGTCCCATGAGACCCTTGCCGGTGCCGCAGAAAGAAGGCCCGCGCGCCAACCGTGACATTCGCGGCGTCCGCGAAGTTCAGCTGATCGATGACACCGGACACAATCGGGGCGTGATGCCCTTCTTCGATGCCTTGCGCGTCGCTGAGGACGCTGGCCTCGACTTGGTGGAAATCTCGCCGAACGCGAATCCTCCGGTCTGCAAGATCCTGGATTACGGCAAATTCCGCTTCCTGGAGCAGAAGAAGGCCGCCGAGGCGCGCAAGAAGCAGAAGACCGTCGAGGTCAAGGAAATCAAGCTGCGCCCGGGCATCGACGATCACGATTACGACGTCAAGATGAAGGCCATGAAGGGCTTCTTCGAGGAAGGCAACAAGGTGAAGATCACCCTGCGCTTCCGCGGCCGCGAGATGGCGCACCA
This sequence comes from Microvirga vignae, assembly GCF_001017175.1. Taxonomy (GTDB): domain Bacteria; phylum Pseudomonadota; class Alphaproteobacteria; order Rhizobiales; family Beijerinckiaceae; genus Microvirga; species Microvirga vignae. Next base: position 118,080 of record NZ_LCYG01000014.1, on the reverse strand, counting down.
GGATCTGGGCCTCAAAGTTCTCGAGCGCGTGAAGGCCGATGTGGGCGATCTCGCCAAGGTCGAGCAGGAGCCCAACTTCGAAGGCCGTCAGGTCGTCATGGTCCTGGCGCCCCGTTAAGAGATTCGAGTTCCAGGCAAATTTCATGGCCGTCGGGTTTCCGGCGGCCATTGCTTTTTGGGCGGGCTTCTGTCATAAGCCGCCCTTCATCGAACCGCCCGGCTGTTAGGGCTGCCGTGGCGGTTCGTTTTGCTCACAGCAGCAATACTGGGCCTGAAAGGCGGTTCAAGCCGCTCCAAAGGCCTGACCAAAGGAGAGCCAAATGCCCAAGCTGAAGACGAAATCCGGCGCGAAGAAGCGCTTCAAGATCACTGGCACCGGCAAGGTCGTTTACGCCCAGGCCGGCAAACGTCACGGGATGATCAAGCGGTCCAACAAGCAGATCCGCAACCTGCGCGGCACCACGACGCTGTTCGAGGGCGACGCCTACAACGTGAAGAAGTACTTCCTGCCGAACGGCTAAGGCGGTCTTCCACCACATCCCTGATTTTGAAGGAGTTTTCCCATGGCCCGCGTCAAACGGGGCGTTACCGCCCACGCCAAGCATAAGAAGGTTTTCAAGGCTGCCAAAGGCTTCTATGGCCGCCGCAAGAACACGATCCGCATCGCCAAGCAGGCGGTCGAGAAGAGCATGCAATATGCCACTCGCGACCGTCGCAACAAGAAGCGCACCTTCCGCGCTCTCTGGATCCAGCGCCTCAACGCTGCAGTCCGCCTGCATGGCCTGACCTATTCCCGATTTATTGACGGTCTCGGCAAGGCTGGGATCGAGGTCGATCGCAAGGTCCTGTCCGAACTGGCCATCCACGAGCCGGCTGCTTTCGCTGCCTATGTGGAGCGCGCCAAGGCCGCCCTGCCACAGCAGGCCGCCTGAGGATAGACTTCGGCACTGGCACGGCTGAAAGGTTTCAGCCGTGCCGCCTTACTCCCCCTTCTCCGAGACCACCCGCGCTGACGGCTTAAATGGGCTGTCGGTTGCCACTTCGCGGCTCGGACGACTTGACGGTTCCCGCGCCGCGCCTCACTCAAAGCGCTTGCATCTGGCAAGGGACCGATGACCGATCTCAATCAACTCGAACGTGACCTGCTCTCCCAGGTCGAAGCCGCCGGCGACGAAGCGGCTCTCGAATCCGTGCGTGTGTCCGCCCTCGGCAAGAAGGGCTCCGTCTCCGAACTTCTGAAAACCCTCGGCGCCATGACGCCCGAGGAGCGGAAAGAACGCGGCCCGCTCATCAACGGCCTGCGCGACAAGGTGCAGACCGCAATCGCCGCGAAGAAAGAGACGCTTGCCGAGGCCGCTCTTGAGGCGCGTCTTGCCGCCGAGCGCATCGACGTGACGCTGCCTGTGCCTGAAGCGCCGGAATCGCGCGGCCGCATCCACCCGATCAGCCAGGTGATCGAGGAACTGACGGCGATCTTCGCCGATATGGGTTTCTCCGTCGCCGAGGGGCCGGATATCGAGACGGATTATCTCAACTTCACGGCACTCAACTTCCCGGAAGGTCACCCGGCCCGCGAGATGCACGACACCTTCTTCCTCGCCCCTGACGAGAAGGGCGAGCGCAAGGTGTTGCGCACGCACACCTCGCCGGTGCAAATCCGCACGATGACGGGGCAGAAGCCGCCGATCCGCGTGATCATCCCGGGCCGGACCTATCGTCATGACTCGGACCAGACCCACACGCCGATGTTCCATCAGGTGGAGGGCCTCGTCATCGATAAGTCGGCCAACATTGCGCACCTGAAGTGGATTCTCGAAGAGTTCTGCAAGGCCTTCTTCGAGGTCGACCAGGTGAAGATGCGCTTCCGCCCCTCCTTCTTCCCCTTCACGGAGCCGTCGGCCGAGGTCGACATCCAGTGCTCGCGCAAAGGCGGTGAGATCCGCTTCGGCGAGGGCGAGGATTGGCTCGAAATTCTCGGCTGCGGCATGGTCCATCCGAATGTGCTGCGCAATTGTGGGCTCGATCCCGATGAGTACCAGGGCTTTGCCTGGGGCATGGGCATCGACCGCATCGCGATGCTGAAATACGGCATGCCGGACCTGCGTCCGTTCTTCGAGGCCGATGTGCGCTGGTTGAACCATTACGGTTTCCGCTCGCTCGACATCCCGTCCCTCGTCAGCGGCCTGACTGCGTAAAGGAGGAGAGCACCCATGAAATTCACCCTCTCCTGGCTCAAGGATCATCTCGACACCACGGCGTCCCTCGACGAGATCGTGGAAACGCTCACGCGCATCGGCCTCGAGGTCGAAGGCGTGGAGGACAAGGCGAAGACGCTGGCGCCCTACACGATCGCCTATGTGATCTCCGCCGAGCAGCACCCCAACGCCGACAGGCTTCGCGTGTGCATGGTCGATCCGGGCGAAGGCAATCCGATCCAGGTCGTCTGCGGTGCGCCGAACGCCCGCACCGGCATGAAGAGCGTGTTCGCGCCTCCCGGCACCTACATTCCGGGCAAGAACATCACGCTTGGAATCGGTACCATTCGCGGCGTCGAGAGCGCGGGCATGCTGTGTTCGGCGGCGGAGCTTGAGATCTCCGACGATCACGACGGCATCATCGAGTTGCCCGAGGATGCGCCGGTGGGCGTTGCTTACGCGGCTTATGCGGGCCTCGACGATCCGGTGATCGAGATCAACCTCACGCCGAACCGGCCCGATTGCACCTCGATCTTCGGCATCGCGCGCGATCTCGCGGCTGCCGGGCTCGGTACCTTGAAGGGCGGCGATGTTCCGGCCATTCAGGGAAAGGGGGCGTGCCCGGTTTCGGTGACGCTCGACTTCTCTGCCGAGGATGCGCATCTCTGCCCGACCTTCGCGCTTCGTCTCGTGCGCGGCGTGAAGAACGGTCCGTCGCCGGAATGGATGCAGCGTCGTCTGCTCTCCATCGGCCTCCGCCCGATCAACGCGCTCGTCGACATCACCAATTACATCACCTTCGATCGTGGTCGTCCGCTCCACGTGTTCGACGCCGGGAAGGTGAAAGGCAATCTTACCGTCCGCCGCGCGAAGGATGGCGAAGAGGTGCTGGCGCTTGATGGTCGCACCTACAAGCTCGATCCCGGCACCGTGGTGATCGCCGATGAGAATGGTGTCGAATCCATCGCCGGCATCATGGGCGGCGAGCATTCCGGCTCGGATGAAGGCACCACAGATGTGCTGATCGAATCAGCGTTGTGGGATCCGCTGAACATCGCGCAGACGGGCCGCAAGCACGGCATCATCACCGATGCGCGCTATCGCTTCGAGCGCGGCGTCGATCCAGCCTTCACGGTGCCGGGTCTCGATCTCGCGACCAAGATGGTCATCGATCTCTGCGGCGGCGAGCCGACGGAAGCTGTCGTTGCCGGTCAGGTTCCGGACGCCACGCGCATCATCGAGTTCCCCTGGTCGGAAGTTCCGCGTCTGTCGGGCCTTGATGTGAAGCCTGCCGAATCCGAGGCGATCCTGAAGAAGCTCGGATTTCAGGTTCAGGGCTTGGGCGAGCGCGTGAATGTCACGCCGCCGTCCTGGCGTCCCGATGTCGAGGGCAAGGCGGATCTGGTCGAGGAAGTCATCCGCATTGCCGGTGTCGACCGTATCGAGCCGCAGCCGCTGCCGCGTCTTGAGGCTGCTGTCGCAAAGCCGATCCTCACGCTCATCCAGAAGCGCACGCGTCTGGCTCGCCGTGCGCTCGCCGTGCGCGGCTTGGTGGAGGCTGTCACTTGGTCCTTCATCTCGAGGCAAGAGGCCGAGCTCTTCGGCGGTGGTGATGCGCGTCTTGCACTCGCGAACCCGATTGCGGCGGAACTCTCCGACATGCGTCCGAGCCTTCTGCCGGGCCTGCTGAAGGCAGCCCAGCGCAACGCGGATCGCGGCTTCGGCGATGTGGCGCTCTTCGAAGTCGGCCAGACCTTCACGTCTGACGAGCCTGAGGGCCAGTCGATCAGGGCTGCCGCCGTGCGGCGCGGCACGGCGCGTGCCGAGGGCGTGGGTCGTCATTGGAATGGCGGAGCCAAGAGCGTCGATGCCTTCGACGCCAAGGCGGATGTGCTGGCGCTGCTCGCGGCTCTCGGCATTCCGGCTGGCGGTCTCCAGATCGTCGCCGGTGGTCCGGCGTGGTTCCACCCCGGTCGTTCGGGCACGCTGCAGTTTGGTCCTAAGAACATCGTCGGCGCTTTCGGCGAGGTTCACCCGAAAATCCTGAAGGCCCTCGACCTGAAGGGCCCGCTGGTGGCCTTCGAGCTCAATCTCAATGCGCTTGTGCCGCCGAAGGCTAAGCCCACAAAGATGAAGCCGAAGCTGAACCTGCCCGACTTCCAGCCGCTCACCCGCGACTTCGCCTTCGTGGTTGGCCGCGACGTGGCGGCGGGCGATATCGTGAAGGCGGCTCAAGGTGCCGAGCGTCAGCTAATCGTAGGTGTCGACGTGTTTGACATCTACGAGGGCACCGGCATCGACCCGGACAAGAAGTCCGTAGCCATTGCCGTCACTCTCCAGCCTACGGAAAAGACTCTGACCGACGTGGAAATCGAGGCCGTCTCGGCCAAGATCGTCGCCGAGGTTTCCAAGAAGACCGGCGCGGTGCTGCGCTCATAAGAACTCGTCATCCCGGATCGCGGCTTTGCCGCGATCCGGGATCGTCTTCAGAATAAGACGCGACAACTCCTCCGTCATGGCCGGGCTTGACCCGGCCATCCACGTCTTAAGAACCGTCGCGTTTCGAAGGCGTGGATACCCGGCACGAGGCCGGGCATGACGAGGCGGGTCTCTCATCTAGTCCGTGCTTCGGATTGATTCATGCCATCCGGGACGCCGCTTGTTCAGACCCATTTAGCGGGTTGTTCTCATCCCACCGGTAACGGACCGTATCGAAGCGCATTGAGCGTGCATCGACCATCAGGAGCCGGCCCACGAGGCTCTCTCCGAAACCCACGATCTCCCGGATCACCTCCATCGCCATTAGGCTGCCCATGACGCCTGCCAGCGCCCCGAGCACGCCTGCTTCCGCGCAGGTGGGAATGGCGCCCGGCGGAGGCGGGGATGGGAACAGGCACCGATAGGTGGGATTGGGTTTGCCATCCGGGCCGTTTTCGTGCGCCCTGATCGTCGTCAGAGAGCCATCGAACTGACCAAGCGCCGCCGTGACCAGCGGCTTTTTCTCGAAGAAACAGGCATCCGACACCGCATAGCGGGTTTCGAAATTGTCCGATCCGTCCGCGACGATGTCATAGCGGCGGATCAGGTCGCGGGCGTTCTCAGGGGTGATCCGCAGGTCATGAGGCTCTGCCGTAACGTGAGGATTGAGGTGCAGGATGGCCCTGGCTGCGCTCTCCACTTTGAGAGTCCCGATATCGGGCGTTCCGTGGATCACCTGCCGCTGCAGATTGGAGAGGGACACGGTGTCGTTGTCCACAACGCCGATGGTGCCGACCCCGGCGGCTGCCAGATACTGGATCAGAGGCGCTCCAAGGCCTCCAGCTCCGATCACGAGCACGCGCGCATCCTTGAGCTTCAACTGTCCGGGGCCTCCCAGGTCCCGAAGGACCAAGTGGCGGGCGTAGCGGTCGATTTCGTCGGGTGTCAGGGGCATGAAAGGACCATAACGTCAGGTCTGAAGCTATCAACCATTCCTGAAGGAAAATAACATCTCGGCTTGACAGAGACCTTGGCGTTGTGACCCTTCCCATGCCATCGTCACGGGGCAACCGGACACTCAATCCGGCGTCAAACAGGGAACAATGCCGATGACAGTCACCAAGTTCGGCCTCGCACTCGCGGGCCTCGCCTTCTCTGCCACGGCTGCCTTTGCGCAGCAGGCGGCCTTCAAGCCAGCCGTCGTCTACGATCTGGGCGGCAAGTTCGACAAATCCTTCAACGAAGGCGTTCACACGGGTGCCGAGAAGTTCAAGAAGGACACGGGCACCGATTACCGCGATTTCGAGCCGCAGAACGACGCCCAGCGCGAGCAGGCCCTGCGCCGCTTCGCCCGTGACGGCTTCTCGCCGATCGTGGCCGTCGGCTTCAGCCAGGAATCCGCTCTGAAGAAAGTCGCTGAGGAGTTTCCGAACACCAAGTTCGCCATCATCGATGCCGTCGTCGAGAAGCCGAACGTGCAGTCCATCGTGTTCAAGGAGCATGAGGGCTCGTTCCTCGTGGGCCTCCTGGCCGCCAAGGCTTCGAAATCCGGCAAGGTCGGTTTCGTGGGTGGCATGGACATCCCGCTCATCCGCAAGTTCGCCTGCGGCTACGTCCAGGGCGTCAAGTACGCCAACAAGGACGCCGAAGTGTTCCAGAACATGACCGGCACCACCGGCGCTGCCTGGAACGATCCGGTGAAGGGCGGCGAACTCGCCAAGGGCCAGATCTCCCGCGGCGCGGACGTGATCTATCATGCGGCTGGCGGCACCGGCGTGGGCGTGCTGCGCGCTGCGGCTGACGCCGGCAAGCTCGGCATTGGCGTCGACTCCAACCAGAACGCCCTGCATCCGGGCAAGGTGCTGACCTCCATGGTCAAGCGCGTGGATGTCGCCACCTACAACGCCTTCGATCAGGCCAAGAAGGGCACCTTCAAGGCTGGCCTCTCGGTTCTCGGCCTTGCTGAGGACGGCGTGGCTTGGGCGCTCGACGACCACAACAAGTCGCTTGTGACCGCCGACATGAAGGCCGCCGCGGACAAGGCCGCAGCCGACATCAAGTCCGGTACCATCAAGGTCCACGACTACATGTCGGACTCCAAGTGCCCGATGTAAGATAACGCATCCATCCGGCCGCAGGCTTTCGTGAAGAGGGCCTGCGGCCGTTTCCGTTTTTAGGTTTGTGCTTTTTCCGATAAGATCCGCGCGCTTTTCCCTTGCTGGATAACCCCTAGAGGCCGATGTCTCCCGCCATTGAACTCATCGCCATCAATAAGAGCTTCGGCGCCGTTCATGCCAATAAGGACGTGAACCTGTCCGTCGAGCGCGGCACGATCCATGGCATCGTCGGCGAGAATGGTGCGGGCAAGTCGACCCTCATGTCGATCCTCTACGGCTTCTACGAGGCCGATTCAGGCGATATCCGCGTCAATGGAGCGCCCACCCGGATCCGCTCCTCCAACGATGCTATCGCAGCCGGTATCGGCATGGTTCACCAGCACTTCATGCTGGTCGAGCCGTTGACCGTGGTCGAGAACGTGATGCTCGGCGCTGAAGGCGGCGCCATGCTGCGCGCGGGCGAGGCCAAGGTGCGCAAGGAACTTGCGCGTCTCGCAACCGATTACGGCCTGGAAATCGACGTGGACGCCACCGTTGGCGAGTTGTCCGTTGGCCTCCAGCAACGCGTGGAAATTCTCAAAGCCCTCTATCGCGGCGCGAACATTCTCATTCTCGACGAGCCCACCGCCGTGCTCACTCCCGCTGAAGCGGATGCGTTGTTCGAACTGCTCCGCTCGCTGAAGCAACAGGGCAAGACCGTTGTTCTCATCACGCATAAGCTGCGCGAGATCATGGCGATCACGGATCGCGTCTCGGTCATGCGCCGTGGCGAGATGGTGGCTACCGTCGAGACGGCGAACACGTCGCCACCGGAGCTTGCCGAGCTGATGGTAGGACGTCGTGTTCTGCTTCGGGTCGAAAAAACCGAGAAGGCGCCTGGCGCTCCTGTGCTCGAAGTCGACGATCTCTCCGTTGTCGATGCACGGGGCGTGCTGCGTGTCGCCAATGCGTCCTTCACCGTTCATGCGGGCGAGATCGTCGGCATCGCGGGCGTTGCGGGTAACGGCCAGAGCGAGCTTCTGGAAGCGATCGCCGGCATGCGTCAGCCTGTGCTCGGGTCCATCCGGCTCAAAGGGCAGGATATTCACTTCTCGGAGCACAATCCGCATCGCATGCGCGGGCTTGGCCTGCTGCACGTCCCGGAAGATCGTCTGCGCATGGGCCTCGTGCCCGCTTTTCCTGCTTTCGAGAGCGCCATTCTCGGCTTCTCGGACGAGCCGCAGCTTGGGCGGGGGCCGCTTCTTGATCATGACCGCCTCATCGCGGATCTCGCGAAGAAGATGGAGCAGTACGATGTCCGCCCGCCCGCGCCACGACTGAAGACATCGAACTTCTCCGGCGGCAATCAGCAGAAGATCGTGCTGGCGCGCGAGATCGAGCGCAACCCGAAGGTCCTCCTCGTCGGCCAGCCGACGCGTGGCGTCGATATCGGTGCCATCGAGTTCATCCACCGTCGTCTCATCGCACTGCGCGATGTCGGAGTGGGCATTCTGCTCGTGTCGGTGGAACTCGATGAGATCATGCATCTGTCCGATCGCATCCTCACCATGTGCGGCGGCAGGATCACCGGCGAGCGCAAGCCTGACCAGACGAACGAGCAGGATTTGGGCTTGCTCATGGCCGGCGTTACCGATGAGGCCGCCTGATGCAGCCGCGATTGACGCTCGTTACGCTCGGCGTTGCGGATCTCACAAAATCCCGCGCCTTCTATGAAGCATGGGGCTGGAAGGCATCTTCTGCCAGTCAGCCGAGCGTCGCTTTCTTTCAGGCGAACGGCCTTGCGCTGGCACTCTTCGGACGGGCTGACCTCGCCAAGGATGCAGGCGTCGAGGACAAGCCCACCGGCTTCGCCGCCTTTTCGCTCGCCTATAATGCCCGTTCCAAGCAGGAGGCCGATGAGGTCTATGCCCGCGCCATCGCTGCTGGCGCTCACGCCGTGAAGCCGCTGCAGGACGTGTTCTGGGGCGGCTATTCAGGCTACTTCGCCGATCCTGACGGGCACCTCTGGGAGGTGGCCTGGAATCCCTTCTTTCCTCTCGACGAACAGGGCCACCTGTTCCTGCCGGATCATCAAACGTGAGTGCTCCTATCGACATGCCCAAATGGGCCGACACGTTTCTCGTGCCCGCCATCTCTGTCGCGGCCGCATTCCTGATCGCGGGCCTCGTGGTGCTCAGCATCGGCGAGAATCCGCTGACGGCAACGCGCTATCTGCTGCAGGGAAGTCTCGGCACTGGCGAAGGCTTGGGCTTCACCTTGTTCTATGCCACCGACTTCATCTTCGTGGGACTGGCGGTCGCCGTTGCCTATCATGCTGGCCTGTTCAACATCGGCGGCGAGGGTCAGGCGACGCTGGCGGGCTTGGGCATTGCGCTTGCGCTCAACAATCTCACCTTCCTGCCTGGCTTCCTTCTTATTCCCATCGGTATCATCGCGGCTGCCGCCTTTGGCGCAGCCTGGGCTGCTGTGCCCGGCTATCTGCAGGCGAAGCGCGGAAGCCACATCGTGATCACCACGATCATGTTCAATTGGCTCGCGAGTGTCCTGATCGTGTATCTCCTCGTGAATGTGCTGCGCGAGCCGCAATCGATGAACCCGGAAACGCGGGCCTTCCCGGAAGGCTCCTACATTCCCTTCATGCACGAGATGTTCGCCGCATTCGGAATCGATATCCCGTCGTCGCAACTTAATCTCACCTTCGTGCTGGCGCTGATCTCGGCCTATCTTATCTGGCTCCTCATCTACCGCTCTCGTCTCGGCTATGCGATCCGTGTGGTGGGCTCCAATCCCATGGCCGCGATCTATGCCGGGATCTCTCCTGCGCGCATCACGATCATTGCCATGGTGCTGTCCGGCGCACTCGCAGGCGGTCTCGCGGTGAATGAGCTGATGGGTTATCAGCATCGGCTCCTGCTGGAGTTCACTTCTGGCTACGGCTTCGTCGGCATTGCAGTCGCGCTCATGGGGCGTGCGCATCCAGTCGGCATCATCCTCGCCTCGCTCCTGTTCGGCATTCTCTACCAGGGTGGCGCGGAGCTGGCCTTCGAGCAGCCCAACATCACCCGCGACATGGTCGTGGTGATTGGCGGAATCATCATTCTGTTTGCCGGCGCGCTGGATGGTCTCTTCCGACGTCTCGTGGCGCAGCTGCTGTCACGTCCTAAACTGGCGGGAGCATGAGTATGGATTTCGGTATCATCGTAACGATTTTCGACTCGGCGCTGCGCCTATCCATTCCGCTCCTCGCCGCGTGCTTGGCCGGTCTCTGGTCCGAGCGCTCCGGCGTTGTCGATATCGGTCTTGAGGGAAAGATGCTTGTGGCTGCCTTTGCTGCTGCAGCCGCCGCCTATGTTTTCGGCTCGGCGTGGATCGGCCTCGTCTTCGGCATCTTCGCATCGGTGGCCTTCGGCCTCATTCACGGCTTTGCCTCCATCAGCCAGCGCGGTAACCAGATTGTGTCTGGCGTTGCCATCAACATGCTGGCTGCCGGCCTCACCGCCATCGTCGGCAATGCCTGGTACGGACAGGGCGGACGCACGCCGCCGCTGGAAGGGGATCAGCGTTTCGACGGACTCTTCTTGGGACATTCGGCCCTCGTCTATGTGGTTCTGCTCGCCGTGCCGCTCACGTGGTTCATCATGGGCCGCACACGTTTCGGACTTCGCCTGCGGGCTGTTGGTGAGAATCCGGCTGCGGTCGATACGGCAGGTATCTCCGTGACAGGCCTGCGCTACTCGGCCGTCGTCATCGGCGGAATCTTCTGCGGCATCGGCGGCACTTATCTCTCTGTCGGACAGGCGGCAGGCTTCCTGCCCAACATGACCGCAGGCCGCGGCTTCATTGCGCTTGCCGCCCTCATCTTCGCCAAGTGGCGCGCATGGCCTGCATTGGGAGCCTGCTTCCTCTTCGGCCTTCTCGATGCCGTCGCCAACCAGCTTCAGGGACTTTTCATTCCCGGCATCGGCGAGGTGCCGGTACAGGCCATTCAGGCGCTGCCTTATCTGATGACGGTGATCCTGCTCGCCGGTGTTATCGGCAGGGCTATTCCACCGCGTGCGGCGGGCGTGCCCTATCTGAAGGAGCGTTGATCATGACTTCTCTCGACACGCTTTTCGAAGCGGCCAAGGCGATCCAGGCGAAGGCCTATACGCCTTACTCCCGATTCAAGGTGGGTGCTGCAATTGCCACGCCTGAAGGACAGATCTTCACCGGCTGCAACGTGGAAAATGCAGCTTATCCCGTTGGCTCCTGCGCGGAGGCCGGCGCCATCTCCGCGATGATTGCGGGCGGTGGACGTCGCATCGGTGAAATCGTGGTGATGGGCGAGGGCAAGCATCTCGTCACGCCCTGCGGCGGTTGCCGCCAGCGCATTCGCGAATTCGCGGCGCCCGATACGAAGATTCATATTGCGGGCCCTGAAGGCATCCGCAAGCGTTTCACCCTGGATGAGCTGTTGCCCTTCTCGTTCGGGCCCGACAACCTGACGGACAGATAAGAGACGATCATGCAGCAGAACGCTCAAGAGGCCGCCGAATTCGTGCGCGCCCGCGGCTTCGATGGCCACTTCGACGCCGCCTTCGTGCTCGGTACCGGTCTCGGCACCCTGGTTGAGGAGGTGAATGACGCGGTGAGCCTCGCTTATGCCGACATTCCGCACTTTCCGAGGAGCGGCGTGTCGGGCCACGCAGGCAAGCTCGTCGCAGGTCAACTCGAAGGCAAGCGCGTTCTCCTGTTCCAGGGCCGCGCGCATTATTACGAGACGGGCGATGCGGGTGCGATGCGCCTGCCTGTGGCCTTCATGAAGGAGCTCGGCATTCCGGTTCTGGTAGCGACCAATGCCGCAGGTTCCGTGCGCGCCTCCATCCGCCCCGGCAGCCTCGTTGCGATCTATGATCATCTCAATCTCTCCGGCGCGAATCCCCTTCTGCGCGACCACACGGAAGGCCGTTTCGTCTCGTTGACGGACGCTTACGATCCTGCGCTGCGCAAGATTCTGCAGCGCGCCGCGAAGAAGACCGGGATCGATCTGCCGGAGGGCGTTTATGCATGGCTTTCCGGCCCGAGCTTCGAGACGCCTGCCGAGATCAAGATGGTGCAGGTCCTCGGTGGCGATCTCGTCGGCATGTCCACAGTGCCGGAAGTGATCCTCGCGCGTTATTACGGCTTGAGGGTTGCAGCGATCTCCGTTGTCACCAACCTCGCAGCCGGAATCGAAGGCGCTTCGCCCTCGCATCAGGAAACCAAGGATATGGCGGCGGAAGCTTCTGAGAAGTTCAAGCGTCTCATCCGTTCCTTCGTCGCGGAGCTTTAAGAAATGTCTGATGCGCAAATTGCCCAGCGTGCCCTGCGCTGCCTTGACCTTACCGATCTGACGGACACCTGCACCGATCAGGCCGTCGATGCGCTCTGCAAGAAAGCGCTCGATCCTCGCGGTCCTGTCGCCGCAGTCTGCGTGTGGCCCCAGTTCGTGAAGCGCGCGCAGGAGAACCTCAAAGGTTCACCTGTCCGCATCGCAACGGTGGTGAACTTCCCCGCCGGCGGTGAGGAAGTGGACCGAGTCACGGATGATGTGCAGGAGGCTCTCTCCGATGGCGCGAACGAGATCGATCTCGTCGTGCCTTATCAGGCTGTTCGTCGTGGTGATCTGACGATTGCGGCGGAGATGGTGGAAGCCGTGCGCGATCTGGTCGATCAGGGGCGGCTTCTCAAGGTCATTCTTGAAACCGGTGAACTGAAGGATGCGCAGCTGATCGAGACGGCAAGCCGTCTCTCTATCGGAGCCGGGGCCGATTTCATCAAGACCTCGACGGGCAAGACACCTGTTTCCGCGACTCCGGAAGCGGCGGAGATCATGCTCAACGCGATCAAAGCATCCGGGCGCAATGTGGGTCTCAAACCCTCGGGCGGAATTCGGACTATTGCCGATGCGAAGATCTATCTCGATCTCGCCGATCGCATCATGGGTCCGGGCTGGGCGACGCCGCAGACCTTCCGCATTGGCGCAAGCAGTGTCTACGACACTCTGATTGCCGCCATCGAAGGGCGTGCAGGCGAAGCCGCCAGCGGAGCTTACTGACATGAGCCATCTTCCGCAGGAAATCATCCGTCGCAAGCGCAATGGCGACACGCTGGATGCCGCCGAGATCGAGAGCTTCATCCAGGGTCTCACCTCGGGCCATGTCTCCGAAGGTCAGGCCGCCTCCTTCGCCATGGCGATCTTCTTCCGTGGCCTCTCCGTGGCGGAGCGCGTGGCACTCACGCGGGCCATGGTGAATTCGGGCGAGGTGCTGAAATGGGATCTGCCGGGTCCTGTGCTCGACAAGCACTCCACCGGCGGTGTGGGCGACACGGTGAGCCTGGCGCTCGGTCCGGCTGTTGCGGCCTGCGGCGGCTATGTGCCGATGATTTCCGGTCGCGGTCTCGGCCACACGGGCGGTACGCTCGACAAGTTCGATTCCATTCCGGGCTACGTCACGCAACCTGACATCGACACCTTCCGTCGTGTCACGCGTGAGGTCGGCTGCGCCATCATCGGCCAGACCTCCGACCTCGCACCGGCGGACAAGCGCCTCTATGCCATCCGCGACGTGACGGCGACGGTGGAATCCATCGATCTCATCACCGCATCCATTCTCTCAAAGAAACTGTCCGCTGGCCTTCAGGGCCTCGTGATGGATGTGAAGTTCGGCTCCGGCGCGTTCATGGATAATGCGAAGGATGCACGTGCGCTCGCCGAGAGCCTCGTGCTGGTTGCCAATGGCGCAGGTCTGCCGACAAGCGCTCTGCTCACCGACATGAATCAGCCTCTCGCTCCAGCCGCCGGCAATGCGGTGGAGATGGCGTATGCGGTCGATTACCTCACAGGTCGTCGTCGCGAGAAGCGGTTCCACGAGGTGACGGTGGAGCTTTCCGCCGAGATGCTGGTGCTCGGGAAGATCGCCGCTGATATCGATGAGGCGCGGGCGAAGATAGAGAACGCGATTTCCTCCGGCAAGGCGGCTGAGGTGTTCCAGCGCATGGTGACGGCGCTCGGCGGTCCTGCCGATTTCCTGGAGAACCACGGGGGGCATCTCCGAGCAGCACCCGTGATCCACCCCATCTATGCGGAGCGTTCCGGCATCGTGCAGAGCATCGCCACGCGCGATGTGGGCGTTGCAGTTGTTGCGCTCGGCGGCGGGCGCAGGCGTCCGCAGGATCCGATCGACCACGCGGTCGGCCTCACCCAGCTTGCCGAGATCGGTGAGACGGTCGATGCCAATCGCCCGCTCGCCGTCGTGCATGCGCGCAGCGAAGAAGCCGCCAAGGCCGCAGAACGCATGGTGCGCGCAGCCTATACCCTGGGCGATGCGAAGGCTGCACCTGAAACGCTGATCCTCGAACGCATTGGAGCGAAATCGTGAGCCTGCTCGTCGCCGTCACGTGGGAAACGCAGCCCTGGATCGAACGCTTCACGCGCCACTTGCCAGGCCGCGAGATCGTGGTGCTGGGCGAGGATTTCGACAGAAGCAAGATCCGCTATGTAGCCACCTGGGGACCGAAGCCGGGAAGTCTGGACGACCTGCCGAATCTCGAGGCTATCTTTTCACTTGGTGCCGGCGTCGATCACCTGATGGGCTATCCCGATCTTCCGGACGCGCCGATCGTGCGTGTGGCGCAGGACGATCTCACCCATCGCATGAGCGAATACGTGGTGATGCACTGCCTCATGTATCTGCGCGATCATGCTCGCTTTGCTGCGGCTCAACGCGCCAGACGCTGGGAGCAGGATCGCTCGCCGCCGATTGCGGCGGATGTGCGCGTCGGTATCATGGGCTTTGGCGTGCTCGGGCAGGATGCTGCGTTGAAGCTCAAGATGATGGGCTTCGACGTGGCTGGCTGGAGCCGCACGCCGAAGAATGTGGAGGGCTTCAAGGTTTATTCGGGTGAGAGCGGGCTCGACGAATTTCTTGCATGCACGGATATTCTGGTGAGCCTCATCCCGCTTACGCCCGACACGCGCGGTATTCTCAACCGCAGCCTGTTTCAGAAGCTCGCGCAGGATGGCAGGCTTGGCGGTCCTGTCCTGATCAATGCGGGCCGTGGCGGCTTGCAGGTAGAAGCCGACATTCTCGCGTGCCTCGATGACGGAACGCTGAAAGCAGCAACCCTCGATGTGTTCGAGAAGGAGCCGCTGCCGGAGGATTCCGCACTCTGGACGAATCCGCGTGTCACGATCACGCCGCACAACGCTGCTGCGAGCGAGCCCGAGGCGACGGTGCGTTACATCGCGAACCAGATCCGGCGCCACGAGGCAGGAGAGCCGTTCGAGAACCTGGTGGATCGGGTGCGGGGCTATTGAGGGTGTGGAGTGTTAGAACACCCCATAGCCACGCATGCCATCCCACAGCAGCTTGAATGCTGTCACGGTGAGAAGGGCGTAGCAGAGGCGGTAGAGCTGCTTATGGTCCAGGCGCTCATGCAAGGCGTATCCGGCCCATACACCCAGTGGGATGATTGGCAGGCACAATCCCATCAGTGTCCAAAGCTCGGTGCTTGGTTTTGCAAGCGCCAGCCACGGCAGAGCTTTCATCAGATTGCCTGCTGCAAAGAAACTGCTGCTCGTTCCGGCATAGACAGCTTTGGGGAGCCCGAGCGGCAGAAGATACATCGCGAGGGGCGGGCCGCCGGAATGCGCCATCATGGATGAAACGCCCGATGCCGTTCCTGCGATCACGGCTTTGATCTTGGAGCGCGGCCGCTGCACGATCCTGCCGCCACCACGAAACCACAATGCCGTGAAAGCCAGGGTGATGGTGGCTATGAGGATGGCAACCATGCTTCTGTCGATTACCTTCAACAGCAGGAAGCCAATGGCCGTGCCACAGGCAAGACCGGGGAGGAGCAGCGCTAAGTCGATCTTCGACCATGTGCTCGGCCGCCAATAATAGAGCGCTGCCACATCCATCAGCACGAAGAGCGGCGCGAGCACTGCTCCGGCGCTGATAGGGTCCATCACCAGCGACAGAACGGGGATGCCGACAATGGCGAGCCCGCCGCCGAAGGCGCCCTTCATGAAGGCGATGAGAAAGACCCCAAAACCTGCCACGAGCAGAACGGACAGATCGGGCAGATAGCTCATCGGAGACTACAGGCGCTTGATCGAGCTGATCGGGCCGTAGCTCGTCCGGCGGATGCGCTCCTCCGCGACAGACAGCGGTTCGATCATCACGGTCATGCTGTGGCCGGTGGCGTGAATGAAGTTCGTGTCATCGACCATCAGGCCTACATGGCCTTTCCAGAATACCAAGTCGCCTCGGCGCAATCCGCCGAGGTCGGGCTTCACGTCGATGGCAGTGCCGAGCTCTCTCTCCTGCATGTCGGTGTCACGCGGCGCCTTGATGCCCGCTGCGGTCAAACCGGTCTGCGCGAGACCGGAGCAGTCGATCCCGAGGCTTGTCTTTCCACCCCAGAGATAAGGCGTGTGCAGGAAGCGCACGGCCACGCTCACATAATCAGCCTCACGCGCATCGACAGCGGCGAGGTGGGCAGCATAGACCCAACCGCCATCGGCAAGCTGTGCGTAATCGCCCTGCGTGCCCACGACGGAAACCTTCGAGTTCATGGTCAGAAGGTCCGTGTGGGGCAGCTTCAGGTTGGGGCCCGGATAGATGAAAGTGCGAATGGCCGCGACCCTGTGCGTCGCCTGCAGTCCAGACTCGCCAAGCACGACACTCGGCAGATAACCCACATAGCCGTCGTCGTGCAACTGCACCCAGGCCCAGCCCTCATGCTCGTCGTAAACGGTGACAGACTCTCCGAAGATCGCCTGCGTGTCGACGGGCGCTTCCCGCGAGGGATGGCGATGGAGGGGGGCGAAGGAGGCGGTAACGCGCTTTACTGTTCCGCTCGTGAAGCGCTCGGCCTCGACCTGACCGCGCAGTCTTTCATCGGCCAAATCGGCGCGGAAGGGGGTAATGCGGCGGTCGAAACTCATCGAGGCAACTCCTTGGCACGGGCAGTGATGGTGTCTCCTAGCCGTTCCACAGCCAAAGCGCCAGCGACCGTGCGCTGGATGATCACGTTGCGCCGATCCGCCTCATCCCGGCGACGGCAGACAAGGTCGAGCTTGCCTAAGCTATCGAGCGCGCGTGATGACGGGCTTCGTCACATTGAGTTTCTTGGCGAGACCGCGCCCCGTATGTGGGGGGCGTCGAGATAGATCGTCGGCAGCATGGCGATCTGGCCGGAGGAGAGGTCGCCGCCTTGGTGCATGAGGTCAAGGTGCACATCGTGCCAGAGTTTTAAGGGTTGAAGAGCACGCAACTCGACAGACATGGCCGCACCGTTTGTTACGGACCCGTATTATTCGGCTTCGTACCGAACGATGCAACCTGTCTCTGCCTCTATCCTTTAAGAAGCGTAGCGCTTTTTCAGGAGGGCATACATCAGGCGCGCGGCTTGGACCTCGCCACCTTCAGGGCGGGCAGGGCGAGTGGAATTGTTCCAGGCGAAGATGTCGAAATGCACATGCGCCTTGGCCTCGGACACGAAGCGGTGCAGGAAGAGGGCTGCCGTGATGGAGCCAGCCATGGGACCGCCCGTGTTGTTCATGTCGGCGTATTTCGAATCGAGCTGGCTCATGTAGGGAGACCACAGCGGCATGCGCCACACGGGATCGTTCACTTCCATGCCGGTGCGGGTGATCTCGGCGGCGATATCCTCGTCATCCGTGTAGAAAGGCGGAAGCTCGGGGCCGAGCGCCACGCGGGCCGCGCCCGTGAGTGTCGCGAAATCGACGATGAGATCCGGCCTCTCCTCATCCGCCAGCGCCAGCGCATCGGCCAGAATGAGACGGCCTTCTGCGTCCGTATTGCCGATCTCGACCGTGATGCCTTTTCGGCTGTTGAGAATGTCGCCAGGGCGGAAGGCATTGCTCGAGATCGAGTTCTCGACGGCGGGAATGAGCACGCGCAGGCGCACAGGAAGCTTCGCGCCCATGATCATGTCTGCGAGCGCGAGCGTTGCCGCAGCACCACCCATGTCCTTGCGCATCAGCAGCATGGAGGAGGACGGCTTGATGTCGAGGCCGCCGGTGTCAAAGGCTACGCCTTTGCCGACAAGCGTAATGCGCGGCGCATTCGCATTGCCCCAGGTGAAGTCGATTAGGCGCGGCGGCGTCGCGGAGGCGCGGCCAACCGCATGGATCATCGGAAAATTCTGCTTCAGCAGATCATCTCCGACAATGCTGGCGAAGGTTGCGCCATGGGTCTCTGCAATCTGGCGTGCGGCAGCCTCGATGCCGTCCGGTCCGAGATCGCTTGTCGGGGTGTTGACGAGATCGCGGCTGCGGAAGACTGCATTGGCGATGCGCGTCACCTCTTCCGCATCGATGCCCTTCGGCACGACGAGGCGAACGGATTTGTCGTTGCGCTTGCGATACCGGGTGAAGCTGTAGGAGCCCAAGATCCATGCAAGCGCGGCAAGCGTCGCATCCGGTGCGTCGGTTTCGAAACGATAGATGCCGTCCGGCAGAATCGTCGGCAGCTTACCGACGGCGAAAAGATCGCGTCGCTTGGCGTCGTCATTAGCAAGGCCGAAGGCCACGCCGAACAGGTTGCCGTCCATGTCTGGCAGTAAGCAATGGCTTCCAGTCTTTCCTTCGAACCCCTGAGCCTTCGCAAAGCCTTGCGCCACCTTCGGCAGTTGCGCGGAAACGGTGTTCCACGTGCTCTCTGTCACGAGCCAGATCGGAAGCGAGTTCTCAGTAGACGTGGCAAGGAGAGGATGAGGCATGAGCTTTGACCTGAGTGGGAGTTGAGCGCTTAGCTCTGAGAATGCTGGCGCACGATCCGCGCTAGGCCGGCAAGCAGCGCCTGCTTAGGGTTCTTGAGTTCCGTCTTGATGCCGTGGCGCGCGAGCGCGTGCGCATAAAGATCCGCGCGGGCTTGATCAGCGAGAATGGTGACGGAGGCAGGACGTCCGAATTGCGCAAGAGCGCCGTTGATCTCATCGCCTGTGAGGAGGCCGGAGAGATAAGGCGTCAGCAGATTGCTCGCCATGCGCCCTGAAACCACGGCGGCTCGCGCACCGAAGAGCAGATGGAGCAGGCCCACGCGCGCTGTGCCGTCAGCGCCGCCATTGCGCTCTGCCGCATCGAGGCCCATGTCAAAGCCCTTTTGATCAGAAGGCTCCGTGGCGGCGCGTCCGACCATGGAGTGCTCGCGCAGCAGCGCATACATCTCGCCTGTCAGGTAGGTGGCGAAGCGTTCGATGCGCCCGTCGCGCATCAGGATCCATTTGGGATGCGTGCCAGCCGAGCAGACGAGGCCATTCTCGACCCCAGCGCCCAGCGCCAGTGTTTCCTCGCCACGCATCACGTCGGCTGCGCCGGGAGCAGGCTCGCAAAAAAGGCCGGGAATGATGTGGGCCTTGCGGCCATCGGCGAGATCGACCGGTATCAACGCTTGCGCGATCTCAGCCGGGCCTGCAGGGCAGGAGGCATAGGGTGCTTCCACCCAGCCTTCGCGGCTGCCGACCATGCCGACGAGCAGCACCGGGGCATTCGGCTCGACATCGAGCCAGTGCCCGCAATGCTTCAAGAAAACGTCGCGGTGTTGGCCCTTTTGCAGGGCGGAAACGCCCTCATCCGACGAGACCTGATCGAGAATGGTTTCGTCCTCGATCAGATAGCCACGAAAGCGGGTCGTTCCCCAGTCGGCAACAATGAAGCGCAAGGCCCTAATCCATGTTTCGCAGAGTCACAGCGCTAACAGCGTTAGCTTTTAGCGCGTTCCATACATACGGTCGCCGGCGTCACCCAGACCCGGCACGATATAGCCGTGGTCGTTGAGCTTCTCATCAACGGCCGCTGTCCAGATATGCACGTCCGGATGAGCGCTGCGCAGGCGTTCGATGCCCTCAGGCGCCGCGAGCAGGCAGACGAAGCGAAGGTCCTTCGCGCCACGCTCCTTCAGGCGCTCGATGGCGGCCACGGCCGAGTTGGCGGTGGCAAGCATCGGATCGAGCACCAGCACCATGCGGTCAGCGAGGTCGGACGGAGCCTTGAAATAGTATTCCACCGCCTGGAGCGATTCCGGATCACGATAGAGGCCGATATGGGCCACGCGAGCGGCGGGAACGAGGGTGAGCATGCCGTCAAGGAAGCCGACGCCAGCGCGCAGAATGGGGGCGAAGACCAGCTTCTTGCCGGCGATCTGAACGCCTTCCATCGTGGTCAGCGGCGTCTCGATCTCGATCCGCTCCATGGGCAGGTTGCGGGTGACCTCATAGCAGAGGAGCATGCCAATTTCGTTGAGGAGCTGACGGAAGCCTTTCGTCGAACGCTGCTTGTCCCGCATCAGGGTCAGCTTGTGCTGAACCAGCGGATGATCGACCACCGTCACGCCTTCCATGCTCTTTCCTCTCTTGGTCGTCGTATGCTGATTCATCAAAACACCGTTCCGTCACTGATAATGCTGAGAGGCGGCGAGCCGTCGCCACGCTTCTCCTTGGCCAATCTGCGCCCTGTCGCCCAGGTTCCTCCTTCGAGCACCTTCGCGAGGGGAAAGTCCTCGGCGGTCAATTTAAGCCGGGCACGGATCGGATCGGCAATGCGGTCCAAAAGGGCAACCGTCAAGGCCCGCCACTCTACGACGAGAGGGGAATCCACCGCGTGTGATTGTTTGGCCTCATCCGGGTTCTTGAGGCCGATGACCCCCATATCGAGGAAAAGCCCTCCGTTGCGGTATTCCGGCAGGCCTGTGAGCCCGTTGATATCGGTGACAGTGTAGCCGGCCCATTCCAGGGGCTCGATGAGCGAATAAGAGAGCCATTGAGACAGCTTATGGAAGGGGATGAGCCCTTTCGTGACATCGGAGGTCGCCACCAGCGGGTGGCGCCAGGTATCGCCGAGATCGATGCCGCCCATGGTGATCCGGCCGGGCCAGATGGGCCCGAGATGGCTAAGCAGTGCCTCCAGGATCGAGGTGGCCTTGATGGCATCGTCTTCGGCCGTGGCCGCAAGCACGTCGACGAGGCCGCCGGGGCGGGGATCGTCTACCTGTCCGAAGATATCCGGGTTCGTGGCCACAACACGACCCAGGCGGTTGAGAAGGGCGGCTCGGCCTTCAAGACCAACGAGCGGGTTGTCGGCCGAAACCTGGAAGCCCTCGGCCAGATCCTCCGCTGTCAGCCCCATCAGCACATCCGCATCGACGCGGAAGGGGTCCTCGGGCCTGCTGGAGAAGGCGCCGCTCACGAACATGTCGAAGCTCGCGACGGCCAAGCCTTCTGAGCGAGCATAAGTTTCGCCCGTGCGGCCTTCCTGATAGCGCCATTGCGGACCCGCTCCCGCATCGAGCAGCACGGAGACGATTGCCAAGTCGAAAGCCGAGCGCGCCATCTCGCCGGCATTTGTCCAGGGCGCCCCATGCATCACCGCATCCCAGCGGCCATGCCCTCCTGCCGAGAAATGACGCCAGCGGGCGTGGAAGGGGATCTCGAGAGAAGGGTAGGCCTCGTGGATCGTGGCCACCACCTCCTCGGCGCAGGCTTCCAGGCGGCCGAGATCGACCGTGAAATGCTGCAAGCGGCCTTCGAGACCTGCTTCCAGCAGTTGATGCGACCGCTCGCGCACCGCCGCAGCGGTCAGGAGCTTGCGGGCGGCTTCGGTCTCGGGAGAAGAATTGGGCTGGTCCGTCACGCAGGGCTCCAGGGCTCTTGAGATAAGAGCGATAGCATAGTCTCGTTCTGGCCAGCACTCTCGAGCCCAGCCGGTTGTGGAGAAGGTTAAAAGCGCTCGAGATCCCGGCCCTTCACCTTGTCCAGCTCCGCCGCATCGGGCGCGCCATCCGGCGTGTAGTAGCCGGCGGCCTTCTTGGCTTCGATCTCCACCTGAGCATCCGGCGGCACCAACTCTGCCGGGATGGGCACCCGTTCCACCACCTCGATGCTGGAGCCGGTGATGGCTTCGTATTTCATGTTCGACATGGACATGAGCCGATCGATGCGGCGAATGCCGAGCCAGTGCAGCACATCGGGCATGAGCTGCTGGAAGCGCGCATCCTGCACGCCCGCGACGCATTCGGTGCGCTCGAAGTAGGTGGCAGCGGAGTCGCCACCCTCCTGCCGCTTGCGTGCATTGTAGACGAGGAATTTGGTGACCTCGCCGAGCGCGCGGCCTTCCTTGCGGTTATAGGCGATCACGCCGACGCCTCCTGCCTGCGCCTCCTTCACGCATTCCTCAATGCCGTGCACGAGGTAAGGACGACATGTGCAGATGTCGGAGCCGAACACGTCCGAGCCATTGCACTCGTCGTGCACGCGGCAGGCGATGCGTGTCCTCGGATCGCTCAAACGCGCCACGTCTCCAATCACATAAACGGTCGTGTTGCCGATGGGTGGCAGAAACACGCTCATGTCGGGGCGCGTCACGAGTTCCGGGAACATACCGCCGGTTTGCTCGAACAACGTGCGGCGCAACTGTCCTTCCGTGCAGCCGAAACGTTCTGCGATGCCGGGCAGATACCACACGGGATCGACGGCGATCTTCGTCACCGAGATATCGCCGGATTCGTGCAGGAACCCGCCATCGGCCTTCAGCCGTTTCCCGCTCATGGCAGCGAGAATTTCGGGCATGTTGAGGCGCGCCTTCGTGACCGCGATGCTCGGGCGAATATCGAGACCGCCTGCGATCTCATCCGCATAGACCTGTCCGACCAGGTGGCCCCAGGGGTCGAGCGACACGATCTTGCCCGGCTCGAACCATTGCGGATGCGGGCCGATATCGGCGGTGGGATGTGTGTTGTGGAGGTCTGGACGCGTGAGTGGATTGAGTGCGCGAGCCGAGATCGCCAGAGCCCGGTAGAGCGAATAGGAGCCGCCATGCGCGCCGATGACGTTGCGGTCGCCCGGGTTCGTAACGGTACCGATGATAGGCCCGCGCTCCCTTGGGTCTTTCGCGCCCCATTTGATCGGATGCTTGATGGTGCCGGCGTTCGGCTCGGGATGCGAGGTGAGCCGGATATGGGTCGAGCGGTTGGGCGTGCTCATGAATGATCTTCCACGCGAGAACGGGAAGACTCCCCCAACGATCGTCAGGAAAGTCTCCTTACGATCCATGGAAGACTGGGCCAAAGTTGCGCTGACGTCAACGCCTTAAGGTTGTCGCGCCGTCGCGCTTAGATCCAGGATGAGCCCTTGCCCGCAGGCTTCAGGCCCAGATGGGCCAGGACGCTCGCACCAATATCGGCAAAGCTCTCCCGTCGCCCCACACTGCCAAGCTTCACAGCAGGTCCGAAGCAGAGGATCGGCACATGTTCACGGGTGTGGTCTGTGCCATGCCAGGAGGGATCGTTGCCATGGTCGGCCGTGATGATGACGAGATCGCCCTGGCTTAGCACAGCCTCGATTTCCGGCACGCGCCTGTCGAAGGCTTCGAGAGCTGCAGCGTAGCCCGGGATGTCCCGCCGATGGCCGAATTCGCTGTCGAAATCGACGAGATTCGCAAAGACGAAGCCGCCCTCGGGCAGCGTCTTCATCGCGTCGATCGCGGCGGAGAGGCACGCATCGTTACCGTTCGGCTTCACCTCTTTGCCGGTGCTGCGATGAGCGAAGATGTCGCCGATCTTGCCGACGGTCACAACAGCGTGACCCGCTTTCGTCAGCGTGTCGAGAATGGTATCCGACGGTGGCGGCGTTGCGAAATCCTTGCGGTTTCCCGTGCGCTTGAAGCCTGTCTCCGGGGAGCCGGCGAAGGGGCGTGCGATCACGCGACCGATCTTGTATTCGTCGCAGAGCTCACGCCCGATGCGGCACAGCTCATAGAGCTTTTCCAGGCCAAAGGTTTCCTCATGCGCGGCGATCTGCAGCACGCTGTCGACAGAGGTGTAGCAGATCGGCTTCCCCGTCCGCATATGCTCCGCGCCGAACTCGTCGATGATGGCGGTGCCGGACGCGTGCTTGTCGCCGAGAATGCCGGGAAGGCCTGCGCGCTCGATCAGCGCAGCGGTGAGCTTATCCGGGAAAGTCGGCTCCCTGTTGGGGAAATAGCCCCAGTCGAAGGTCACCGGAACGCCGGCGATCTCCCAATGGCCGGATGGCGTATCTTTGCCCTTCGACGTCTCGACCCCGTATCCCCAGGCCCCCTTCAGCGCGCCCTGAGGGGCAAGGTTCGGCGGCAGGCGGCCCGTGGAGGCTTCGCAGGCAAGTCCTAAGCCCAAAGCCGACAGATGGGGCAGGTGGAGCGGCCCCTGTCGCAGCCTCGCCCGGTCGCCGCGACCTTCAGCGCAAGCCTCGGCAATGTGGCCGACAGTGTCGGTGCCGACATCGCCGTAAGCATCTGCATCTTCGGCCCCGCCGATGCCGACGGAATCGAGAACGATGAGGAGAGCGCGAGCCATGTGTCCCAAGTCCTTCAAGCCATTCGAATCATGCCTGATACGGCATCACGGCGAAAGATGCGATCCTTGAGTTCCATGGGAGTGCCCCCCATGAGTGTGACCCTCGTGATGATGGTCGTGATCGTGATCACGGTGATCAAGATGGCATTCCCGCCCGTGATCGGGGGCACCCGGCGCATGGATCTCGATCTGCAGCGTCGCATGATTGATGCCGAAATGCTCCTTCAGCTCATGCTGGGTCTCGGCCAGGAAGTGGTCTCCAGGGTGCCCGCCGGGCATGACCAGATGGGCTGTGAGCGCTGTCTGCGTGGTGCTGATGGCCCAGACATGCACATGGTGAACACGGGCGACGCCGGGGCGCTTGGCCAGTGCTTCTCTCACCTCCGCTACCGCAATTCCCTGAGGCACGCCATGAAGGGACAACCTGAGCGATTGCTTAAGCAAACCCCAGGTGCCCCAGATGATGACGGCGGCGATGATCAGGCTCAGCACCGGGTCAATCCAGTTGGCGTCGGTCCAGAGAATGGCCAGGCCGCCGAGCACGACACCGAGGGAAACGGCGGCATCCGCCACCATGTGCAGAAATGCGCCGCGGATGTTGAGGTCGTGATGGCCGCTCATGAAGAGAAAAGCGGTAAAGCCGTTCACGACGATGCCGATGCCAGCCACGATCATCATCGTGCCGGCAGCCACCGGCGCAGGCTCGATCAAGCGCTGCACCGATTCCCATATGATGCCGCCGATCGCCACCATCAGCAGCAGAGCATTCAACAACGCTGCTAGAATGGAACTGGAACGCAGGCCATAGGTGAAGCGTTCCGACGCGCCGCGCTTTGCGAGGATCGCAGCACCCCAGGCGATGGTCAGCCCCAGCACATCGCTGAGGTTATGACCGGCATCCGACAGAAGCGCCATGGAATCCGCAATGAAGCCGTATCCTGCTTCAATGACGACGAAGGTGAGATTCAGCGCAATGCCGATGGCGAAAGCGCGGCCGTGGCCAACCTCACGAGAATGCCCATGGTGATGGCCGTGAGGAGCGTGGCCCGCTGGATGATGATGGTGAGCGTGCATGATCTTGATATTGAGCGTCACTGCCTGACCGCGTTGGCCCCAACCGTCTCCAGGTTGAAGGCGGCCGCGAAGAGAGCCCGCGTATAATCCGTCTGAGGTGCAGCGAAAATATTCTCTGCAGGCCCTTCCTCAACGACCTTGCCGTTCTGCATCACCACCACATGATTGGCGAGCGCGCGAACCACCTTCAGGTCGTGGCTGATGAACATATAGGCGAGATCCCGCCGCTTCTGAAGATCACGCAGCAGTTCGACAATCTGCGCCTGCACCGACATGTCCAGGGCGGAGGTCGGCTCGTCCAGCATGATGAATTGCGGTTCCAGCGCCATGGCGCGGGCAATCGCGATGCGCTGACGCTGGCCGCCGGAGAATTCATGGGGGTAGCGGTCCATGGTGGCAGGGTCGAGGCCCACATCGTGCAGGGCCCGCGCCACCACATCACGACGCTGGGAGTAGGAGAGGTCTTTGTCCTGGACGAGCAGGCCTTCTTCCACGATCTCGGCAACGGACATGCGCGGTGAGAGAGAGCCGTAAGGGTCCTGGAAGACCACTTGAAGATCCTTGCGCATCGGGCGGATTTCCCGCGCGCGCAGGCCGTCGATCCGGTTGCCGAGAAACACGATGGGGCCTTCGGACTGAACGAGGCGCAAGATAGCGAGGCCCAGCGTCGTTTTGCCGGATCCCGACTCGCCGACGACGCCCACCGTCTCGCCCTTTCGAACGCGAACGGAAACGCTGTCCACGGCCTTCACGTGGCCGACGGTTTTCTGGAGGAAACCACGTTTGATCGGAAACCAGACCTTGATCGGCCCTGCCTCGACGATGGTCGGAGCATTCGCAGGCACGGGGTTGGCGCGGCCTTTCGGCTCGGCCGCCAGAAGCCTCTGCGTATAAGGATGCTGCGGATGGCCGAAGACCTCAGAGACCGTGCCTTGTTCAACGATCTTGCCGTCGAGCATGACGCAGACGCGGTCGGCGATCTTTCGCACGATGCCGAGATCGTGCGTGATGAAGAGCATGGACATGCCGAGTCGTGCCTTCAGCTCCGCGAGAAGCTTCAGGATCTGGGCCTGCACCGTCACGTCGAGGGCAGTGGTCGGCTCGTCGGCGATGAAGAGGTCAGGCTCGTTGGCGAGTGCCATGGCAATCATGACACGCTGGCGCTGACCGCCCGAGAGCTGGTGCGGATAGGCATTCAGACGACTCTCCGCATCGCGGATGCCGACGAGCTGCAACAGCTCCAGTGTGCGTGCTCGCGTCTCTTTGTCCGAGAGGCCACGATGGAGTTTGAGGATCTCGCCGATCTGGCGGTCAATGGTGTGGAGCGGATTGAGCGAGGTCATCGGCTCCTGGAACACCATGGTGATGTCGTCGCCGCGCACCCGACGCATCTCGTCCTCGCTTCGCCCGATCAGGTCCTTGCCCTTGAAGAGAATGCGCCCGGAGGGGTGATGCGCGGACGGGTAGGGCAGGAGTTTCAGGATCGAGAGAGCCGAGACCGACTTGCCGGAGCCGGACTCGCCCACCAGCGCCACCGTCTCGCCCGGCTTGATATCGAACGACACGCGATCCACCGCCAGCATGTCGCGCTCGCCCTGGCGGAACGCGACCGAGAGATCTTGGACGGAAAGCAGAGGCTCTGTCATCGGAAGGTCTTTCTCGGATCGAAGGCGTCACGCACCGCCTCGCCGACGAAGATGAGAAGGCTGAGCATGAGGGCGATCACGAAGAATCCGGCAAGACCGAGCCACGGCGCCTGAAGATTCGCCTTGCCTTGCGCCAGCAGCTCGCCGAGCGAGGGCGAACCCGGCGGCAGGCCAAACCCGAGGAAATCGAGGGAGGTCAGCGTCGTGATCGAGCCGTTGATGATGAAGGGCATGAAGGTGAGCGTCGCCACCATCGCATTCGGCAGGAGATGCTTGAACATGATGGTGGTATTCGACAGGCCCAGAGCCCGCGCGGCGCGCACATATTCGAAGTTTCTCGCGCGCAGGAATTCGGCGCGTACGACGCCCACCAGCGAGACCCACGAGAAGAGCAGAAGAATGCCGAGCAGCACGAAGAAACTCGGTGTGATGATCGCCGAGATGATGATGAGGAGATAAAGCGAGGGAATGGCGGTCCAGATCTCGATGAAGCGTTGCGCGATGAGATCGATCCAGCCCCCATAATAACCCTGCACCGCACCCGCGAGGATGCCGATGAGGGAGGATATGCCGGCCAGAATCAGGCCGAACAGGACGGAGATGCGAAAGCCGTAGATGAGGCGGGCCACGACGTCGCGGCCCTGGTCGTCGGTGCCGAGCCAGTTCCACTCGATGTCCTTGCAGCCCGTGCCGCCGTTGCGTTCCGCGATGGGGCGGCATTGCTCGTCGCTAAGCACCCACGTTGGCGGAGCAGGGGCAGGGACAGGAAGGTCGAGATTATGCGTGCTGTAGGAGAAGCGGATCGGCGCCCAGAGCAGCCACCCGTTATCTTGAATCTCCTTCGCAATCACGGGATCGCGGTAGTCGGTCTGTGCCAGGAAGCCGCCGAATTTTTCTTCCGGGTAGTCGACGAAGGCAGGATAGAGAAGCTCGCCCTTGTAGGAGGCGAGGATCGGCTTGTCGTTCGCGATGAACTCCGCGAACAGGCTCAACACGAACAGGACCATGAAGATCCAGAGCGACCAATAGCCGCGGCGGTTCGCCCTGAAGTTCTGCAGCCGCCGCCGGTTGAGCGGCGAGAGCTTAATGAAGCCTTGGCGCGGTAGGGCCGGCGCGACGGGTGCGGCGGCTGGAGAGGCAACGGGAACGTTCTCGTTCATCTCACGCCTCCCTCGCCATCGTCATGGCCGGGCCTGACCCGGCCATCCACGCCTTGGAAACGTGGAGCCCCAAGACGTGGAAACCCGGCACAAGGCCGGGCATGACGGAAGCGCGATTGCACTGGGGAGGAACGACAAAAGAGCATGACGACATCATCTCACGCCTCCCGCGTCTCGAAATCGATCCGCGGATCGATCCAGGTATAGGTGAGATCGGAGATCAGGTTCACCAGCAGGCCCAGCAGCGAGAAAATGTAGAGATTGGCGAAGACCACCGGATAGTCGCGGTTCACGATGGACTCGAAGGAGAGAAGGCCAAGCCCATCGAGGGAGAAGATCGTCTCGATCAGCAGCGAGCCTGCAAAGAACGCGCCGATGAAGGCTCCCGGAAAGCCTGCGATCACGATCAGCATCGCGTTGCGGAAGACGTGGCCATAGAGCACCTGTCGCTCCGACAGACCCTTCATGCGTGCGGTGAGCACGTATTGCTTGCGGATTTCATCGAGAAACGAGTTCTTGGTCAGCAGCGTCGAGGTGGCGAATGCGCCGAGCGCCATGGCGGTGATGGGCAGCACCAGATGCCAGAAGTAATCAGCAATCTGCATGTACCACGGCATGAGGGCCCAGCCCTCGGAGGTGAGCCCGCGCAGTGGAAAGATCTGCCAGAAGGAGCCGCCCGCAAGAAGAACGATCAGCAGGATCGCGAAAAGGAACCCCGGAATCGCATAGCCGATGATGACAATGGCCGAGGTCCAGATATCGAAAGCGGAGCCATCGTTGACCGCTTTCTTGATGCCAAGCGGTATCGAGATGGCATAGGACAGAAGCGTCATCCAGAGGCCCAGGCTGATGGAGACTGGCAGTTTCTCCTTGATGAGTTCCAGCACCGAGATATCGCGGAAATAGCTCTTGCCGAAATCGAAGCGCGCATAATCCCACAGCATCTTGAAGAAGCGCTCATGGGCCGGCTTGTCGAAGCCGAACTGCGCTTCCAGCTGCTTGATGAATTGCGGGTCGAGACCCTGCGCGCCACGATAGCGTGAGGACGAGGCATCTGCCGTGCCCCCGCCTTGAGCTTGGCTTGCGCCGCCGACATCGCCGCCACCACCGGAGATACGCGATGTGGCGCTCGAATCCTGCCCCTGAAGCTGCGCGATGATGCGCTCCACAGGGCCGCCGGGAGCGAATTGGATGATGACGAAGGAGATGAGCATGATCCCGAGGATCGTCGGAATCATGAGGAGGAGACGACGCGCGATATATGCCAGCATCAAGCGCCTGCAGGATTGCGGCCGATGCGGCCGAGATGGGTGTCGCTGAAGCCGGTGGCGTATTTCAGGCCATAGCCCAGAGCGCGGTCGAAGCCGACATGCGCGGCCCAAATGGCGGCGACGCCGAGGAGCAGGAGCGAGCCGAACGCAAGCCCGGCTAGTCCCAGGATGGCAGGGCCAATCGTGGAGTGAAGGGCACTGTAGGCCATGGAGCCGGGCTTGGAGCCTGTCGCATAGGCGGCAAAGCTCACGTCAGGCACGAAGAAGAGAGCGGCATAGAGCCACCAGGACTGGCTGGTCTGAGAAAAAGCCCATGTGGCTGCCGCCAGGAGCACCAGGCCCTCGAGGCGCAGTAGCAGGCGGGGCGTGCCCGCAGCGGCTCTTGTCGTCAAAGCTGTATTCAAACCTTATCCTCGTCCGATCCGCTTGGCCTTCTCGGCATCATACCACCAGGTTCCGGGCGCGCCCGAACTGAAGCGCGGCTTCGTCTCGGGGCGGGAGAACTGGTCCCAATAGGCAATCCAGTCGCTGGCCTTGAACCACATGGGCACCCAATAATGGCCTGCCCGAAGCACCCGGTCCAGGGCCCGGCATGCGATGTTCAACTCCTGCCGGGTTGCCGCATTGCCGATCTTCTCGATCAGAGCATCGACGGCAGGGTGGTCGATGCCGGCGATGTTCTGCCCGCCCGGAGTCTTGGCCGCCTGGGAGCCGTACACCACGCGCAGATCGTCGCCCGGCGTCGTGACTCCGACGAGAGCACGGCTTGCCATGCCGAAGTCGTACTCGTTCATGCGCTGCTGGTACTGTGCCGCATCTACGATGCGAGAGCGAGCATCGATGCCCAAACGTTTCAGATTGGACTGGAAGGGCTGCGTGTGCGGCTGAAGGGAGTTCTGGAAGTCGAGGAATTCAATGGTCAAGGGTTGGCCATTGGGCAGCTTGAGAACGCCGCCCTCACGTTTGCAGCCGGCCTGACGCAGAAGTTCGTCAGCCCGGCGCAGCAATTGCCGATCCTGCCCCGAGCCGTCCGAGACGGGCGGAACATAGGGCTCTCCGAATACGGCAGGCGGCAATTTCTCGCGGAAGGGCTCCAACAGCATGAGTTCCTCAGGTGAGGGCAGGCCGGTTGCCTTCATGTCGGAGTTTTCGAAAAAGGACGTGGTCCGGCGATAGGCGCCGAACATGATGTTGGCGTTCGTCCATTCGAAATCGAAGGCAAGGCCGATGGCCTGGCGAATGCGAGGATCCTTGAAGGTTTCGAGCCTTGTATTGAAATACCAGCCCTGGATCGCCGCAGGAGAATTGCTGGGCAACTCCTCGCGCTTCACGCGCCCTTCGCGCACAGCCGGGAAATCATAGCCTGTCGACCATGTGCGTGAGGTTGCTTCCTCATGGTAGTTCAACGTGCCGTTCTTGAAGGCTTCAAAGGCCACAGTGCGGTCGCGGAAATATTCATAGCGCACACGGTCGAAATTGTTCTGCCCCACATTCACGGGCAGGTCCCTCGCCCAGTAGTCGGGTACGCGCTCGAATTCGATGAAGCGCCCCTGCTCGAAGCGGCTTACCTTGTAGGAGCCTGAGCCTAGCGGAGCTTCGAGCGTTGCGGCCTCGAAGTCCTTGCCCTGCCAATAGTGCTCCGAAAAGATCGGCATGCTCGCAACGACGAGATGGAGATCTCGGCTGCGCTGAGGCGAAAACTGAACGCGCAGCACATCCTCCGCCTCTGCTTCCGCCGAGACCATTTGCGTGAGGATCGCGCGATAAACCGGGTGTCCCTTTTCCTTCAGGATCATCAGCGAGAAGGCCGCATCGCGTGCCGTCAGCTTCGATCCGTCATGAAAGCGGGCCTCCGGGCGTAAGGCGAACCGATAGGTGAGTTTGTCGCCTGAGACGCGCACGTTCCTGGCAGCAAGGCCATACATCGTGTTCGGCTCATCCCCGGAACCTGCCATCAGCGTGTCGAAGGTGCTGCCCATGCCTGCTGCGCCATCACCGCGCAGCACATAGATGTTGAGCGTGTTGAACGTATCGAAATTCTGGTTGCCGCCAGTCTGCTTGATCTGCAGCACAAGCGCGCCGCCTTTCGGAGCAGCGGGATTGACGTAATCGAAGTGCTTGAAGTCGGGTCCGTACTTTAGATCGCCGAAACTGGACAGGCCGTGGGTCTCCGTTTCACCCTCTTGCGCAAAGCCACCGAGTGGGATGAGGGATAGCGCGGTTGCCGCAGCACTGCCCTTAAGAATTGTTCTGCGGCTGATATCCTTCATCGCGGTGCTCCGGTTTTTGCGGCTTTGGCCTCGTCATACCACCAGACGGTAGGAAAGGCGGAGCCTGCGTAACGCGGCATCACATCCGGATGGCTGTAGCGGTCCCACCGAGCAGTGCGCTGCTTCAGAGACGTCCATTGCGGCACGACGTAATTGTGCGCCAGCAGAACACGGTCGAGGGCCTTTGTGGCTGCAACCAGCTCTTCACGATCCTTGGCGAAGATGATCCTGTCGATCAAAGCATCGACCGCAGGATCGGCAATGCCAGCGAGATTACGCGAGCCCTCGCGCTGCGCCGCTTGGGAGCCCCAGAACTCGCGCTGCTCATTGCCGGGTGACAGGGATTGTCCCCACAGGCCAGTGGTGATGTCGAAATCAAAAGAACGGGTCCGGTTTGTGTATTGCACATCGTCGACGCTCCGGACCGTCACCCCAATGCCGAGGCGTTCAAGAACAGCCTTGTAAGGCAGGAAGACACGCTCCTCATTGGGGCTACTGCTCAGAAGCTCAACACTCAAGGGCTCGCCCTTCGCGTTGACGCGACGGCCGTTCTTGACTTCCCAGCCGGCCTCGCGCAGGAGACGGTCCGCTTCGCGCAAGTTGTTGCGGACCGCTTCGTTCGTGTCGTTGACGGGGTTCTTGTACGGCGTCGTGAAGACCGATGGCGGAACCTTGTCTCGGAGGGCCTCCAGAATCTCCAGCTCCGTGCCTTCCGGAAGTCCTGATGAGGCAAGTTCAAGCCCGTGGAAGTAGCTTCCGACCCGCTCGTAGAGGCCGTAGAAGACGGTCTTGTTGAGCTCTTCGAACGGGAAGGCGAGATTGAAAGCGCGGCGCACGCGCTCGTCCTTGAACTTGTCGCGCCTCAGGTTGAGCACGAAAGCCTGCATGACACCGGATGCGCGGAGCGGGAATTCCTCAAGAACGACGCGACCTTCATGGCGAGCCGGGAAGTCATACCCCGTCGCCCAGTTGCGAGCGCTGTTCTCGGAGCGAAAATCGATGCGATCCGCCTTGAAGGCTTCCAGCAGCACAGTCGCATCGCGGTAATATTCGTATCGGATCTCTTCGAAATTGTTTTGTCCGACATTCACGTTGAGGTCGGAGCCCCAATAATCCTTCACGCGTTCGTAGGTCGCGTTGCGACCAGTATCGAAGTTTTTGAGGCGATAGGGGCCTGAGCCAAGCGGTGGCTCGAGGGTTGTCTGCGTGATATCGCGCTTGCGTCCATCCGGGGTCGTGCCTTCCCACCAGTGCTTCGGCAACACGGTGAGCTGCCCCATGATCTGCGGCAGCTCGCGATTGCCCTTCTCGTTGAAGGTGAACTTGACCTCGCGCTCGCCCAGCTTCTCTGCCTTGGTGACGTTGGCGTAGTAGAAGGCATAAGTCGGACTGTTGGCCTTCAAAGCCTCGAACGAAAAGATGACATCATCCGCCGTCACCGGCTTTCCATCGTGCCACTTGGCCTCCGGGCGCAGACGGAAGCTGACGGAGGAAAAATCCTCCGGATACGAAAAAGCCTCCGCCAGCAGGCCATAAGCCGCACTTGGTTCGTCAAACGATGGGGTGGTCAAGGTTT
Source organism: Microvirga vignae (assembly GCF_001017175.1). Classification (GTDB taxonomy): domain Bacteria; phylum Pseudomonadota; class Alphaproteobacteria; order Rhizobiales; family Beijerinckiaceae; genus Microvirga; species Microvirga vignae. Next base: position 84,915 of record NZ_LCYG01000014.1, on the reverse strand, counting down.
CGTAGACGAGGCTCAATCCCTGTTCGGGAGAGCCCTTCACGCCCGCGACCACGATGTTGAAGCTGTCAAAGGTGCCTTGCGCTCCGAGTCGAACCAGGCCCCCCTTGGGAGCGCTCGGGTTCACATAGTCGAACTGCTTGAAGCCGGCAGGATATTTCGGCTCCCCGAGGAGGGCCGCACCGTGCCGCCATTGGGCTTCCTGGGCTGCGAGGGGGGTGAAGGCAAGGCAGGCGGCCAGGAAGCTTGGCAGAAGGGTACGGATCACAAGGCGTCTCCTGAAGGACGAGGCGTCTGTCGTCAGGTTACATTTTTGTGCGCTTGAGAGCGAACGCAAGGGAGAGTGGGCAAAACAAAAGCCGGGCACAAGGCCCGGCTTTGCTGAAACTCTGTGTCTCTGCTCGGCCTTACGGGGCCGGGAGCGGGGCCGGGTTGTCGGACAGGGTCCGCAGGTAAGCCAGCAGATCGGCACGCTCCTTGTCCTGGGCGATGCCGGCAAAGGCCATGATCGTGCCAGGAACGGTCTGCTTCGGATTGTGGATGAAGGCGAAGAGTGTGTCATAGGTCCACTCGCCGCCCTTGCCCTTCAGGGCTGCCGAATAGTTGAAGCCTTCGTGCGAGGCGACCGGACGACCGACGACACCATAGAGATTCGGGCCGACCTTGTTCGCGCCGCCCTTCTCGAACGTATGGCAGGAGGCGCATTTCTTGGCCGAGGCCTGGCCCTTCGCCGGATCGGCGCTGGCCAGGAGAACGGGGAGGGGCTGGGCCGGAGCCGCCGGAGCACCGCCTGCGCCACCGGCAGCAGCCTCTTCGGCTCCCGGGAGGTCATAGCCCGGAACGGCAGGCTTGTGAGGCGAGAACAGGCCGCCGGCGATGACATTGACGCCGACCACGAAGAGAAGCGTACCGAAGACGGCGCCCGCGATCTTATTGGTCTCGATATTCATAGGTTAGGCTCTCCTCGCCTTGGCACGGCGAAACCCAGCGCAAACAGAACGGCTCCGCGGGCGGATGCCCGGGATACGCGGCGTTGCTTAGCCGTAGTGAAGGGGTTTTGACAATGGGGTTCTTTCAGGTTTTGCCGTTCCATTAGTCGCAGTTTCGATCCCAAACGCCGGAGGAAGGGAGGAGGTCCCTGAATCCATTGCCGCAGAGCGCATGACAAACAGGACCTGCCTTGCTAAGGACGCGCAGCTTTTCCTCAAAGACTGCGCCATGTCCGATCCCCTCGTCCTCATCCCCGCCCGCCTTGCCGCCACCCGCCTGCCGAACAAGCCCCTTGTCGATATCGCGGGCGAGCCCATGATCGTGCATGTCTGGCGCCGGGCCATGGAGGCCGGGATCGGGCCTGTGGTTGTCGCCACCGACTCGCCTGAAATCGCCGAGGTTGTGGCCCGCGCTCACGGCAAGGCCGTCCTGACCCGGGCAGACCACGCCTCCGGCTCCGACCGGATCTTCGAGGCTGTGGAAAAGATCGATCCGGAGGGACGGCACGATGTCATCGTGAACGTCCAGGGGGACCTTCCGACTATCGATCCGCGCATCATCGCCGCCTCGATCGCCCCTCTTGCCGATCCGGATGTCGATCTCGCGACCCTCGTGGCCGTGATCGAGCGCGAGGAGGAGAAGACCAATCCCAACGTGGTGAAGATGGTCGGCGCTCAAGTGTCGTCTGGCCGTTTCCGCGCTCTCTACTTTACCAGGGCTACGGCCCCTTATGGCGACGGCCCGCTCTATCATCACATCGGCCTCTATGCGTATCGCCGTAAGGCCCTGCAGCGCTTCGTCGGCCTGCGGCCTTCACCGCTGGAGCTTCGCGAGAAGCTGGAGCAGCTGCGGGCGCTAGAGGCCGGGATGCGGATCGATGCCATCGTCGTCGACGATGTGCCGCTCGGCGTCGATACCCCCCACGATCTGGACAGAGCCCGCGGGATCATCGCGGCCCGGAGGACAGCATGAAGAAGGTCATTTCATTCCAGGGTGAGCCGGGGGCCAATTCCCACATCGCCTGCTCGGAGATGTATCCTGATTGGGAGGTGCTGCCCTGCGCCACCTTCGAGGATGCCTTCGCCGCCGTGACCGAGGGGCAGGCGGGTCTCGCCATGATCCCGATCGAGAACTCGATTGCGGGCCGGGTGGCGGATATCCACCACCTTCTGCCAACGTCCGGTCTTCACATCATCGGTGAGCACTTCCTGCCTATTCACTTCCAGCTCATGGCGCTGCCGGAGGCCGATCTCGGCACGATCAAGAGCGTCTACAGCCACGTCCACGCGCTAGGCCAGTGTCGTAAGATCATCCGCAAGCTCGGGTTGAAGGCAAACGTAGCAGGCGACACCGCAGGCTCCGCGCGTCAGGTCGCCGAGTGGAAGGACCCGACCCGCGCGTCGCTTGCTCCTCGCATGGCTGCCGGCATCTATGGCCTGAAGATCCTGGCCGAGGACGTGGAGGACGAGGCCCACAACACTACCCGTTTCGTCATCCTCTCGAAGACGCCGCAATGGGCGCCGACCGGCAACGGCCCAGCTGTCACTTCTTTCGTCTTCCGCGTGCGCAACCTGCCCGCAGCGCTCTACAAGGCGCTCGGCGGCTTCGCCACGAACGGCATCAACATGACGAAGCTTGAGAGCTACATGCTCGAAGGCGAGTTCCTGGCGACCCAATTCTACGCCGAGGTCGATGGACATCCGGAGGATGCAAATCTGAAGCGCGCCCTGGAGGAACTCGACTTCTTCTCCCGGGAATTCCGCATCCTCGGCGTGTATCCGGCAGCACCGTTCCGCGAGAAGATTAAAGAGGCAGCTGAGTAGCCCCTGCGTCATCCCGGACGGAGCGCATCGAAGATCCGGGCTCGGTTGCAGAATCTGGCACTGTCATCCCGGCGAAAGCCAGGATCCGTAAGCGCGGCAATACTCTACCGTCATCCCCGGACTTGTTCTGGATCCACGTCTTTGAGGCGTTGCGGTGTTTCCACGACGTGGATGGCCGGGAAGATCCTCGGATCAATTCCGAGGCCGGCCATGACGTGGAGGGAATTCATCAAGTCCGGATCGGCTGATGCCGTCCGGGATGACCCCAAAATCAGTTTCAACCCTTCACCCACTCCCGGATGAGGTGATTGGCGATGGCGATGGGTGAGGGCGCTGCGAAATGCTCGTGCGCGCCCTCCAGCATCTGCTTCACCTCATCTTTAGTAAACCAGCGGGCGTCCTCCAGCTCCTCGCGGTCGAAGTTGATCTCCTCGCTGATCGCCTCGGCATGGCAGCCGATCATGATGTTCGAGGGGAAGGGCCAGGGCTGCGAGGCCATGTAGCGAACGCCGCTCACCCGGACGCCTGCCTCCTCGAAGGTCTCGCGCCGCACCGCATCCTCGATCGTCTCGCCCGGCTCCAGGAAGCCTGCGAGGCAGGAATACATCTTCTCGGCAAAACGCGGCTGGCGGCCCAGGAGGCATTTGTCTTCGCGGGTGACCAGCATGATCACCACCGGATCGGTGCGGGGGAAATGCTGCGCGCTGCAGGCCGCGCAATCGCGGCGGAAGCCTGCCTGGGCGGCTGCCGTCGGCGCTCCGCAATTGGCGCAGAAACGATGGCGATTGTGCCAGTCGAGCAGGGACTTCGCCATGGCGAGGATGCCGAGTTCCTCCGCCGGCACGAGGCCGCGAACGGCGATCGATCTCAGATCCGTGACGGTATAGGTCGGATCGTCCTGGAACAGCTCCGCCGCCTCAGGTGCGGCCAAGGTCGCGATGACGGGACGGTCCTGAAGGGTCCCGAGGAAGACCTGCTCCTTACGAGACGGCAAACGGCTCAAGGCAGAGATGGGAAGAAGGCCTGTTCCGGGGTCTCCCGCCTGGAGGATCGGCTGGTCCCCGGCCAAGAGCACCAGAGCGCTCGTCGGATCTTTCGCGGCGTTGGCGAGAGCCTCCGGGTCCCGCTCTGCGCTGTGGCGGACGAGAGGATTCGTGATGTAGCCGATGGGGCGCGTCATGGAATCAGACTTCCGCAAAGAGGGTCGCGGCGCGCTCGATGAGGGCCGTTGCCGCGTGATCTGGATAGGGCTTGCGAGTGCCATGGCCCCAGACCGGTCCGGGCCAGGCCGGATCGGAACGGAAGCGTCCGATGACATGCACATGAAGCTGCGTCACGATATTGCCGAGCGCGCCCACATTCACCTTGTCGGGCTTGGACAGCTCCAGCATCACCCGGGTTGCGATGCGGATCTCCTGGGCCAGCTGGGCGTAGTGCCCCTCCGACAGATCCGTGATCTCGCTGACATCCGGGATACGGGGCACCAGCACGAACCAGGGAAAGCGGGCGTCGTCGAGGAGCAGGACCGAAGAGACGGGCAAGTCGCCGATCGGGATCGTATCGGCTTCAAGTCGGGAATCGAGCTGGAATGTCATGGAGCCTATCTAGCCGAGGTTGCGGCATGATGCCTATCCCCAGGTTGTGATCTTCTGAGGCCGGGTCGGGCGCTTTCACTTGCGTTCCTGGCCCGAAACGCCCATATAGCCATTGGGAGGTTGGCGAGGGACGTCTCACTCGCCAACCGGGTCAGGTCCGGAAGGAAGCAGCCCTAACGAGACCGAACGGGTCTTCGTCCAGCCTCCCACCTTCGAGTTTCCCAAAGCCTTGCAGCCGATGGACGACACCACAGCCGGCACGCCCCTGAACGACGAGCCGGCCTTGCCGGGTTTCCCGGCCGCGCCCGCACCCGAGGCGCAGTCTTCACCGTATCGCGTTCTTGCCCGCAAATACCGCCCTCGCACCTTCGATGACTTGATCGGTCAGGAGGCGATGGTGCGTACCCTTTCGAATGCCTTCGAGACCGGACGCATTCCCCAGGCCTGGATGCTCACCGGCGTCCGCGGCGTCGGCAAGACCACCACGGCCCGCATTCTCGCCCGCGGCCTCAACTATCAGAAAGCCGACGGCACCGGCGCACCCACCATCCACCTGCCGGAACTCGGCGTGCACTGCCAAGCGATCATGGAATCGCGGCACGTGGACGTGCTGGAGATGGACGCCGCCTCCCATACGGGTATCGACGATGTGCGTCAGATCATCGACGGCATCCGTTATTCTCCGGTCTCGGCTCGCTACAAGGTCTACATCATCGACGAGGTCCACATGCTCTCGGAGAAGGCGTTCAACGCCTTCCTGAAGACGCTCGAGGAGCCGCCGCCCCACGCGAAGTTCATCTTCGCCACCACAGAAATCCGCAAAGTCCCCGTCACGATCCTGTCGCGCTGCCAGCGCTTCGACCTGCGCCGCATCGAGGCGGACAAACTCGTGGCGCATCTCGCCCGCATCTGCGCGGCCGAAGGCGTACAGGCGGAGCAGGAGGCGCTCGCCGCCATCGCCCGCGCAGCGGAAGGCTCCGCGCGCGACTCGCTTTCGCTGCTTGACCAAGCGATTGCTCATGGCGCGGGCGTGGTGACGCCCGACACCATACGCGACATGCTGGGGTTGGCCGATCGCACGCAGGTGATCGATCTCTTCGAGGCCGTGATGCGCGGCGATGTGCCGGCCGCTTTCGCAGGCCTTCGCTCGCAATACGATGCTGGCGCCGATCCGGCGGTGATCCTCTCCGATCTCGCCGCTTTCTCGCATGTGGTCACGCGCCTGAAGCTGATCCCCGAAGCGGCGAAAGATTCGGCGCTCTCGGAAATCGAGCGCACGCGCGGTCTCGATTATGCGCAGAAGCTCTCGGTCCGCACGCTCTCGCGCGCTTGGCAGATGCTCTTGAAGGGTATTCCCGAAGTGCAATCCTCCAACCGCCCGATCTCTGCCGCGGAGATGGTGCTGGTGCGCTTGGCTTATGCGGCCGATCTGCCGACACCGGATGAAGCTTTGCGAGCGCTGAAGGACGGGGCGCTGCTGCCGTCCGGCGGCCCAGCGCCTGCAACATCGCGACCTTCAGGTGGTCCGTCCACTTCCGGCAGCATGGCACTTGCGACTTCGCAGCCGCAGCCTCAGCCTCGTCCTCAACCAGCACCTGCTGAACCGACGATGCGGTTGCGCCGCTTCGAGGACGTTGTGGCGCTCGCGGGTGAGAAGCGCGAGATCGTGCTGAAGGCCGCATTGGAGCGCGATGTGCGCCTCGTACGTTTCGAGGAAGGTCACATCGAGCTCAGCCTTGCTGAATCCGGCAATCGTACCATCGCGAACGATCTGGCGCGTGCGCTTCAGCAATGGACCGGTCAGCGCTGGATGGTCTCCCTGTCTTCCGAAGATGGTGCGCCCACGTTGCGCGATCAGGCGATTGCCGCCGAGCGCGAGCGCAAGGAAGGGGCGGCCAGTCATCCGCTCGTGCAGGCGGTTTTGTCCAAGTTTCCCGGCGCGCAGATCGTCAACGTGATCGAGCGCGCGGAGAAGGCGGGCGAGGATACCGAGGCTGAGATGAGCGAAGCCGATGTGCTGGCGGCGCATGAGGCAGATGCCGAAGACGAAATGTTTTAACCGAGGAGCGCGGTCATGAAGGACATCATGGGACTGATGAAGCAGGCTCAGGCGATGCAGCAGAAGCTGCAGGATGCCCAGGCCGAGCTGGACAATCTCGAAGTCGAGGGCAGCGCCGGTGGCGGTGTCGTCACTGTGAAGATCTCGGGTAAGGGTAACCTTAAGGCGATCAGCATCGATCCGTCGCTCATGATCCCGGACGAGAAGGAGATCCTGGAGGATCTCATCGTCGCCGCGATGAACGACGCTCGGGCTAAGGCCGATCGCGCCGCGCAGGAGCGCATGGAGAGCCTGACCAAGGGCCTGCCCCTGCCGCCCGGCCTGAAGCTGTTCTGAGGCATCAATGGCCCAGCACGTTGCCGGTCCTGAGATCGAGCGTCTGATCCAGCTGCTCGCGCGCCTGCCGGGCCTAGGGCCCCGTTCGGCGCGTCGTGCCGCGCTTCATCTCATCAAGAAGCGGGATACGCTGCTCAATCCCTTGAGCGACGCCATGCGCATCGCCAACGAGCGGATCGTGGTGTGCTCGTCCTGCGGCAATGTGGATACCTCCGACCCCTGCACCATCTGCCGCGATCTCAAGCGCGATCCGTCGATCCTTGTCGTGGTGGAAGACGTGTCCGATCTCTGGGCGCTCGAGCGCTCCGGTGCGATCAATGCGAAATATCATGTGCTCGGCGGCGTTCTCTCGCCGCTCGACGGCGTGCGTCCTGAGCATCTGAATTTGGACCGTCTTGTCGCCCGTGCCTCCGAGTCCGGCGTGACGGAGGTGATCCTCGCGCTCAACGCCACGGTTGATGGACAGACCACCGCGCATTACATCACCGAGCTTCTCGGTCATTTATCCGTGAAGGTGACGAAGCTCGCCCATGGCGTGCCGGTCGGCGGCGAGTTGGATTACCTCGATGAAGGAACGCTCTCCGCCGCCATTCGACAGCGCACGTCGTTCTGAATTGTATCGATGATCTCAGGCCGGGATCACGAGCCTGAAAATCGTTCCTCTTTCGCTTTCAAGTGTGAATCGGCCGCCCAGCTGGGAGGCGAAGGCGCGGATCAGCTTCATGCCGAGTGAAGAATCGTTTTCTGTTACGCCCGATACGCCCTTTCCGTTATCGCGCACCACGATCTCGACTTTATTGTCATAGCGCTGGGCGCCGACCTGTATCCGTCCGCCCTGGCCTGGCTCGAAAGCATGCTTGAAGGCGTTTGTAATGGCCTCGGTGACGGCAAGGGCCAGAGGTACCGCGCGTTCGAGATCGATGGCGATCGGCTCGGCATCGAGATCGACCGTGATGCCGCGTGCCTGGGCACCATAGGTGGCCGAGATCTCGTCAATGAGGCGGTTCAAATAATCCCGCAGGTTGATCGTTCCGCCTGTTTCCTTGCGATAGAGAAGATCATGGATCAGTCCGATCGATCGCAGACGATCCTGCGTTTCCTGAAACGCGGCCTTCACGTTTTCGTCGGGAAAGCGACGCGCCTGCATCTGCAGGAGGCTCGATGTGACCTGCAGGTTGTTCTTCACCCGGTGATGAATTTCCTGAAGCAGGGTCACCTTGTCGGACAGTGCCTCAGCGAGCTCCTCGTTCACGCTCTGGAGGAGCCGTTGGGCTCGCTCTGTCTCTTTGCTGAGGCGGACACCAAACCAAGTCAGCCAGCCGAAAGCTGCCAGGATGATGGTCGCAATCACGGCGCTCCAGTAAAGCCCTTTTGTCCAGGCCGAGAGCGCCGTTGCGACAGGAATGCTGGCCGTGACGGTGACGGGCCAGCGGTCCAACCGCCGGAACGAGATGATCCGTTCGATTCCATCAATGGGATCATTTTCGCGATAGGTGCCTGTGCGCTGTGCTTCCTTCTCGGTGAACAGAACAGTACGACCGACGCCGGAATCGAGCTGTTCCTGCGTCAGGCCCGTGCGGGCGATGACGCGACCATCCCGCCCCCAGATTCCGAGAGTGACGTTCTCCGTGTCGGCATCCGCGCGCGAAAGATTCTGCAGAAAATTCGGTCTCAGCCCCACCTGGGCCACTCCATCGAACTCTCCGTTTAGATCCGAGATGCGCCGCGAGTAGGTATAGAGAAGCTCGTTGCTGATGCGTCCGAAAATCGCGCCCCCGACGAAACTCTCAGCTCCTGCGCGGTGCGCCTTGAACCATGTCCTGTCCGCGAATGACACCGGCATGCTGGCTTGCTGGATTGAAGTGGCAACAAGGTGACCGTCCCTATCGACAATGAGAAAGAGATCACTCGCGGGCGATCGGCGCATCAGGCCGGAGAGGAACTCCTTGGTTTCCTCCGTCTCGCTCAGTGTGCCAATGCCGCCCTTTGAACGTGCATAGGCGATGATATCGCCCAGGAGAAGATCGCTCGTCTCCAGGGTGCGCTTGGCATATTCTTCCATGAGGAGCGTGAGATCCTGCGTTGCTGCCTCCGCCCGGGTCAGCGCAGCCCGGTACTCGATCCACAGAAACGCGCCACGCAGCACCAGCACCGCAACGGCGAACAGAAATGCCGTGGCGTACAGAACGCTGCGGATGTCACGCACTGGTACCATGACAGGAGATGGCCCGGTTCCGTTATCGCGGTCGGATGTAGGGCAGTGAAAACGCTCTGCTAGGCTGTTGCTCTCCTGTGCAGGTGACAGGGCCCAATCTCGTTGCTAAGCAAGGCTCCGATAACCCTTTTGCTTCGAGTGAACCCATGTCCATGACCGACCTCGCCCGTACCATCGATGCCGCCTGGGACGACCGGGCCAATATCAGCCCCTCCACCACGGGCGCCGCGCGCGATGCCGTGGAGCAGGCCATGGAACTTCTCGATTCCGGCAAGGCCCGCGTGGCGGAAAAGGCCGAGGGCGACGAATGGCAGGTGCATCAGTGGCTGAAGAAGGCCGTGCTCCTCTCCTTCCGCTTCAACGACATGACGGTCATCAAGGGGGGGCCGGGCGAGGCCACCTGGTGGGACAAGGTTCCCTCCAAGTTCGATGGCTGGGCGGAGCCTGAGTTCAAGGCGGCGGGCTTCCGCGCCGTTCCGAACTGCACCGTGCGGCGCGGCGCCTATATCGCGCCCGGCGTGGTGCTGATGCCCTCCTTCGTCAATCTCGGCGCTTATGTGGACGAGGGCACCATGGTGGATACCTGGGCCACCGTCGGCTCCTGCGCGCAGATCGGCAGGAACGTGCATCTTTCCGGCGGTGTCGGCATCGGCGGCGTGCTGGAGCCGCTCCAGGCCAATCCCACCATCATCGAGGACAATTGCTTCATCGGCGCCCGCTCCGAGGTGGTGGAAGGCGTCATCGTGGGCGAGGGCTCGGTGCTCTCCATGGGCGTGTTCATCTCCGCCTCCACCAAGATCATCGACCGCAGCACGGGCGAGGTCTTCGTGGGCCGTGTGCCGTCTTATTCCGTGGTCGTTCCTGGTTCTCTTCCTGGCAAGCCTCTGCCGGATGGCACTCCCGGCCCGTCGCTCTACTGCGCCGTCATCGTCAAGCGTGTGGATGCGCAGACCCGCGCCAAGACGGGTATCAACGAGTTGTTGAGGGATTGATGAATGGACACCTCACCTCTCTCCCTCGCTCGATCGCTTCTTCGCTGCCCGTCGGTGACGCCGGAGGAGGGCGGTGCGCTCTCGTTTATCGAGAGCGTGCTGAAGGCAGCGGGGTTCGAGGTGCATCGCCCGGTCTTCTCCGAGCCCGGTACGCCGGACGTGGAGAACCTCTACGCCCGTTACGGCACGGGCAAGCCTTACTTGCTCTTCGCAGGCCACACAGACGTGGTGCCGCCGGGCGAGGTCAGCCGCTGGCGGCATGATCCGTTCAGCGCCGAGATCGAGGACGGCGAGCTTTACGGGCGCGGCGCGGTCGACATGAAAGGCGGCATCGCGTGCATGATGGCGGCGGCGCTCGGCTTCATCCGCGACAATCCGGATTTCAGCGGCTCTATCGGCTTCCTTATCACGGGCGACGAAGAGGGGCCCGCCATCAACGGCACGGTCAAGCTCCTCAAATGGGCGAAGGGACGAGGCGAGCGCTTCGATCATTGCATCCTCGGCGAGCCGACCAATCCCAACCAGCTCGGCGACATGATCAAGATCGGGCGGCGCGGTTCGCTCACCGGCAAGATCGTGGTGGAGGGCAAGCAGGGGCACGTCGCCTATCCTCACCTCACGGACAATCCGATCCCCGGCATGCTGCGCCTGCTGGAGGGGCTCCTGCGCGAGCCGCTCGATCATGGCACGGATCATTTCGATGCTTCGAACCTTGAGGTGACGACGGTGGATGTGGGCAATCCCGCCTCCAACGTGATCCCTGCCGAGGCGAGAGCCACCTTCAACATTCGCTTCAATGACCTCTGGACGCCCGAGAGCCTGGAGGCGGAAATCTCCAGCCGCCTGAGCGAAGCAGCCGGTAACAGCGTTCGCTACACGCTGCGCATGGAGCCGACGAACGCCATTGCTTTCCTCACGCCGCCGAACGAGTTTGTGGGCTTCATCGCCGATGCAATCGAAGCAGAGACGGGGTTCCGCCCAAAACTCTCCACCACGGGCGGGACATCGGATGCGCGTTTCATCGTGAAGGACTGCCCGGTGGTCGAGTTCGGCCTCGTCGGACAGACAATGCATCAGGTCGACGAGCGCGTAGCGGTGGAGGATCTCAACCGACTCGCTGCAATCTATCGCAAAGTGTTGAACGCCTATTTCGCGCCCAACCCCTAGGGATAAGCGCGGCTTTATTGAACTAAAGTCGGAGTTCTGCCGGAACGTTTTGCGACTCCAGCCGGTTTCCCGTGAGCATCCCAATCCATGTGAGGCTGCTCATGATCGTTACGGCAGATGAGGTCAACCGCTCGTTCAGGGGAACGCTCGACCTGCTCCACAGCAGGGCCGAGGGACTGAAATCCTTCGACATGAGCGAGCGAGGATTCTGGCGCTCGTTTACCGCGATCTGGCTGACGCTCCCCGCCTACATCGTCTCATTGGCATTTGAGCGCCTGCGCCTCGGCCTCATGCAGCCAGACCGCTCCCTGCTCGACAATGTCTGGATCGATCTCGTGGTGGCGCTCGGCCATGTGGCGAGCTTCATCACGCTGCCTCTCGCCATGATCTGGATCGCTCGCCGCTTCAGCCTGACGAAGGCCTATGTGCCTTTCGTCATCGTGACGAACTGGATCACGGCCATGGGCCTGCTCGTGCTGTCCGTGCCCGCCATGCTCCTCCTGCTCGGATGGGCCACGCCGTCGCTCGCCAGCGTCTTCAGCCTCGCCTTCGCCGTGATCATCGTGCGGATGCAATGGTTCGCCACCAAGGCGACACTGGGGCTGTCGAGCCTTCCGGCGATCGGCATCGTGCTGATCGGGATCGTGCTTAATTCCTGCGTGGGGAGCATCACCCGCGGCCTGCTCGGTTAATCGGGATAATCGACGCCGATCAGGTAGAGCCCTGTCGGCGGTGCCATGGGGCCGCAGCGGGTGCGGTCTCGCGCCTCGAGTGCCGCGCGCACATCGGCCACCGACCAGCGTCCGGCTCCGGCACGCTCCAGCGTTCCGGTCATCGAGCGCACCTGATGGTGCAGGAATGAGCGGGCGGAAGCGTAAATTCGAATCTCGTCGCCGATGCGCTCCACATCCAGCCGGTCGAGAGTGCGGATCGGGCTGTTCGCCTGGCACTCTGCCGCGCGGAAGGTGGTGAAGTCGTGCCGCCCGATGAGCAATTGCGCCGCTTCGTGCATCACGGCCGCATCGAGATGCCAGGCCACATGCCAGACGCGGGAGGCGTCGAGAGTCGGCGGAGCACGGCGGTTGAGAATGCGGTAGACGTAATGCCGCTTGATCGCCGAGAGGCGTGCATTGAAGGTCTCAGGAACTATCTGCGCCGAGACGATCGCGACGGGCGCAGGCCTCAGGTGAGCGTTGGTGGCGTCCCTCACCGTATCGGGCCGCCATTCCCTCGTTAGATCCACATGCACGACCTGATGGGTCGCATGGACGCCGGAATCCGTGCGCCCGGCGCAATGGATGCGAACCGTCTCGCCGGCAAAGCGCGCGATGGCATCCTCCACCGCCTGCTGGACCGAGAGTCCATTCGTCTGATGCTGCCAACCTGTGAATGGCGTGCCGTCGTATTCCACGACGAGCTTGTAGCGGGGCATGTCACTTCAATTCTGCAAAGGCCCTGGCGTAGGACACCGGGCCATGGGCCTCTTTTCCCTTCTCGGAAAGAGCAAGGGCCTGGAGATAAGGCCCGTCATAAGGGGTTTTCAACGACCTTGCCAGTTGGGGTGTGAACCCGAAGCGGCCGTAATAATTCGGATCGCCGAGAACGACGACCAAGTCGTATCCGTCGGCCGTGAGCCTCTCAAGGCCTTGCCGGACGAGGGTCGAACCGACGCCCTGTTTCTGAAACTCGGGCGCAACCGCCAGCGGTGCCAGCACGGAGCCTTTGACAGAAGGCGTTTCGTGAAGAGCCAGATGCGAAAAGGCGATGTGCCCTGCGGGCTTATCCGCATACGCCGTAAGGGAGAGGATCAGATCTCCATCATGGTGCATGTGGCGCACGAGGTCGGCTTCGATCAGCTGTCCAAAGGCAGCCTCGTAGATGGCATTAACCGCGGGCCAATCGGCGGCTTCCTCTACGCGGATAACCATGGACGAACCTCATAAGAAGCGGGCGCCCGGACCGATCCTTACGCCACGAAGGAATTCATCGAAAGCAATGGGGCCCTTGCCGGCGCGCTGAACCTGAATCAGGCGAACGGCCCCATCGCTACAAGATACCGTACCATCACTGTCGAGAAGTGTCCCTACGTCACCTGAACCTTTCCCCAACGTAGCTCTCAGAACCTTCACCCGCTCCTTACCCTTACCGAAATCGGCAGTGAAGAAGGCGCCAGGGAAAGGGGACAGGCCGCGGATACGGTCGTGCACTGCATGTGCAGGCTTGGACCAGTCGATCCTGGCTTCCTCGTTCTTGATCTTGTGAGCGTACGTGACGCCCTCTTCCGGCTGGGGCGTGAAGCCCAAGCCGCCCCGCGAGAGGGCCGCGAGTGCGCGGACCATCAGGTCAGCACCCAACATCATCAGCTTGTCATGGAGTTCGCCTGCTGACATGTCGGGGGTGATCGCCACCTTCTCGACCATGGCGACAGGGCCGGTATCGAGCCCTTCCTCCATCTTCATCACGGCAACCCCCGTTTCCTTATCGCCCGCCATAATGGCGCGCTGGATCGGCGCTGCGCCGCGCCAGCGGGGAAGGAGGGAGGCGTGAAGATTGAGGCAGCCGAGTTCCGGTGCCTCCAGAACGGCCATCGGCAGGATCATGCCATAGGCCACTACCACCGCCACATCGGCATTGAGGCTACGGAAGGCTTCCGCTGCTTCTTCCGTGCGCAGGGTCTTGGGCGTGAAGACGGGAAGTCCGAACCGCTCCGCCATCTTATGGACGGGGGAGGGCTTCAGCTCCATGCCACGCCCGGCAGCCGCCGGCTCGCGGGTATAGACGGCGGCGACCTCGTGACCTTGGCCGACGATCTCCGCCAGGGTGGGCACGGCGAAGTCGGGCGTGCCCATGAAGACGACGCGCAGACTCATGCTCCGGCCTCGCGCCTAGCGGCCTTCTTGAACTTGGTCATGACCCGATCCCGCTTGAGCTTGGACAGATAGTCGATGAACAGAACGCCGTTGAGGTGGTCGATCTCATGCTGCACGCAAGTGGCCAGGAGACCGTCCGCCTCCTGCTCGATCACTTCGCCTTGAAGGTTCATGTAGCGGAAACGCACCCGATCTGGTCGCTCGACCTCCTCGTAATATTCGGGGATCGACAGGCAACCTTCCTCGTAAACCCGCTTCTCTTCCGAAGCCCAGGTAATCTCCGGGTTGATGAGCACCATCGGCTGACGCTCGTCCTCGGATTTCGACACGTCCATGGTCACCATACGCAGGGGCACGCCGATCTGGATGGCAGCCAAGCCGACGCCGGGCGCGTCGTACATGGTTTCCAGCATGTCGTCGGCCAATTGGCGGATCTCTTGCGTGATTTCCTTAACGGGCTCGGAAACCAGGCGGAGCTTGGGGTCAGGGATGATAACGAGGGGTCTGATGGTCATGATCGCGGGAGATAAGGGCTTATAGAAGGATGGTCAAATCGTTCGTGATATGTTCGGATGTCGCCGTCAACCGGAAGCGTGGCCATGAACGATATTGTCCTGATCCTCGGCAATCATGCCCTGACCTGGGGGCACATCGTCATCGGCATGGCGGCTTTGAGCCTGCTGCTCCTCACACTTGTGACCGTGCTGCTCCTGAAGACGCGCCGGGAGAAGGCTCTGGAAGCAGCGGTTGCGGAGGAGCGCACTCGTGAGATGGACGACAAGGTGGCCGAGCTCACGCGCATCCAGGCGGAGATGACGGGGCGCATGCAGACTATGGCCGAAGTTTTCGGCTCCCGCCAGAGCGACTTCATACGCATGGTTTCGGAGAGGATTGATGGGCTCCAACATCGGGTGGGGCAGGGGCTTGAAGCCTCGACGCGCCATCAGAGCGAGAACCTCTCGAGGCTCAACGAGCGCCTTGCCGTGATCGATGCGGCTCAGCAGAACCTCAGCAACCTCACAGGCGAGCTCGTCGGGCTGAGGGACATCCTCGCCAACAAGCAAAGTCGAGGCGCTTATGGCCAAGGGCGCATGGAGGCAATCATTCGCGATGGGCTGCCCCCGAATGCTTTCGAATTCCAGGCAACACTCTCCAATCGCACGCGGCCCGATTGCCTCGTGCGTCTGCCAGGCGACGCGCGCGGTCTCGTCATTGATGCGAAATTTCCACTGGAAGGCTTCACCTCCTTCCGTGAAGCAAGAGGGGAAGAGACGCGTGCCCGTGCCGCCGCGAAGGTGCGTAGCGACATGCTCGTGCACGTGAAGGACATCGCGGAAAAGTATCTCATTCCCGGCGAGACGCAGGATATCGCAATGCTCTTCGTGCCGGCGGAGTCGATTTATGCGGATTTGGCTGAGCATTTCGATGATGTGGTGCAGAAGGCCCATCGCTCCCGTATCGTGATCGTTTCGCCGTCTCTTCTCACGCTCGCTATTCAGGTGATGCAAGCGCTCGTGCGCGACGCGCGCATCCGCGAGGAAGCGCGTGTGATCCAGATCGAGGTGCAGAAACTTCTCGAAGATGTGAGCCGCCTCGACAGCCGCGTAGCTAAGCTCGATGCTCACTTCCGTCAGGCGCAGGACGATGTGGCGCAAATCCGCGTCTCGACGGAAAAGATCGTCAAGCGTGGCGAGAGGATCGAGACGCTCGAATTCGAAGATAGCGATGCTCAAGCTCGCGCCGAGATGCTGAGGCTTCAAGGACGCGACCTGCGCATCGTCGAATAGCTCCGGAACCGCCTTTCCATCGCGACGTTCTCCCAACTCTAACCGGCGCGCCACGCGAATGCGGGTGCTTGCAAGTTGGATGACGTCACACATCGGGAAGGATTAAGCGCTATGGGTCTCTTGTCGAAGGACATCAAGTCGCTGGACGATCTCTTCGTTCACACCCTGCAGGACATCTACTACGCCGAACAGCAGATCACGAAGGCGCTGCCGCAGATGATCGAGCAGGCTTCCGATCCTCAACTGAAACAGGCATTCCAGACGCATCTGGGTGAAACCCAGCAGCAGATTCAGATGGTCGAGCAGGTCTTCCGCATGCACGGCCATGATCCGAAGGGCGTGACCTGCCCGGCCATCGACGGCATCATCGACGAGGCGCAGGAGATCGCCGGGGATATCGACGATCCGCAGGTTCTCGATGCCGCTCTGCTCGCCGCCGCTCAGGCCGTGGAGCACTACGAGATCACGCGCTACGGCACGCTCGCTGCCTGGGCCAAGCAGCTTGGCCGTCAGGACTGCGCAGGCGTCCTGCACCAGATCCTGGATCAGGAAAAGGCGACGGATCAGAAGCTCAATCGCATTGCCGAGAGCAAGATCAATACGCAGGCTGCGTAAGATCATACGATAAGAAGTGGCCTCCCTCGGGAGGCCATTTTCATTTGGAGGGAACGTTACTTCGCCGGTAGTGCGTATTGAAGCAGGAAATCCGCGAGGTCGTTCGTGATGTAGTCGATGTCTGGCGTCTTCACCGCTTCCTGCTCGAAGCTCTCTCGGAAGGGATCCGCCGTCTTCGGTACGATCAGTGTCGTCGTCATGCCGAGTTCATGCGGCACGGTGAGGTTCTTGGCGATGTCCTCGAACATGGCCGAGCGCGTAGGTTCGACACCGTGCTTGTCGAGGAAATGCTCATAGGCACGCCGCTCGGGCTTGGGGACGAAGTTCGATGCGGCGATGTCGAACACATCCTCGAAATGATCGAGGATGCCTATCTTCTTCGCCACATTCTCCGCGTGCTTGCGGGAGCCGTTGGTGAGAATGAGCTTGCGGCCCGGCAATCTCTCAATGGCTTGCCCAAGGCCGGCATTCAGCTCGATATCCGTGTGGTCGATATCGTGCGCGAAATCGAGAAAGTCATGCGGATCGATATCGTATTCGTCGATCAGTGCCCGCAGGGTCGTGCCGTACTTGTGATAGAAATATTTCTGCAGTGCCCGGGACGACATGCCGTCCAGACCGAAGAGTTCCGCGATGTAGAGGGTGATGCGCTCGTCGATCTGCGGCCAGACCCGCGAGGTATGCGGGTAGAGCGTATTGTCGAGGTCGAAAACCCA
Organism: Microvirga vignae; assembly: GCF_001017175.1. Classification (GTDB taxonomy): domain Bacteria; phylum Pseudomonadota; class Alphaproteobacteria; order Rhizobiales; family Beijerinckiaceae; genus Microvirga; species Microvirga vignae. Next base: position 67,753 of record NZ_LCYG01000014.1, on the reverse strand, counting down.
GGTGTCCACGTGCGAGAAGGCGCGGGAATCAGGAGACGACAGGTGGTTTTCGACGGGTGGTTTGGCGTTCATGGATCACTAGAGACGGCAATGGGGCCGTGCGGCCCCACTGACTCGAATATAGGGATGGTGAGTGGCTCCGAAAAGGGGGCCGCTCAGCCGCGCCGGATCAGCGTGCCCGCGCCGTGATCGGTGAAGAGCTCCAGCAGCACCGCGTGCGGCACCTTGCCGTCGAGAATGACCACGGCCTCCACGCCCCGCTCCAGGGCATAGATGCAGGTCTCGATCTTCGGAATCATGCCGTCGGTGATGGTGCCGTCGGCGATGAGGCGGCGGCAATCCTCGATGGTCATTTCGGGGATCAGGTTCTTGTTCTTGTCCAGAACACCCGGAACATCCGTGAGGAGGAGAAGGCGCTTGGCCGTCATGGCACCGGCGATGGCGCCCGCAAACGTATCCGCGTTGACGTTATAGGTCTGGCCGTCCTGGCCGATGGCGACGGGGGCGAGAACCGGAATCAGCTCTGCGCTGAGCACCTGGTCCAGAACCTCGCGGTTCACCTTCTCCGGTTCTCCGACGAAGCCGAGATCCACCACCTTCTCGATGTTGGAATCCGGGTCCACGGCAGTGCGGGTCGCCTTGCGGGCGACCACCATGTTGCCGTCCTTGCCCGAGAGGCCCACCGCCTTGCCTCCTTCGGTGCCGATCCAGCCCACGATCTGCTTGTTGATGGAGCCCGCGAGCACCATCTCCACGACCTCGACCGTCGCTTGGTCGGTCACCCGCAGGCCGCCCTTGAACTCGGACTTGATGCCAAGCTTTTCCAACATCTTGCCGATCTGGGGCCCGCCGCCATGGACGACGATGGGCTTGATGCCGGACTGTTCGAGGAGCACCACGTCCTCGGCAAAATCCTCGGCCGCCGCACGGTCCCCCATGGCATGGCCGCCGTACTTGATCACCACGACCTGTTGGTCATAGCGCTGCATGTGCGGCAGGGCCTGAACAAGCACCTCGGCCTGCACATGAACGTCGGGGAGCTGTTTGGAATCGGGCATAGGCGGCTCCAGCGGGTGGAAGGATGACGAAACGGCCTGCGTTCTAGAGCATCGGACCCAAAAGTGGAATGCACTTTTGGGATTGCTCCGATGCTCATTTCTTGGAGTGGCGCATCGTGCAAGGGCTCATGCAGGCAAGGACTTCAGCCTCGCACGCGAAGAAGAGCCGATACGGCCACCAGAACCCAGCCGAGCATCAACAGGACGCCCCCGGTGGGGGCGGCCCTGGGGAAGAGGGCGATCCCGGCGAAAGCGCGACGGGAGAGATCGCCGCAGAACAGAACAAGGCCCAAAACGAGAAGATAGCCCGCAACCTGAGCGATGATCGGATGGACTGCTCCCACCGCGATCAGGGCCGCCAGGGCGAGGAGGCCCGGAGCATGGAACAGGAGAAACTGCGCCGCCGTGGTCAGATTGCCGCCGGTGATATGGGCCGCTGCTGCGGAGAGACCGACGCCCAGGGCACCGGAGAGGCCGGCCAGAGCGATGAGGAGGCGGGTCGCCAGGTTCACAGCGCGCCTCTTTCGCCGAGCAGCCGGGCGATTCCGGCGCGCAGCTCGGGAATGCCCAAGCCCGTGCGGCTGGAAGTCGGGAGAACCTCCGGATAGGCGGCGGCGCGCTTGGAGATCTTCTCGGCCGTGTCGGCGATCCGCTTCTCCAGTTCGCCCTTTTTCAGTTCGTCCGCCTTGGTCAGCACGATCTGGTAGGAGACGGCAGCGGTGCCGAGCGTTTCCAGAACCCCTTCATCGACCGGCTTGATGCCGTGGCGAGCGTCGATCAGCACATAAACCCGGGCGAGGCTCGCGCGGCCACGCAGGTAGTCGTGGATCAGCTGCGTCCAGGCATGGACCTTCTCCTTGTCCACGGCCGCATAACCGTAGCCGGGCATGTCCACGAGGTGGAGGCGGTCATTGATGTTGAAGAAATTAAGCTGCTGCGTGCGCCCCGGCGTGTGCGAGGTGCGCGCGAGCGTATTGCGCCCGGTGAGCGCATTCACGAGGCTCGACTTGCCCACGTTCGAGCGTCCCGCGAAGGCGATCTCAACCTTGCTCTGGGGCGGCAGGTTCTTCAGGGAATTCGCAGCCCAAATGAAATCCGCCTCGCCCGCAAAGAGCTTGCGGCCGATCTCGCGGAAGGGGTCGGTGTCAGGTGCCGTATCGGTCATGAGATCCTTATCGCCGCTCCGTGCGGGCTGTTCAAGGTCGCGGGCGGCACAACGGTGAAATGATGGGGGCCGTGGGTGGGTCCGGGAAAACGGCAAGCGCCTGTGTCCTCGGGGCGTGAGAGCCTTCCGAGGATGAGGGATCGAGGGGGCGCGAGGAGCGGTCCGGCTCGATGTCTGAAGTGTGTGAAGAGCCAAGCGGCTCCTCGCGCACGGCTTCTTTAGGCGGTCCATCCCACCTGAGGTGGCGACTGGCCTCCTGCCCGGCGGCTGGCGTTCAGCCATCCGGCAGGACCGCTCCCAGCTCCACAACCTGCGACGCCTCGCGAGCGCGCCCCTCGGTGAGCCGGGACAAACCCAATATGGCCCAGATTAGGACAATTGTCAAGAACAAATGGAGAACATTTTCCTGCTGCCGCCTCCATGGCCCCGCGTCATGCTCGCGCTTGGCGCGGGCATCCACGTCTTCAAACCGCTGTGGCTCCCAAGACGTGGATCCCCGGCACAAGGCCGGGGATGACGAGGAAGGGTTCATCGACGATGCGCACAAACGTGGATGGCTGGAACTGATCTCGGATCAAGTCGGGGGACGGCCATGCCGAGAGAGGGATCCCGGTTACGCCATCTGGACCGACGGTGGAGGATGCGGCTTGTACGCGGCAAGTGCATTGACCCTTCACCGCTGTCACGTGTTATCTTGTCACCGGAGCCGGGCGTACCCGGTTCTGGGGCGTGAGAACCTCTCCAACAGCGGCCGGTATCGGCCGTCAACGATGCCTTCCCAGCTATGGCCGGGGAGGCGATGGCGCATGTCCAGGGCGAAAGCCTAAAGGTCATCGCGGCCGTCTTGCGGCGGTCTTACTACTCCCCGACCACCAGCGGTGCTGGTGGTCGCTTCGCTTCACAAGGGGAGTGTCACCATGGTCTTCCGCCGCAAACCCAAACCGCCGCTCACGGAAGCGGCCAGGCTTGTGCAACAGGCCGTCGCCCTCATCCACGGCTACTGGCGTGATACGTCTTACCGACCGAGCACGGCCGATCTGACGATGTTCCGCCAGCTCGAGGAGATGCTCTTCCGCAGCCACGGCACCGTGCGCCGCATCGCCATTCGCATGGAGCGACGCTTTCACGACGAGCCGGAAATCAACGAGCAAAAGTGGTCGCGCTGATCTCCCGTCAGGAGGTCCCGGACTTGCTCCGGGGATTGGGCCGGGGATCCATGTCTTGAAAACACCGCTGCAACAAGACGTGGATGGCCGCAACGAGTGCGGCCATGACGAGAATAGAGACGGCACAGAGCAAAAAGACGTGGAATTGCCCCAGCCAATTCCATTCATGACGGGCCAGTGCGTGAACGGCCTCTCCGTTCCGAAGCCGAAGCCTCACATCCAGAACGGCTTTGCTTCGTCGAGCTTGGCGGCGGCCGCTTCGGCCTTGTCGAGGAGCTTGTTTCGCCGCCGGTCGATGCTTTCCGGTGAAAGCGTCGACAGGGACGGAACCAGGGAGCCGTGGACGGCAAGATCGTTCAGTTCTCCCAGCAGCTCCTGCAGGTCCTCCAGGGGTTCCAAAAGCTTCTTGCGACGCTTCTGTGCCTTGTCGGAAGCAAAGAGCGAGCCGAAGAACTCGGCTCCATAGCGAAGCTTCTTGATACGGATCCGCAATTCGTGGCGCTCCGCGTCATCGACGTCGCGCATGTGCCTGGCGAGCTTGCGGATGCGCCGCCATCGCCGCGACAGCTCGGTGCCGGCGAAGTCCCTGGCGGGGCGCTTCAGGGCCTTCTTCTGTCCGCCCTCATGCCCGATGCTCCAGGCTCCTGCCTCGATCCAGGCCGCAGTTCGCAGGACCACGTCCATGAAGCGCGGCGATTCCAGGGTGTCGAGCAGGTTGCGATAGGCCTGGCTGCGCCGCTGCTCGATCTCCTCCAGGTCGGACGAAACATGCGGGTCGGACGAAACATGCCGGTCGGACGAATCATGCAGGTCGGACGAATCATGCCCGGCCTCGTCCGCGGCGCGCAGCCGCTCGAGAAGTACGTCGAGGTCGCGGGCTTCCCCCAAGGGTTGGCCTGCGCAGCGGAGAGCGTCCCTGATCTCGGCGCTTTCCCCATCGGCCAGCAACTGGCTCTTGAACAGGGAGATCGCCGCTCTCAGCCGTCTCAGGCCCACCCGCATCTGGTGCAGGGCTGCGGGATTCTGCGTTTGCCGAACGAGGGCTTCGTTCAGCATCATCTGGGACAAGCAGTTCCGCCCGATGATCCGGAAGGCCGCGGCGCAGGATGCGTCCTGCGGCAGCGTGATCTTCTCTGCTTTGAAGGAGCAGATGGAGCCGTCCTCCAGGAGGCGGTAGCCCCGCTCGGATTTCGCAACGAGGGCGAGGCGCAGTGAAGCGGTCTCGCTCAGAGCGCGAGCGAGCGCGAAGAGAGCCGAAGCCTCCCCCTGTTTCAACTCGAGCTCGACTTCCGAGAAGGGGAGAGAGCGTCCGGCTGCCGAAGCCTCCGCCTGGTCCAGGGCCATCTCGATGACGGCCCCATCGTGCTCGATCTCGAATGCCTTGCGTTCCGTCTCGACGGTGAAAAGAGGCTTGATTGCTTTCCGGGCCGCTTCGTCCGGCAGCAGGGAGCCGAGCGGCGTTTCAGCAATCGCCGCGAAGTCGAGCGCATCGTCGACAGGAGTCTCCCATTCGCCGCGATCCATGGTGAGGCCGCGCTCTCCGGACTCGGCCTTGACGGTCTGAATGGCGCGCCCGTTCTTGCTGCGGATGCGCAAGCTGACGCCGGCACGTCGTAAGGCCCGGTCGTCCGTGTCGTAATAGACGGCGTGCAGATGGCCGCTCTGATCGGGCAGGGGATGGGCATGGGCGAGAGCAGGATGTTCGAGCAGCACATCGCTCCCCCCGGAGGCGAGCTCCAGCTTGAGCTCGATCTCACGCGGCTGCTGATTCGAAGCCGATGTCCCGCTCGACCGTTTCTTGGGGGCTTTCATGCCGGAAACACTGCGTTGTCGCCACGCCCTCATCATATAGGCGCTGGAACGCCGGCGGAAACAGCATTCCCGTGAGCGCTGCCCTCAGGCGGCAGCCCTCAAGACGGCCATGTCCGCGCCTCGAACGGCATCGAGATTGCGGGTCGCCGACCTCGATGTCGGGCTGGTTCACCAGGGCTTTGAGAAAGCCGACGCGGGGGTGCGCGGGAATCGGGTGAGGAATGTTGGGATTCGGCCCGGTTGTCGTCATGCCGTGAGCATGCCCAAAAGAAAATCCCCGGGACAAGCCCGGGGATGATCATTTCACAAGTGGCGCCGCATTCTAGCCCTGTGCGGGGCTGCTTCTGCGGTTGAAAGTCTTGCGCAGGTTTTCCCACAGCTCGATCTTCACGCCGTTGCGCTTCATGATGAAGGCCTGCTGGGTGACCGAGAGCAGGTTGTTCCAGGCCCAGTAGATCACGAGACCGGCTGGGAACGAGCCGAGCATGAAAGTGAAGATCACCGGCATCCAGGCGAAGACCTGCTTCTGCACCGGGTCCGGCGGCTCCGGGTTCATCTTCATCTGCAGCCACATGGTGATGCCCATCAGGATCGGCCACACGCCGAGCATGAGGAACGGCCCCAGCACCGGCACCGCGCCCGGGTTGTAGGGGATGAGACCGAACAGGTTGAAGATGGAGGTCGGGTCGGGTGCCGCGAGGTCACGGATCCAGCCGAAGAACGGCGCGTGGCGCATTTCGATGGTGACGAAGAGCACCTTGTAGAGCGCGAAGAACACCGGGATCTGGATCAGCACCGGCCAGCAGCCCGCGACCGGATTGATCTTCTCCTTGCGGTAAAGCTCCATCAGCGCCTGCTGCTGCTTCATCTTGTCGTCGGCATAGCGCTCGCGGATCGAGACCATCTCCGGCTGCACCGCCTTCATCTTCGCCATGGAGGCGTAGGACTTGTTGGCGAGCGGGAAGAACAGGATCTTCAGGATCACGGTCACGAGCAGGATCGCGATGCCGAAATTGCCGAACAGCTTGTAGAAGAAGTCCAGCACCTTAAAGAGCGGCTTGGTGATGAAGTAGAACCAGCCCCAGTCGATCATGAGGTCGAAGTTCTTGATGCCGAGCGAGCTCTGATAGGCATCGACGGTCGCCACTTCCTTCGCGCCGGCGAAGAAGCGCTGCGTGGACTCGACCGTGCTGCCCGGCTGGATGGTCTGCGCTGCGCCCTGCATGATCGCATGATAGGTGCGGCCCGCCTGGCTCTGCTGGGAGGTGAAGGCGCCCTGATAGGTCATCGCCTGATCCGGGATGACGGTGGCGGCCCAATACTTGTCGGTGATGCCGAGGAAGCCGCCCTGCACGCCGTCCCATGTCTTCTGGGACACGTTGGAGCCTGCAACAGGCGTCTCCTTGTCGAGAGCGTCGTATTTGATCTCCTGGAGACCGCTGTCGCCCAGAACGCCGATCAGGCCCTCGTGCAGCACGTAATAGCCCAGCGTCGTCGGCTTGCCGTGACGGGACACGAGGCCGTAGGGCTGCAAAGCCGCGGCCGTGGAGCCACGGTTCTCGACCGTGCTCTTGATCGTGAACATGAACTTGTCGTCCACCGAGATCGTGCGGCGGAAGACGAGGCCCTGGCCGTTGTCCCAGGTGAGGGTCACCGGTGTGGAAGGGGTGAGGCGGTCGCGGTCGGCAGTCCACTCGGTGCCGGCGTTGGGCAGGCTGCCTGCCTGGCCGCCGAGCCAGCCGAATTCCGCATAATAGGGGTTCTGCGTGCCTTCCGGAGACAGGAGCACGATATTGGCGCTCTTGGGATCGACGGTTTCGCGATAGTTCTTCAGCGCCACGTCGTCGATGCGGCCGCCGCGCAGGTTGATCGAGCCCGCGATGGCGGGCGTGTCGATGGCGACGCGCTTCGAATTGGCAAGAGCAGCCTCACGGGACACGATCGTGGGGGCTGCCGGCGTGCTCGGCACCGTTCCGGGCACCGTCGGCGAGGCGCCGCCGGCCTGGCTCGGGCTCGGAGGCGGGTTCGGTGCGGCGGGGTTCACCTGCGTGGATTGCTGCTGCTGCGCAGCCTGGCGCTGCCTTTCAGCCTCGGGAGCTGCAAAGAAATATTGCCAGCCCAGCAGAACCGCCAGCGAGAGGGCGATGGCGAGGATCAGGTTTTTGTTATCTTCACGCATGGGAATGTCCGCGACGCTCGCCTTTAAGGGGAGGTGAGGAGGGGAGAGGGCGATCAGAGAGGTGGGCGCTTTTCGGCTTGGTTACAACCCGTAGCGCACGCCGGAGATCGTCGATGAGCACGTCGTAATCCGCGGTCAGAATATCGCGCCGGCCGATGATGACGACGTCCGCATTGATGGTTGCGAAGTCCTGTGCTGCCACGGGAACGGCAGCACGGAGCCGACGCTTGATCCGGTTGCGCTCGGTGGCGTGGCCAACCCGTTTCGTGACGGTCAGACCGACCCGAAGGCCGGTTCCCGAGGTGTCGGGATCCGAAGGCTCGCGCAGGCGGGCCTGCACCGTCATCCGCTCCGTATGAAAGCGGCGGCCGGAGGCCGCCGCGACGAAGTCAGGTCTTTTCGTCAGACGCCCGATGGTCACATGTGCGCGAGGCTCGCGCATCGGGGGTCCTTAAGGCTGCTTACGCCGACAGGCGCTTGCGGCCATGGGCGCGGCGAGCAGCAATGACCTTACGGCCGCCCTTGGTCGCCATGCGCGCACGGAAGCCGTGGCGGCGCTTGCGAACCAGCTTGCTCGGTTGATACGTCCTCTTCACGGCACATCTCCGGTCGAAAGGGGCAGCGGTGCTCGAAGGCTCGCGCCCGTCTGGTTAGATAAGGGGTTGCCCCCGAAACTGTCTCGAAAAAACGATCAGCGCCCCAAGAAGAGCGCTGTCAGCTTGCGGGCTTATGACGGAACGGAGGGGCAAAGTCAACGCTGCTCTGGCCTTCATGCGGCAATCAGGCTGCTCGGCCCCTCACATTGTCCCGGGCGGGAGCCTGTAGGCGCGAGAATGGGAGGCGCTATATAGAGGCTCTTGGCCGGGAGGAAGCGTGGCAGACAAGAATGATACACCTGAAGGGGAGGCAACGAGCCTTGAACTTTGGAGATATCTGCCCCTTGCGATCCTCCTGATCGCGATCGGGGCGGTCTTCGCCACGGGCCTCCACCGGTCGCTGAGCTTCGAAACCTTCGTCCATTACCAGGTTCAGCTCCGGCAGATGGTGGCGGAGCATCGCCTGTCGATGCTGGGGCTTTATGTGCTCGTCTATGTGTCCGCCGTGACCCTGTCCCTGCCGGCCTCCGCCTTTCTGACGACCATCGGTGGCTATCTCTTCGGCTGGCTCCTGGGCGGCACGGTTGCTTCCATGGCGGCGACCCTGGGAGCGACGAGCATCTTTTTGATCGCCCGTACCTCCCTCGGGCGGCCTCTCCTGGAGCGGGCGGGCTCCCGGATCCAGAGTCTGGCGGAAGGCTTCCAGAGGCGGGCCTTCTCCTATCTCCTTTTCTTGAGACTGATGCCCGTCATGCCCTTCTGGCTGACCAATCTGGCAGCCGCTTTCTTCGGCATGCGGCTGAAATACTATGTGCTTGCAACCTATATCGGGATGCTCCCGGTCTCGTTCGCCTTTGCCTTTGCCGGGTCCGGGCTCGATGAAGTCATTGCCAAGCATGAAAGGGTCCGCCAGCAATGCCTTGCGGCCGGTGGGGCAGATTGCGCTGTCGACTTCGATGCCAAGAGCCTGCTGACGCCCGAGCTGATGGGGGCCCTGGCGGTCCTAGGAACTTTGGCATTGGCTCCCATTGTGGTCAGATATCGGCGAACAGGGGGCAGCCATGAAGACAAAGAAAGAAAAGCCTGATGAGCCGTTGAAGCCCGACTCTGCGTGATCGGGGCCGGATCCGCCGGCCTGTCGGTGGCGGCCATGGCCGCGGCCTTCGGGGTCTCCGTCGTGCTGATCGAGAAGGGCAAGATGGGAGGGGATCGCCCTGCGCGCCGGCCGGGCCGTCGAGAGGGTCGAGCCGAGGGAGGGCGGGCGTGTGGCCGTCTTCCTTCAAGGCGAGCCCGAGCCCATCGAAGGCAGCCATCTGCTGATTGCGGCTGGCCGACAGGCCGTGGTCGAGGGCCTTGGCCTGGAGGGGCCAGCATCGAGATCGATGCATCCGGCATCGTGGCCGACCGGCGGCTGCAAACGACCAACAGGAGGGTCTATGCCATCGGCGATTGCGCCGGTGGAGCAGGGGCGGGAGCGCGCTTCACCCAGGTGGAATCATCATGCCGGGCTCGTGATCCGCAATGCGCTGTTCCGCTTGCCGGCCAGGGTCGGGCAGGCACCGATCCCCCGTGTGCTCTACACCGATCCGGAACTGGCCGCCGTGGGGCTCACCGAGGCCGAGGCCCGAGAGAGGCATGGAGCCATCCAGATCCTGCGCTGCAGCTTTTCGGAGAACGACAGGGCCTGGGCCGAGGGGACAACCGAGGGTCATGTGAAGGCCGTTGTGACGCCGCGCGGGAGAATCCTGGGATGCACGATCGCCGGGGCTCATGCCGACGAGCTGATCATGCCGTGGGTCCTCGCCTTGACGAAAGGATTGACGGTTTCCGATCTTGCCGGCTTGGTCTATCCGTACCCCACCTTCTCCGAGGTGACAAAGAGCACGGCGGTGGAGTTTCTGAAGCCTTCGGCTCAGAATCCTTGGTTGCGGCGAGCGATCGGATTGCTTCGCCGCTTGGGATAGGCGGGCATGGACGTCGAGCGGCCGCAATCATTGGCATGGCGAATCCTGAGCCAGTTCGGGCTTTCCGCGCGCCTGCTGCTGTTGACCATCCTTTTCGTGATGATCGCGGAGGTGCTGATCTATGTGCCTTCGATCGCCAATTTTCGCCAGACCTGGCTGAACGACCGCATCGCCGCGGCGCAGATCGCGGCCATGGTGCTCGATGCCGCGCCCGAAGAGAGTTTGCCAGAAGACCTCGAACTGCGCCTCCTCCAAGGCGTCGGGGCTCAGGCCATCGCGCTGCGCGGCGGAGGGCGCAGGAGCCTCCTGGCCATCAGCGATGTTCCGCCCGAGGTGAGCAAGAGCATCGATTTGCGGGATGCGAAATGGATCGATCTCGTGAGCGATGCTTTCGATGCCCTGTTCTATCCGGCCGACAAGCCGATTCGGGTGATCGGCCACGGCATGGGGGTCGATTTCGTCGAGATCATTCTCGATCAGCGCCCCTTGCGGGCCGCCATGCTCGATTTCTCCCGCAACATCCTGCTTCTGTCGCTCTTCATTTCCCTCATCACGGCGAGTCTGGTCTATCTCACCCTGCAATGGGTCATCGTTCGGCCCGTGCGGAGATTGACCGGCAACATCGCGGAATTTTCCGGCAATCCGGAGGACGCCTCTCGCGTCATCCAGCCGACGGACCGGGCGGATGAGATCGGCCTTGCCGAGCAGGCCCTGGCGCGCATGGAAACGACCTTGGCCGACGAGCTTCGCCAGAAGCGGCGCCTCGCGCAGCTCGGCCTTGCGGTCAGTAAGATCAATCACGAATTGCGCAACATGCTGACCACGGCCCAGCTTCTGACGGATCGTCTCGAGCGGGTGAACGACGAGACCGCGCAGCGGGTCGCGCCCCGGCTCGTGGCCACCCTCGACCGCGCCATCGCCTTCTGCGAAACGACGCTCGCCTATGGCCGCGCCACCGAGCCACTGCCGCAGCGCCGGCTGATTCCCCTTGCGCCGCTGGTCGAGGACCTGTCGAATCTGACGGATCTCGCGCCGGAAGTCGGCATCGCCTTCAAGGCCCATGTGCCGGAGGGCTTGATGGTCGACGCGGACAAGGACCAGCTCTCACGGGTGCTCGTCAATCTCGTGCGCAACGCCGTGCAGGCCTTGAGCCAGACCGGACCCAGCCAGGGCCAGCCCTGCATCGACATCAAGGCCAGCCGAGAAGGGAATACAGTTACCATTCTCGTTGAGGACAACGGCCCTGGAATCCCGGAGCGGGTGAAGGCCGATCTCTTCACACCCTTCCAGAGCTCCGCCCACAAGGGCGGCACGGGCTTAGGGCTCACGATTGCGGCGGAGCTGATCCAGCTTCATGGCGGCACGATCAGTCTCGATGAGGGCGAGGGCCACACCTGTTTCCGGATCACGATCCCGGATCGTGCCTCCGTTCAGGAGACATAATGAGCTTTGTGCAAAATCTCTTCAAAGGAGGCTTGCCAAGCGCGTCAGAACCCTTTAAGTCACCCGCCTCGGCTGATGTTGCTTCTCGCAACGACCTGCCGACCAAGCGCCCGTAGCTCAGCTGGATAGAGCACCAGACTACGAATCTGGGGGTCAGAGGTTCGAATCCTTTCGGGCGCGCCATTCTTCTCCTTGAAAATACAAAATCTCACGAAGCCAACCTGCTTGTGACGCGCGTGTCACGACGAGATCTTCCACGTCTCATCATCGGCGGGAGTTTTCTGCGCGTCTTGGCATTGATCGGCCTTTCACAACGCACGTATCCTCACGTCCGATCACAGGCACCACCCTTACCGACTGCTCTCGTTTGAGTGGCTCATGGTCCAGGTAGCATCAGCGGCTCACGAAACATAGCGATCTGCTGTCTGCCGTCGCCGTCGATCACCCGTACGCTGATGATGCCGTTGCTTCCCTCTTCGACAGAGATCTCTCGGGGGTGGCGGATCATGTGATCGAGTCCTTCCATGGCAATTTCGATCATGTCGTCCTTTGCATCATAAACCATCCCGAGCAGAGGCAACCATTCAGCTTCGACCTGATCGCCCAAAGTCAGGGACTGGACACGGATCTCTGTGCGAGCCCCGGTCAAAATTCTCGAGAGATGGTCACAAAATCCCTGCCATTCACTCTTCTCAAGTTTTCGAACATTCATGGATGCCTCCGCGCTCAAGCAGGACCTGAGATGAACGTCTATTGGTCCTCCCGGGGATTCCCATCGGTGGAACCGACGCTGATCTCTCCATTGTCTGATACAGGGTACGAGAGGCGCGATGATGGCCGGCACAACCGGTGAAGCACAGGAAGGATCAGACGGAGCAGAGCCCATCGGGCTTCACCGCAAAATCCCGCAAGTCGATAGGAAAAATGATGACAGCAACCGCATTGCCCTGATCACCCAAGGGTGTGGCCTTCGGCAGGGTCAATGCTTCCAGTTGCTCTGCTTCTCCATCTTATGGCCCGGCCCCGTGTTCCGGCTGCCGATTCCACCTGTTGTCTGGTTGCCTGTGCCGCCACCCAGACTCGGATTGCCGACATCGGGAGCGTTCTGCTGGCCTGATGGGCCTTTCTTGGGTTCCCTCGCCATAGCGTAGCTTCTTCTTGCAATTCAGCGTTTAGACCCTGATCTATCAGTCGCGCCTGGTAGACTCAGCGTTGTCTGTCTGGCGCTCCGCCGTCCGTGCGGGTTCCGGGATCGAGAGGGTTTGCCTCGGTGCGGCCTGCGCCTGAGGTGTTCTCACCCCGGCGCTTTTTATCCGCGCTCTTGTCGCGGGTCTTGTTGACACCGCCCTGGTTGTGACCTGCATTCTGTGGCATTTCGCGTCTCCTATGAACCTGCCGTGAGAGGCATTGACGTAGGTGCGGCCTCTGTGCGTGCACGCGAAGCCGCGTGAAGCCTTAAGCGAGATCAGTGTCTGCTGCCGCTCTGAACGTCTTGCCGATGAGCGCCGAATCCGGCACCGTGCAGGCTCTCGAGAGAGTTCTCACAACGGCTGATGTGGCTCGCGGCCCGCTGCCGGACTTCCTGAGTGTTGTGACAAGGATCGTCCACGTCCTGATGGCAGAATTGGCGGATCATGAGCGTGGCCTTAATTCCTGCGTGCTGGTGTAGCCAACGTGATGGTGGAAGCGGGGTTCCTCGTGCCTAGCTTCATACTGGCTGTCTGAGTGGTCGCGAGGATGAGTTGATGCACGCAAACTCAGCAAGACGACAGCGCGGATGATCACGCCGGAGACAGATCACCTCCGGCTCGAATGGAAGGGTAATCAGCTCGTTGTCACGTTCCCCCAGATGAGCGCTCCTATGGACGAATGAGCGTCGTCCTGCTCCATTCACGTGGCCGGATATGGAGCAACGTCATCCTCTTGGACCGCTCATGCGGATATCCGTCATGGGAGACGGCGTCGCTGACACGAAGAATGCGCAGTCCTTCCGGATCGAACAGTCACAGCGGAGCCGGATTGCTCTCGACCGCCACTATGCTGCTGGTACTCGGGACAGAAAATCAGTGATCTCGTTGCTCAGCTTGTGGGAGAGTTCTGCAAGATGAGCGAAACCTCTAGAACATTTTCTGCCGTGGCTCCGCTCGACGTCGCTGCAGTTTGCACCGACACGATCCCGCTTGCCATGTCCCGAGTAATGGCGGCCGCACCTGCAATGCTTTCAGCGATCCGCCGCGTGGCTTCCTGTTGCTCGCCCGCTGCCGTTGCAACGACGTTGCCAATGGAGTTGATCTCCCGGATGGTATCACCGGCCTTCGTAATTGCCATGACCGTTACATCGGCTGCGCCCTGGATGGCGCGGATCTGCTCAGAGATCCGGTCCGTCGCCCGACTTGTCCGGCCTGCCAACTCTTTGACTTCATGAGCCACGACGGCAAATCGCCTTGATCATCACCTCGCGGCCCTTGATCGTCGCTTCATCCGTCGCCTGAATCAGCGCGACTTTTGGCGGGACATTCATGCCAAGCTGGGCGGTGTCCTTCTGATATGCGATGAACTCCTGCAGACGGTGGGCCATTAGCGAGCGACCGAAATTCCTGCTTTGCGTCCTCTTTATCCTCAGTCGTATAGATGGCGTGAGACGCCACGACGGCATGCTCGATTGCGCGACCGAGAGTTTGGGCCTGCAACGCGCCACTCCACGCAGCTTCTACAGCCACGGCCGTCGCGTGGTCTTGATCATTTGTACGGAAGTAAACCCAGCAAGGCCGAGCGCTGCAAGGCCCACCAGGCCGACGACCGCAGCCAACTTGCTACGCAAGCTGAACAGCATGAGTTTTGCTCCAAGCAGTGATTGCTCTGGAGCTTGAGGCGTGCAACTTCCTGCCTGGAAGTTAAACCTGGCCGTCTAGAAAGTTATTTCTGTCAACTTGCCTACGACATGCCGTGTGATCGGAACGTTCTGGCCCGTCCTTCTTGATTGCTTTTGCTCGTCCAGGCTTCTGTGCGATCGAGAATTTTCAAAAAACTTCGGAGGAATGGTGCGGTTGTCATATGGATGCCAGATGACTTTCCTAAACAGCCAGCATGCAGCACTACTACTTCGATCTCTCCGATGGACGCCGGCTGTATCCCGATCCTACGGGCCTCATGTTGGACAATCTTGCCGCCGTCCGACAGCATGCGATCGCGCCTTGGCTCCATAGCCACGGATACTGCTGCCGGATGAGCCGCTGTCCGCGCTTGATGCGAAAATCCGCATCTCGCTGCGGGATGAGATTCGTGCGGTGCAGCGCGAACTGGGCATCACGACGATCTATGCCACTCACGACCAGGAAGAGGCCGTTTCGATGTCCGATCGCCTCGTCGTGATGCACGATGGCCGGGTCGAGTAGATCGGCGCTCCTTCCAACATCTGCAACCGTCCAGCCACACGGTTTGTTGCATCCTTTATCGGCACGTTGAACCTGTTGCAGGCGACAATTGTCGATCGAAAACCGGGCGCGTGAGCCTCGACGGATAGAGCACCATCCTCCTGGATGCTCTGTCGAATGCTGCTGCCGGCTCATCATGCATGCTGGACGTGCGGCCGGAACTCATCTCCATCGGCAGCGTCAGGCTGCGAGATGGTCGCCTCGAAGGTGTCGCCGAGGAGGTGAATTTCCTCGGTCCAATCATTCGCATCAAGGTGCGAACGGAGCAAAAAGTCATCACCGTCGATACTTTCAACAATGCGAGCACTCAGCCACTCGAGCGAGGCCAACCGGCGACAGTCTGCTTTGCGCGGGAAGATGTTCTCCTTCTTCCGGATGATGATGCTGCTTAGGGAATGAACCTGCGGATCAAATGGAGAGTTGTCGTCCAGAGCCGCGAGTTGGCCGCCATCGACGGACTGCTTTTGAAGGTCGTGCTTGAACCAACCGCTATGATTCTCTCTCCGAGTGCCACATCTCCGCAAGCGCATGCTCGATCCTCATTGAGCGGATGGTGTCGCGGAATACGAAATGCACGCGCAAAGCTCCCATGAGCCGATCATAAGCGTCGACCGCCGAGCAGCTTCTCGATCAGCGCATCGGCGGCCGAACTGGTAAGCCCCCAGGCCACAGCATTGTTGTCGCGATAAACCGTAAATGTGCCATCCTGAGTGGCTTTCTTCTCAACACCCACCATGAGCAAGGCTCCTTCTGCGAGGCTGGAGAACCTGGGACTCTGCAATCTCTGCATGATGAATCCGGCAGAGCTCTTGGCAAAGCTCAAAAAATGAGCAATGGGGCATCTTCCTCTCGTCGAGATGGCTCTTCCGTTGTCATGAGCAGTGATTGGTTCAGGAGAAGCTTTCGCTCTGGCGAACGATCGTTCAACCTCGTGCTGATCGCGGCCTGATCAGTAGGCTTCAGGATGGGCGACCTCATCAGTGTCGACGGTCTTTAGGGTGAAATGGAACGTGGTTCCTTCACCTCGGGTCGAGTCTGCCCAGATCTTTCCCCCGTGGGATTCCACGATCGTCCTGCAGATCGAGAGGCCGACACCCATGCCGCTTTTTTTGGTCGTCGTGAACGGCTTGAAGAGCTTGCTCAAGACTTCCGGCGCAATGCCTGGGCCTGTGTCCTGCACACTGATCTGAACCACCGTTTCGTCATGCACCAATCTGGCGCGGATGCTCAAGCTGCGATTCTGGACGTCATGCATGGCCTCAACCGCATTGCGGAGAAGATTGATCAAGACCTGCTGGATTTGCACACGATTGACGATGACATGAAGTCCATTCGGTGGAAAGTCGAACTCGACCTGAACGCCTTTCTCCTTGGCCCCAACGAGCCCAAGAGCGCCTGCCTCCTCGATCAGCCGCTGCAATTCCTCGACTCGATGCTCGCTTTCGCCGCGCGCAACGAACTCCCTCAGCTGTCGTATGACCTCGCCCGCCCGCAGGGCTTCCTCGGCTGCCTCGTCGACGGCCATCCTGACCATGTCGACCTGTTCGCCTTCCATGCGATCCAGGATGAGGCCACACCCCTTCAGGTAGCTGGCTATGGCTGTCAATGGCTGATTGATCTCATGCGCCAGTGTCGAGCCCATCTCGCCCATGGCCGTAAGACGGGACATATAGGCGAGTTCGGACTGCAACTCCTGCATCCGCATCTCGGTGTATTGGCGCTCTGTCAGATCCCGGATGAACGCCGTGAAGAAGCGCTCGCCTTCCCAGCGCATCTCGCCGACCTGAACTTCCATTGGGAAGGTTGATCCGTCCTTGCGCTGTGCCACGGCCACGCGGCTGCTGCCGATGATCCGGCGCTCGCCGCTCGCACGATAACGGCCGATATAAGCATCATGCTGCTCGCGGTAGGGCAGAGGCATCAGAAACTTGACGTTGGTACCGATCACCTCATCGGGCTGGTAGCCGAAGACATGCTCAGCCGTGGCGCTGAATGAACGAATGATCCCTTTCTCGTCCGCCACGATCATGGCATCGGGAACGGTTTCGAGAATGGACCGCAGATGGGCTTCGCTTCGGCTCAACTGCTCCTCGCTCGATTTAAGAGCGAGCTCCGCCAGTTTACGGCTGGTGACATCTTGAGCAGTGCCGATTCTACGGACGGGCTTCCCACCGACGTCCAGCACGGTTCGGCCTGTCGCCGAAATCCAACGCTCTTCACCGGTGTCTGCACGAAGAATGCGGAAGGTGCAGCTGTATGTGAGATCGCTATTGGCCGGATGGGCGAAGAACTTTCGTTCGATACGGTCTCGGTCCTCAGGATGAACGAGGGACAGAATAGCATCCTTGTAGATGATTGCGTCTGGGTTCAGACCGAGAAGCTCGTACGCTTCGAGCGTCCATTGATGCTCGCCCGTCAGGATATCGAAGTCCCAGATGCCCAAGCCGGTGGTTTCAACAGCCAAGCGCAGGCGCTCTTCGCTGTCACGCAGCTTGTCCTCGGCTATTCTGCGGTCGTGGATGTCAGAAATGGTGCCAGCCCATTCCTGAACTTTTCCAGCTTCGTCCAGGAGCGGTACGGCCCTGCAGGACACCCATCGGTAATCGCCGTCGCGTCCGAGGATCCGGTGAACAATCTTCACCGGTTGCGCCGCATGGACGGTTTTCTTCCAAGCGGTGATGGCGTGCTCACGATCTTCGGGGTGAATGATGTCCATCCAGCCAAGCGGTGCGCCAACCACCGGCTCTCGGCCGCAGAACTCATGCCAGCCCCAGCCCTCGATGTATGAACCTTCCGCATTCGCGCGCCAGCCGATAGCCGTGCTGGTTTCAATCAATGCGCGATACCGCTGCTCGCTTACGCGCAGATCTTCAGCAGCAGGTTTTTGCGGATGAGTATCGGCGCTTGTATCAGCCTGCTGCTCAACCTTGCATGGGTTGCCCCGGTCAGCATGGGCAAGGCTCGTTTGCCTGAGCTTGATCTCGCGGGTCGCGAAGCGCGAGAGGGCAAGCAGTGCCCGTGACTGTTTCGACGATAGTCCCGCAGGACGGGGTGTGTGGTCAAAGATGCAGAGCGAGCCGAGAATGGGGCCGCTTTCGAATGTAATGGGAACCGCAGCATAAAACCGCAGATGCGGTTCACCTACGACAAAGGGGTTCTCGCTGAACTCGGGATGGTGAGAGAGATCTCCTATGCTGACTGATCCTGTCGGCTGGAGAGCACGGACACAGATCGAGTCCGCTAAAGGGATCTCGCTTGGGATATTGCCGAGCTTGGCTTTGAGCCAATGTCTTTCTTCGTCGAAGAAGCCTATTGCTGCGACCGGACACCCACAAATATCGGCAGCGAGTTGGACGATATCGTCAAAGGCCGCTTCAGGCGCCGTATCCAGAATCTGCAATTGACGCAGAATAGAAAAGCCTGATGCCTCTGTCCTTTCGGAGAAACCGTCCCTGGTTGTGGTGGAGGTCATGAATGGCCAGCCGAGGCGTGCTGTTGGTTGTGTCAGATTGACTGGCCCGGCTACCAAAGTGAAATGTAAAATTCAATATAAACATGGTTATAGACAAGCTTGTCCGTCTATGGGTCCGAAGGGCACGGCCCATTTATGGTACAAAATATCATATCTATGACCTCTGACATCTCACCGGCAGGTGCGAGATGCTGTTCGCTTGAGAGGACCAGCAGTGAGCGCTCCCTGCTGCTGAGCATCGAGAGCGCTTGATGGTCAATGTGCCCGGAGGAATGCTTTTCCCACCGGCCTGCGGTGGACGGCTTTTTGGTTCCACTGGGCCAGCAGGCCGGGAATCTCACAAGCCGGTACCGGCTTTGCATAAAAGTAGCCCTGGACATGATCGCAGCCGAGATTATGCAGACGTTGCGCTTGTCCGAATGTCTCGACACCTTCAGCTGTTACCTTCAGCTTTAAGCTCTTTCCAAGGCCAATGACGGCAGCAATGATTGCTTCGTCGTCAGGATCGTTTTCGAGGTTTTGAACGAAGCTGCGGTCGATCTTGATGTGATTGACCGGGAACTGCTTCAAATGCGTCAAGGATGCGTAGCCGGTGCCGAAATCATCCAAGGCGATGTGGATATCATGCTGACGGAATTCCTGCAGGAGCTTGGAAACATTGTCGGAGTTCCGCCCGAGAAGAACCGTTTCCGTGACTTCAACCTCAAGGAATTTGGGTGATACCTTTATCCAGTCGAGCGTTCTGAGCATGTTGTCGACCATGCCAGGCTGGATGAACTCTGCAGGCGAGAGATTTAATGCGACGCGGCCGAAGGGAACGTCGTCGTCGAGCCATTGACGCAAGTCCGTGGCGACAGTCGACATCAGCAGCTTGCCGATCTCCGACGCGAGCTCGTGATCTTCGAAAGCGGCGCCAAAGGTTGCCGGTGTCAATATGCCCCGAGCAGGATGACGCCAACGCGCAAGAGCCTCGAAGCCCACGATCTGACCCGTGTTGAGGCAAACCTTCGGCTGATAGAAGGGGAGGATCTCATGGTTGGAAATCGCTTCACGCACGCTTCTTCCCAGAGATACCCGCTGCTCGGTCACCCGGCGCATTTGGGGTGAATACGTGACGACCTGATTCCGCCCCTGTGACTTGGCCTGGTAGAGCGCGATGTCGGCATCCTTCATCAGTTCTGCCGGTTCACCGTCATGATCCGGGAAAGCAGCAACTCCGATGCTGACGCGACTGATCAAGGTGCGCTTTTGATAGGTGAAGGGCTGACGCAGTGTCTCCAGGATGAGGGAGCCGAGCCGGGCCGAGTTTTCCAGCTTTAAGGGCTCGACCACGAGGAGGGCGAACTCGTCGCCTCCAAGTCTCGCAACCGTGTCGCAATCGCGCACCATGCTTGAGAGGCGCGTGGCCGTTTCTTTCAGCAGAGCGTCGCCGGCGTCATGTCCCAAGGTATCGTTGATGTCCTTGAATTCATCAAGGTCGATCATCAGCAAGCTGACACTGGTGCCATTCTGACGAGCATTAAATAATGCCATTTCAAGGCGACGTAGAAACAGGCTGCGATTGGGCAGGCCGGTCAGAGGGTCATGATTGGCGGCGCGCCAGATCTCCTCTTCGGCTTCCTTATGGTCGGTTATGTCGAAGGTCACCCCGACAATTCTGTTCGGCCCGGCTTTCTCAGCACGTGCCCTTACCCATCGCAGGTCGCCGCTCGGCTGGATGATACGGCATTCGACAGAGTCAGAGCCATATATCTCAATGCGATCAAAGAAATGCTTGATCTTCGGCCGGTCCGCCGGATGGACAGCTCCAAAGATCTCCACATTGTCTCGAGCGGCAATTCCAGAGAGGGAAAGGGAATTCTCCGAACGTTTGGTCAGTCTTGTTGTGGGATTGAACTCCCATGCCATCATATGGGCGGCCTTGAGCGCGAGCTGAAGGCGCTCTTCGCTGTCACGAAGAGCTTCCTCCGACTGCTTGCGCTCGTGAATATCCATTGCGATCCCGAACCATTGTTCGATTTCGCCTGCTTCATTCTTGAGCGGCTGGCCTCGAACGATAAACCACCTATAGGTGTCGTCGGATGCACGACGTATGGGGATCTCAACCTCGAAGGAGTTCTTCTTCGAGAAGGCCTCCTTCAAGAGGTTGAGGGCGTCGTCTCGCCGGCTCGGATGGACGATGGATGCCCATCCATGGCTGTTGCGCTTGTCACGCTCCAGGCCCGTGTAATCGTACCAGTACTCGTTGCAGTAGGTAAAAGCACCAGTTCTGTCGCTGAACCAGACAGCCTGTGGCGAGAGGAATGAGAGCGGCATCACATCTACGAGTGTCCGGAACCGGCCTTCGCTCTGACGGAGGCTTTCTTCGGTTCGCTGGATCTCCGTTATGTCACGCGACACACACAACAGTGTCTGAGGTTCTCCAGCGTCGTTCATGATGGGCGTGACGACGATGTCCCACCACTTCGGCGTTCCAGAATGCACAGGGCAATAGCCCTTATAGCGTCCGACGCTCCCGGTCCTTGCGCGTTCCATGGCCTGAGCGGCCTCCTCGGCGTCCCGGGCGGCAAAGAGATCAATCCAGCTCTGTCCCTGGATCGAGTCGAGGCTCTCCACTTCCATGGCACGCATGCCATTCTCATTCATATAGAGGAGGCGGAGATCAAGATCCAAAACGGCAATGCAATCCCCGCAACTCGCGAGAAGATGCTGCTTGAATGTCTCGGCTTCTGCGAGTGCTCGATCTGATTGCTTGAGATGGAGCTGGTTCAAGACAGCTTGAGCGAG
This sequence comes from Microvirga vignae, assembly GCF_001017175.1. Taxonomy (GTDB): domain Bacteria; phylum Pseudomonadota; class Alphaproteobacteria; order Rhizobiales; family Beijerinckiaceae; genus Microvirga; species Microvirga vignae. The sequence goes on along the minus strand of NZ_LCYG01000014.1, from coordinate 46,677 downwards.
GCTCTGGAGGGCTTCTGCTTGCTGTTCCGTGAGACCTCGCCGGCGCGCCTTGTAATCCAGCACGCACAATGTGCCGAGGGGAAGGTCATCCTTCGTTCTCAGGGGTATGCCGGCATACAATGAGATGCGAGGCTTGATATCCAGAAGAGGATTGTTTTTGAAACGAGAATCTTTCCTCAGGTCTGGGATCACGAGAAGACCTGACTGACAAATCGTATGAGTGCAGATTGACAACTCGCGTGGCGTTTCGCTCAGTTCGGTTCCGTAAGCTGCCTTAACCCACTGCCTGTGCTCATCGACAAAGCTAATCAATCCAATCGGAGCATTGCAGATATGGGCCGCGATCCTGGCAATTTCGTTGAAGAAGCCCTCCGGTTCGGTGTCCAGGATGCGGAAACTCCGAAGCGCAGCAAGTCGGTCGGCCTCGCGCCGCTCCGGATAGAGATCGGTGTTGGAACTCTCTGACATGCGAGATACGCCCGGGCTGGGATAATATGATCTGCTCAAGCGATGTCGGAATCCAACCGACCCAACAGAATTGCGTCATGCCTCAAGCAGAAAAGCTCGATCTGTTGTTCAGGATTATCCGGGCTCAGGCCGGTAAAATGGCAGGGCATCATGCCGGACCTTCAGTAGAAGGTATGCCATAGTGCTTCAATGACTTTATGCCTAAAGGCAAAAACATTTGGTCATTGCTTTAAATGGTATGGGCCGTCCCAAGAAGAGTCAAGGATGCTTTGAGAGTGGCTGCCCTGGAGACATTAACTATATTTTTAAAATACGGCACAGCACTGCGCCGGCGTCACGCGCCAAAGTCGAACAATTCCTGAAAGGGGGAGAGACTGGGGCAAGATTGTGGCGCTACAGGGTCAGCCACGCCAACGCGATTGGCTCGGCCTGCCTATGGAATAGCAGGCGAATCATAAGTCGAAGACGAGAGGAAACTTGGCCCCGATAACCCCAACGAAGTACGTAGGCTTCTAGGCTGGACTACGTAGTGGCTCGTTTCGGGAAATACTGAGTTATTGAATATCATAGCATACCTCTCTCGAAGAGGCGCAGGCCGGTGCTTCTTGAGGATCTCGTTGCCAAACCGTTTCGACGTAAGGAACTGTCTTAACTCTGTCCTCTCCTGGATGAGGAAAACGTCTTGGCCGCGACAGGTCTAGGAAAAAATGTTGATTCGTTAACAGCTATTAACCTTCCCCCTCTTGACCCTCTGTCTCAATACGTATTGCCCCTCAAAACGAACAGGCATAGCTTCCAGATGCCGAACAAAAAAGTATCCGTCAAATATGGCGAAGAAACGGCAAGGTGTGATTTGAGTTGAGTAAGTAATTTATACTAATGGCTGGGGGCCAAACATGTATATCGTTGTCGATGATCGACAGATAGTGACGTCAGGATATGTAGCAAGCTTCAAGCGGGAAGGTGTATCTTCCATTGGCTTGTATTCGACCGAATTCAGCGAATGGCTGGAGTCGGCTTCTGACACCGACATGGAAGCAATTCAGGGCTTCGTTCTCGGCAGCTTTGAACAGCGCGCGAGCTATGCCGAGAGCATTCGGCGGCACTCCAAAGCTCCCATTATCGCTTTGAGCGATGTGCGCTCTCTTGAGGAGACGCTCGAACTCTTCACCGCGAAGTTCGACGACGTTGTCCGCAAGCCCGTTCACGTGAGAGAGATCCTTGCTCGCTCAGAAGCCGTTTGGAGACGCGTGAATGCCAGCTCGGGAAAAGCGAGCTCGAACGACAGCGACCGGCTGAAGGTCTTTTTCGACGGGCGCGATCCTGAGATCGACGGTATTCCCCTCACGCTCCCGCGTCGCGAGCGGCACATCCTCGAGTATCTCGTGCGCAAGAAGGGGCACCGCCTGACGAAGAAACAGATCTTCGATGCGGTCTATGGCCTCTATAGCGACGATGTCGAAGACAGCGTCGTAGAGGGGCATATCAGCAAGCTCCGCAAGAAGTTGCGTCAGCGCCTGGGATATGACCCCATCGATGCTAAGCGGTATATCGGCTACTCTTACACCGGCGCTGTCTCCTAGACGCAGGAGTGACGATCTCTTCGCCGGACTGAACGGATAGCATCCTGCTCCGGCGGCTACGCAAGGCCCGTTTCAGGCATATGGAAAAGTCCTCGTCGGGTTCGCCCGGCGAGGACGATCATAAGACGATGCTCGGTGCTGGGGATGCGCATGAGAAATGCTCTGCGATGCCCCTGTCTCCTCTAAATCTCAGATTCTCCTGATGCGGTCTTCCACCCGGTCGGTCTCTGACCAGGGACCAGAGCTTCTGGAAGCGACCCGCAAGCGGAATGACGTTTGGCCTGGAAGTCTAGAGGGCCTTATCCCACGCAAGCCCCTCTTTCCTGCAGCGAAGCCAGCTTGACGCAAGGCACGGCCACTAAGGTCAATCACGCTGAAGTCCAACTCTAGTCTGTCATTATGTCTCTCACGATCTCCCGTCGCCTCGGTTTGCTTGTGGCCGTTGCTGTCATCATCAGCGCTCTCGCGGTCATTGCCCAGCTCTTCGTCATGGACAACGCGATCGTTCGTGAGAGAAAGCTCTCCGTTCTCAGCCAAGTGGAAGCTGCTGCCTCTCTCATGAAAGGCCTTGCCGAGCAAGCAGAAGCTGGACGATTGACGAAGGAGGAGGCGCAAGAGCGTGCAAAGGCGCTTCTTCGAAGCATGCGCTACGGCAGCAACGAATACTTTTTTGCGTATGATTCCTCAGGCCGGATGATTGTTCACGGAAGCAAGCCGGAGAATGAAGGAAAGGATCTGCGACGGGTAAAGGACGCGAACGGCGTCTATATGCACGCAGAGCTGGTCGAAGCCGGGCGGGGAGGCGGCGGCTATGTCAACTATCAGTTCCCGCGTCTGGGTCAGGACACGCCGGTGCCCAAGATCGGCTATGCCTACAACTTTGCTCCCTGGCAATGGATCATCTGCACGGGCGTCTACACCGACGACATCGATGAGGTCTTCTGGGCGAATGCACGAAATGCGGCCCTTCGGTCGGCTCTCATGATCGTGGTGCTGATCGGAGTTGCCTGGTTCCTGTCTCGCGGTCTTGTCCGGCCCGTTCGATCCTTGACCTCGGCGATGGCTGCGCTTGCGGCCGGCGATACGAAGACGGCGGTTCCAGGAACCGAGCGGCCCGACGAAATCGGAACCATGGCAAAGACCGTTCAGACGTTCAAAGCCGCCATGATTGCGAAAATCGAGGCCGATGAGGTTGCCCTGCAGGAGATGAGCACCAAGGCGCGGAGAGCCCAGGTTCTGGACGAGCTGACCCGACAGTTCGAGCACAATGTGAGTGCCATGACGCAGTCTCTCTCCAGTGCCGTTTCTCAAATGGAAGTCTCGGCGCAATCCATGTCCGTGGTTGCAGACCAAACAAACCATCAGTCGGTCGGCGTTGCGTCGGCGGCTCAGCAGACAACGGTGAATGTTCAGACTGTTGCCGCTGCCACCGAAGAGTTGTCGATTTCAGTCCGCGAGATCGCCAGTCAGGCAGCCGACTCATCGCGAATTGCCAGTGAGGCCGTGCAGGCGGCACGGCAGACCGATGCGACGGTTCAGGAGCTTGCGCTGGCCGCGGATCGGATTGGAACCGTTGTTCAGCTGATCAACTCGATTGCCAGCCAGACGAACCTGCTTGCTCTCAATGCAACCATCGAAGCTGCCCGCGCCGGTGAGGCTGGCAAGGGATTTGCGGTGGTAGCCATGGAAGTGAAGGACCTCGCAAGGCAGACCAGCAAGGCAACCGAGGAAATCGGGGCACAGATCGCCGCTATCCAGGAAACAACGCAGCAATCCGTGAACGCGATTCAGAATGTTGCAAGGACAATTACCGAAATGTCCCGGATCTCGACCATGATCGCAGCTGCCATGGAAGAGCAGGGAGCCGCAACTGGCGAGATCTCCCGCAATATCCAGGAAGCGGCGCGGGGAACCGAGCAGGTGACAGGCAACATCGTCCTGGTGCAGCAGGGCGCTGGTGAAACGGGAACTGCAGCCAATCAGCTTCTCGGCGTAGCCCGTGAACTTGCCCACCAAACATCAAGGCTTGGGCAAGAATTCTCTAACTTCATGTCCGGTATCAAGGCTGCATAGCGAGAGGCGTCGAGCAGTCGACTGCTAACCAGTTACTCCAGAGAGACAAGAGACACGGCAATGGACGACCTCCTCCTTGAGTTCCTTACGGAGACCAGCGAACATCTTGAAACGGTCGACGTGGAGATGGTTCGTTTCGAGCAGGATCCGAACAACCAGGCGATCCTCAGCAACATTTTCCGTCTTGTGCATACCATCAAGGGAACCTGCGGGTTCCTCGGACTCCCGCGACTTGAGGCGCTGGCTCATGCAGCCGAAACCCTCATGGGCAAGTTCCGTGATGGAATGCCGGTCACAACGTCAGCCGTATCGCTGATCCTGACGACGCTCGACCGCATCAAAGACATCCTGGGCGAGCTGGAGCGCCATGGCGTTGAGCCGCAAGGTGCCGATGACGATCTGATCGAGGCCCTCGACAGAATGTCGAATGCCGGGGCCTATGTGCCTGAGCCCGTTGCGCATCGTGCCAAGCCAACGACGGTGGGAACGCTTGTCCATCAGGTGCTTGAACGCGAGTTGAAACCTGGTGAGGTCTCTCTCGATGAGTTGGAGCGCGCTTTCCAGGAGGCGCCTGGACCTGACAGCGAGGAAACCAGCGGCACTCTCGTTTATCAGGTGCTGGAGAGAGCGCTGAAGCCCGGAGAGGTTTCTCTCGACGAACTGGAACGTGCATTTCGAGATGCTCCGGGTCCGGATCAAATCGCACCCGCCAAGCCGGCCGTCGTTGCGCCACCTGCACAAGCCAGGCCTCCTCAGAAGGCTCAAGGTGCCACGGAAGCATCGGAGCATGGCGAAGGCGGAGAAGGTGTGGCCGGCAAGGTCCAGACGATCCGCGTCAATGTCGATACGCTTGAGCATCTCATGACGATGGTGTCCGAGCTCGTCTTGACTCGTAACCAGCTGCTCGAGATCGCTCGTCGCAATTCCGAAGACTACGGATATAAGGTGCCCCTGCAGCGCCTCTCTCAGGTCACGGCCGAGTTGCAGGACGGCGTGATGAAGACGCGCATGCAGCCGATCGGCAATGCATGGCAGAAACTGCCCCGCGTCGTACGCGATCTCTCGAACGAGCTCTCGAAGCAGATCGATCTGGTCATGCAGGGAGCCGATACCGAACTCGACAGGCAGGTGCTCGAGGTCATCAAGGATCCTCTCACCCATATGGTCCGCAACTCTGCGGATCACGGGATCGAAAGCCCTGCCGAGCGCAGGGCCGCCGGAAAGCCGGAGAAAGGCGTCATCCGCCTCAATGCCTATCATGAGGGTGGATCGATCACGATCGAGATCTCCGATGACGGCAAGGGCCTGAATTACGCCGCCATCCGAAAGAAGGCGGTCGAGAGAGCCATCGTCAGCGAGGTTGAGATCGAGCGGATGAGCGACGCTCAGGTCGGCAAATTCATCTTCCATCCCGGTTTCTCGACAGCTGCCGCGGTGACGTCCGTGTCCGGGCGTGGTGTCGGCATGGATGTGGTGAAGACGAATATCGAGCTGATCGGCGGCACGGTCGATATCCGCTCCGAGCCAGGCCGGGGCACGACATTTACCATCAAAATTCCTCTCACTCTGGCGATCGTCGCAGCACTGATCGTCTCGTCGAAAGACCAGAGGTTTGCCATTCCGCAGGTGGCGGTTTCGGAGCTCGTCAGAGTGTCGCCCGCATCGGAACACTCGATCGAGCGGATCAACGGGACGCCGATCTTGCGTCTGCGTGAGCGCTTGCTGCCGATTGTTCCGCTTTCGAAGGTGATGCGTCTCTCTGAGATTGAGGACGTGGACACCGGATTTGTGGTCGTCACTCAGGTTGCGCAGCAGCGTTTCGGCATTCTTGTCGACGGCGTCTTCCACACGGAAGAAATCGTGGTCAAGCCGATGTCGTCCAAGCTGAGGCACATTCAGCTCTTTTCCGGCAACACCATTCTCGGCGATGGTGCCGTCGTTCTGATCGTCGACCCGAATGGCCTTGCGAGAATGGTTGGATCAGGGGCACAAAACAACGAGTTCCAGAACGATGTGACACTCGATCAGGCGATTGCTGCTGTGGAAGAACTGACGAGCCTCCTCGTCTTCCGTGGTGGCGGAAACTCGTTGAAGGCTGTGCCGTTGTCCTTGGTGACCCGCCTTGAGGAGATCGACGCATCGACGATCGAGTGGGCCAGCGGCCGGCCTGTGGTGCAATACCGGGGTCGTCTCATGCCGATCGTCTCCTGTGACGAGGATCTTGAGGTCAGGAGGCAGGGCATGCAGTCCCTTCTGGTGTTCTCGGATGGCGAGATATCGATGGGACTTGCCGTGGCCGAGATCGTAGACATCGTCGAAGACAGGCTCGAGGTCGAGCTTCTGGCTGAACGATCCGATCTCGTGGGATCGGCAGTCGTGCGGGGCAAGACCACGGAGATCGTCAACATCGCCCATTACCTGCCTCTGGTTCTTGAGACATGGTCTCGCACGGATCAGAGAGCCAAGCAGGGCAATTCGCTGCTCCTCGTCGATGGCTCGAACTTCTTCCGTGACATGCTGGTGCCCGTTCTCAAGGCGTCGGGATATCGTGTGCACACGGCAGCGACGGCACAGGATGCCGCTCGTTACCTTTCGAGCGGCGCTCAGCCCGATTTCATCGTGACCGATCTTGAATTGCCGGGAAATTCCGGATTTGCGTTCATCGCAACGCTGAGGGCTGATACCCAGTACCGGTCGATTCCCATCATCGGTCTGACGTTGCGGCCCGATCCTCAGCTGATTGCTTTGGCAAGACGCTTCAAGATTACGGAAGTCGTTTCAAAAGTGGACCGTCGAGGATTGTTGTCTGCTCTGGCGGAACTCAGTGGATCCCTTGAGGAGGCTGCATGACCATGAATGCCATGAACACGGTTGCCATCGGAACACCCAAAAACTTCTCTCGGGAGATGGAGTTCATCACCGTCACCGTGGCGCGTCAGTTGCTCGGCCTTCCCATTGGCCGCGTCCATGACGTGTTCGTGGTCAGCGAGATGACCAAGGTGCCATTGGCGCAAGCAGAAATTGCCGGATTGCTCAATCTCCGCGGACGCGTCGTGACGGCTGTGTCGCTGCGCAGCCGCTTGGGCCTTGAGGATGATGGCAAGGCAGGGCGCCGGATGGCGGTCGGCCTCGAAAACCAGGGTGAGGCCTACGGTTTGCTTGTCGATGAGGTTGGGGAGGTTCTCAAGCTCGATCCTGACGAGATGCAGCCCAACCCTGTTCATATGGACCGCCGCTGGGTGAACCTGTCCCAAGGGGTGCATCAGCTCCAGGGCGAGTTGATGATCGTTCTCGATGTGGATGCGGTTCTTGCCTTCGGAGCCGAGCGGGACCCGGTTCAATAAATTTCGTTCTCATCAATTCCATTCATCTCACTAAATAGGATACGCAACCGTGAGCCTAGACCTTTCTACCCCTGTTCTTGTCGTCGACGACTACCAGACAATGGTGAGAATTCTTCGGAATCTGCTCAAGCAGATCGGCTTCAACGACGTTGATGATGCGTCTGACGGACAGGCTGCTCTGGAGAAGCTCCGATCCAAGAAGTATGGCCTTGTCATTTCTGACTGGAACATGGCCCCAATGACGGGATACGAGCTGCTCCAGCAGGTCCGCGCGGATGCCGAACTAGGATCTCTGCCGTTCATCATGGTGACTGCCGAAGCAAAGACTGAGAACGTCGTGGCGGCAAAGAAGGCCGGGGTCAACAATTACATTGTGAAGCCCTTCAACGCCGAAACTCTCCGGTCCAAGATCAGCGCTGTCTTCGGCGCATGATCGAATTACGGTAAGAGCCATGAACCCACGTAAGAGCTATCGTATCGAGGCTCATATGGCCTCCGCTCCTCCTGACGAGGGAGCTCTCGATCGTCATAACGAAGTCATGTCCATGCTTGGGACGATCAAGGAAGCTATCGTGCCGGCAAAGGAGCTGTCCGCGGCTCTCATCGAAGAGCACCGCAAGGACATGCAGGAGGCTCTTCGTCTCAAGGTCGAGCTGGACTCGATCTACGAGGCCATTGAGCGAACCAAGCGTGAGATTGCTACGCTTCGTTATGCCGGAGCCCAGGGGCAGGAGATCAATCGCGTCACGGATGAGCTCGGTGCCATTGTGCTGGGCACCGAGACTGCGACCAACGCGATCCTGGCGGCGGCGGAAAGGATCGATGAGCTCTCGGGCAATCTGGCGGCGCGTCTTTCAGGCGGTGACCAGGATTTTGCTCGGGAAATCTCCGACCAGGTCATCAGCATCTTCGAGGCCTGCAACTTCCAGGACATTACGGGTCAGCGTATCAGCAAGGTCGTGAACGCGATGAAGTTCGTCGAAGAGCGCGTCCATGAGATGATCGAGATCTGGGGCGGACTTGAGAGCTTCAAGGACGTCGAGGCTGCGGACGTCGCACGCCATGGTGACGAGGCGCTTCTCAACGGGCCGGCGCTTTCGACGGACAAGGGCATCACGTCACAGGATGCTATTGACGCCCTGTTCGGCTGAGTGCCGCTTTTCAAACGTGGATGCCCGATTCAGTTGGGCATCCACCATTCCATTAATGGATGTATTAAGGCTGAAAGCCCGCAGTCGAAGCGCTTCTGTTGCTCTGAGGGGCCCGACTTGGGATTTATGAGACTGCCGTCGACAGGCGCTGAAACAGGTTCTTGACAGCCGTCGCTTTTAGCAGGTTTGCGAGAGTACCGGCCGATCGCTCACTGGTGGCAAGCACGACTCCACCGCAGACAGTTCCGTGGCCAGAGAACCGATAACGGAGGACGCTGGCCGGCTGCAGCCCTCCCGTCGGCTGTGCTACAAATCCCTGGAGCGCGGTCGGTCTATCGCTTCGTCCGTTGTCTATGCTCATGCCAGAGAACTGGCCTTTGAGCACATGCGGAATGATCTGCAGCCTGCCATCTTTACGATAGCCGATCCCCAGCCGCGAACTCGCAATGGCCGCAGTGACTTTGGGGTCGAAGTGCAGGAGGCCTTCGAAAGAGACGGGCCTCGCCTGGGTCGTGAAATGATCGAACAATGCGACTGCGTGCAAGTTATCCAGGCACACGATGATGCGGCGATGATCATAGTCATGACCGTGAACATTTGTGCCTATCTGGAATAGGTTAGCGCCTTCAAGCGTCTCATGTGCTTCAATCCAGGCCGTTCCAGCGGTTGGTTCACGTTCATCTGGAATGGCAAGATTGTGCGCCCTGGCGGAGACGAGATACTGACGAGCCGATCCTGCCTCGTAGAAGTCCGAGCCTTTGGGGTCGACAATCCAGCTCGCACCACCCGCGGAGTAGACAAAGGAGGTGCAATCGGAATGGCCATGTTCCGAGTGGTGACCGTTTAACGATGCGCAGAAATAGCTCCAATGGGCATTCCGCTCATAATGGCGCGCCGTGATCAAGCCTGCATTTGGTAAGGAGAATACCTTTTTTCCTGTCGGATACGACAGGGCTGCGGCAAGCGCCGGATCCGAGAGCAAGGTCGTTCCGTAAACCGACAGTAGCCGTCGCAGCCATGATGCATGATGGTATCCTTGCGGTGCATCGCCGAAGGGTGGAAGCGATCCGGAAGGGTCAGTGGCAGAAACGATGCTCTGGAGCCCTTTCCTGAGACGAGCGATCAGCTCGTCGTGAAACTCGCGCGTCTCGGGCATATCGCCGAGCATGCGAGCGAGGATGAGCCCCAGTGAGACAGTCTCCAGACGGAAGTGCAGGGATTGTTCAACAAACCCGCCCTCGCGGTCGATCAGCCGGTCAAAGCCTTCCTGAATTTGTGGGAGGGCAACAGAGCTCCAGTAAGAAGCTAAGGGAAACTTGGGGAGTGCACGCGCTGCTGAGAGAAGAGCACAGGCGGCATGGATATGAACAACCGAATGCGCAAAAACGTTCTGACTCACAAGTTGGGCCAGAGCAAAGGCATGGCGCACGATCTCGGAAAAGAGAATGAAGCTCTTTTCAAAGGCAGCGGATTGTTGCGATCCCGCGCTTAAGGAAAGGAGAGTGAGCAGTGCTTCGGTGCGGGCGGAAAGAGACAAGGGGTGAGCGCTGATCGGATCCTGAGCATGTCCCCAGGGATTGGCTCGCGACCATGAAACCGCAAGATCGGTTGCGCGCGTGAGACCTCCGGCTTCCGTCCCGTTTGCAACATCGACAAGCCAGGATAGAGACTGAAACTCCAGTCTCCATGCCAAGGAATGGAATGGGTCTTCCATCCATTTGGGTGCTTCGGGGAGACGCCATGATGGGAAGTTGCTGAGAACAAGCTCATCCGCATTGAACGTCGTGCGCGCACCCCACTGCACAGATTTGAGCTTGTGGTGAAATGTGAAAGGCGACCGTAATGCTTCCGGATCGACACACTGCTTGAAGATAGCAGAGTTGACTTGAGAGCCTCCGAACGGCAGCTCGAGACCGAGCTTCGCTAAAGCCTGATGGACGAAGGCCCGAGCATCGGGGAGATCGTCGCCTGAGATGTTCTCAAGCAGAAGCTCGTCTCCAAGGGACACTTCGAGTGGGACGACCAGCTCCATTCTGGGTTCAGCATGCCAGGTCTGAAAGCCGATCTCGATGCTTGCTGCTCCCGGCGGAGGAACGAGATCCAGCGTAAAGCGCCTAGCCTGTCGGTGGATGGGAATGTCGATGAAGGCTCCAATGGATGGCGCTACCGCTATATCAGGATAGGGAGGAGGCAGTTCCTCTCCTTTCGCATTGCGATAAACGATGCGGGCCAGGGCTCCTTCGCCACCCGGATTCTCATTGATGATCTGTCCGCGCACCAGGAGTTGGTGTTCCGGACGCACTGCATATTTATACCAGACAGGCTCGGCAGTGAGAGTTCGCCATGCTCGACGAGCGTTGAACGATTCAGGAGCACTCGTCTGATGAGCCCGATCGGCTTCGTTCAAGCCGCTATCCTGCAATGAGGCGGGACAGGCAGTCTGAAACAGCTTCGGATCGCGAATGGTGAAGGGGTGGGAGTTGCGCCAGCTTCGAACCGATATGGCCAGCTTCCTGGTAGGCGAAGGGACAAAGAACGTACAGGATACCTTACCAGGCTGCGCAGGGCCGTTGTGACTGCCGTTACAATCCGGACCGCCAATGTACCAGCTGTGAGGATCGATCTGGTTTCTTGTCAGTCCAGGCACATAAGCGAAATCGACACTTGATCCATCCTCCATGAGGAAATCGAAACCGATGGCCGCAAAATCGTAGACGGCCCTGTTCTCCTCTTGTGGATTCCAGTCGAGTTGAAAGCTCAGGTCAAACCAGCCATCGCTGTCGAGACCCTCAAAGTTCAGGGTGATGCGTGACCAACGGTTGTTGTTTGAAACAATGTATTGGGTGCTGTCGACCCCGGACGGCTCATCGGCACCATTGTCGGCCGGGATCGGAAGAATGCATCTAGCAGCGGGCATTAGGCGGCACAGCTCTTCTGGTTGAGGGAAAACTTTTCACGCTGATGCAGCCCGCGAGCCGGAATCATCTACAAGGTTCGGGCTCTGTTCTTCCCGTGCTCAGTCAGTTACCCACTGTGGCTTCGATGAACAGGGCCATCCGAATCAACTCGGAAAGGCTTCGAGCCTCCATCTTAGCCATGACATTGGATCGATGGATCTCAACCGTTCGGATGCTGATGTTGAGTTCATGGGCAATCACTTTATTGGCCTTGCCTGCGACCAGACAGTCAAGGACTTGGCGTTCGCGCTGCGTCAGGGACTGGAGACGAGCTTGGGTTCTGAGGAGTTCCTGGCTCCGCCGAACGCTTTTCTCATCACAGACGAGTGCAAAACGGACGACCTCAAGAAAACGGTCCTCACGGAACGGTTTTTCCAAAAAGTCGATGGCGCCTGCCTTCATGGCTTCGACTGCAAGAGGGATGTCAGCGTGACCTGTCATGACGATGACAGGCACATTAAGCCCTCGCTCATTGAGGCGCCTGATAAATTCCAGCCCGTCGATCCCCGGCATTCTGACATCTGTTACAATGCAGCACCGACCCGGATCCGCCACCTCTCGCAGGAAGGCGGTCGCAGACTCGTACAAGCGGACATTCAAGCCGGCAGAGACCAATAGAAAGGATAGCGCTTTGCGCACACCAAGATCATCATCGACCACATAAACGATTGCCCCGCTCGACATTGGGCATATTCTCCTGATCAGCAAATCCGAAGATGAAAGATAGAGAGTGCCTCTGGTCAGGCTGCCCGATGACCGAGGAGCCTGCACCCATGCCGCTTCAGGTCGAGGTCGTAGACAGCTTGAACTGCTTCTTCAAGATCTCACAACAAGCATCGATGTGCATCATGCACGGCCCCCGGGCTTAAGCGTCTTTGCTGAGCGCTAGATCCCTTCATGCTTGCATTGAGGCAAAAATCAATTGGCGGAAATGCGGCATTGCATCGCTAGAACGTCCTGATAGAGGGCAGTGCAAATCAACAATATAACGTTAAACGCTTAGTTCGCGATTTCTCTCAACGATTGTGCTCCGTTCAGCGAGCACCGAGAAATTCAGGGCTGGCTTATCTCCACCTGCAACGTGCCGAACTGGCCAAGTCAGCCTCATGCAAGGTTGCATGGGTAAATGCATCTTTACCATGAGTGCTTGGAGATCACCGTGACGTCACCCGTCTATCTCTTCGATTTGGCATCGCGGCAGGCTCAATGGCTTGCAGCACGTCAGTCCACGATCTCGGGGAACATCGCGAATGCCAATACACCAGGATACCGTGCGAGGGACATCGAGCCCTTTGCCGATGTTCTGGACAAGACCAAGCTGGCAATGGTCGCCACGAATGGCGGCCACATCGGCCTGGATGCGGCACGGCCCGAGGGAACGAAGGTGAAGAAGGCTGAAACTTGGGACACTGTCTACTCCAAGAACTCCGTCAGCCTGGAGCAGGAACTCATCAAGGCCGGTGAAATCGACCGGCAGCATTCATTGAACACCAGCATCGTCAAGGCATTCCACCGAATGCTGATGTCGAGCGTGAGGACTGCCTGATGATTGATCCCCTCATTGCATCAACGAGACTTTCGAGCTCAGGGCTGGAGGCACAATCCGCGCGCTTGAGAGTCATTTCTGAGAACGTCGCAAATGCGCAATCGACAGGACGCACGCCGGGCTCAGATCCCTATACGCGCAAAACGATTGCCTTCAGATCGGAGCTCGACCGGGCCCTCGGCGCCTCTTCCGTAGCGGTGAAGGAGATCGGGACGGACGACGCGCCTTTTCCTGTCGAGTACGATCCTGGCAATCCTGCTGCGGACGAGAACGGTATGGTCAAGAAGCCGAACGTGAACATGCTGATCGAGATGGCCGACATGCGTGAGGCCAACCGCTCATACCAGGCAAACCTGCAAATGATGAAGCAGGCGCGCGCCCTGATTTCCGCAACAATCGACCTTATGAGAGGCTGATATGATCAGTGCAGCATCTTCGATCTCTTCAATGATTGAACGGCCGGTTGCTGTTTCTTCCGCTCCGACGGCAGCAGTCAAATCCATTGCTGGAACAACGGTCGCCGGGCTTCCTCAGGTGAGCTTCGTCGACACGATGGCTCAAGTCGCCTCGTCCGCCATCGATACGCTGAAGACGGGTGAGGCCTCCTCAATCGCCGGCATCCAAGGAAAGGCGTCGGTTCAGCAGGTTGCCGAGGCCGTTATGGCTGCCGAGCAAACACTTCAGACGGCAATCGCGATCCGCGACAAGGTGGTCGCAGCCTATCAAGAAATCGCTCGTATGGCGATCTAAGGAGAGCAAAATGAGAGCGCTTGCGATTGCTGCAACCGGTATGAATGCTCAGCAGCTGAATGTCGAGGTCATCGCCAACAACATCTCGAACGTGAATACCACGGCGTTCAAGGGCGCTCGGGCCGAGTTCTCGGATCTTCTCTATCAAGCCGAGCGTGCTCAAGCTGTGCCCAATCAGGCGGGTGCGAGCCCGGTTCCGGAAGGAGCCATGCTGGGACTTGGCGTGCGCACGGCGGCAATCCGCAATCTGCACCGTCAGGGGTCCTTGGCCGCCACGGCGAACCAGTACGATCTGGCGCTGAACGGACGCGGCTGGTTCCAGGTGGGGGGGCCGAATGGCGAAGTCCTGTATACGCGCGCTGGCGCCTTCAACAAGGATTCTACGGGCCAGCTCGTCACTCTCGACGGCTATACGGTCAATCCTGGCGGGCCGATCAATATTCCAGCCGAGGCCATTGAGATCAGCGTCAATGAGTCAGGTGAGGTCTTCGCTAAGATCGCCGGTGAGGAAACGCCGCGCGCCCTCGGCCAGATAACACTCGCGAACTTCGCAAATGATGCAGGCCTGGAGCCGATCGGGAACAATCTGTTCCGAGAAACCTCCGCTTCCGGCGCTCCGAATCCTGGAATGCCTTCGGATCCTGGATTCGGAAAAATTCACCAAGGTTATCTTGAAGCCTCGAACGTGGATGCCATCAAGGAGATCACCAATCTCATCACTGCGCAGCGCGCATTTGAGATGAACTCCAAGGTGATCCAGGCGGCCGACGACATGGCCGGCACCGTTTCCAAGGGCATCCGCTGAGTCATTGAGAGTCGGGGTCTTTTCATGAATGTATTGCTTCGCTTCGCAATGGCTGCTGCCATGATTGCCGCCACGTGCCACACGGCTGCGGGTGAAGAGCGTGTTCTCCCCGTCCCGACAGTCACGATCTACCCCGGCGACACGATCAACGAGTCGATGCTCAAGGACAGGAAATTCCCTGAGAATTATCGCTTCCGCACGGCAGTCGTGGAGTCGCCCCGCGTCCTGGCCGGCAAGACGGCACGCCGGACGCTGCTTCCGGGAGAGCCTATTCCCCTGAATGCCGTCGACGATCCAAAGCTCGTGACACGTGGAGTTCAGACAGCGATCCTCTTCGAAGAGGGGGCGCTGTCAATAGTCGGTGTCGGCATTCCGCTGCAATCCGGTGCGCTGGGCGAAACGGTTCAGGTCAAGAATGTCGACAGCGGCAGAATCATTACGGGCCGTGTTCAGGCTGACGGTAAGATCAGGATCGGCATTCAATGATCTTGCGTGCGCTACTGCTGGCTTTAGGTGTCATTCTGTCGACCCATGCTATGGCTGCCACGCGCATCAAGGACGTAGCCGGCGTCCAGGGTGTGCGAGATAATCAGCTGATCGGTTACGGGTTGGTCATGGGGTTGCAGGGCACCGGCGATACCCTTCGGAACTCGCAGTTCACCGAGCAGGCTCTTCAATCGATGCTGGACCGGATGGGGGTGAACGTCCGGGATATCAACCTGCGGACCAGAAACGTCGCGGCCGTCATCGTGACCGCTGATCTGCCCCCCTTCGTGGGCGCAGGGTCCCGGATCGACGTGACGGTGACCTCGATGGGTGATGCGACATCACTCAAAGGCGGCACTCTGATGCTGACGGCGCTGCAGGGTGGCGACGGCCAGGTTTACGCGGTGGCTCAAGGCGCGATCGTCGTGTCAGGCTTTTCTGCCCAGGGGCAGGCGGAGACATTGACATCAGGAGTGGCGACCGCTGGCCGGATCGCTAACGGCGCTCTCGTCGAAAGGGAGGTCCGGGGCGGTTTCGAGGCAGTCGGATCGCTGGCTTTCGAACTCAAGAACCCGGACTACAAGACCGCCACCCTCGTGGCCGATGCCATCAATCAATATGCAGAGCGTCGATATGGAGTGCGTGTCGCCGCTCCGCGGGATTTCCGCACTGTCGTTCTTCGGAAGCCGAAGAATATTGCAGCAACCCGCTTCATTGCCGAACTGGGCGATCTGGAAATCCAGCCTGATACGCCCGCCCGCATTGTCGTTGATCAGAGAACCGGCACGGTCGTCATCGGAAAGAACGTGCAGATTTCAACTGTTGCAATCACCCATGGAGCCTTGACGATCCGCATCACCGAATCACCGGAAGTGTCACAGCCTGATCCATTCTCATACGGACAGACTGCCGTTGTTCCGCGCACCCAGGTGACAGCGGAGGAAGAGCGGGTTCCTCTTGCAAT
Source organism: Microvirga vignae (assembly GCF_001017175.1). Classification (GTDB taxonomy): domain Bacteria; phylum Pseudomonadota; class Alphaproteobacteria; order Rhizobiales; family Beijerinckiaceae; genus Microvirga; species Microvirga vignae. The sequence continues at coordinate 30,550 of NZ_LCYG01000014.1, read as the reverse complement.
CGTGAGAGGCTCGGATCTCCAGACGCTGGTCAGGGGGCTTAATCAAATGGGCCTGAAACCGTCGGATGTGATCGCAATTCTTCAGGCAGTCAAGACGGCCGGGGCTCTTCAGGCTGAGCTGGTTATCCAATGACGCAGTTTGAAAAAATCTTTGCAGTGCGAGCAGGTATGTTGGGGGCGGTTGTCGTCCTTGCCATGTCCGGATCTGTCATGTCCGGACCTGTCATGGCTCAAGAGAAGGAAGGCGAGGCAAAGAGCAACGCATATTGCGTCAATATCGCGGATGCCGCCGCCGACGCACGCTTTGCGTTGCAAAAAGAAGCGCTCGCCAAGATGGAAAAAGAGCTTGAGGGGCGGCTTAAGATTCTTGAGGCGAAGCGCGTCGAATATGAGGAATGGCTGCGCCGCCGTAACGAGGTTCTCCAGAAAGCCGACGAGACGATTGTAGCGATTTACTCGCGGATGCGTCCCGATGCTGCGGCTCTTCAGCTGACCAATATGGATGACGAGATTGCCGCGGCAGTCATTGCCAAGCTCAATCCCCGGTCCGCCAGCGCCGTGCTGAACGAAATGGAGCCCGCAAGGGCAGCTCAACTGGCCAACATCATCACGGATGCTCCCAAGCGGGTTGCGAGCAACGGGAGGAAAGAGTGAAGTTCATCATTGCAATCGCCAGCCTTTGCCTCCTTGCGGCATGTGCGACCCGGCCTGAGGAAATCGGGCGGGAGCCGATGATGACGCCGGTGGGAACTGGCATTGCGGTCGAACGTGAACCCCTTCCTCACGTATTCAAGAACACCACCGGCACAACTCCAAATTCTACTTGGAGCAACGCGAGTGCTGATCTGTTCACCAGTCCTCGGGCCCGGCAGGTCGGGGACATCGTGACGGTCAACATTCAAATCGACGATAAGGCTCAGTTTGACAATGCGAGCGACAGATCCCGTTCATCGTCGGTTGACGCTGGTCTCGGCTACGGCTTCAACTTCGAGGGCTGGCAGGCTGATGGCAGCGCGGACATAGGGGTTGACTCGTCGTCCTCGTCGACCGGTCAGGGAAAGATCGACCGGTCCGAGAAGTTGCGCCTCTCTGTGGCAGCGGTTGTGACCGAGGTTCTGCCTAACGGAAACGTCATCATCAGTGGGTCGCAGGAAGTCCGGGTGAATTACGAGCTGCGTATTCTCAATATCGCCGGCATCGTCCGCCCTCGTGACATTTCTCCTCGGAACACCATCAGCTATGACAAGATTGCCGAAGCGCGCGTTTCCTATGGTGGCCGCGGGCGTCTGATGGAGGTTCAGCAGCCGGCCTATGGGCAGCAGATCTTTGACGCAGTGACGCCGTTCTAAGCAGGTCGAGAGGGAGGTCCATGGCGACGAATCTAGCATTGCCGGCAGCTCCAGGGCAGGCTTCTGGGAAAGAGGGAGCCAAAAGCCTGATCCTGACGCTTGGACTTCTGACACTGCTCTCTGCTGTAGTGGGTGGAGGCTTTGGTCTCACCATTGTATCGAGCATCGAAAAGAGGGTTGAGGAGAAGTATAAAGACATTCCTCAAAAGGTTCCGAATACAAGCCCGTACACGGGCGATATAGCGATCAAGAAAATGGCGCCGGTGGTGACCAATCTCGCCAACTCCGAGAGCGACTGGATCCGGCTTGAGGCATCTATTGTCTACAAGTCAGGCAACGATTTGAACTCGGACGTTTTGGTTGCCGAGACCAGGCAGGATGTACTGGCTTATCTTCGCACCGTGTCGCTCTCTCAAGTCCAGGGACCGAGTGGCCTGCTCCATGTGAGAGAAGACCTGAATGAGCGCGCCAAGATCCGGTCCAAAGGGATGATTCAGGAACTCGTTCTTGAAACCCTTGTCATTCAGTAAGGCAAAGAGCCGAGAGAGCCAACCATTTCATAATGCATCATTTGAGCGCATCTTTACTACGGAAGAATATTTCATGCCTGTTCGCCTTCTCGCCAAGAGCCTTTTCTTCCTGTTGCTGACAGGCACCGGCGCATATGCTCAGGTTCCTGGCCTTGATGCGCTGCTGCCGGCTGGAGATGGGGCTGCAAGTGGAAGGATCATTCAGCTCGTCGTCCTGCTGACGGTGCTTTCCCTTGCGCCTGGGCTCCTGATCATGGTGACGAGCTTTACCCGGTTTGTGGTCGCATTCTCCTTCTTGCGTTCGGGATTAGGGCTTCAGAGCACTCCGGCCAACATCTTCCTGATCAGCCTCTCTCTCTTCATGACATTCTTCGTGATGGGACCGACTTTCGACCGGGCTTGGAACGATGGCGTACGCCCTCTGACGGAAAATAGGATCACCGAGGCAGAGGCATTCACCAGAACGACGGATCCGTTCCGTGAATTCATGCTGGCCCATGTTCGACCCAAGGACCTGCAAACATTCGTGGACCTGGCGTCCGCGAGCTATCCGAAGGTCAATGAAGGAGAGAAGATCGACCTGCGCGTTCTTATTCCCGCGTTCATGATCTCCGAGCTGAGGAGAGGATTCGAGATCGGGTTTCTCATCGCCCTTCCTTTCCTGGTCATCGACATGATCGTGGCGACATTGGTGATGTCGATGGGCATGATGATGATGCCGCCGACAGTCCTTGCCCTCCCGTTCAAGATCCTTTTCTTCGTCCTGATAGATGGTTGGAACATCCTCGTCAGCGGCCTTGTCAGGTCATACTTCTGACGCCCCTCTCGGAAAAGCGGTTCCTCGACATTGCACCTGCCCGTCCAGGAGCAACCTTCACACAAGGTTGACCGAGCAGAAAGGTATCTCGACACGATTCACTTTCGCCGAGATCCTTTATGCCCGGTCGTCAGCATGCCGAAAGATTGTGGACTAGCCTGATGCAGCTCGGGGCCCGCCGGTTGGGGGCCTTGGCCGTAATCGGTCTTGCCGTGTTCCTGATGGTAGGTTTCGGCGCCTATTATCTGAGCCGGCCCGCGCAGGAGACTCTTTACACCGGACTGGACCGCGAGGACGTGGGCCGCATGGGCGCTGTCCTCAAGGATGCGGGAATTCCATTCGACGTCAGTTCCGATGGAACCGCGCTGCTTGTCAGCTACGGGAATACGGCCCAGGCGCGAATGCTTCTGGCCGAGAAGGGGCTCCCTCATAGCTCGAAGTCCGGCTATGAGCTGTTCAACGATCTTGGCTCCCTCGGCCTGACCTCCTTCATGCAGGAGGTCACGAAAGTGCGCGCGCTCGAGGGTGAGCTTGCCCGCACGATCCAGGGAATGAAGGGCATCAAGGCTGCACGCGTTCACATCGTTCTGCCTGATCGGGGCTCTTTCCGCCGTGAGCAGCAGCCGCCCTCGGCCTCGGTCGTCATCCGTACGTCCCCGTCCGACGACGCGTCTTCGGCTCAGGCCATTCGCCACCTCGTTGCGGCTGCTATCCCTGGAATGGCCGTCGATAAAGTCACGGTCATGAACACCGAGGGAACGCTCCTGGCGTCCGGAGACGACGCCGCCAGTGCGTCGACCGGCAAGATGGCCAACCTTGAAAAGACTGTTGGCCTTGAAATCCAAGATAGCATCAGAAGAACCCTTTCTCCCTATCTTGGTATCGGAAACTTTGAAATCAGTGTCGCCGCTCGCCTCAATACCGACAAGGTGAGCACGAACGAGACTATCTTCAATCCGGAGTCCAAGGTCGAGCGCTCGACGCGGACCGTGAAGGAAACCGAAGTTTCGCAGAACAGAAGCGGCCAGAAACCAACGACGGTCCAGCAGAATCTCCCGGATGAAAACGTGCGCGGGGATTCGAACGATAGTTCAAGCGAAGATAACCAGCGCCGTGAGGAACTCACGAATTACGAGATTTCCTCCAAGACGATTCAGACCATCAGCGACGGCTATTCGATCAGAAATCTTTCCGTCGCTGTTCTCGTCAACAGGTCTCGGATCACTTCTCTCCTTGGCGAGGGTGCAAAGCCGGCAGATATCGACGCGAAGGTTGCCGAGATTGAGCAACTCGTCTCGTCCGCGGCGGGATTCAACAAGTCCCGCGGTGACCAGATCAAGGTTGCTGCCGTGAGCTTCGTCGACGACGGCGGCGTGCTCCAGCCGGTTCCTGGGCCTTCGGTCGCTGAAATCTTGATGCGCCAGTTCGGCACGGTTGTGAATGCGCTCACCGTTCTTGCACTCTGTGCGATGCTGATCTGGTTCGGCTTGCGGCCTGCAGTCCGCATGCTCGTGGCCCGCCACCAGGCTGACCTCGAAATTCAACGGGAGCAGGTGGCCGCATTGGCCGCGGCGGAGGCCAGCGAAACATTCAACCAAGAGGTCGAACGGGCCGAACCGGCCCTGCAGCCGGCGCTGCAGGAGGATCCTCTGCCGAACCTCCTCGGACCCCAGCGGACGCCGCAGCGCAAGCTCGAGCAGATCGTCGAATTCAGTGAAGAGCAGGCCGCCGCAATCCTCAAGCAATGGCTCAGCCAGGAGGCCGCATGATGTCGGGAGGAGTTGCGGATCTCATCGCGGACTTCTCCATGCCGAGCGCCCCCGAAGGGTTCGGAATCGGGATGCTGCGTCGCGTAAAGGCCGTTGTCGAAGAGGAACCGGAGCGAGTCCAAAGCGCGCCGGATCGGCAGGCCGAGCTGATACGGTCTGCCGAAGCCCGGGTCAGGGCGGAAGAGAGAGAGGCAGCGCGCCAGCAGCTCAAGGAGGCGCTGGACGCCGAGCGTGAGAAACACTGCGAAGAGCTGGCGGTTCAGCGGGCACTCTGGGTTGATCAGGAAGCTGCAAAGCTCTCGGCTCAGATCATCGGCTCTCTTGGAAACCTCGAGCGAATTCTCTCCGACAGGGTCGCACGTATCCTCGCTCCGATCATCCCTGAGGCCCTTCAGCAGAAGGCGCTTGTCGAGTTCAATGAAATTCTCGGAACGATATTGTCCGGCGAGATCTCAACCGTCCTGAAAGTGACGGGGCCCGAGGACATGCTGAAGGCCATCCAGACCCGCTTTGCACTGCACGACGGTGTCGAATTCGCACCGAGCGACGATGTGGAAGTGACTCTCGTTGCCGGCGACACAACGATACAGACGCAGCTCAGCTCCTGGTCGATCCGACTGAAAGAGGCGCTCAAGGCAGAGTGACGATGCTCAGTTCAGACAAGCATGAAATCATTATCGTCCGCAGAGGCGATGGCGGTGAGGAGACCACCAAGGGTGGGGCCTGGAAGATCGCTCATGCGGATTTCATGACGGCTATGATGGCCTTCTTCCTTGTGATGTGGCTCATTGGCATGACCGATGAGAGGACCAAAGCAGGGGTGGCCAACTACTTCAACCCGGTTCAACTGGCCCAGTCCACGTCCAACAAGAAAGGATTGGAAGACCCGCAGAACGTAAAGCCTGAAAAGGAAACAGACAACAATAAGGAAGGAAGGGAGAAAGGAAGCGGCGAGGGAACAGGCGGCAAGTCGCAGCAGTTGCAGAAGCCTCGTTTCAAAGAGGGAGCTCTCTTTCAGGATCCTTATGCCGTCCTGGCAAGAATTGCGGATGAGATCGAGGCTAATCCCCACGATACCCTGGGAGCTGACGTTACGCCCGGCGAAAGCGACGTTCCTGGTCTCAAGGGTGGCGAGGTCTTCAGAGATCCCTTCGACCCTCTCTACTGGCAGGTCGCCCCGGTTGACGAGCTGAAGGCCGAAACGGCTCCCAAGCCTGGAACGGCAAAACCTGCTCCCTCCAAGGCAGAAATCGACGCGTTGGCTGCGGCTGCTCGTAAAGCCCAGCCTGACGTCCGCCATGCAGCCAAGCCTGCAAGCGCAAACGCGCCCGCGGATGTGGGAACTGCGCCGGACACACAGATGCCATCAGTGGCCGAGGTCCCGAGCGAGCCAGTGGACAAAGCTGCCGACCAGAAGACCGCCGAGTTGAAGATAGAGATCCTGGATGCAGTCCAGGAGACCAGGGATCAGTCTCCGAAGCCTCAAATCGAGGTCCGGCGGATGGGAGCTGGAACTCTTATCAGCCTGACCGATGATTTCGATTTCTCGATGTTCACCGTCGGCTCTGCGGAACCGCATGCGAAGGTCGTCCACGCGATGGCCAAAATCGCTGCGATTCTGCAGTCGCGGCCAGGCAAGATCGTCATCCGCGGTCATACGGACAGCCGTCCGTTCAAGTCCGCAAACTACGACAACTGGCGTCTCTCACATGCCCGTGCTCAGATGGCGCTCTACATGCTGGTGCGTGGAGGCTTGGACGAGAATCGGATCGTGCGGGTCGAAGGGCATGCAGATCGCGATCCGAAGGTTCCATCTGATCCAAAGGCCGATCAGAATCGCCGCGTCGAAATTCTGCTGCAGGAGTCATGAAAGTGAACAGTCTTCTGAAGACTGCTCTTGCTCTCGTCCTGACTATCGTGCCGGGAGCGGCCATTGCTGAAAGCGAGCATCCATCCGAAGTAAAGTCGACGGATAATCAGCCGCGATCTCAGCCTGCGAATACCGCAAGCCCTGTTCAGATGCTGCGGACTCTTCAGCTGATGCAAGATCAGATCGCGGTTGGATCGACCGAGGCTCATATGGGTCAGCGTGGTCTTCTCACGATCCTCGACAACCGATTCATGGATCTGCCCTCGGAGACCTGGGAAGATGGAAAGAACATTCGCGCCGCTATCGCATTCGTCTTGAGCGGCGGCAATCCACAGATCCTCAGGAAACTCTTGGAAATGAGCAATCCTGTTATCCCGATTGATGATCGGTCGCTCGTAGAGGGAACCCTCGCCTATGTCGAAGGACGTGAGGAGGAGTCGAAAGGAAAACTCCTGTCGGTGAACGTCAAGTCCCTGCCACCCATGCTTGGGGCTCAACTGGCGCTCGTTCAATCCGCTCTCATTGTTCGAACGGATCCCAAGAAGTCTTCCGAGCTTCTCGATCTTGTCAGGCTCCAAGCTCCGGGCACCCTTCTGGAAGAAGGAGCATTGCGGCGCCAAGTCTTCGTGGCAAGTCAAACCGGAGACATGAAGAAGTTTCTTGCGCTGTCCTCGGGATATCTGCGCCGATACCGTCATTCGATCTACGCCGGTAATTTCAGACAGCGGCTCGCCTCGGCCCTGACGCGGGCCGACTTCGGAAAGGATCCTGCGTTGTTTGACGGTATCGTCGAGATGCTGATGGATCTTGAGCCTGATGCCCGACGTGATATCTACCTCCTGGCGGCTCGTTCCTCTATCGACCAGGGCCAGACCCATTCAGCCCGCATGCTCGCCGAGAAAGCCAAAGAGCTGTCTGAAGGCGATCCCGCGAGCACCGCAAGAGCGAAGCTGTATCGTGCGGCAGCAATGATCGTTTCGCCCGAGACGATTGGTATGGCTGTAGAAGATCTTAAGGGGATTGATAGAACGAAGCTCGCGGCCAGCGACGCAATACTCCTGGATTCAGCTCTCTCAATGGCGGGACAGATTCGCGTCATGCCTGGAGACAAGACGGCAGACAATTCGAGCAAGCCGTCTCCACCTCCATCGGATGTCAATAGCCAGCAAGCGCCAGAACAGCTTCAGGCGGTATTGAAGGCACAGGATGCCCTTAGTCGCATCGATAAGCTGATCAAGAACCAGGTGTCGACAGTTCAATGAGTCCAATTGACATTCTGTCCAAGAGTCTCCCCAGGTCTGTCGATCCACAGTCACTACGGGATGGCTCGGCTGCAAGTGAACCTGTTGATGCAGATGGAATGCCCTCTGAAGCGGGCAGCTTCGACACGTTACTCGACGGACTGTCCGGGCGGTATCGTCGTGATGGAGAGAGCGCTCGATCTCTCGATGAGCGTGACGTTCTCGATCTCATAGCGGATGCCAGTCTGGCCGATGCTTCAAGTTCCGAAACCAGCAACCCCGTCTTCGTGCTGCTGGAAGGGCTCCTACCGCGCGTTCTGCCGCAGGCAACGCCAGCCGGTTCAGATGGCAACGGGCAAAAGAATGACGCCTCTTCTCAGCTGATGTTCCCAGAGACTCAGCAAATGCAGGATAGCGGTGATCTTTTGAGCTCTCCTGTGCAGCAACGGGTTACGGTTGCCGTCCAGCACCAGGAGACACATTTCAAGCCAGTTATCGAAACATCTGTCACTGAGGCCGACCTTGAGGGACAGGGGCAGATGGAGAGGGCGCCAGAATTTGCCTCCTTCGGCAGGCCCGTGGACGGGCCGTCCAAGGCAGCCCGTCCGAAGCAGCAGGACCTAACAAGATATCCTCTGCCGCAGGAGGCAGTGACGCCCGTTGCTGAAGAACAGGTTGAAGAACAAAATCCTGGCAAAGACCAGTCGTTGAATGCGACTGTCGAGGACCTGGAGGCGCGCAAGAGCGCACCGTCAAATGCGGCACAAACTGAGGGCGCCAGCCTTCCCCCGGCAACGCTTCAGCGTCTCGCCAACTCGGTAAGGGCTGAGGTTCGTTCGATGGTCAATGAGGCTGCAGAGCACGCAGCACCGACTGATCGGACATTCCAGATGCTCTCCATAAAGGCTTCCGATAGCGCTCTCCGGATCCTCAACTTGCAGCTTCACCCTGCCGATCTGGGCGTGGTGACCATCAAGATGAGACTTGCCGGCGACAGTCTCGAAATGGAACTGCACACTGAGAAAGAAGAGACGGCACAGCTTCTCCGCAATGATTCCGAGAAGCTGTCTGCTCTTCTGCGTGGATCAGGCTACCGTCCTGATGCAATCACCATTCAGGTGAACGGTGTCGCTGATCAGGATCGCGTCTCCACACAAAGACAACAGCCTGACATGCAGTTTCAAGGGCAATCGTTCCAGCAAGGTGGAGCCAGTCAGGAAGGTCATTCTCGGAATCGGGAAAAGCAATATGCCAGCACGGGAACAGAGCCTCCTAACAGCCGGGCGGAGGATCGCACCCTGGACAGCCGCAATCCTGGCGGTGTGTACCTTTAATTTAGCGAAACCGAGCCAAGCTGAAGCTCAATCGGGCAGCCACCTTTGTGAGAAAGAGATGCTGCGGGCCTCCGCGAAATACGGAGTTCCCATTGGAATGTTGTACTCAGTCGGTCTAACGGAGACCGGCCGACGCGGTTCCCTGCAGCCTTTCGCCATGAATGTGGAGGGACGAGCAGTATTCTCGAGTAGTCTCCCTGAAGCGGTTCAGCGTTTCGAGGAAGCTCGCCGCGCGGGAGCGAAGTTGATTGATCTCGGCTGCATGCAAATCAATCATCATTACCACCGGGATAAGTTCACATCGGTGGAAAGCATGCTGAATCCACGGGACAACGTCGAATATGCGGCGCGCTTTCTGAGTGAACTCAAAGGCCGCCATGAGACCTGGACAATGGCGGTGGCTCGCTATCATGCCGGACCTGATAATGACCCGGCTCAGAAGCGTTATGTTTGCAGAGTCATCGCCAATATGGTCGCGACGGGTTTTGGGCAATGGACGCAGAATGCCCGTACATTTTGTGCGGATGCTCCGGGCCTCAGGCCAGGCCAGACCGCCTCCGACGGTTGATACACGAAGCCTTCAGAAGTCTATTACCGTGACATCTGGAGCGAGGTGCCCGCCTTGCTCAAGGCACCGCTAAGGGCAGCTTCCGAACCCATCAGCTGGGCTATTTCGACACCACGGGAAAAGAGCACGACCCGGTTTTCGTTGAAACTCCAGGAATTCACTTGCCGGAGAGCCTCGTTGGAGCATTTGGAAGTCGATGCTTTATAAAGGTCCAAAGAGGCGACGCTGGACAGCTGAACAAGGCAGGAATCTCCTTTGTGGTCCCTCGCTTTCCATGTCCCTGCATACGATGAAGCCCGACGGGGGGCGCTGAAGACGCCGGGCGGCGATTCACCTGAGGTCGGCATCAGATCGGTAGCTTGCGGTCGAGGACCCTTTGGAACCGGAGCTTGCTCCGACACGGTCGGTGAAATCGGGACGGCGGTCGCAGCAGGCGAAAGAGAGGGTTGTGGGTCTGCGGGCAGCACAGTGAGGTACTGATATGGTCCGGGTTCAGCCAAGGGCCCCACACCGCCCGAAGGAGTCATAACCTCGGTAGCATGGTTCGAACCTGAGACCGTGCCGACACGGATATCCGGGTTTCGTCGGCCCCAAGGTGATGCATATTGCGGGTAGCCGCGATGCACGCCGGGTGATCCCCATGGACCCTGCGAGTAGAGATCATCCCTGGAATTGCAGCCTGCGAGGATGCCTGCCATCGAAAGCGCAAGGAACGTGGGAGCGGATCGGATCACAGCTTCGGCCCAACATCATTTCTCAATGCCGCAGAGAAGCTGCAGGGCAGTAAGACGAGCGGAAACGTTGGGGGAGGGGCCTCAACCGCGCCGATGTGATGATCTTTGCAAATGAACGAGGATCAAATTCGCTTTCAGGGCTCTCGGAGATCAGGACTCTGTTGATATGCACTCCGACAGAGAATTCGCCGAGGACGAGCTTGAAGTACACGCTTACCGTGTCATGTGCGAATTCCATGTCGAGGACAATGCAGGGCGGATGGCCTAGCGCTGTGCTGATATCGGCTGCGCGGGCATACGAGAGCGTATCTCCTTTGAAGAAAAGCTCTGCGGAAGACGACACGATCTCATTCATGTTGCCGTGCAACTGTTTGCTCACATAGGACCGGATGATATCAGCATCCGTCAGGCAGAAGTCCGCTATGACATCTTTGATGTTGCAGGCTAGGACTTCTTCAAATGCACTCACGTCAAGTTCTTTGTCAAATGACTCTGCTGCGCTGATTGGCGGAAGACTTTTCATTTGGATCTCGTCAGGATGTAGAACAGGATCTGAGCGACGGCCTTGTAAAAATCTGGAGGAATCATGCGATCCACTTCAACATGATCGTACATGGACCTTGCCAGGGGCTTGTCTTCGATGACTGGAATGCCATGCTTTTCTGCGGTCTCGCGGATTTTCAGGGCGATCAGGTCTTTACCCTTGGCGACCACGACAGGTGCACTTGCCTCGCTGCGTTCATAACGAAGCGCAATGGCATAATGCGTCGGGTTCGCGATCACGAAAGTTGCCTTGGGAACGGCTGCCAACATGCGCTTGCGGGCGCGATCCTGAGCCAGAGAGCGCATGCGCGCCTTGACCATAGGATCGCCTTCCATCTGTTTGTACTCTTCCTTGACCTCCTGCGGCGTCATCTTCAGATCGTTCCGCCATTTGAGACGGGCCCAGACCAGGTCAGCAGCTACAAGAACGATGGTCGCAATAGCAATGGCCGAAACGAGTCGCATCGCCATGGTCAGCATGATTTCCGGAATAAGGGTCGGGTCACTGAACATGGCATTGAAGACCTTGGTTTGCTCCGATTTCAGAAGCAGGAGGGATACAATTGTAATTGTCCCGAACTTGAAGAGAGACTTGGCGAATTCCACCAGACCTGCACGGCCGAAGATCCGTTTCCAGCCGCCCATCGGCGAGATTCTGTTCCATTGCGGCCGAATTCGTTCAGACACGAAGGAGGGCATGTTCTGGAAGATAGAAGCCGCAAGGCTGCATCCGGCAAGGATTGCAATGATCGGTGTAAGAAACTGACCTAGCTCAAGAGCAAGAGCCTGAAACAGAATAGCTGCGTCCGCACCCGAGTCCAAACGGAAGTCTTGGGGACGATCCACGAACAAAGAGAGCTTCTCCGTCAGAACTTTTGTGTTACTTCGTGTCACGAACGTTAGAACGATGAGAATGCTAAGGATCGACGCGAACATGGGCGCCTCTCTCGAGAAGGGGATATTCCCCTTCTCGATGGCATCCCTAACCTTCTTGTCAGAAGGTGCCTCTGTTTTGCTTTCTTTATCTTCCGAGTCAGACATCGATTATCATCGGTACTCAGATAAAGGACTCATCGTCAGCTTCTGAGTTGATAACGATTTCACCCCGTCCTGCCATATCCAAAGCAAGGTCCGTAATGGAGCGGCGGGCTTCGGCGACGTCTCTTTGCGACGACGGCTCGTTGCTGCTCAACTCGTGCTCGATCATGCGGCGTACACGTGAGGAGAGAGCAGTCAGAACGACTTTGCGGAACTCGTCGTTCGTGCCCTTGAGAGCCAAGACGACGCGATCCGGAGGAACCTGGTCGAACAAGGTCGTACGATCCCGAGGCGTTAGCTTGACGATATCGTCGAACGTGAAGAGGAGGCTTCGGAGGATCTCCGCCGACTTCGGCCTGACGGCGGACAGGCTGGTCAGAACGTCCTCCATGTGATCGCGTTCCATCTTGTTGATGATGTCGGCGATCTTGGCATGAGTGTCAGAGCCGGCATTCTTCGAGAAGTTCGCCATGAAGTCTTCATGGAGAGTTTTCTCGATATTCTTCATCGTTGCATCGACGATCGGCTTCATGCTCAGCATGCGGCGCATCAAGTTGTTGCGCAGGGGCTGAGGAAGTTGAGCCATGACCTTGGCTGCACAGGATGGCTTCACCTTAGACAGAATTAGCGCCGCCGTTTGGGGATGCTCCTTCATCAGGTAGGAAGCAATAGCACTTTCAGAGACCGTCGAGATGCGCTCCCAGATGCTCCTGTTCGCATTCCCTGCGACTTCGCTCAGGATCTCGGCGATCTGTTCAGGCGTTAAAATCCCGGCCAGGAGTTTCTCAATGTGGGCTACGCTGCCGACAACGTCGGCTCCCGACGAGAAGTTTGATGCAAACTCATCGATCAGGGTCTCTATCTGCGATGGCGATACGGGTCCAAGTTGAGCAGCAGATCTCGTGACAAGGCGAATCTCCTCATCACTGAAGTGCTTCAGAATTCTACTAGCTGCAGGCTTTCCCATCGCCAGCAGAAGGGTCGCGACACGTTCCGGTCCCTTCATGGGCCTGGTACCGCTGTTCGTCTTCACGGGAATGTTCGCAACCATGGTGAAAGTCGCTTCAGCCGTTCATATCATTGGTGGGAGGGCCAACAATCTCAGTGAGAGAGATGCCAAATCGGGAGTTGTCATCTTCCACGACGACAACTTCGCCGCGAGCGATCACGCGGCCATTGACCACAACGTCGACTGGCTCGCCAACCCTGTGGTCTAGAGGCACGATCGCACCGCGTCCAAGCTTCATCAGGTTCGAAACCGGCATCGTGGCCGAGCCGAGAACGACCTGAATTGTAACGGGGATCCTCAGGATGGAGTCGAGATTGCGGCCGGCATCCCCTTTCGAGTCGCGCGATGCCGCGTTATTGAGACTTTTGCCAAGCTCGCTTTCCTGCTGCCAAGCAACCTTATCCTGAAAGTTATTTTCAAACGGATTCGACATAGTACGGGCCCCTACTGATTGGGAATGTGAGAACGAGACTGCGTCAGCTCGCGGGCCGAGAGAGTGAGCTCTTCCAGGCGTTGAGCGGCAGCCCGGGCTTCGTCAATCCGCGCGCCGAGGAGAGCGAGGGTCTCACGACCCTCAGAACCGAAACTGGCGACGGCATTCTGAGCTCCCATCAAGGCCTCTCCGGTCCTGTCGAAGATCCGCTTGTACTCGGCATGGTACTGATCCAGACGCTTGAGCTTGCGGTACATGAGGGCGACCATGGTGCTCGTCGTGACGAGAGCTATGAAAAGGATGGCATTAGCGAGCGAGGACATCATCGAGAAATTCCTTCTCTTGATCGATCGGCTCATCGATCTTTAAAACATATGAGCCATCTGCCTGTCCGATGTGACACCAGAAGAGCCCTTGCTGGTTTCCTTCGAGCTTGACCCGACTTCTGGGTGTCGCCTGCAACTCGATGACCTGTCCGAGTTTCAGATCGGCAATCTCGCCAAGTGACAGGAAACGTTCCTCAAGGACGGCCGTGAGGGTGATTTCGGTCTTTTGAACCTCGCTGGCCATTTGCTTCATCCAGCGCGGATCACGACTTGTCGATTCACCGGATACGACGCGAGACAGCACTTTCCTCATCGGGTTCAGAGCGGATTGTGGGATGATGACGAACATCTCCCCACCTCGGTTGAGGGCCTGAAGGAGAAATTTGGCTGCGACGGCCTGGTTGTTGCGGCGGCCGATGACGGCGAAGTCCATACGGGTCTCAAGACGCTCCAACTTGAACTTCGTATCCGATACGAGAGAGAAGGAGGCTTGAAGCGCCTTGGCAACCTGTTCGAAAAGGACCTGGGCCATCCGCAGCTCGATGTTCGAAAAGCCTCGCGCTTCCTCGACAGGAGGCTCGGAGCCATCGGACCCGAAGAGCACCTCCACCATCGTATAGATGAAGTCGCGATCGAAGCCGATCAGAATATGACTGTCCCAGTCCGGAGCGTGAAAGATCGCGGCGACTGCATTGGCCTCGTACATCTCCAGAATTTCGCTGATGCGGCCACTCTCGATGCCACTCAGCGAGTAATACATGGGCGAGGCGGCCATGTGGCGCAGATGCTCGGCGCAGCTCGTCGACATGCGATCGAAGATCACGTGGAGCATGGGCAGGCGGTCAATGGACAGACCTGCCGAGTCCAGAAGCATGTCTCGAATATCGTTGGCATTCTGCATGCCGCTCATGACTAAGCTGCCTCCTTCATGTCTTCTGAGCGACCACCTGTCGTGGTAGCCGTTTCGACCTCGTCGATGGTGGGGCGGTATTCCACCGAGATTCCCTTGCGGCCATGCTCGACGGCGATCTGCGGCAACGCTCCATTCATGTAGGCGATCAGCGCCTGCTTCACGATGACGTAGACGCGTGTCTGCTTCTCTCGTGTCGCCTTCACCTTGTTGGCGAGCGGAGAAAGAAAAGCATAAGAGATGAAGATGCCGCCGAACGTTCCGACGAGTGCGGATGCGATAAGGCCTCCGAGAATTGAGGGAGCTTGGTCGATCGCGCCGAGAGCCTTCACGATACCCAGCACGGCCGCCACGATGCCAAGTGCAGGCAGGGCTTCCGCAACGGTGGAGATGGAATAGTAGGGTTTGGTACGGTCGCGCTTGAGCGCTGCGATCTCTTCTTCCATGAGGGCTTCGATCTCATGCGGACGCGCGTTGCCGATAATGATCAGGCGAGCGTAGTCACAGATGAAGAGGGTCAGGTCCTTGTCCTTCAGAACGCTCGGGAACGCCCTGAAAATTTCCGATTCCTCAGGGGTGTCGATATGCGCCTCAACCTCATTGCGAGGCTTGTTCTTCAGCTCTCTCAGCAGAGCATACAGAAGGCCCAGGATCGCCAGATACTGTTCCCTCTTGGGAACTGTTCCCTTGATAGCTTCGAGGGAAGCCCGTCCCGTGTCCTTCACGAGCGACATGGGGTTCGCAATGATGAACGTGCCGATCGCGATACCGCAGATGATGACGTATTCCCAGGGCTGCCAGATCACGGACAGATGCCCGCCCATGGCGACATAGCCGCTAACGAGAGAGCCGATGGCAACGACCAATCCGATTAAGACGCCCAATCTTGTAGTCCTTCGCGAGAGATCAATTCTTGGAGATTTCCTAATCGTGGAGGCTTGCGCGAAGCTGGGACGGGGGAGGCAAGCCTCATGCAAGGCTGTCCTGGTACAGCAGACTGGAAATTGACCAGGCTGCCCAGCCAACGCGTAGCGGAATATCGACCTGAGCCATGGGCGGCCGTCTGACTGTATGGAGTTTCCGGGTGCAATCCGCCCTGTATGTGTCACTGTCGGCGCAGGTCGCCATGGAGAAGCGTCTGGCAACCATTGCCAATAACGTCGCGAACATGGCGACCGGCGGTTTTCGCGCTGACGAAATCAAGTTCGAAGAAATTCTCTCCCTTGCCGGCAAGGACAATGTATCTTTCGCGTCCTCGGGCCAGAGCTTCATCTCGCGCCGGGCCGGTCCCGTGACCAAGACGGACAATCCCCTCGATGTGGCGATCCAGGGCGAGGCATGGTTTGCCTACCAGGGAGCGAGTGGCCCGGTTTACACACGTGACGGACGCTTCTCCATGAACGAGAATGGTGACCTTGTGACTGTCGATGGCCATGCGGTTCTCGATGCCGGCGGGGCACCCATCGCCCTCGACCCTCAGGCGGGCCCTCCAACGATCGGCCGTGATGGAACGATCACCCAGGGTGGCAATCAGGTTGGGGCCCTAGGCCTCTTCAATCTGAGCGGCGACAGCCGCCTGGCCCGGCAGGGAAGTTCGGGTGTCCTGTCCAGCATTCCCGGTGAAGCCGTTCAGGACTTCACATCGACAGGTGTTCAACAGGGCTACAGCGAAGGGTCGAACGTCAATCCTGTTCTTGAGATGACGAAGATGATCGCCCTGCAGCGGAATTTCGAAAGCGCCGCAACGACGATCCAGGAGAGTGAATCCACATTGATGGATGCCATCCGGACACTTGGTCCCAGCAGCTGATCAACGGCATGAACGCCCTTTGCGAGCTTGAGACCCTCCTTCTAGAAGGTGCTGGACGCCATCTGGTGCGGATCAGCGGCACCATTCGTGAGGTGACCCCTAGCTATTATCGAGTCGTCGGGCTCTCCCAATTCGTCAAGCTGGGTGACCAGGTCGGTTTCGACGCGAACGGAAGAACGCAGATCGGCGAGGTCGTTCGCATCGACGGCAATGGGCTTACGATTAAACCCTTCAATGGACGCATCGATGCCAGGATTGGCACGCCTGCGTTTCTGGTCAGCAATGCCGGCTTGAGCCCAGATCCGAGTTGGAAAGGGCGGGTCATCAACGCCCTTGCTGAGCCGCTCGACGGGCAGGGTCCCTTGGCTCCGGGCCCAAGACCGGTGCATCACGACGCCGAGCCTCCCTCTGCGATGACAAGGGCGAGGGTTCATAAACCGTTGCATACGGGCGTGAAGGCCATCGATCTTTTCACGCCTATCTGCCAGGGGCAGCGTATCGGCATCTTTGCCGGATCGGGTGTGGGAAAATCCACCCTGCTGACGATGCTCGCAAAATGTGAGGGCTTCGACACGATCGTGGTTGCTCTCGTGGGCGAGCGTGGAAGAGAAGTGCGGGAGTTCCTGGAAGGGCCGATCCAAGCCAGCTTGCACAGAGCCGTGATGGTGGTCTCGACGGGTGACGAGAGCCCGATGATGCGGCGTCAGGCGCCCAGAACCGCTGTCTCGATCGCCGAGTATTTCCGGGATTGCGGTGAATCGGTTCTCCTGATCATCGATTCCGTGACCCGGTATGCTCACGCCGCCCGTGACGTGGCGCTTGCAGCAGGGGAGCCGGCTGTCGCCCGCGGCTATACTCCAAGCGTTTTCAGCGATCTGCCCCGCTTGCTGGAGCGGGCCGGCCCTGGAGAGGAAGGGAAGGGGTCCATCACGGGCATCTTCTCCGTTCTAATCGATGGCGATGATCACAACGATCCGGTTGCCGACAATATCAGAGGCACGCTCGACGGCCATATCGTCCTCGATCGTTCGATCGCCGATCAGGGCCGCTACCCGGCCATCAATGTTCTCGGCTCCATATCGCGACTGGCGGACCATGTCTGGTCGTCGGACCAGAAGGAGCTGGTCCGGCGCTTACGCGGGCTGATCGCCCGCTATGAGGATACGCGCGACCTGCGCATGATGGGCGGATACCAGCCAGGCACGGATCAGGATCTCGATCAGGCAGTCGTTCTTGTTCCAAAGATTTATGAAGCCCTGCGGCAGGATCCATCATCTCCCTTGAGCCGGGATGCCTTCATGGATCTCGCGCAAGCGCTCAAGCAGTGATGTCCTCATGGCATCCACGCGCGCTTCATCTCTCCCCCAGCTTCACACAAGCATCCTTGTGTTAGCTTCCACTCGAATTCGCAGGAGTTGTACATGAGCCTCTATGGTGTCCTTCGCAGCGGCGTGTCCGGCATGAACGCTCAGTCGAACAAGCTGGGAACGGTTGCCGAGAATATTCAGAACTCGAGCACGACTGGCTACAAGCGTGCCTCGACTGAGTTCTCGTCTCTGATCCTTCCGTCCAGCGAGGGAAACTACAATTCGGGGTCGGTCACGAGCAGGGTGCGCTATACGATCGGCGATCAGGGGCCGATCGCTTACACGACCTCGGCGACGGACTTGGCGATCTCCGGCAACGGCTTTTTCGTCGTATCGGATCCGGGTGGAGCCAATTACCTGACGCGCGCCGGAAACTTCGTGCCCGATGGCCGAACCGGCAACCTCGTCAATGCAGCCGGCTTCACGCTCATGGGCTATAAGATTGGGGTCGATCCGTCCTTGAACAGTCTCGACGACGTCGTTCCGGTCAACATGGGCGATTTCGGCATGCAGGCCGCTGGTTCGACTGCAGGCACATTCAAAGGGAATCTCCCATACGCCACTAAGGAGGTGGTTGGTACTGCGCATCCCGGAACATTGGCGCCCCCGGTGCCTGGCTATGTCGATATCAAGATCTCGAATCTGTCTCCCCGGGACACGATCCAGTTCTCTGTCGGTGGCGGCCCCACTCAGACCTTCAATGTGACGACAGAAGCAACCGTGGATGATCTGGTCACAAAGATTAACGCAGCCGTCACCGCTGGCACGCTCAGCGGCGTTCAGGCGTCGAAGGATCCGGCCACCGGCAATCTCGTGCTGACGTCCGATGACCTGACCGGCGCCACGAACGTCACAGGCTCCTTTACGGATATGACGCCAGCCAAAAAGATTTCCTCTCTCCAGGTGTTCGACAATGTCGGAAATCCGGTGAAGCTCGATATCCAGTTGGAGAGGACCGGAGAGAAGACTTGGGAAATCGCGGTCTATAACGGCTCCACTCTGCTGGATGGACCAAACACGATGACATTCGACGACCTGGGGCAACTCATCGGTCCTAAATCGTTGAGTTTCGACATCCCTAAAGGGCAACCCTTTACGCTCGACATGTCGGGTATGACGCAGCTCGCGGGCGATTACTCGGTCACCGGCCAGGCCAACGGTAACGGACCATCGGCCGTGAAGAGCGCCGAGTTCGCCTCCGATGGCACCGTCTATGCCGTCTACGAGGACGGCTCGCGTGTCGCCGCCTATAGGATCCCCCTGGCAACTGTGCCTAGTCCGGATAATCTCTCTCCTCGTGCGGGCAACGTTTACGAGACGACTGCAAGCTCGGGTGGCTACCAAGTTGGTTTCCCGGAGACCGGTGCCTTTGGATCTGTGACCTCCGGGGCACTTGAGGGGTCGAACGTTGATATCGGCACCGAGCTGACGGCCATGATCGAGGCGCAGACCAGCTACACGGCCAACTCGAAAGTGTTCCAAACCGGCTCCGAACTGCTCGACGTTCTCATGAATCTGAAGCGGTAACGGTTTAGGTCATCCTCGAGAGCTCGAAACATGTCACTTTCGGTCGCCTATAATACGGCCCGTTCCTCGTTGCAGGCATCTCAGTCGCAGATGGCGATTGTCTCCCGCAATACCGCTGGAGCGTCGGATCCTGCATATTCGCGCAAGATCGGCGCGCTCGTCACGACGGGCGGTGCTGCTCGCGTGACGGTGCTCAGAGCCAGCGACAGAGCGCTTTTGAACAAGATGCTGGAGACGACTTCGGATGCAGCCACTCAGAAGTCGCTGCTCGAAGGACTCCAGAGGCTGAGCCAGACGATCGGCGATCCGGAGCTGGATGAATCTCCTGCTGCCCGCATTGGTGCCTTGAACAATGCCTTGAAGCAGTATGCGAACGCGCCTGACGACACTGTGCTGGCTCGCGGGTTCGTGAAGACTGCGTCGGATCTTGCGACGAGTTTGAATCAGGCGACGTCAAGCATCAACGCAATCCGACAGGAGACGCAAGTCCAGATTGCCGACTCGGTTTCCCGGATCAATGATATTCTGGCGAAATTCAAGATTGCTAACGATGAAGTGGTAAGCGGAACCGCTCTTGGGCGAGACGTGACGGATGCTCTCGATACGAGAGACAGTCTCATCGCGCAGCTTTCCGAAGAGATTGGAATTACCGTCGTCCCGAGAACCGACAATGACATCGCCATCTATACCGATAGCGGGGTGGCGCTCTTCGACAGATTGCCGCGCAGCGTTAGATACGAATCAACCGCTCTGGCAGCAGGAAAACCCGGGGGGGCGATCCTCATCGATGAGATTCCGGTGACTGGAAGCTCATCTCCGATGCCATTGAATTCCGGCAATCTCGTTGGTCTCGTCAAGCTGCGGGACAATGCAGCCGTTCAATATCAGAAACAGCTCGACGAGTTGGCCCGTGGTTTGATCGAGGCTTTTGCCGAGTACGATAAAACCGGGGCTGGAAAACCGAATCTGGCTGGTGTTTTCACGTACAGCGGTGGGCCAAACATTCCGACAATGGCGCCGGCAGGTCTTGCCGGGCTGATCCAGGTCGATGATAGGGTCGATCCGTCCAAAGGCGGGAAATTCGAGAAGATTCGCGATGGCGGAATCAACGGTGCTGATTACACCTATGGTGACGGAACCGCATCGTTTTCGACCCGTCTTCATCAATTGGTCAAGGCCGTCCAGGCTGATCGTGCTTTCGATCCGAGCCTCGGACTTGGCGACAAGATGTCCTTGCAGGACTTCGCATCGTCGTCAGCTGGCTGGCTCGAGGCTGAACGCAAGAGTGCATCCCAGCAGGTGGATTATCAGGAGACCTTGCTTGCGCAGGCATCCGAGGCGCTCTCGAACGCCACGGACGTCAACATGGACGATGAAACCGCCCTCATGCTGCAGTTGGAAAAAACCTACTCAGCGTCCGCAAAGCTGATGTCCGTGATCGATCAGATGCTCAAGACGCTCCTCAATTCCGTGGGTTAAGATATGAAGACAACGTTCATCTCCTCCACCACGCTCTGGAATTCGCCCAGATCGACGCTCGACAAGCTCCAGTCCGAGCTCGTGAAGGCCAACAAGGAAGTCGTGACCGGACGCCATATGGATGTCGGCCTGGCGCTTGGACGCAAGACAGGGAAGTCGCTTTCCCTCCGTCAGGAAAGAGCCTCTCTTGATGCCTTGACGGACAGCAACACGTCGGCGACGC
The DNA here is from genome assembly GCF_001017175.1 of Microvirga vignae. GTDB lineage: Bacteria > Pseudomonadota > Alphaproteobacteria > Rhizobiales > Beijerinckiaceae > Microvirga > Microvirga vignae. The sequence goes on along the minus strand of NZ_LCYG01000014.1, from coordinate 9,673 downwards.
TCCGGCTCAGATCGACCTCGGCAGCTCTCGACCAGGTTCGCGGCGGGGCCGACAATTTCAAGAATGCGCTGATCGGAATGCATGTGGGCGCGCAGGATGTTCCCCTCATCCAGAGCCAGGCCCGGGCCGGCCTGAACAAGCTGATCGCGAATCTGAATGAGAATGTCGGAAGCCAGTATCTGTTCGGTGGCGTGAATTCCAAAGTCGGGCCCCTCAAAGCCTATGAGGACGGCTTTCAAACGGCCGTCAACGGGGCGTTCTTGACCCACTTCACTTTTCCGCAGACAGATCCCCGGGTGGCGGACATCACGCCCGCCCAGATGCAGGCTTTCATTGATGGGCCTCTCGCGGACCTCTTTGAGAACCAGTGGGAGGGCACATGGTCCAACGCTTCGGATCAAAACATCCAAAGCCTGATTTCTCCGACCCAGAGGGTCGAAACATCCGCCAACGCAAACGAAACCGCTTTCCGGGAGTTGGCGAAGGCCTATGTGATGACCTTTGATCTCGGGATTGAAAGGCTCAACGACCAGACGAGATCATACCTGCTCGACAGGGTCGTCGGGACGCTCGGCGGTGGCGTTTCCGGGGTGACCGAACTCCAGGCCGACCTTGGAACGGCCCAGCGAAAGATCGATGACGCCAATGAGCGGATGAGCCTCCAGAAAACGTTTTTCGAGGAGAGGATCACTAACTACGAGGCTATTGATCCAGCTGAAGCGAAGGTTCGAGTCGATCAGCTCTCGACCCAGCTTCAGACATCGTATTCGCTGACTGCGCAGCTCAATCGACTGAGCTTGATCAGTTTCCTTTAACGGCAGGAAAAATGTAAATGTATCAGTTCTCCTACTCTGAAATTCTCGAGGATTCGCCGAAAGACTGCCGGCAACGCGAATACGATCTTTTCGAACGCGCCATCACCCTCTTGCGTGCAGCAGAGGGGTATCCGTCTCAATCTCCGGAGATGCTCGGCGCAATCGTCTTTCTCCAGCGCCTTTGGACCTTTCTGATCAAGGATCTTGGGCATCCCGAGAATGCACTGCCCGACAAACTGAAAGGCCAGCTGATCTCAATCGGCCTTTGGGTGATGAAAGAATCCGATCTCGTCGTTCGCGGCGAGCACAATAATCTCAGTGCTCTTATCGACATCAACGTCCTCATCAAGGATGGCCTGAAATGACTGCGAAAATGCGTTTCTCTCTCAAGGCCGGCGAACGGATTTTCATCAATGGTGCCGTTCTGACAGTGAGCCAGAAGGTCACTTTGAGCCTTCTCAACGATGCCCGGTTTCTTCTGGAAAGCCATGTGCTCCAGCTGGCAGATGCGACGACGCCGATGCGGCAGCTTTACTTCGTGGTGCAAGCACTCCTCATCAATCCTCGGGAAGAGGAGCAGGGGATGATAGCCTTCCATAAGATCTATGACGCTCTGCTCGTGGTCATATCCGATGAGACCACAAAGGCTCAGTTGAAGAATGTCGGAGATCTTGTCGCCCGCAAGCGAACCTTCGAAGCGCTTAAGGTGATCAGGAAGCTCTTCGAGAATGTGGAATCCCAACCTGCATCCACAAGCGTGGTGATGCCCGAAAAGGCTGCTTAATCCGGAGACGAGAAATGAATGTCAGTTCCGTTTCATCTGCGTCTTACAGTCAGCAGACATCTGCCAGCGAGAAGACGTCTACCGTTAGCTACGACAACTTTCTGAAGCTGCTGATGACGCAGATGAGGAACCAGGATCCTACGGATCCGATGAAATCGACGGAGTACATGGCTCAGCTGGCAACGTTCTCTCAGGTCGAACAGACCGTGAAGAGCAACGAGAAGCTCGATGCCCTTCTTTCATCCTTCGCTCTGTCTCAGGCGGACAGCGTGATCGGGCGGACGATATCCACGGCCGACGGCGCCGTTAAGGGAAAAGTGGAATCAGTAATGATCACCAGCGACGGCGCCGTTGCCAAATTGGCGAATGGAGACCGGATCCTGCTTGGCCCCGGCATCGTGATCAGCTGACAATGAACGAGATTGACGCTCTTGAGCTGGTTCGTGCGGCGATTTGGACCGTCATCATCGGCTCCGGGCCAGCGGTCTTGGCCGCGATGGTGATTGGCATTGTGATCGCCCTGATCCAGGCTCTGACCCAGATTCAGGAAGTCACGTTGACTTTCATTCCCAAGATTATTGCTATCTTGGTCGTCACGCTTCTCACCGGATCGCTGGTTGGATCCCAGATCTATGCCTTCACGGAACTGGTCTACGGACGAATTGTTACAGGGTTCTAGAGTAATCCAGACCCTGAGAAGCTGCTGCGAAGGAGCAAGAGGCTAGCGAGACGCGAGGCGACCTTCGCGCAAGCTTCATAGCGCATGTGTCAGACGGATGGTTGGCTCGCCGAAGGGAGAGACACATGGCGTCTAGCGACACGATGGTAAAGGACCGCGGCCGGGATCTGATGTTCGCCGCAGGCGTCGTCATTATCCTTGCGATCCTGTTCCTGCCGATCCCGCCCCTGGCTATCGATATGGGGCTTGCTTTCTCGATTGCCCTGTCGGTTCTCATCCTGATGGTGGCCCTGTGGATTCAGAAGCCCCTCGAGTTCTCTGCCTTCCCAACCGTACTCCTGATAGCCACTCTCCTTCGCCTTGCTCTCGGTATCGCGTCAACACGATTGATCCTTTCCAACGGTCACCATGGCGTCGACGCCGCAGGCCATGTGATCAGCGGCTTCTCCCGCTTCGTCATGAGCGGCGATTTCGTCATCGGTATCGTCGTCTTCATCATCCTGATTACCGTCAACTTCCTGGTGATCACCAAGGGTGCCACACGTATCGCCGAGGTGGGCGCCCGCTTTACCCTCGATGCGATCCCAGGAAAGCAGATGGCCATCGATGCGGACCTCTCTGCGGGGCTCATCGATGAGAAGGAAGCCCAGAGACGGCGACGTGAACTGGAAGAGGAGAGCGCCTTCTTCGGTTCCATGGACGGTGCCTCGAAATTCGTTCGCGGTGAGGCCGTCGCGAGCTTGATCACCATCGCCGTCAACATTTTCGGCGGCATCATTATCGGCGTGACACGGCATGGCATGCCGCTCTCAAAGGCCGCCGATGTCTTCACGCAGCTGTCGGTTGGCGACGGACTCGTCAGCCAGATTCCGGCGCTCGTGGTTTCTCTGGCCGCAGGCCTCCTCGTTTCCAAGGGCGGCACGCGCGGGCAGGCCCAGCAGGCGGTGCTGGATCAGCTTGGTGCCTACCCGCGTGCTCTGATGGTTGCTTCCGGAATGATGTTCATTTTCGCCATCGTTCCCGGTCTGCCGATGATTCCCTTCATGATGCTGGGCGGCTTCATGGGATTCGTGGCCTACAGCATTCCAAAGGTCCGAGCCGAGCAGGCGGCAAAAGAAAAGCTGAACCAGGAGCAGGAACAGCAGAAGAACCTTTTGGAGGCGAGCGATACCGTTAAGGAATCGCTCAAGATTGCGGAGGTGGAGCTCTGCCTCGGCAAACACCTGTCTTCTCATCTGGCGAGTTCCCATGGGGACCTCGCCCATCGTGTCAAGAAGATGAGGAAGAAATTTGCCCAGGATTTCGGCTTCGTTCTCCCTGACGTCAAACTCTCCGACAGTTTCATGATCCCGGCGAAGAGCTATCAGATCAAGATCCATGGCACGGTGGTCGCGACGCATGAGATCAGACCGGGTGATCTTCTTGTCGTCCTTGGCGACGGTCCGGTTCCGGATGTGCCGGGAGATGAAGTGCGCGAGCCTGCATTTGGCATGAAAGCCCTCTGGGTCTCTGATGCCTATGCCGGCGAGATCAAGCGCCAGGGCTTCACGGCCGTGGACGGGGCATCTGTCCTCCTCACCCATCTCAGCGAGGTTATTCGCAACAACCTGCCCCAGCTCCTTTCCTACAAGGATGTTCGCAATCTCTTGGACGGGCTTGAGCCTGAGTACAAGCGTCTTCTCGACGATATCTGCCCCTCCCAGATTTCCTACTCCGGATTACAGGCGGTTCTGAAGCTGCTGCTGGCCGAGCGCGTCTCGATTCGTAACTTGAGCCTGATCCTTGAGGCTATTGCCGAGATCGCGCCCCATGCCCGGCGAGCGGAGCAGCTGGTGGAGCATGTGCGGGTGCGCATGGCGCAGCAGATCTGTGGTGATCTTGCCGAAGGAGGCGCCCTCAATGTGCTGCGGCTGGGCAACAAGTGGGATATCGCGTTCCACCAAAGCCTGAAGCGCGACGCCAAGGGCGACGTCATCGAGTTCGATATTGACCCGCGTCTTGTCGAGCAATTCGGTGCGGAGGCTTCGGAAGCCATCAAAACCCGCATGGGTCAGGTCAAGAACTTCGCCATCGTGACAGCGCCCGATGCGAGGCCGTATGTGCGCATGATCATTGAGCGCATGTTCTCGTCCTTGCCGGTTCTGTCTCATCTGGAAATCGCCCGAGGCGTCGAAGTCAACTCGCTTGGTACCGTCGCGTGAGCCAAGTGGTCTCTGACACGCTCCTTGGGACTTTCCTTATTTTCTGCCGCATCGGCGGATGTATGCTGATCGCGCCGGCGTTCTCCAGCAACAGGATACCGCCTCAGGTCCGGCTCTTCCTGGCTCTGACCGTAAGCCTCGCCCTTGCGCCTGTCCTGATGGACAAGATACGTACCGGCATTGCTGGGCAGGCGCCGACAGTGACACTCACCTGGATCGCCTCCGAGCTGCTCGTTGGGCTGCTGATAGGATTGCTTGGAAGAGTCTACTTCCTAGCCCTTCAAACGATGCTAAGCGCCGTATCCATGGCCATCGGCTATGGCGGTATGCCTGGAACTCCGATCGACGAAGCGGAGCCACTTCCCGCAATCAGTTCCCTTATCATGATGGTGGCAACGGCCGTCATCTTCCTGTCCGACCTTCACTGGGAGCTCTTTCGCGGACTGATCGCCTCGTACTCGCGAGTGCCGGTCGGGCAGGGCTTTGCCGTGCAAACCTCCTTGGCGGAGCTGATCGACCAGGTCGGGATTGCCTTCGTGCTGGCCCTGCGGATCAGCAGTCCGTTTCTGATTTACTCCGTCATTGTAAACCTCGTGGCCGGACTCACCAACAAGCTGACGCCACAGATACCGGTCTTCTTTATCGCAACTCCCTTCGTGATGCTCGGAGGGCTGTTCGTCATGTACTTTGCAGCGCAGGATTACGTGCTGCTCTTCCTCGAAGCTTTTACGGCATGGCTGCGGAACTGAAGGCCGATGAAACAGAGACTCAAGAAGATCGACAGACTGATCAAGGTTCAGCAGCACCTTCACAAAAGCGCTGAGCTGAAGCTCGCCAATCTCCACCGTCAGGAGAGCGAGCTCAGGGCGGCCCAGGAAGAGACGCTCCAAACGATGGGCGAATCCGATACGCTGCACGGCCTTTTTGTCGGCATCTTGGCCAAAAGACTGAAGACGTTGTCATTGGAAGAGAGCCGAACGCAGGCTGCCATCATTGAGCAAAAGGCGCTCACAGTTGAAAAAGCACTGCAGGTGAAGCGCACGGAGAAAGTTTACTCGCGTCTTAAAGAGGATAGTCGCCGGGGTGAGGAGAAGAAGGGACTGATCGCCATCCTCGAGAGCATGGCTCAAGGGGACAGCACAAGCCTCCCGTAAGCCTCATGGACTAGAGTCTGGCTTAAGTGAAACAAGGAGGATCGCAATGGCGATCAGCCCCCCGTCAGACATTCTCAGCGAGGTCGCCAGAGCGGCAGATCCTGCACGGTACCAGGCGGCCGCCCACAGCCTTATGCGAGGCACAGCTCCCGTGTCTGGGCCAAGCTTCGAGGAGACCGTTCGCTCCGTATCCTCTCGTCCCATTGGGGGAGGGGCAGACGTTTACCAGATCCGGAACTCTCTCCGGAATGATGCCGAATCCGCGGCAGCGGCCAAATCGAAGCGTACCGCGCAGGAGTTCGAAGCCTTCATTCTCCAGAGCTTTGTTGAATCGATGCTCCCGAAGAATGCGGAGAATACATACGGAAAAGGCAATGCCGGCTCCATCTGGAAGTCCATGATGGCGGAGCAGATCGGCGCGCAAGTGGCGAGGGCGGGCGGTATTGGAATTGCAGAGCATATCCTGGGCGTGAAGAAATAAGGAAAGCCGCATGTTGATGAAGTCGCTGGACCGGCTTGAGGAGACACTGGATCTTGAGACAGCAGCCCTGCTGTCTCGTGATCTGAGGAATCTGGATGAGTTCAACCGCCGCAAAAGCCAAAGCCTTTTGGAGATCAGTCGGATGGTGAGAGCTGCCGAAACTCTCGCCTTTGATGGGATTGCGGCGAAGCGATTTGAGAGGCTGAAAATCAAGCTGGAGCGAAATCAGGAAATTCTGCAACGTCACATGCGGGCGGTGCAGGAAATTTCGAGCATCATTTCAGGCGCTATTCAGGCTGCCGAGTCAGACAGCACATATTCGGCCCATATGGTGCGCGGGGGCTTCGGCGCATGATCAGGAACGTCATGGCCGGCTTCTGGGTTTGCGCTGTCACGCTCGGTTCGTGCTATGCAGCCGTAACCTGGATGGTCGGCAGGGCGCCAGCAGAGGAGCCGCCGCATTATGAAGGCTTGCAGTACAAGAAGCTTCCGCCCGTGAACATTCCGATCATCGCTGAAGGCGCGGTTCAGGGTTATGTAATCGCTAATCTGGTGTTCACAGCCGATGCAAAGACTTTGCGGGAGATCTCCGTACCGCCTGAAGCCTTCATTCAGGATGAAGTGTTTCGTTATGTCTATTCAGACGAGACACTCGATTTCAGGAAGTTGTCTCGATACAATGTGAATAAAATGATCGGCAGCGTTAGAGATAAAATCAATAAGCGCCTTGGCGCCGATATCATCAAAGAAATTCTAGTCGAGAATTTCAACTTCATCGATAAATCCGACATCCGCTCCTGATCTAACTACGTTAGAGAGCGATCTGAGGCCCCGCGGTTACTAGGGATAATTTTTCATGAGCTATTGTTTGATTGTTGATGACTCGAGGACGATCCGGAAAGTCTCTCGCGAGATCGTCGAAAGCCTCGCATTCGAAGTTGAGGAAGCTGAGAACGGGGAGGTTGGCCTGTCGAAGTGTCTGGCCAGAATGCCCGATGTCATTCTGCTTGATTGGAACATGCCGGTCATGGATGGCTACAATTTTCTCAAGGAGCTGAGAAAGTCTCCAGGAGGTGATGCTCCCAAGATTGTATTCTGCACCACAGAAAATGACATGGGGCACATTACTCGAGCGCTGGAAGCCGGCGCGGACGAGTATATCATGAAGCCGTTCGACAAAGACATTCTAGCTGCGAAGTTCCAGGAGCTGGGCCTCCTTTCGGACGCCTTTTCTGTGTGATGCCATGCCAGTGGATCGCCTCACACAACCTATTCCTATGCAATCTCAGCCAACACGCGTCATGATCGTGGATGATAGTGCGATTATCCGCGGGATGATCGCACGGTGGGTAACGGAAGCGGGCGGCTTCGATGTCGTCTGCACCGCGTCTAATGGGCAGATGGCTGTCGATCTTGCAGAGCGACATAGGCCGGAGATTGTTCTTCTCGATATCGAAATGCCTGAGGTCGACGGCTTGACGGCATTGCCGATGATCTTGAAGGCTCGCCCTGCTAGCAAAATCATCGTAATCTCCACTCTGACACAGCGAAACGCAAAGATTTCACTGAAGTGTCTGTCCCTGGGTGCCGTTGATTATCTTGCAAAGCCCGAAAGCGCACGCGCTGTGGATGCTGCGGCAGAGTTCCGACGCGACCTCGTCGAAAAACTGAGAGCCCTAAGCGCCACGAAGCCGAGACAATCCCGCCCGAGTCTTGTCCCTGTGCCGACTGTCCCTGTACCCGCGCAGTCTCCACTGCCAAAGTCGGGCAATGTGCGGCCGCAATGTCTTCTTATCGGTTCTTCTACCGGTGGTCCACGGGCCGTTGAGCGGGTGCTGCAGGATCTCAAGCCTGTTCTTGCCACCATTCCTGTTCTGATCGTTCAGCATATGCCCGCAATGTTCACGGCTGTTTTTGCCGAACATCTGCAGACTTTACTCTCGCTTCCCTGCCATGAAGCGAAAGATGGAGAAGGGATCGATGCGGGCACGGTGCTTGTTGCTCCGGGCGGGCGTCATATGGGCATGGTCTGCGTGTCGGGAAAGCCTATCATACGGCTCAGCGATGCTCCTCCTGAGAACTTCTGCCGTCCTGCCGTGGATGTTCTGTTTCGAGAGGCCGCTTCTGTTTATGGAGGGGCTGCAATCGCAACGGTGCTGACAGGGATGGGGTCAGACGGAACGAATGGAGCCCGTCATCTGGTCAAGGCCGGTGCGACCGTCATTGCCCAAGATGAAGCAACGAGCATTGTCTGGGGTATGCCTGGAAGTATCGTGAAAGCTGGCCTTGCTCACGAGATTCTCCCTCTTAATGCTATTGGCCGTTCATTGAAGGGCCTGATTGCCGGAGCCTCGCGATGACTGAGATTGAATTCGAAGCTCTGCGCACTTTTCTCAAAGCCCGGTCAGGGTTGGCCCTCTCCCCCGATAAGCGATACCTCGTTGAGAGCCGGCTTGCTCCTGTCTGCACACGTTTCAAGGTCGAGAACTTGTCCCGACTCATTTGGGAAATCAAGTCGGGCCGGTCTCCTGCCCTCGAGAATGCAACTATCGAGGCTATGACGACCAACGAGACTTTCTTCTTTCGAGATAAGGCACCTTTCGACCTGTTTCAGGATGTTCTGCTGCCGAAGTTCCTCAAGGAGCGAGCCGCCAGCCGCCGCCTGCGCATCTGGTGCGCAGCTGCCTCGACGGGGCAGGAACCTTACTCGCTTGCAATGCTGCTTAAGGAAGCGGCTGCGCGCATGCCGGGTTGGCAGGTGGAGATCATTGCAACCGATATCTCGATTGAGGTGCTCGAGAAGGCGAAGGCGGGCATCTATAACCAATTCGAAGTGCAGCGCGGTCTGCCGATCAGGCTCCTCGTCAAGTACTTCAGGCAGATGGGTGATCAATGGCAGATCGCAGCTGAAATCCGTTCCATGGTGGATTTCCGCTATCTGAATCTCATCGAGGATTTCGGCCGACTTGGGCAGTTCGACATTGTCTATTGCCGCAACGTGCTGATCTATTTCGACACCGCGATGAAGTCGAATGTCCTTCGCAGGGTTGCGCAGTTGATGGCAGCCGATGGAGCTCTGGTGCTTGGTGCATCGGAGACGATCCTTGGCATCAGTGATGCGCTGTCGCTCGATCCTGCATACCGCGGGCTCTATACGAAGGCCCTTCCTGCTGGAGCCCCTCATAGAACGGCCTTGGCTGGAACACGCTGAAGGCACTGGCCTGATCAGATGGTTCTGTAAAAGATCTGATGAGGCCAGCAGCTGCAGAGATCGCTCACCGTCGCTTTTGGTGAGGCCACACGCATATTGCTTCCGCGCCGAGCGGGAGCCTTTTTGTGCTGGCCGATTACTATCGTTAAAAGCGTTTTGATAATAAAAGTGCGCCCAATACTTCATTTCTGTGCTTGACGCTTAGGAGTGATTCGTCCATAAGTCATCTCATGGATGCAACGGGCGAGACGTTAAGAGCACGATGCATCGCAAACGCACTATGGAGGCCCTTTGAAAGGGCATGGCATGATGCCGCTCCATTTTACCGGTTGAGCCCGGATGTCATGT
>NZ_LCYG01000139.1 GCF_001017175.1 Microvirga vignae | reverse complement strand
TCAGGCTCGTGGATAAGGCCAGACGCAAAGCCTTTAGGCGAAGCATTCTAACCAGCGACGGTTTGAACTGCTCTCGTCTGAAGACATGACATCGCTCCCGGACAAGGATTCAGGAACTGATGATCAGCGTGTCTGGAAAACGCGCCCATCTGCTTTCGCAGCGGCGCGGGGACGGGACACATAATCAATTCTGCAATTATTGCAAGTGGGGATGATCATACGTCCACAGAGCCTCGTGCAGCGGCGTCCGATCAACGGAGCAATCGAACGCGTCAGGAATACAGAGGAGGCTTCGGAAGCTGCCGGATCGGCAGAACCGCAAGCAGGATATGGTGACATTTCTCGGAATTACAAGAGCGAGGGTACGTTCGGATTCCACCTCGCCCAGCACACGACGATAGATGCTGCTCCGATCAATAACCCTGTCTTTACCCGAGTTGGCCAGAGTCTGCGAACCGCACCAGCGGTGCCCTTTTCCAGCTCCGACGGATTTGCCAGTTCTCATGCGTAAGCCATTTAAGCCTAACGACTTTCTTCCAGCCGCAGTCCAGCCAGGAGGCAGAATTTCCACGATTCAAGCGGAGGTTCAGAAACGGGACGATTCGGCGCAGACGAGTCGTGATAGATCTGTTTGGGAGACCCCTTGGTCCTCTGCCGGGGAAGCGGAGCCTGGGTGGTGGAAGGCCTTCACGCTCGACAAGGATGTGAGAGCAACGCGCACCCCTGATCGCTTTATCAGGAAGCAGCCGGACACCAACGTGGTGGCTCTTCCGGTGAGTGAGGCCATGGACGTTGCCCGTCTCGCTCGTGCTGCCGACCGGTCCTGCGCAGAGGCCATTCGCAGACGCCTGGACCGGCTGCGGAGTGCAGTCGAGCCCAACTCACCCGTTCTTTCCACATCTGAGCCGGAGGCGGAGTGTTTGCCGGTCGCAGCACCTGAATGTGCAGCGGCCGGGATGGGGGAGAGCATAGAGGAGCCTGCTTCGGCTCCCGCCATGACCGAGGGGATGGGCGACGTAGCTACAGCCTCTGTCGCTGACTCGGCAGCTCTGCCCGAAAGCCTGGAAACAAGCCTGAATCCTGTTGGCAGCGCGAGCGTCGAACCCGCAACGGATAGCTGTGGAATCGAAGAGGCCGCTCCGGAGCGGCGGACCGAGTTGTTGCTGCCTGTTCCTGTAGAAACCGCAAGGCCGGTGTTTTCGGCATTCGCGTTCCAGTCGAGCCTGTACCGGATCACAGTATCCCTGAAGCCCGAGTTGTCGATCGACCTATCGATGGAGGATCCAGTTCCTGACGACAGCGTCACTGTCGAGGAAAAGGCAGAGTTCATCCAAATTCAGGAGGTCCCGGAGAATGGGTCCGAATTGATTGGCCCTGAAGAAGAGATCGCTCCCGAGGTGATGGAGGTCACACCTGAGCAGACCAATGAGGAGATTGATTCAAGTTATCTTGCTCTGTACGGGGAAGAAGTTTCGTCTTCTTCAGTGTCGATGAAGGTTGCGCGAGAGGTGGAGAATTCACCCCCCTCATCTACAGCCGTCAGCCCTGTCGTGCCCGGGGACTCCGTTTCGGCTGCACACGCCTTAATAGCGCAGGTCATCAACTTCCCCGCGCCGGAGCGTGCGAGGAACTCAGGTTACGAACTCCCTGATATTGAATTGCTGGCTGAGCCTCCCGAGAGCGAGGGGCCCGTCCTCACCGAAGATATCCTTGAGGAGAGAGCGGGCAGGGTTGAAAAGGTCATCCGTGACTTCGGCGTTAAGGGTGAAGTCATTCATGTTCATCCGGGCCCAGTGGTTACTCTTTATGAGCTTGAGCCCGCCCCGGGAGTCAAATCCTCGCGTGTTATTGCACTCTCAGAAGACATCGCCCGTTCTATGAGCGCCGTCTCCGCCCGTGTCGCGGTCGTTCCAGGCCGCAACGCCATCGGCATCGAACTGCCGAATGATACCCGTGAAACCGTGTACCTTCGCGAGATGCTTGAGACGGCGGATTTCAAGGCATCGACTCAGAAACTCCCGCTCTGCCTTGGCAAGACCATCGGCGGCGAGCCGGTCATCGCCGATCTCGCCCGCATGCCGCACCTCCTGGTCGCCGGCACCACCGGCTCGGGCAAGTCGGTGGCGATCAACACCATGATCCTGTCCCTCGTCTACCGATTCACGCCAGAGCAGTGCCGCCTGATCATGGTCGACCCGAAGATGCTCGAGCTCTCGGTCTATGACGGCATCCCGCACCTGCTGACCCCGGTCGTGACCGACCCGAAGAAGGCGGTGATCGCGCTCAAATGGGCGGTGCGCGAGATGGAGGACCGCTACCGCAAGATGTCGAAGCTCGGGGTGCGCAACATCGACGGCTTCAACGCCCGCGTCTCGGAGGCCAAGGCGAGGGGAGAGGTCATCACCCGCACCATCGAGACGGGCTTCGACCGCGAGACGGGAAAGGCGGTTTACGAGGAGGTAACGATTGATCTCACTCCTCTGCCGTACATCGTGGTGATCGTCGACGAGATGGCGGATCTGATGATGGTGGCCGGCAAGGAGATCGAGGGCGCGATCCAGCGCCTCGCCCAGATGGCCAGAGCCGCCGGCATTCACGTGATCCTGGCCACCCAGCGCCCCAGCGTGGACGTGATCACCGGCACGATCAAGGCGAACTTCCCGACCCGGATCTCGTTCCAGGTCACCTCGAAGATCGACAGCCGCACGATCCTGGGCGAAATGGGCGCCGAGCAGCTCTTGGGCCAGGGCGACATGCTCTACATGGCCGGCGGCGGGCGGATCACGCGCGTGCACGGCCCGTTCTGCTCGGACGAGGAGGTCGAGCAGGTGGTGGCGCATCTCAAGCGCCAGGGCCGGCCGCAATATCTCGAGGCGGTCACCGCCGACGAGGAGGAGCCAGAAGAAATGGAAGCATCGGAGTTTTCGGCAGATGATGACGATGTCGGTCTGGCCTCGTCCGATATCTACGAGCAGGCCGTCAGCATCGTCCTTCGGCATAAGAAGGCGTCGACGAGCTACATCCAGCGCCGGCTCCAGATCGGCTACAACCGGGCCGCCTCGCTGATGGAAAGAATGGAGAAGGAGGGCATCGTCGGCCCGTCCAATCACGCCGGAAAACGGGAGATCCTACGCGGGGAGTTTGAGGACTAGGAGATACAGATATCTCCATAGGACTTCAGGAGGAGGTTCCGTCCGCGGGCTTCCTCCTGACACGTTAATGTCTGCTGACCACATGCGGGTCGTGGGTGCACTGGAGATGATGGTCAGAAACAGGAAATCTCGGGGATCGGCACTCCTCACTCAGGCCCGACAAGAAGAACAGGACCTTTATCCCTGCCCTCGAGGACACCCATGCCAAACGAAGCTCCAGGCAGTCGCGGAGGGAGAGCCGGATCGATTGGCCAAGACCAATCTCATCCCGCGACGTTCGCCGGCCCATTCATGGTCGAGACAATCTGACGTGCGGGGGCGCACTGCTGGTCAGACAGCTTAGGGCCATTCTCTCCAGATTGGTAGCGCCTCGTCCCCAGCCTCAGAGGAGAGAGCCAATGATCACGAAGGGCTCACGGCTTCTCGTCGAAACTCTATCCCACGCCAAAGACAGTTCTGAGCTTGAGCGGCATCACCCACCTATCTCCCTGTGCCTGGCCGGGACCGCGGCGGTGATGAATGTCATCGCGGCGGTGTTAGCATTGATGTCTTTATCCGTATCCTCATGAGGATTGTGGTTCGGCTGCCCACCCGCCGGAGACAGCAATGCAACACATAAAGCTGGCGTCTGCTGCCATTGCCTTCACCAGTATGGGTTCTGGTGTGCTGGCCCAGAGCCACCCTCTGACCTTACAGATGACCTGTTATGGGGCGAGGGAATTGGTTGCGTCCGAAGGTGCTATCGTCCTCAATACCAGCCCCACGACCTACGACCGTTATGTTGCGGCCGGGAACCAGTGTGCATTGGGTGAGGTCATGGAACCTGTTTGGGTTCCAACAGCAGACTCGCCTCAATGCCCCATCGGGTATCGGTGTGTGCAACGCACGAGGCCATCAAGAGACTGAGGCTATCGGCGGTTATTGCAAATCGAAAACTGTCGGATGCGAACTCCCTTCCCCCTGCTTTGGCCTGATGAGTTCGACCGAGTTCCTGAAGGCCGAACCTTTTAAATCCAAGACGCAAGCCCGAGGGCAGCTAACCCGGCCTAAGCGGACCTTCTTGAAGGGCACGGGATCGTCAGCGTCTGACCGGAAGCGGTCCTTGTCTGCGACGACGCCGTTCGTCTTATGGACGTCTGTGAGCGTCAGACTGCAGGCGAGTGGCAAGGCTGCCAGCTATATACCATTTGTGAGCGGATTGAAGCAGAACCCTGCTGTCATGCTCCACGCCCACATGCCCTGTTGTCGTCTATGGGGTACGTGATGAACATTGCCAATGTCGGTGTGCCATCGGCTGTCACTCGCCCGACCCAGCTTGTCCTCGTCGAAGCTGGTGGTCTGCGTCTCTAGCCAAGTATCGCCCGGGAACGCTCCGGAGGTTTTCATTCGGTAAATGTTCATAACGGATGCATGCAGGGCCAGGAAGGGACAGCCAGATCCCGGACCGATGAGAACCAACAAAGAAAGAGCGCCTTGCTCATGGCGCTCTAGGGGGGCCGCCTTTCACGGCCAGTTACAGGGAAACGACCGTGCACGTGCCAACTGGCACAAGAGAAGGCTGCGCTCGAAACGTTAACGAATGGTTGAGAGACCTTGGGCTGCGAGCTACATTGACGCGTTCTCTGTATAGCCTTGCCTGTTGTAGCGATGGCGAATCAAGGAGACGAGACTATTACGATCTCTGCTCCCTGCGCCGGCTTTGAGGCTTGGGCGTGAGCACTAATTCAGACCTCTTGGCCGTATAAGCTTCCCGGTTTTGGAGGATGGTCATGGCTCGCGCCACCGTGTCCTCAACCCGCCGTGCAAACCCGAAGATTGGCAGCCTCAGCATCGCAACCCTCCTGTTGGGAGAAAACAATCATCTGGCGGTGACGAACAGCACCTTGCCGACCTCGTCCGTGATTATCAGGATCTGGTCTGGCTGGAGTCCCCCTTCGATCATCTCCATCCACAGCATCATCGCCCCGTCCGGGTCAGGTACCATCCCTAAGTCCGGCAACTCGCAGCCAACCCGATCCCACATCATCCGGTCGCCGATGCGGTGGTGAAAGAAATAGCGCGGCATGGCAGCGGCCCCTTTCATGCTTGCCCATATTCTGGACTCTTCCGATCTGCGCCATCACCTAGGTTAATTGTTCAGGCGCTGAATAGCGGCCAACTCTGAAAGGCGTCGTCAACTTAACGGATTTTACTTGCGCTGAGCGGGTTCCCGGCCAGAAGCCAAGGCATGGACTCTCAATGATTTAGGATCGGGCATGCCGCAAGCAAACAGCTCCGATTTTCTTAAGTTGACGATACCATACAGGCAGCGGTCATAAAAAACCCTGCCCGGTGAGGGGGGCAGGGTTCAGTATCTCCTCGCCTTCGGATCGCTCCCAAGACAACACCAGTAGGACACGCAATTCGCGGCGAGTCAAATTCCCCAATGTATTAACGAAAAGCTTACGCAGAGTTCGGGCTGCTAAAAGTGGCCGCAAATGGCTTAAATCTTGGCGGTGTTGCAGCTTTACCATAGCCAGAATTTCTCCCTGAGCCATACTCTGATCTTGCGACTCCTCGCACTAGGGATGTAATTGCACATGAAAACGCGTCTTCTTGGCCTGCTGGCCGCAACTGCCATCACGACTGCTGCTGTTTCTGCTGCGTCCGCTGCCGACCTTCCGTCGCGCGCGGCTCCGGCTCCGATCGTGGCGGCG
>NZ_LCYG01000138.1 GCF_001017175.1 Microvirga vignae | reverse complement strand
CGGATGTCGTATCCGTGGGTCATAGAAGGCGACATTCAGGGCTGTTTCGATCACGCATCTTACTGCCCTCCTCAACAAGCCAACCGGGGGACGGGAGAGAGGCGGTCCACCTTGCCGGCTTTGAGCTTTTGGAACGCGCGCAAGGTCGTGAGGCCGTCCGGGAACAGATAGAGACCTGTCTTGGCATCCAGTTCAATGACAATCGTGCCGTTGTAAATGCGGTCATAGATCCAGTGCGGGGTGACGCCGAGCTGGGCCGCGAGTTGGGACACTGTCAGGAAGCCGGGGATGCGGCGCGGATGCGACTGGCGGCGTTCGCGCAGGATGCCGTGCCGCAGCCGGATGGCCTGGACCGTGCTCGGCAACACCGTCTGGCGCAGAGGTGAGCGGTGCCCGGCGACGGTCAGCGCGGCGGCGATGGCTGCATCACTCTCACCCGCGCGGGCGCGCTCGATGATGGCGGCCTCCATCTCGCCGCTCCGTGACAGCTCGGCGAGCGAGCCGACCGTGATCGGCAGCGCGATCTCGCTCGTCGCGCCGCCGCGCCAGACGATGCGCAGGGCGATCGTGTCCCGGACGGCACGGTGGATCACCACCTTGTCGATGAGGCAGCGCAGGAGCGCCTTCTTGCGCGCCGTGGTGAGGGCCGGCTGGGACCATAGATCCGGCAGGTACCGACCGACTTCGGCAAATGCGGCTTGGAGGTCAGGGCCGACACCGAACGGGATGACGCGGCCTTCGTCCTGCGCCGCATCGGCGAGCGCGGCTTCGGCCTGGCGCAAATCGCGCAACGTCTCCTCCCAGCGCCGCTCGAGTTCGGCGGCGACGAGACGGTTGTCCGGGTCGACCTGATCGAACTGCCGTTCGGCCAGCGCCGCCCGGTAGCGCAGCCGCTCAACCTGCTGCGCCTGAGCCTTCAGCGCGGCGGCATCCGCCTCGCGCCGGAGGGAAACAGCCTGCGTGTAGGCATCCAGTTCGGCCGGGGTAAGAGCCTTGAAGAAAGCCGCCACGGCCTCGGCATCGACCGGCGCGGCCGGGATGACTTGGCACACCGGAACGCCATGCTGCTGACGAAGATAGTTGCACATGTACCGGGCTCCGCCCTTGTACTGGACCACCATCTTGTGGCCGCACGCGCCGCAGTAAACCATCCCATGCAGCAGCGCGGCGCCCTCCCGCGGCACGCCGCGCGTCTTGTTCCGGTCGTACTCGGCGTAATTGTCGCGCAACATGGCCTCGATCTTCTCGAACGTCGCCCAGCTGATATAGGCGGGGTACTGGTCCTTCACGACGATCCTCCACTGCTCGCGCGGGAGCCTCTTTTGCGAAGCTCTGCCTGAGGGCGCTGTGCGGATCGAGCGGGTGCGCCCGTAGACAAAAGCGCCGGCGTACGCGGGGTTCTTCAGCACCTGCAGGATGGCCGCAACGGTGGGCGGGCGCCAGAGCGTATCGCCGAACCGGCCCCGGCGCGGGATGCTCAGGCCGCGCTCGTTGAAGGCGCGCAGCACCTTGCTGGCCGAGCGGCCCCGCAGGAAGGTCGCAAAGATCAGATCAAGACGGGCTTGCACCTCGCGGTCCGGGTTCTTGACCACCACACCGCCAGTCTCGCGGACAAGGCCGACCGGCAAGATCAGCGCCAGCTCTCCGCGTGCGGCCTTGTTCAGGAGACCGGCCGTAAGGCGGGCGCGGATCGTGTGCAACTCGACTTCGGAGAGGGTTCCCTTGAGCCCGAGCAGCAGGCGCCCATTGGCGGTGCTTGGATCATAGACGCCATCGCGGTCGGCGATGAGGCAATCCCTGTAGCCGCACAGATCGAGCAGCGGGTACCAGTCCGAACAGTTCCGGGTCAGGCGCGTCACCTCGGAGGAGAGCACGATGCCAATCTGGCCGAGGGTGACGCGCGCGATCAGGTCCTTGAAGCCCTCGCGATGGACAGCGGCCGCGCCGCTCAGCCCGAGGTCGACATCGATGATCTCGACGTCGTCCTCACGCCATCCGAGGCCGAGCGCGCGCTGGCGCAGATCGTACTGCAGGCGCAGGCTTTCTTGATTGGTCAGCACCTGGTGCGGACTGGACTGGCGGATGTAGATGACCGCGCGGCGGGCCAGGTGGCGGTCGGTGATAAGCTCTGATCTCATGGATCACCTCTGTGAGGATGGTGGCGACATCGTCGGCGATCGCGGTGCGGAGTTCGTCGGGCAAGCGTTTCCAGAGGTGTTCGGGTCGTACTGGCATGGCGCCACCCCGCACTCGTCGGCCAGGGCGATCAGCTCCTCCAGTGCCTCGCGTGTCAGCTTGCACGGCGGCTCACACGACGGCCGTAGAGCAAGGCTCGTCGCTGCAATCGGGAGCTTCAGCACCATGCGATCGCGATAAGCGACGAGAGCGTGGCCGTCACGCCGGCGCGCGCTCACCGAGACCAGCAGGAACCGGCGGCCGAAGAGCGGATGCCGCGGATCGGTAACCTCAATCTCGATGGAATCCCGATCCGCCGGGTTATGGAAGGGGGTATCAACTGACGCTGTCGTTCGATAATTTAAGTCATCATCACCTGTTAGAGCGGCTGCGCCAGCGCGTGGCTGACCGGCGGGTGACGAGGCTGATCGGGCAGTTCCTGAAAGCCGGCGTTCTGTCGGAGGAGCAGTTCCTTCGCACGGACGCTGGCACGCCTCAGGGCGGGATTCTCTCACCACTGCTCGCCAATATCGCGCTCAGCGCGATCGAAGAGCGGTATGAACGGTGGGTGTATCAACGCACCAAGGCCCATGCCGACCGCAGATGTGACGGGCGGACCGCGGCAGGCAGAGCACGCTATTGGGATCGCATGGCTGGTCGCTGTGCGTTTCTGCCGGTGCGCTACGCCGATGACTTCGTCGTGCTGGTGTCTGGTACACGGGAGGATGCCGTCGCGGAAAAAGCCGCGCTGGCGGACTACCTGCGCCAGACCATGGGCGTCGAGTTGTCGCCGGAAAAGACGAAGGTCACAGCCATAACGGAGGGGTTCGAATTCCTCGGATTCCGCTTCGTCATGCATTGGGACAAACGCTACGGCTATGGCCCGCGCATTGAGATCCCCAAGGCAAAGGCTATGAACCTGCGTCGCAAGGTCAAGGCTTGTACGGGAACGAGGTCTACCCCGTGCAGTCTGGCCACCAAGCTTCAGGAGCTCAATCCCATCCTGCGTGGGTGGGCGAACTATTATCGCCACTGTGCCTATGCCGGCCGAGTGTTCACCAGTCTCGACTGGTACACTGGCATGCGGATCGAGCGCTGGTTGCGGAAGAAACGCCCCAAAGCGCGGTCTGGTGACATCTGGGCGGCCCACCAGCCCAGTGCTCGCCGACCGACGAGACGGCTCTGGCGCGAGGGAATGGTCGAGCAACACATGCTCGCCTGGACCTCCGTCTGCCGCTTCCGTCTCGCATGGATGGATATGCCTGACTTCGCCTTGTCTTCTGGAGGGCCGGGTGCGTAACGAAAGGCGCATGCCCGGTTCGGGGAGAGGCGGGGAGAAACCGGCCGTTGCAAGACGGCACGGCGCTCACCGCCTACTCTACT
>NZ_LCYG01000137.1 GCF_001017175.1 Microvirga vignae | reverse complement strand
CCGGGCCACCGCCTTGGCGGTGGCCCAGTTGTCGCCGGTCAGCATCACGACCCGGATGCCCTCGGCCTTGAGGCCAGCCAGCGCCTCCGGCGTCGAGGCCTTCACCGGGTCAGCGATGGCGATGGCACCCGCGACCCTCCCATTGATTCCGGCGAAGATCGCCGTCGCGCCATCCTCGCGCAGCCTGTCGGCCTGTTCGGCCAGGGGAGCGACATCGATGCCGTGCTCGGCCAGGAACTTGGTACTGCCGAGCACGATGCGACGGCCCTCGACCGTGCCGAGCGCGCCCTTGCCGGTGGGCGAGTCGAAATCCGTGACTGGCATCGTCGCGATGCCCTGCTTCCCGGCAGCCGCCACGATGGCGATCGCCAGCGGATGTTCGCTCGCCCGCTCGACGCTCGCCGACAGGCGCAGGACCTCGGCCTCCGTGAAGCCGGAGGCTGGGACGACGACCGTAACCGCAGGCTTGCCCTCGGTGAGCGTCCCGGTCTTGTCGACCACGAGGGTATCGACCTTCTCCATGTGCTCCAGCGCCTCGGCGTTCTTGATCAGGACGCCGGCCTGGGCGCCGCGCCCGACGCCGACCATGATCGACATGGGTGTGGCAAGGCCGAGCGCGCAGGGACAGGCGATGATCAGCACCGCCACGGCCGCCACGAGGCCATAGGAGAGCTGCGGCTCGGGACCCCAGATCGCCCAGGCGATGAAGGCCAGCACGGCCACCCCGATCACCGCCGGCACGAAGTAGCCCGAGACCTGATCGGCCAGACGCTGGATCGGGGCACGGCTGCGCTGGGCCTCCGCCACGAGCTGCACGATCTGCGACAGCATGGTGTCGCGTCCAACCTTCTGGGCCTCGATGACGAGGCCGCCGCTCTGGTTCATGGTGCCGCCGATGACCTTCGCGCCGACGTCCTTGGTGACGGGCATCGACTCGCCCGTCACCATCGATTCGTCGACCGCGCTACGCCCCTCGAGGACGGCCCCGTCCACCGGAACCTTCTCGCCGGGGCGGACCCGCAGGCGGTCGCCGGCCTGCACGGTGTCGAGTTGGACCTCCTGCTCGGTGCCGTCGGATAGGATCCTGCGGGCCGTCTTCGGCGCGAGATCGAGAAGCGCGCGGATCGCCCCGCTCGTCGTCTCGCGGGCCCGCAGTTCGAGCACCTGTCCGAGCAACACCAGCACCGTGATGACGGAGGCCGCCTCGAAGTAAACCGCCACCGATCCGTCATGACCACGGAAGGCGGCCGGGAAGACATCGGGGGCGAGCGTCGCGACCATGCTGTAGACCCAGGCCACTCCGGTGCCCATGGCAATGAGCGTGAACATGTTCAGGTTGCGCGTGACGAGGGACTGCCAACCGCGCACGAAGAAGGGCCAGCCGGCCCAGAGCACGACCGGGGTCGCGAGCAGCATCTGGATCCAGTTCGAGGTCTGCTGGCTGATGTAGTGGCTCAGCCCCGTCAGGTGGCCGCCCATCTCCAGCGCCACCACGGGCACGGTCAGGACAAGGCCGATCCAGAAGCGGCGCGTCATGTCAACGAGCTCGTGGCTCGGGCCCGTCTCGGCGGTGGCCAGGACGGGCTCGAGCGCCATGCCGCAGATCGGGCAGGAGCCGGGACCCACCTGTCGGATCTGAGGGTGCATGGGGCAGGTGTAGATCGTGCCTTCGGGCACGGGTTCGGCCTTCCGGGCCGCTGTCGGCTCGACGTACTTCGCAGGCTCGGCCATGAACTTCGACTGACAGCCGGACGAGCAGAAGTAATACGGCTTGCCCTCGTACCGGGCCCGGTGCGGGGTTTCATTCGGGTCGACCATCATCCCGCAGACCGGATCCTTCACCTTCCCGGCATCCGCCGCAGGTTCAGGATGGTGGTGATGGTGTCCAGCGTAGGCGCCATGATCATGGTGGTGGGCGTGGCCCTCATGACCCTTGATGGCTCGGGTATCGGTCATGGCGGCTCTCCACTTCGCCTCATTGGAATAGGAAGCCTGGGGCTTCCCATGATGGCAAGGTCAAGTGCCCCGCTCCAGGATGAGTGACCGCGACTCTGCCCTTCGTGCACGGATCAAAGCCACTGAGACTAAGCTCGACCGGTTCGAGAGGCAGGCTGTCATGATCCTGGTCTCCACGCTGACGCTTGCCGTGATGACGTACTCGATCCTGTGATGCAGGTGCTGCCTTAAGGCCTGTACCAGGTCCTCTTGTTTCCCTGCCATCTGATCTGTCGTCAGACTATGCGCGTGAACACCTGCTGCCTCCGGCTCTCCTGCAGTCCGTTGTGCGATTGGGCTTCTTGGGGAAGATCAGCCGGACCCGGACGGTTCTTCGGGCAGCCAAGCGATCAAGTCTGTCTTTGATCACCTGAGCTGTCTCAGGATCAATACCCCGGATTGTCTGGATCACCGGAGCCAAGATCTTGAGTTGTTTGAGGTTGGTGATATGTGCATCCTCCAGAGCCTTCCAGGCGTTCATGGGCAGGAGCAGACCGTCGAAGGGATCATCCGGGTTCTGCGACAGGGTTCGGGGCATTGGCACGCCTCTTGGCTGTTGATTGGGGATACGGGATGCGGCGCAGGCTATCGGCCCAGAACGGTTGAGCGGGTGATGTGCGGCCCCACGAAAGAAAGAGACACGAGGAACGAGCTCGTGAACTCTGCCCCGCATCCTCGCAGCTCCTGCGCCTCGCTTCTTTCACACTTCCGGACGGCGGGCTCTGGCAAGACCATCCTCACCGGCAAGCCTCATCAGCTCGGTCAGGCAGCTTCTGGCCCGGTTGACCCGGCTCTTGACGGTGCCGACCGCACAGCCAAGGACTTGGGCCGCTTCCTCATAGGATAACCCGTCCGCGCCCACGAGCAGGAGCGCCTCACGCTGGCCTTCAGGCAGCTTGTGGAGTGCTGCTTCAAGATCACGGATCATGATCCTGTCCTCCTGGTCCGGCAGGGCGACCATGGTCGCGGCATAGGATCCGTCCCCATCCTCGACCTCGCGCAGAGACTTGCGGTGTTCCGAACAGAATTGATTGCGCAGGATGGTGAAGAGCCAGGCCTGGAGGTTCGTGCCGGCCACGAACTGCTCCTGCTTACTGAGGGCTCGCAGCACCGTTTCCTGTACGAGGTCCTCGGCTTGCTCGCCATTTCGCGTGAGCGAGATTGCGAAAGCCCGGAGCGAAGTCACGCTCGTCAAGACACCATCAACAAATGCTTGGTCGACCAACCCAGTACGGGCACGGATAACCTGTGCCACCCGATCGAGAAGCCGGGCAAGATCGGGCGGAAGCTTGTCCCCGGCAGGGTCGCCATACCAAGTCCGCAGTTGATGACCGAGATGCGCTTGAATGCTGCTGTCCAGGACAGCGGAGACCGACGAGCCCACTCGCTGTAAGGGAGGGCGCCGGTCATTCCGAATATCGGTAATCATGTTCGACAGCGTCATCATGGTCGCTCTCCTGCAAAACCAACCTCCCGGACGATGTGGTGCCCGTCCCCTGTCCGGAGGGGGCCGTCACCGGCGCTCCGGGAAAGATCAGCGCGCAATACTGCCCGAGCTCGCGGGAGGAGCCCGCGAGCTGCGGTTTTCACGAACTCAAGGTCACTAGGTCCGTACGGCGTCAGCCGAGCTGTGTTGGCTCTACCGATGACAGCAGCAGGTTCTTCGTCAGCGGGGCTTGGTGGCGTTGCGCACCGTGTCCTTGATGCCGCCGACAGCGTTCTGCGCCTGACCTGTTGCCTTCTCGGCAGACCCTTCAGCCTGGGTCTTGCTATCGCCTGTGATCTTGCCAATGGCTTCCTTGACGGAGCCCTTGGTCTTCTTCGCGCTGCCTGCAACCCGATCCTTGTCCATGAGAGCCTCTAGGTTAGGATGATGTGCACGTGACAACCAGTACGTCCACCCGTCTTATCACGGCTGCTAACCCATTCAAATCATTAAAGTTCATCAATTTTTTCAGTGGTTATTCCGCACTACTCGACCCGGTTTTCCTGCACCTCTTTTTTCGCGTCTTCGGGAGCTTGGCCGCAACACCCTCGCTCCCGATTCCACGCTCCCGGGCCCACACGACCAGGGCGCTGCGCCGGTTGACTCCAAGCTTCTGGTACAGGGACGCGATGTGGTTGCGCACGGTGTTGCGGGCGAGCTTGAGCTCTGTCCCGATCTCAGGGTCGCTCTTGCCCTGGCAGACGAGGGTGAGCACCTCGCGTTCTCGCGGCGTCAGATCGGCCACACTGGCGGCGACCTGTGCCGGTGACTGTCCTGGCCGGGGCGGGTGGCGCAAGGCAGCGAGCTTCTCGACCACGCCGCGGCTGAACCAGGACGCGTCCGCCATCACCGCCTCGATGGCTTTGACGAGTTCCTCCTCCGAGCGCCGGCGGGCAGTGATGTCCAGGAACGAGCACAGGACGCACGTGCGATCGCTCAGCGTGATGGTCTCGGCCGAAATCAGGCAGTTGATAATGCCGCCGCCTTTCACCCGCAGGCA
Organism: Microvirga vignae; assembly: GCF_001017175.1. GTDB lineage: Bacteria > Pseudomonadota > Alphaproteobacteria > Rhizobiales > Beijerinckiaceae > Microvirga > Microvirga vignae. The sequence goes on along the minus strand of NZ_LCYG01000137.1, from coordinate 18,827 downwards.
GGCCTCGAAGTCCCTGACGCTGCCTGCTTTGGCGAGTTCGGTTTCGAAGTGGCGGCGTTCCTCGTCATCGACCCATAGACCGATGTCGTCTGCGGGGTAGCCGACCACGTCCTGCGCCTGATAGCCCAGCACCCGCGTGAAGGCCTCATTCACCTCAATGAACCGATGATCGTCGGCAGTGGTGATAGTGGTGGGCACGGGAGCCAGGCGAAAAGCCTTGGCGAAGCGCTCCTCGGACTGGCGCAACGCCGTCTCAGCCTTCCGGCGCGGCTCCAGGTCCGCGAAGGTGAACAACATGCAGGGCTCCTCGCCGACCTCAATCGGCTGCCCGGCCACCACCACCTGGCGTCCTCCGGGATCGCTCGGCACGGTGAGACACGCTTCCATCTGCGGGATGGTCTCGCCCGCGCGCAGCCGCTCGAGCGCGAGGCTGCGGCGCTCGGCCCGTTCCAGCACGTCAATCTCATAGACGCTCCGACCCAGCACGTCCTCGCGTTTGTAGCCGGTGAGTTCCAGGAAGCCCTCGTTCACCTTCACGAAGCGCAGATCGGTGATGCGGCAGATCGTGGCGGGCGCCGGATTGGCCGCGAAAGCCCGCTCGAAGCGGTGCTCGGCCTCGGTCTGTCCGCTGACGTCATGAACAATGAGCACGAGACAATCGGGATCGCCCGCATGATCGGTGATGACGAGGCTGCGAATGCGGTGTGTCCGATCCCGGTCCTGATTGGATTTGTGCGCCACCACGACCAGGACATCGTCGAAGGCCTCGCCGGCCACAACGCGGTCGATGGGATAGCGGCCATGGTCGAGCAGATGGCTGCTCTGATGGCGCAGCACGAAGTTCTTGCGGTATTCATCGACAGTCCGGCCGAGCTCATCGAGAGTCGTGACTCCATGCATCTCGAGAGCGGCCTCGTTGGCATAGGTGATGGTCTGATCCGGCTCAACCAGCATCACGCCCTCGGTGAGGCCGGCAATGATCTGCTCCAGTTGCGAGCGGTCCGGCGCTTGATGACTCGAACCATTATCGACCTTGTCAGTAACCTGATCAGCGGCAATGGCGGTGCCCCTGGAAGTTGAACGCCGGAGATTGGCCCGTCCCGTGCCTGCGCCTGTCTTTGCCATCCGATGGCTGGCTCCGCCCTTTCATACCCCCGGGTTCAACGGAGCCCGACGCCGCGGGTTTCACGCAGTACGGCCGTGAGCTGCCGCGCCGCTTGATACTTGTTCGACTACCTTGAAGCGGCGGAACGCGGATCCCTGGGTGCCTGACACAGCCCGGACGGCAGGTCGAGCCTATCCATTGGGATCCAACACGGGGCGTTTGAGCGCCGGCATGTTTGTGCATGCCAGGGCTCCCGGCGCGAGAGCCGGGAGCGTGTGCATCAGAGCCTGCCGATGCTCAGGCCGCGCGGTTGAACCGCTGCGCTGTTTTGTCGGCCTGCACTGTGGCGGTTTTGGTCGCCTCGTCAGCGATCTGGAGCGTGAGTTCGGCGAGACGCCGGCTGTTCTCGAGCGTCTGCTCCAGGTTATCGCGCAGGAGAGAGCTCTGCACCTCGACGAGGTCGGTCATCGAGCGGCAGCGGGCCAGAGCCTGCAAGCCGTCGAGGTTGCGTTGCAGGCGCTGCTGGCTGCGTTCGACCACCTCGCGCGACACCTCCTGCAACCCACGGGTCAGGACGGTGCTGGATTGTGCTACAGCGCGCAGGTTGTGTGCAGCCTCCTCCGTCAGCCCCTGGACCTCACCCTCAGGCCGGCCAGCCATCGGCAGGGTCTGCCCCGTCGAACGGCGGGCCAGCTCCGAGAACACCCCGAAGCTGTTGAATACCGCCTCCTGCATGGCTTGGGCCATGGTCTGGGCGCCTTCGACGCCGGCGCGCAGAGTGTCGGCCACGTCCTCTGTTACCCGTTGAACCGCCTCGACCTGTTCACGGCTGCGCCGCGCCTCAGCTCGTCTGGTCTCATCAATGGTCGCCATCTCGTCCTCTACTGTCTCGGCTATGGCGTCGGCTTCCTCGTCGCTCAGCACCTCAAGCACGGCGGGAAGCAGTTCCTTTCGATCGTCCCGGATGTGCTGCTGGAAGGCTCGTCTGAGCTCCGTCACCTTGCCGAGGAACTCAGGACCGTTCTTGGGCATGCGCTCCAGTTCGCCCAGAAGCGCTGCCGTTTGCTGGTTGTCGTTGGTGGCCTCTCGCACGAGATCCTGCATGCCGTGCCGGGTCAGCACGGGAAACAGGTGCTCCTCCTGCAAGGAGGCGAGAAGCTCCAGTTCTTCCTTGAGGTCGGCCAAGAGCCGCTCCCGGGTTTTCACCGCATTGTCGGAGGTGGCGAGGAGCTTGTCGAAGAGCTCGTTCGCCCTGTCGGGCGGAGCCTGGCTGAATCGTCTGGTCGTCGTCATTGTCCCTCGCATGCTGTCGAAGTGAAGGGGCAAGCTCCAGCTTGGCCCGTGGCCTGTGACACCGGTATGTCGATGAACGCGAACCGCATGACACATGACGCTAGAACTGAGGGGGCAGTACCCGTGCTTGCCGTCGGGCTACTTGTCTGAGGTCTACTTGCTACTGATGTTTGAGGGCGCTCGTCCCTAAGTTCGGCCGCGCAAGGCGACCCGTTCTTGATCTTATTGATTCAGGTTAAGTGACGACCGCGCCGGAGGTTCCGAGCAATCCCGGCCAGCAATGCGGACAAGACCGCGCACGCTGTTGGCGGGACTGATGCTTGAAGACCCCGTCCACTCTGGACCGATGGCGTCTTACCTGGTCCGGCTCCCGAACTGTCCAGTTTTGGCGGAGTTGATTCTATGGTCGTATCTCAGACCATGTGGAGGAGACACATGCACAAGCTCGCGTTTGCTACGGTCCTATGTCTCTTGGCCGGTGCCTGCGCCACCCGGCAACAGACCACCAGCACAGCCGTTGGCGCCACCGCCGGTGCGGTGGTTGGCGGACCGGTCGGGGCCGTGGTTGGCGCTGGGGCCGGTGCGGTGGCTGGCGCGCCGGGCGGCGTCGTGGACGAGGTCCAAGCGGACAACCGACGCCGGCGCGTCGTACGGCGGCGCTAGTCCCATCAGCTATGGAGAGGCCCCGCGGTCGCGGGGCCTCTCCGACCTTGGCTCGTGGACTCGGAAACTCATTGAACGAGGTGATGGGCTTTGTACGGCCCTTTCAGCAAACCGAGTGAAACAGATACGAGCCGTTGGTTGCGGTCGAGACGTGTGCTGTGTCAGCGTCGAACCCGGACAAAGCGCCGATATCGAGTGACTGGCCGTATTTCCAGCGATCCTCGGGGACGAAAGCCGGAACCGGCACGTTCTCGGGCACGGCGCAGTATAGGCCCGCTGCGTACGTGCGTCGGAAGAGGTTGCAGGTGCGCATCGGTGAAGCTTCTCACTCTTTTCTGATGGCCGGCGGGTGTTAGAGGTCTCATGGAGTGTGAACCCATGGGGACTTTCATCCATGGGTGGCGTCCGGGATCAGCAGACCGTTCGAGTCCCTGACAGGCTGGACCACCCGAACCATCCCCGGCCCGCCGGGTTAATCACCAGGGCTGGGCAAAGGGCTGCCCCCTCAGGGGGAGGTTGGTTCTCAACCTTGTTCTTCCCGCTCTTGTCGTGAACCATCTTTGGGATCATCCGTGGATTGAGATCGGCCCCACTAATGTTCTATCACGCCAGAGCGTCCGGGTAGGTGCCGGGCAGCAGGCGATGGTACACGCGCCGGATTTTGCCATAGCACTCGCACGCCGCTCCTTCGAGACCCACCCGGTTGGCCACAGTGATGCTGCCACGGCCCTGGCGGATCAGTCCTGCCGTCTGGAGCGAATGCAGGACAGTGCTGACCGTGGAGCGCTGCACCCCCAGCATCTCGGCCAGGAACTCGTGCGTGAGCGGCAGGGTGTCCCTCCCCACCCGATCCTGCATCCTGAGAAGCCACCGGCAGCAGCGCGCTTCGACCGGGTGAACCGCGTTGCAGGACACCCTTTGAAAGGTCTGGGCCATGAAGGCCTCGCCATAGTTCATAACCAACTGCCGCAGCTTGGGGCGGGCGTTCCGTACCTCGTTCAGGCGCTCGATTGAAATGCGCGAGGCGGTGCCAGCTATTTGCACGACATAGCGCCCGAAGGCCTCCCGCGTGACGAACGCACTCAGAAGGCCCAACACCCCCTCGCGCCCGAAGACAGCCACCTCCGTGGTAGTGCCATTCTCCAAGGGGTTGATGAGCGAGATGACGGCATCATGCGGGAAGTAGACATGGCTCATGGTGCTACCCGTGTCATAGAGCACCTGCCCGCGGAACAGATCGACCATTTCGAGATAAGGCTCAAGAAGCGCAAAGTCCTCGCCTTCGAGCGCTGCCAGAAGCCCATTGGCGCGATAATCCACCGTGAGGTCCGTGGGTAGAGTTCCTTGAGGCCGCATCATCGCTCGTCGGCAGGGTCGGCGTGTTCCTCGACCATCCGTTCAATGGACTGCGCGAGCTCGGCTTCGGCTTGGCTCAAGGCCTGCGAGCGGGCGATTTCGGTGCGCGTCTGCTTGATCGCCTGCGTGGCCCGCTCAATCGTGTCCTCAACCGCTTCGTCGATCGGTTTCTTGTTCTCGTTAACCATGGTCTTTGGCTACAGGTTCAATAAGGCCAAACCCGGGCAGTATGAGCCTTGATAGCTGCGCCACCTCGCCTGTGTCCTGCTCCATAAATGCGTTTCTGCGACTTATGCGGATGATCGTCTCAATCGCGAAGAAGCGGTTTCCACCCCCTGACCTGCCGATCAGAGCAGAAGCGCGGTGGATCGCCAAAGAGCTGCCAATAGCTGACACCTGCCTGAGGGCTGCTCGTCCAAAACCCCGCAGTCAGCGGGAGAGCAGGTGGGGTCTCGTCCTCGATCATCCAGAGGATGATCGGTGTTCCGTCGCGTGGTGCAAGATGGACTGGCATCCAGTCGGCCGTTTCGTTCATGGCTCTCGATATCGATAGCTCGAGCGATACCCAATGCGGTACTTCACCTCTTCCTTGTATTCGCCGCTGCGTTCCCACTTCCGCTCGATCTTGCAACGACCATCGTCGTATTCCTCGTTGAAAGCCCGACGCTCGCACCGGGGACGCTCATAGCCATAGCCGTACCCCGCACGCCATCTGATTGTATCTCCGGTTCCTGCTCAGCTATCGCGACGTAGAAGAGCTCTTGGCTGAGCGCGGGCGCGATGGATGATGAAGCCGATCATGCCGAGGGTAAGCAGGAAGGTCGTGGCGTAGAAACGCAGCAGGCTGCGCTTCTCCTTCTCGCAATAGACCACGTTCAGGGCATCGAAGAGGGCTGCCACCCCCGAGTTCGCGCTCCACAGCGCCACCAGAAAGCCGACGATGAAGGCGACGCCGAGCGTGTCATTGCCCTGGGTGACGATCAGCGAAATCTGCTCCCCGATGAGTTCAAGCACCCCTCCGGGTAGAATGCCCGCGAGCAGGGACAGGTGGTCCCGGATCGTGCTGACATCGGCGAAGAGCCCGTACAGGGACACGATGGTGGCAATCGCCGGAAAGACCGCCAGCAGGGCGAAGAACGCGACACCGCCCGAGGTGGACAGGATGCGGTCGTCCGAGATCTCCCACAGCACGCGCCAAAGGATGTCCTTCCAGCCACGCGCCGGGATCTCCCCAGGGGTGTCCGCCTCGCGTCCCCGGCCGGGTTGCCGGGCATGGGCGAGATCGTCCGGGAGCACGCCGGGGCTGGCCTCCTCTTCGACTTTGGAGCGCCAGTCTTCGCCATGTTCGTTCATGGAAGCACCGTTGAGGTCCAGCGGAGGATGAGTTCGACAGGCCCTTGCCCCGTCAGCGCTACGCTGCAGGCCTTCTCGCGTTAACCCCGAGACCGGGCTCCTGGCTCCTTTGCATCAGGGGAAAGGCGTGGCGCCTTGAAATGGCGAAGAACTGTTGTGGACTGCCGCCGTCTTCCAGGCGTGGGCCTCGCTCGTGGCGCTCGGGATCGCCTGGGACGCGCACCTGAAGTTCAGGAGCCTCTTGGACACCCCGCACCATGACGAGTGGGACATGGCGCCTGTCTGGGACCGGCGAAGCCATCGCTGGCAGGGCATCGGGCTGGTGACGTTTGGCAGCGCGATCCTCTTTTTTGTCACCTGGGTCGTCGATTGGACCGTTATCTGAGGAACAGCGCTGAGGTTCCAGGGCCTCCTGCGCAGATCGCCGGCGTCGTCGAAGGGGCGAGCCGCCGCTTGTCGGCGGGAGGAGCCGCGGTCCTTCTCCACTTCCATGCCGCTCGCCTCGAACTCGGCCCCGATCAGCATGATCGTGACGGACAGCCAGATCCACAGCATGGACCCGATCATGGCGCCCACTGACCCGTACAGCTCATCCAGGGTCCCAAGCCACGCCATGGCCCACGAGAACAGCAGCGAGGCGCAGACCCAAAGGATGGAGGCGGCCGCGCTCCCGAACGCGATCCAGCGCCAGTCCACGGTGTCCCGGCTCGGTCCGAACCGATAGACGACCGCAAGCGCCACCCCGACCACGATGAGGATGGCAGGTCAGCGGAGCAGATCGAGGATGTGCTCCGTCGTCGCCTCAAGACCCACCACCCGCAGAAGGTCGGGAAACAGCACCACCGCAGCGATGGCGAAGAACAGGAAGGCGACGCCTCCGATGGTGAAGGCGAGCGAGGTCATGATGAACTTCAGGAACCCGCGCGTGTCCTTGCGGCCATAAACCGTGTTCAGGCCGCGAAACAGCGCCTTCGTGCCCCGGTTGATGCTCGCCAGGAGCGTGGCCGCCCCGACAACCGAGGCCGCGCCGAGCTGCTCGGCGTCGGCGGCGCCATTCGTCACCATGGACCTGATCTGGCGGGAGATGACCCGGACCGCATAGTCCGGAAGCACGCTCGGCAGGGTTCCCTGAAGGACATCTCCAGCCTTGGGCCGGCAAACAGGCTGTAGAGCCCGACGATGGCCGCGATGCCCGGAAAGACGGCGAGAGCCACGAAGAATGCCACGCCCGAGGCAATGGTGGTGATGTCGTCATCGTAAGCGCGATGGCCGGTGCGCATGAGGATGCGAAACAGACGGTGGATGGGTGCCTCACATGGCTGCTGGCCTATGCCGCCGTGATGGCACGTCCAACGTGCATCACGGCGGCGATCAGCACGGGGATGACCGGTCCGTCATCATCGCATCCTTTCGCGGGCATGGGCCGGGATCGACTGACACCCTGCGGCAATTCCCGGCGGGCCGTTGCGCAGTCCTGCGCGTGACAAAACCGCTCCGGGACAAGGCAGGTTCCTGGCCGCCCCTGGACCGTCAGGGATCGATTTCCTCGCGTGTGCGCCCGGGCCGCGGCCGGTAGCGCGGCAGGGACCAGTCCCACCGCAGCGCGGCAGCCCGGATCGCGAACGCGGCCAGGAAGCCGCCGGCCAGCGCAAATTCGCGCGGAATGCCCGCCGTGGCCAGGGCGACGAAGATCGCCGCCCCGCCCAGCGCCGCCGATACATAGATCTCGCGGCTGAGGATGACCGGGCTTTCGCCGCCCAGGACATCCCTGACGATGCCGCCGAAGGTGGCGGTGATCACGCCCATGGCGACAGCCACGACAGGGCCAGCCTGGGCCACCAGGGCCTTCTCGGCTCCGGTCACTGCGAACAGGGCCATGCCGATCGCGTCGCACCACAGGAGGAGCTTGAGCCGCGACTGCGGAATGTGAGCGAGGAAGAACGCCGCGCAGGAGACCAGCACGCAGGTGACCAGGTACGCCGGCTCCCGCACCCAGAACACCGGTAGAGCGTTGATGAGCGTGTCGCGGATCGTTCCGCCGCCGATCCCGGTCGCCGTGCCGAGCAGCACGAAGCCGACCAGGTCCATCTGCTTGCGCGAGGCGACCAGCGCGCCGGTGGTCGCGAAGACGACGATCCCGAACCAGTCGAGCAGGGCGGCAAAGGTATCGAACATCTCTCACGTTCCCATCAGGAAGGGGCAGGTCATTGTCATCGGAAGTAGGTGGAGCCGGGAGGGGCATAAGCCTCCCGGGCCGGAATGTCGGCCGGCGCCCCGTCAGCGACGGCGGGAGGCTCCGCATCCGGCGGTTCGGTGCCCGGCTTGAACGCTTCCAGGATGGAGCGTGCGCCGGGCGCACCGCGCTCGCCGGTGTAGGGATCGACGGGAACGAACTTGATGCCGGCCGGGACGCGGAAGGCGGTTCGAGGCTTGCTGGCGAGCGCCTGCTCCAGGAAGGCGCGGACGATGGGCGCGGCGTGCCCAGAGCCGTAGGCGGACTTCCCCAGCGAGCGCGGGCGGTCGTAGCCGAGGAACACGCCGACGGCAAGCTCTGGCGTCGAGCCGACGAACCACAGGTCCTTGGCGTCGTTCGTCGTGCCGGTCGTGCCGGTCTTGCCGGCGATCGGCCGGTCGAAGCCGGAGAACACCCGCGGCAACGTGCGCTCGACGACGCCCTCCAGCAGGGAGGTCACTTGGTACGCGGTCAGCGGATCGATCACCTGTTCCGTGTCGCCGACCAGCCTGGGAGCGCCCTGGTTGCGCCAGGAGGGGGCGGAGCAGCCGGTGCATGCCCGACGGTCATGCCTGAAGATGGTTTTGCCATGCCGGTCCTGGATGTGGTCGATCAGGGTCGGCCGGATGTAGCGGCCGCCGTTGACGAACATCGCATAGGCCGTCGTCATTCGCAGCACCGTCGTCTCGCCGGCCCCCAGCGCCATCGCGAGCAGCGGCGGCAGGTCATCCTGGGCGCCGAGGTGCCGGGCATAGTCGGACACAAGCGGCATCCCGATGTCACGCGTCAGCCTCACCGTCATCACGGTCTTGGAGCGCTCCAGCCCCCTGCGGAGTGTCGACGGACCGTCGTAGCGGCCGTTGTGGTTGCCCCGGGACCACGGTGCCTGTTCGGGGCCTTGGTCGATGGACAGGGGCGCGTCGAGAATGAGGCTGGAGGGCGTGTAGCCGCTGTCCAGGGCCGCCGCGTAGACGATGACCTTGAACGTGGAGCCCGGCTGGCGCATCGCCTGCGTCGCGCGGTTGAACTCGCTCTGGTCGAAGGAGAAGCCGCCGACCATCGCATGGACGCGGCCCGACTGGGGATCCATGGCGACGATGGCACCGGAAATTTCAGGCACCTGGCGCAGCCGATACTCGTTCGATGTTGTCCTGATCGGCTCGACATGGATGACGTCGCCGACGTGCAGGACGTCGCCCACGCGGCTCTTGCCCGTCCAGCGGATTCCCCGGGGCCGTGATCCGTCCCCTGCGGCGGGCCGGCTCGATGGCACCACCATCCCGGTCCGGCCGCAGGCCGATGCGGGCGCCTGTGGATTCGACCGCGAGCACCACGGCCTGTTGCCACGGGCGGATGTCCTCGAACGCCGGCGGTTCGGCGAGCCTCACGCCCCAATCGCCATCGACGGAGGCAAGGCGCGTCCCGGTTCCGCGCCAGCCCCTGGCCTCGTCGAAGCGGACCAGTCCGTCGACGAGGCTCTTGCGGGCGGCCTGCATCTTCGGGTCGAGCGTCGTGCGGACCGAAAGGCCGCCCTCGTAGAGCGCCGCTTCGCCGTAGCGGTTGGCGAGCTCGCGCCGGACCTCCTCGGCGAAGTAGCTCACTTGGGTTTCGCGGGGAAACACCGAGCGAGGATTGACGATAAACGCTTCTTCTATCGCCACGTCGGCCTCGTCCTGCCCGATATAGCCGTTGGCGGCCACCGCTCCAAAACCCAGTTGCGGCGGGCCATCGCCGCCTCGGGCTGGCGGAAGGGATGGTAGTTGTTCGGGCCCTTGGGCAGGGCGGCGAGATAGGCGGCCTCGGCCAGGCTCAGCTCGTGCACGGACTTGTCGAAATAGCCCAGCGCGGCTGCGGCGATGCCGTAGTGGCCCATGCCGAAGTAGATTTCATTGAGGTACAGCTCGAGGATGCGGTCCTTGCTGAAGGCCTCCTCGATGCGGAAGGCAAGGAGGATCTCCTTGATCTTGCGGCTGTAGGTCTGCTCGCGCGACAGCAGGAGGTTCTTGGCCACCTGCTGGGTGATGGTCGAGGCGCCCTGCGGGCGGCCCGCGTCGCTGGCAAGGTTGGCGAGCAGCGCGCGGCCGATGCCCTTGGGATCGATGCCGTTGTGCTCGTAGAAGTGCCGGTCTTCCGCCGACAGGAAGGCGGCGACGATCCGCTGCGGCACGGCCGCCAGGGGAAGGTACAGTCGGTTCTCGCGCGCGTATTCGGCGATGATGCGGCTGTCGGCGGCATGCAGGCGCGTCGTCATCGCGGGCTCATAGCGCGCGAGCTCCGCGTGGTCGGGCAGGTCGGCGGAGAGATTCCAGAGCAGGATTCCGACGGCCAGCAGGCCGCTGACCAGAAGGAGCGAGGCCAAGGCCGTCGCGAAACCGAGGAAGCGGAGAACGAAGCGCATTGCGGGCACCCGAAGTTCATGCGAGTGCGTGCGCTGACGCGACGGCACTCGCTCATGGCGGTGAATGACAGAGGCGATCCCGTCTGCGCACGACCGCATGCGACGGCCCATGCGAAGGGGCAGCCGTCATCACACCCATCACGCGATGCGCGAGGCGTCAGGTCGCAGGCAGGAAACGCGCGGCCCGTCGCGGAGACGGTCCTCGGACGTCGGGGATCGATCGCGGCGCGTCAGCGGCTCAGGGGCGGCCGAAACCGGCGCGATGGATTCCGCTCCAGCCGTCGTGGCAGAGGCGACGCGTCATGGCTTGCGGGTATTCGGGGAAGGTCATTCGTCAGGCTCCATCACGGTCCGCAGGCAGCCCTGCGGAAGGAGCCCCCTCTGTCATTGGCCTGAGAGTTTCGTCGGGATGCGCATGGCAGCCGCGACTTTCACCGTGGGCGGGAGCAGGATGCTCCACTTTTCAGAGTGTTGAGCAAGGTAGCGGTCCCTGTGCCTGAGAGTTTCCGGGGCAGTTGCTCCTTCGGCGGCCAGCGCGCTGGCTCTCTCCCGCTCATTGCTAAGCTCAATCTAGCTTGGTTTATGGCAGAATTGTGTTGTTCAGGGGTGCGGTCAGACTCCTACGGACAACCCGGCCCGCACCGTTCGGTCTTCGGCATAGGCATCCAGCACCGTGACGCTCGTGCCCACGGGCACCCGGCGGTGCAGGTCGACGATGTCCTGGTTGAACAGCCGGATGCACCCGCTGGAGATCGAATGGCCAATGGTGTCGGGCTCATGCGTGCCGTGGATGCGGTAGAGCGTGTCACGCCCGTCCCGGTACAGGTACAGCGCCCGCGCGCCCAGCGGATTCGCGAGGCCGCCGTCCACGCCGCCGCCATAGGGACCGTAGCGCTCCGGCTCGAGCTTGATCATGTTGGGCGTGGGCGTCCAGCGCGGCCACGCGGCCTTGCGCCCGACCACGGCACTGCCCTGATAGTCGAAGCCGGCCTTGCCGACGCCGCAGCCGTAGCGCAGCGCCGTCCCGTTCTCCTGGACGAGGTAGAGGAACCGACGCGAGGGATCCACGACGATGCTTCCGGGCTGTTCCGGCCCCTGGAAGGGAACGACCTGCCGGACGTATTGCGGAGGGACCCGGCTGACATCGACGGCCGGCACCAGGTACGGCTCATCGGAGAGGGCGGTGTACATCGCCGCCACGGCAGGGTCGATGGCAGGCATCGGTGGAAGGGACGGGCAGCCGGCCGAGACGCAGGCCGTTCGGCGTTGCCCGTTCGCATCAACGTCGGAGTGCCGGCCCCGGGACGAACCCGACGGACAGTTGCCATGGGTCGGGAAACGCGTCCCTTGGACGGCGGGCGGAATTCATGCACGGAACGAGCGCATGGCCACAGGCGGCATGCGAACCCTTAAGGATAGCCTCTGGTGCGAGCTTGAACTTACCCTGCGGACAAGCGTTGCCATAATGCCATGAACACACGCCTTCTCATGCAACGCATGCTGTTCCGGAACGGACTTCTTCAAACGGGCCCGTGAGCCCGCGGTGGCGCGGCAGCGCCGCCCCGGGTCGGTTATCCATTCCCTGTTCTCCGGAAGCACGAGGCGGCCCGCACAGCCTGGGCCGGCATTGATGATGGCACCCACCATGATGGCATCCCTGATCACGCCTGCGCGTGTGATTTCGCGCCTGAGCGCACGCGACGCCCGGCACGTCGTCGACGAACTCACCGGCATTGCGGCGGACGACCTGGCACTGGATCATGAGGTTGTCCGCGATGCGGTTCTGGAACGCGGCAAGACGTCCTGCTTTGGCTTCGGGCGCGGCGTCGCCATTCCCCATGCCGCGATCCCTGGTCTTGAGCGACCCGTCGGCGTCTTCGCGCGGCTCAGGCCTGCGCAAGACTTCGGCGCCGCGGACGCCATCCCGGCCGATCTTGTGTTCCTGCTGCTGAGCCCGGGCGGCGACGATCCCACACATCTGCGGGCATTGGCCTGCGTGGCGCGCCGGTTGCGCGACCACGAGGTTGCAGCGTGTCTTGGATCCGCGAAGCATGCGGAGGCCATCCACATCGTGCTGACGAGCGACACGTGGCGTGAGCCCGGTAAGGATCCTGAAACCGGACATTCCGCCACACTGCACCTGAGAGGTTTGACAAACGGGTCAATGTAAACCAGCTTAAGGGCACTATGTTGAGCTTCGCACGATACCGTCGCGGCCTGCACCGGGCAGGCAACCTCATCGCGGGCAAGTAGCCCCGAACTCGACGTGCATCCGCACCCGAGTTCGGGGGAGCGCAGGATCCCTACACCTTCGGATATCTTGTGAGGCCGGGTGCTGGCGCATCCGGTGCGGCGGTATGCTTCAACACTTCTTCAAACTTGTGTTCCGCGCGGCGGAGCGAAAACCCGTTCAAGCTGAAGGCCAACATCGCGGCCTGCGGATGGACGAAGCGCGTCCCAAACCCGAATTCGTGGCGCAGGTGCTCAGGTCAGCACTCGCCCAGAAGCACACTGAAAGCAGAGGAGGCCGTGTCGTGCATCAGTCCCCGTACGAGCCGTCATCGAAGCCTGCATCACGAGATGCGGAGCAGCCGGATGAGAAGGTTATGCGGCTGATGCCGCGGCGGCGCCCCACGACGGAGCAGGTCCCAAACCCGCCAACACACGATGACGACAATGATCCCGGCCCGTCGGCAGCCTGAACCCTGCCATCATGCTCAACAGAACAGGAGACATGCCATGACCAGAAAAACCGTCGGCGGCGCCAAGCCCCGCATCATCATGACCGCCGCCGACCACGAGAAGCTCTCGGTTCTCGCCAACGCGGCCGCGCACACGATGCCCGAGGTTGCAGCCGCACTTACGGAGGAACTCGACCGCGCGCATGTCCTTCCCACGGGCCGCCATCCCGTCGAGACCGTCTGCATGGGCTGCGAGGTCGATTTCCGCGACGACATGACAGGACGAGTGCAGACAGTGACCCTCGTTTATCCGCAGGAGGCCGACATCTCGAAGGGCAGGATCTCGGTGCTCACGCCCATCGGAACCGCCCTGATCGGACTTCCCGTCGGCAAGTCGATTGACTGGACCACGCGCACCGGGGAGACGAAGCGCCTGACGGTGCTGAGGGTGTGCGAACCAGCCGTCCTGGACCCCCAGCCCATGTAGGCGCGCATGCCCTGAAACGGTGGCCGAGGCATCCGAGACGAGGAGGATCGCAATGAACGCCAAACTGCCACCCGTCATGGTGACGCCCCATGACCATCAGCGCCTGATGCGGACGGCTCAAGAACTCGCGGAGCAAGTCCACCCGCTTGCGTTGCCTCTCCTGCGGGAACTCCACAGGGCTATCCTTTGCTCCCCGGATCGGCTCCCGGACAATGTCGTGACGCTCAACACGTTCGTGACATACCGGCTCGCGGATGGAGGTCAGGTCGAAAAGCGGGCCCTCATTCATCCGGAGGACTGCATGTGGCCGCCTGCCGAGGTGTCCGTCCTGACGCCGCTGGGCATGTCCCTTCTCGGGCTTCGGCCCGGAGACCGGATCCCGTTGATCGGATCGGACGGACCGATGGATACATGTGTCGAAGTCGAGGACGTCGGACCGAGGGTCACGGGTGCGTTCGTGCCGATCAGGGTCTAGCAGGGCGATCCGGCAATGCGGGTTCTGCTGACGCGTCCGCAGGCGCAATCGAAGGAGCCTGGGGCCGTCCTCGAGGGGCAAGGCATCGAGTGGCTCGGAGAGCCATTGCTCAGGATCGTGCCGGTTCCATGGGATCCAGGCGTCCTCTCGGGCAAGCTCCGGGCCACCCGGCGAGGTTCAGGCTTCCGCTGGACTCCGATCATGCTCCTGTTGGGCAAATTGCCCGAACACGGTCTGCCCACCTCATCCTCCTGCCTCACGCCGCCGCTTGTGATGTGCAAGCCGGCGTCACCGGTCATCGCTGAGGCCGCCGTTCCGGGAAGTGACGGCGCCGGGTGACCTGCCGCCGTCCTGCCGCCGATGTTGACGCGGTTCCGCACGGACACTTGAACACTCACTCCCGAACATTGTGACCGTCAGGGTGCCGTGGGAATCCCGAGCGAATGACTGCTTGGTAGACAAGGAAGCAGGCCAGGACGAGCACGATGGAAGAAAGCACTTGGTTCATCATTTCAGGCGCTCCAACCATGATCCGGTCAGCCCGGGACAGCCGTTCGTCAGGAGTCCGCCTCCCACCTGTCCGTCCATCGCCAGTGCCGCATGGATCCCATTGGGCAATACGAACGGCCTTGGTGACGCAACCGCCTGGAGCAACTTCATGACAGCTCCCTCCATGGTTCGACGAAGCGTCCATGTGGCTGATAGAGCACGCGCAGCAGCGTGAGGCTGCGCCATCCCTTGGGCGTTCGCCACGTGATCGACTGGCCCTCGCGCAGGCCGATCAACGCCGCGCCTTCCGGCGACAGCACGGAGACGCTGTCTCCTTCCCCATCATCCTCATCGGGGTAAACAAGGGTCGCGCGGCGGACATCCCAGGTGACGTCATCGCGGAACTCCAGCCGCGAGTGCATCGTGGCCACGGAGGATGGAATGGCGCGTGGCGTCACAATCGTGGCCCGGATCAACTCGTTGGCAAGCATCGCCGCCGCAGGCCGGTCCTGCTGACTGTTCAAGCCGAACGATGCGAGAAACGCGAGGCGGTCGTAGTCGCTTGTCGAGATCGTCACGGGCGGAAGGCTTTCTTGCTTGATCATTGTGTCTCCCACTTGCCTCAAGCCCACGTGATGCTGCCAGGAGTGCGCTCGACCGTCGGACCGTCGTCCAGAAAGCGAAGGCCGATGCCCTCCACGAACACCTCATGGACCTCGCCATCGTCTACGAACGACATGCAGTCGCCGACGCGCAAACCGAGGAGCGCCGTTCCCAGAGGCGTCGTCACGGAGATCTCCGCGCCAGGCCAGATCAGGTCTTCGGGATGGACGAGCAGGTGCGCACGCGACTTCAGTTCGTCATCGATGCGGTAGATCACGCGGCAGTTCGTCGAGACGACATCCTCCGGCAGCGCCGCCGGATGGCAAACCTTCGCGCGACGCAACTCCTTGAGCAGGAAGTCGGACGCCCGGCGGTTGTGCTTCTGCCGGATCATCGCAGTGAACAGCAGGCGGTTGTAGTCGTTGGCCGCGAGGGTGATCGGGGGGAGCTCGTGCCGTGTGTTCATGAAAACCTCCTCGAAACGGTCAACTGCCGGACGCGCAGGCGCGCGTTCCCGCAGGGTGGACGGACGTGGCGGGCCAGCACGCGCCGGAACGGCGCATGCGACAGCTCAACGATTGTGAGAGAGATTTGATGCCCCGGAGCGCCAGCGACCACAGCGGGTCAAACCGGCTCCTGGGGCTTACCTGCCTGCTTTGAGGCAACCCGCGTGCGCCAGAAGGCGAAGATTTTTCACGAGCGTAATCATGACACTAACAAGATAGCTCCATTGCCCACGAATGCAAGGTTGCGGGCGACGCAGACGCTTACACGAAGGGAGTAGGGACCCTGCGAGGACAGCAGCGGGCTGCGGCTGTTCCGGATCGACGCAGCCTTCCCCGAGATGTTGCGCTCCGGAGCGGAAGCCGCCATTAAGGCTACTTAACGACAACCTACCTCATCTGCATCACCGACACAGGAGTGAGATCAATTGCATGCAGCCTCCATGCTGGACCAGGCCCTGACACGCCTCGACGAAGCAGCCCGGCACCTCGACCTCGACGCGGACGTTCTCGAAAAATTGAAGTATCCGCGTGAGACCACGAAGGTCCGTCTGATGATCCGCATGGACGACGGCTCGCGCAAATCCTTCATGGCATGGCGTTGCCGCTATGACGACACCCGCGGCCCGACCAAGGGCGGCATCCGCTTCCATCCGGATTCGACGATGGAGGAAGTTGAGACGCTCGCCTTCTGGATGACCTTCAAGTGCGCGGTGATGAACCTGCCGTATGGCGGCGGCAAGGGCGCCGTCCAGGTCGATCCCCACACCCTCTCGAAAGCTGAGTTGGAGCGCCTTTCGCGCGCTTACGTGCAGGCCTTCTCCAAGATCATTGGGCCTGACCGGGACATTCCTGCGCCCGACGTTTACACCAACTCGATGATCATGGGTTGGATGGCCGACGAATACGCCTCCATCGTCGGCGAGGCGACGCCGGCGGTGATCACCGGCAAGCCGATTGCCCTTGGCGGCTCGCTCGGGCGTGACGACGCGACGGCCCGCGGCGGCTACTATCTCGTCCAGCGCCTGGCGAGCAAGCTCGGATTGGAGCCAGGGTCACGGGTTGCGATCCAGGGCTTCGGCAATGCCGGCCAGCATATCGCGCGCCTGTTGGCCGCCGACGGCTACAGCATCGTGGCGGTCTCCGACTCGAAGGGTGCGATCCATTGCCCGTCGGGCCTCGACATCGGCAAGCTGCTTGCAGCCAAGGGGAAGGGGAGTGTCACGAATCTTGCCGGGGCCGATGGCATCTCCGCTCTTCCGGCTGATGATCTCGTTTCGGTCGATTGCGAGCTGCTCGTTCCGGCCGCCTTGGAGGACATGATCCACGTGGGCAACGCCGCCAGCGTGAAGGCTCGCGTCGTTCTCGAACTCGCCAACGGCCCGGTCACACCCGAAGCCGACGAGATCCTGGCCACCAAGAACATTGTCGTTCTTCCGGACATTCTGGCGAATGCGGGCGGTGTCACCGTCTCGTACTTCGAGTGGGTGCAGAACCGGCAGGGCTACTACTGGCCCGTCGAGGACGTGCATGCGCGGCTGAAATCGATGATGGAACGGGAAGGGGACGCCATCTGGGCGCTCGCCCGGGAGGAGGGCATCACCCTGCGCAGCGCCGCCTACGTGCATGCGCTCTCGCGGCTCGCGGGCGCCATCGAGGCGCACGGCACGCAGCAGTTCTTCACGAGCTGACCTCCGGAACGACACCATCATGAAACCACCGCCCCGATTGCGGGGCGCGGGTGATCTGCGGCGTCAAAACGGCGCCGTGGTCAGCCTGCCGCACGCCCTGTCGAAGCTCGGATTCTGCTCCCGCACGCAAGCCGAAGCCCTGATCACGGAGGGGCGTATGGTAACGGCGAGCGGTATTGGACTTGAACGGCACGGCAGAAATCCAGGATCGGGAGGACACGGACCTCCCATGCCATTCCGATCCGGCCGCGAAATCGCCCATTCCTGCAACAAAGCGGTGGTCCTTGCTACCGAATGCCGGATCACCCTGTGGTGTCGGCAGTGGGCCCGTCGGCCTTGCGCCGGGCCGCCCGCCTCGAGAGCATGTTGAGGCCCTCGACCAGGGCCGAGAACGCCATGGCGGCGTAGATGTAGCCCTTCGGCACGTGCGCCCCGAAGCCCTCGGCGATCAGGGTCATGCCGATCATCAGCAGGAAGCCCAGCGCCAGCATCACCACCGTCGGGTTGGCGTTGATGAAGTTGGCGAGCGGGTTGGCCGCCACAAGCATCACCGTCACGGCGACGATGACCGCGATCACCATGATCGCCACCACGTCGGTCATGCCCACCGCCGTGATGATGCTGTCGAGGGAGAACACGAGGTCCAGCAGCAGGATCTGGCCGATGGCCGCCCCGAACGTCATGGTCGCCCTCGGCGTGTCGAAGATGTCGTCGTTCGGGGTGGGGTCGACGTTGTGGTGGATCTCCTTCGTGGCCTTCCAGACCAGGAAGAGGCCGCCGCCGATCAGGATCAGGTCGCGCCAGGAGAAGGCATGGCCGAACACGGTGAAGATCGGTTCCGTCAGGGTGACGATGATGGCGATGGTGCCGAGCAGCCCCAGGCGCAGGATCAGGGCAAGGCCGATGCCGATGCGGCGCGCCCTCGAGCGCTGATGCTCGGGCAGCTTGTTGGTGAGAATCGAGATGAAGATAAGGTTGTCGATGCCGAGCACCACCTCCATCACGACGAGCGTGGCGAGGGCGATCAGGGCGGTCGGGTCTGAAATCCAGGAAAAGTCCATGCGGGATGTCCTCTCACGGCTATGTCAGGGGCGACGTCAGGCACCCGGGAACGGATGGAGGACGGACGCTAGGCCATCATGGGAGCGAGCGCGGTGACGGCCATGAGGCCGACGAGGGCGACGACGACGGTACGTTGAAGCAAGGGAGTCTCCTTTGTCTCGGGGAGCGAAGGCATGTGCAGGCTTCGGACCCTCGCATTGACGGTCCGAAGCCTGCCGCTCAAGGCGCTGGTCACTCTTCCCGCTGCCCGGTGAGGCTGAGCAGGAGCTGGAACAGGTTGACGAAGTTCAGGTAGAGCGAGAGCGCGCCGAACACTGCCATCTTGCCGTTGGCCTCGTGCCCGAAGCCCCCGGCGTATTGCTCCTTGATCGCCTGCGTGTCGTAGGCGGTGAGTCCCGTGAACACGAGCACACCGATGATCGAGATCGCGAACTG
>NZ_LCYG01000136.1 GCF_001017175.1 Microvirga vignae | reverse complement strand
TCGTGAGCCAACCGCTCCGAGGGCTTCGTCTTGCCAGGGCTTCGTCTTGCCAGGGCTTCGTCTTGTCCGGAGCTGCGTTGCGTTCAAAAAACAGCGGATGTTCATTCTGGAGACTGCATGCAACTGCACAAAAGTTTCTCTCCGACCCTCATAATGGGGCCTCCATCCATTCGCCGATGATTCTTCGCTCGATGCGCTTGGCTTGGCATGCTTTCGCACGTTGCAGATAAAAACCTGGACGTCGGCGCAAGGATCTGCTGTCCTGAATCCGCTTGAACAAGGACATAGCCCTCGTGTCGCACACTGACGTCCTACGGGATCAGCTCCGACTTGCTCCCGTTATTCCCGTTGTCACGGTGGATGATGCACGCATCAGCATCGACCTTGCTCATACCCTTGTCCGCGCAGGCCTGCCGGTGATCGAAATCACGCTCCGAACTTCTGCTGCGCTCGATGCCATAAGCGCTATTGCCAAGGCCGTGCCCGAGGCCGTGGTCGCGGCCGGCACAGTTCTCGCGGGTAGCCAGATTCGTGAAGTGGCGGACGCCGGCGCCAAGTTCATCGTGACACCGGGAACACCGGTCAAGCTCGCGGAGGATCTGCGCGAAGCTCCGATTCCGGTGATGCCCGGCTGCTCGACAGTTTCCGAGGCCATGACCCTTGCGGACATGGGTTTCAGCTATCTCAAGTTCTTCCCCGCGGCTGCTTCGGGCGGCGCGGCCTGGCTCAAGTCCGTCAATGGGCCCCTTCCAAACCTGATGTTCTGCCCGACTGGCGGCATCGACCGCACCTCTGCGCCTTCTTATCTCTCCCTTCCGAATGTTGTCTGTGTCGGCGGCACGTGGATCACGCCTGCGGAGGCGATGAAGAAGGGTGATCTTGCCGCAATCGAGCGGCTCGCAGCGGATGCCGCCTCTCTGCAGGGCTAAACCTGAACCATTCCCTGGCGCCTCCGTTGTGTTCTTGCTTCGGCAGTGAACCGGCAGGAGGACACAATGGTCGATTACAGAAAACTCTTGGATGCATTCGTCGGCGCGATCGGCCGCCCCGAGCCTCATCAGAATCGCCAAGGCTCTTCAGAGGTTCAGCAGGTCGGAACCGGCCAGCAAGGGCTGGGGCAGCAGCTCGAGAAGAGCGTCACACAGATCACAGGCCGATCCCCTGACCAGCTCATTCAGAAAGCCAAGGATCTGGCAACGCAGCATCCCGGTGCCACCCAAGCGGCGCTGCTCGGCTTGGCGGGGCTACTGTTCGGGCGTCGCAAGAAAGGCAAACTTACCGGCAATCTTGTGAAACTCGGCGGCCTCGCAGTGATCGGAGGTCTCGCCTATCGTGCCTATCAGAAGCAGCAGGGTGGTGTGATGGCTACAGTGGATACCAAGGGGCAGGCCCCAGGCGTGTCTGGCAGAAGTGATGGCGAAGCGCTGGCCCAAGCGGCTTTGAGCCTGCCCGAGACATCGCGGTTCCATCCAGTTTCGCAGACCGAGGATGACGCCCTGCTGTTCTTGAGGACCATGGTGGCGGCCGCAGCGTCAGACGGCAGGATCGATACAGCCGAGCGCGCACGGATTGTCAAAGGCCTGACCGAAGCCGGCATCGATCCGGAGGCAAGCCGCTGGCTCGAGCGGGAAATGGCGTCGCCAGCCGACGTCGAGGAACTGGCTGCCAGCGTCAACGATTCCGACAAAGCAGCTCAGGTCTATGCGGCTGCGCGCATCGCCATCGATCCCGATACGATCCAAGAACGTGAATTCCTCCATCAGCTCGCGGAGGCGCTCGATCTCGATCCTGCGACGCGTGCGCAGATCGATGAGACGGCGAGCGCCTTGAGCTGATCTGGAAAGCTGCTCTCGATCAGGAGAGCCGCGCCCGAGCAGCCTGAAATTCTATCCGGCATGATCGTTTGCGTGCCGATACGTTTGACCGCCATGAGGCTGTTGGCTCGGAAGGGGCGCCATATCGGACAGATCGTCAGCGTAGATCAGCCAACTCATTGCAACAACATTTCTGTTCAATTTGTATGATTTGTTCGAAAGTCGCCTTGCGTCAGGTGGCGTTTCGCTTTCGATTGCTTGCCGAAGGACTCGTCAGGGCAGCCATGATTTTTATCCAAGCCCGTTTCTCGGCTCCTGTCCTGCACCACATAAGGCCAAAGTGCCTAAAATTGAGAGGATCCAAGAATGGCTGACAGGCCCCATCGCCGCACTCCCGATCAGCTTCGCTCTCGGCTCTGGTTCGACAACCCGGACAATCCGGGCATGACCGCGCTCTACCTTGAGCGCTATCTGAATTTCGGCCTGACTGGCAAGGAACTGCAGGGCAAGAAGCCGATCATCGGCATTGCGCAGACCGGATCCGATCTCTCCCCCTGCAACCGTCACCATCTCGAACTCGCCAAGCGAGTGCGAGACGGCATCACGGCGGCGGGCGGCGTGGCCTTCGAGTTTCCCTGCCATCCGATCCAGGAGACCGGCAAGCGCCCCACGGCCTGCCTTGATCGTAACTTGGCCTATCTCTCCCTCGTTGAGGTTCTCTACGGCTATCCGCTCGACGGCGTCGTGCTGCTCACCGGCTGCGACAAGACCACGCCTGCCTGCCTGATGGCGGCTGCCACGGTGAACATTCCGGCGATCTCGCTCAATGTCGGTCCCATGCTCAACGGCTGGCACCATGGCGAGCGCACTGGCTCAGGCACCATTGTGTGGAAGGCGCGCGAGCGTCATGCGGCGGGCGACATCGATTATCAGCAGTTCATAGATATTGTCGGCTCCTCAGCGCCGTCGGTCGGCCATTGCAACACCATGGGCACTGCCTCGACCATGAATGCGCTGGCGGAAGCGCTCGGCATGTCCCTGCCGGGCTCGGCTGCCATCCCCGCGCCATATCGTGAGCGCGGCCAAATGGCCTATGAAACCGGGAAGCGCATCGTCGAGATGGTGTGGGAGGATCTGAAGCCGTCCGACATCATGACCCGTGAGGCGTTCGAGAACGTGATCGTGGCGAATGCGGCGATCGGCGGTTCCACCAATGCGCCGATTCACATCAACGCGATTGCGAAGCACATCGGCGTTCCGCTCAACAATGACGACTGGGAACGCATCGGCTTCGAGATTCCACTTCTCGTGAATGTGCAGCCTGCAGGCGAATATCTCGGTGAAGAGTATTTCCGCGCGGGCGGCCTGCCGGCAGTGCTGGCGGAGCTGATCGGCGCGGGCAAGATCCATGAGAATGCGATCACCTGCACAGGCACGACGATTGGTGAGAACTGCAAGGGCAAGTTCACCTGGGATCGCGATGTCATCCGCTCCTATGACAACCCGTTGAAGGAGAAGGCGGGCTTCCTCAATCTGAAGGGAACGCTCTTCGATTCCGCGATCATGAAGACAAGCGTGATCAGCGCGGAATTCCAGGAGCGTTATCTCAACAACCCGAGTGATCCGAATGCCTTCGAAGGACGCGTCGTGGTGTTCGACGGGCCTGAGGACTATCACCACCGCATCGACGATCCGTCGCTCAACATCGACGAGCATACGATCCTCATCATGCGCGGCGCCGGCCCCATCGGTTATCCGGGGGCTGCGGAAGTGGTGAACATGCAGCCACCTGGCGCGCTGATCAAACGCGGCGTCCTCTCGCTGCCCTGCATCGGTGACGGACGCCAGTCGGGCACGTCCGGCACGCCCTCCATCCTCAACGCGTCGCCGGAGGCGGCGGCTGGTGGCGGTCTCGCGCTGCTGCAATCAGGTGATCGCATCCGCATCGATCTCAACAAGCGCACAGCCGATATCCTGCTTTCGGACGAAGAGTTGGAGAAGCGTCGTGCCGATCTCGAAGCACGCGGTGGCTACGCCTATCCGGCAAGCCAGACGCCGTGGCAGGAGATTCAGCGCTCGATGGTGGATCAGCTCTCCGAGGGCATGACGCTGAAGCCTGCGGTCAAATACCAGAAGGTGGCGCAGACCTACGGCGTGCCGCGCGACAACCACTAGAGCATCGGACCCAAAAGTGGAATCCACTTTTGGGATCAACCCGATGCCTGGTTTTAACTTGCGCATCGTGCGGAAAACCGGATCCACTTTTCCGCACGATGCGCTAAGCTGCACGCATAGATCCTGGAGGCGTCATGACAGATCGGCTGAAGAACAAAACCGCCCTCGTCACGGCGGCCGGGCAGGGCATCGGGCGCGCCATTGCGCAAGCCTTCCTCCGTGAGGGCGCGCACGTCTGGGCAACCGATCTCGACGAAGCAAAACTCGAAGACCTTGAGGGAGCGACGCGGCGCAAGCTTGATGTTCGCTCCAGCAGTTCCATCGAGGCGCTCGTCAACGAGGCTGGAGCGTTCGATGTTCTCGTGAACGCGGCAGGCTTCGTGCATCACGGCACTGTGCTCGAATGCTCCGATGCGGACTGGGATTTCTCGTTCGACCTGAACGTGAAATCCATGCACCGCACCATCAAAGCCGTCCTGCCGGGCATGCTGGATATCGGCGGCGGATCGATCGTCAACATCGCTTCCGGCGCATCTTCCGTACGCGGCATCCCGAACCGCTACGCCTATGGTGCCACGAAAGCGGCGGTGATCGGCCTCACAAAGGCTGTGGCTGCCGATTTCATCAAACGTGGCATCCGCGCGAATGCGATCTGCCCCGGTACCATACAGTCGCCATCGCTTGATGAGCGTATCGCATCTTTGGCAGCGAGTTCAGGCCAGAACATCGACGCGGTGCGTCAAGCCTTCGTCAACCGGCAGCCGATGGGACGTCTCGGAACGCCCGAGGAGGTGGCCGCGCTCGCGGTCTATCTCGCCTCCGAGGAATCGAGTTACACGACGGGCCACATTCACCTCGTGGATGGCGGCTTCGCGCTTTAGCGCATCGTGCTTCAAGATTGGATCCGGTTTTCCGCACGAACAATGCGCTGCTCTGTGAAGGGAGCATCGGACCCAAAAGTGCAAGTCCGCTGTTGGATCCGATGCTCTAGGACTTACTGCCTGGATAGGGTGTCTCGGACACGGGTGTCAGCGGCCCCTTGCCGTTGAACCACGCGATGAGATTGTCTGCAACCAGCTGACCCATGGCGTTGCGCGTATGGACGGAGCCGGAGGCGATGTGGGGCAGAAGCACCACATGCTCCAGATCGATCAGTTCCTGCGGCACGCGCGGTTCGTCCTCATAGACATCGAGGCCGGCTGTGAGGATCGTGCCGGATTTGAGCGCCTCGATCAGCGCCTGCTCGTCCACAACGCTGCCCCGCGCTACGTTGATGAGAACGCCGTTGGGCCCAAGAGCCTTCAGAACATCGGCGTTGATGAGGTGCCTCGTGCCTGCGCCGCCAGGCGTGATGACGATCAGCACATCGCAGGCCTCAGCCATGCCGGTAAGTGTCGGATGATAGGTGTAGGTCACGCCCTCCTGCTGCGTGCGACCATGATAAGCGATGCTCACGTCGAACCCTTCGAGCCGTTTCGCAATGGCTTTGCCGATCCGACCGAGGCCGACGATGCCGACCTTGCGTTCGCGGAGAGTTGGAGAGAGGGGAAAGGGGGCCTTCAGCCAACGGCCTTCGCGAAGGTAGCGATCGGCCTGCGGAATTTTGCGCAACGTGGCGAGGAGAAGGCCGAGGGTGAGATCGGCGACCTCATCGTTGAGCACGTCGGGTGTATTGGTGACGATCACGTTTCGCTTGGCCGCTTCTGCGACATCGACATTGTCATAGCCGACGCCGAAGCTCGATACGATTTCGAGGTTCGGCAGAGGCTCGAAGAGCGTCGCATCCATGCGGCCGAAAAGCGTGCTGGTGGCAACGCCGCGAATGCGCGGGCCGATTTCGCTCAAGAACCTCTCACGATCCTCATGCTCCCAGAGCCGGTGCAGGGTGAAGGCCTTGTCGAGCGCGTCGACTACCACAGGCATCATCGGGGCGGTCATCAGGATATCGGTGTTGCTCATGAGGCTCTCTTTTGTCTTCAGCACATCGTGCAGCGGGAGACGGGGCCGCGGCGAAAGGCTTCTTCGATCGCCTGGGCCTCTTGCTGCAGGACCATCTTCACATCCTGGGGCAGGTCGAGCCAATGGCAACCGCGCAAGGCAGCCTCAAGGGCATAGAGCGCATTGAGGCTGACCTGGCGAGGAAGCATGAACTTGAGACGGCGATAGGCCTCCACGGACCCGATGGCCTTGAGCTCCGATACCGTGCGGATGCCTGCTTCTCCCAAGCGGCCTTGCGTGACAGGGCCAATTCCGGGAAGGCTGCTGATGGGCTCATCGCTCATGGAAACGCATCCGGCTCCTGCTGCTTCGTGCGGACACGATAGAGCAAGTTGAAGCCGAACGCGATGGAGCTCGCCGTTTCAACAGAGATGAGTTTGGGATCTCTTTAGGCCGTCGCGGCGAGTTCGGGCTCCTCGGCGCCGAGATCTTCCAGCTCGTCGTCCGTTTCGAAGCCGGTCTGGTCGGCGCCGGTCACGCCAGCCAAGTTCTTGGCGGCTTTGCGCAGGAGCTTGCGGAGGCGCTTGCGGTCCTTGTTGTCGAAGCCTGCGAGGAGTTCCGTTTCGACTTCGTCCCAAAGAGCATCGATGGCAGCGGCCTTACGCTTGCCTTCCTTGGTCAGCTTCACGCGCACTACGCGCGCATCGCCCGGCTCCGTGTGCCGTTCGACGAGCTTGAGGGCTGAGAGGCGGGACACCGTCTTGGATGCCGTGGGTGGGCGCACGCGGAGAATGGCCGCGAGATCACCCATGGTCATAGGGCCGGAGCTGGCCAGCGCCTGCAGAACCTGCTCCTGACCGGCGAAGAGCCCGAGCTCCGAGAGCTTGTCGCCCGTGCGGCTGCGGTGGAGACGTGATGCTTGGACCAGGGCCCAGCCGACGCTTTTCACGCCAGGATGTACGATGTCCTTGTCCATTGCCATCTTCCCTTGAGCAGCTGTCACCTTACCATGACCAGCAACTCATGACGTTTCGATGACAGATCTGCGACTCTTCAACGGATCTCCCATCAGGCCTCCCGCGGGAGGGCGCTTTCGTGCCAATGCCGCAGCAGAAAACGGGACAGGAAGCTCAAAACAAGGAATAGGGTAACGCCTGTGAGCGCCAAGAGCACCAGGGCCGCAAAGAGGCGAGGGATGTTGAGCCGGTATTGGCTCTCGATGATGCGATAGGCGAGCCCCGAGCCGGCTCCCGCGGAGCCTGCGGCCATTTCGGCAACGACCGCTCCGATGAGCGAGAGCCCGCCCGCGATCCGCAAGCCTGCCAGGAAGGCGGGCAGGGCCGCCGGTCTGCGCAGATACCAAAGAGCCTTCAGCCGGGATTCGAGGCGAGCATCCCAGTCCTGGCGAGAGGAGGTGCCATAGAGCTGGAAAAGCTCCAGCAGGTTCCGGTCGACGGATTGAAGCCCCAGCATGGTGTTCGAGAGGATGGGGAAGAAGGCCACCAGCCAAGCGCAGGCAAGAACGGCCACATCCTGCGGCATATAGATCAGCAGCAAGGGGGCGATGGCGATGATCGGCGTCACTTGCAGGACAACAGCGAAGGGATAGAGCGAATACTCGACAATGCGCGAGAGGCTCAAGAGAATGGCGAGCGTCACGCCTCCGATGACTGCGAGAGCAAGAGCTGCCAGGGTGGTCTTCAGCGTCACCAGCAGCGAGGCCGCCAAGATCGGCCAGTCTAATTTCATCGTGGCCGCGATCAGGCTTGGTGCGGGCAGAATATAGGGTGGTACGGCGGCAAAGCGCACGTACGTTTCCCATGCACCAATGGCTGCGATGAAAACCATGAGCGGCATAAGAATCTTGAGAGGATTGCGGAGCATCACGGCCTCTCGTCCTTCATGGTGCTCGTCAGTGCCTGCGACACGCGCCGGCACAGATCCGCATAGGGAAGACTCGTCCGAAAATCGCTGCGACGCTCATGGGGGAAAGCGCCTGCGATCTCCGTAACGATGCGGCCCGGGCGAGGTGATAGGACCGCGATGCGGTTTGACAGATATGCACTCTCGAAAACGGAATGCGTGACAAACACGATGGTGCAGTTGAGTTCGCCTTGCAGCTTGAGCAGATCGTCGTTGAGCTTGAATCGCGTGATCTCGTCGAGCGCAGCAAAAGGCTCATCCATGAGAAGTAGTCGCGGTTTCACGCTGAGCGCTCGCGCAATCGAGACCCGCATCTTCATGCCACCGGAGAGCTCGCGCGGATAGGCCTTGGCGAAATCCTGCAAGCCCACAAGCGCGAGGCTTTCCGCAATGCGGCCTTTCGCTTCCTGCCGCGAGACGCCGCGCAGGCGAAGCGGCAGCCACACATTGTCCGCCACATTGGCCCAGGGCATCAGGGTCGGCTCCTGAAACACGAAGCCGATCTCGCTGCGATGATCTGCTTCAGAAGAGCCGGGCCAGGTCACGGTTCCCGATGTTGGTCCCGTCAGGCCTGCGATGAGACGCAGCGCCGTTGACTTGCCGCAGCCCGAGGGACCCAGCAGGGAGATGAAATCGCCGGAGTGAACATCAAGTTTGAAGCGCTCAAGAGCCGCCACGCCGTTGGCAAAAACCTTGCTCACCTGATTGAGCGAAACGAGCGTGGACGTGGTCATGGAATGCGCAGTGCCGGATGGTGACCGATGCTTACTTCTTCAGCTCGATTCCAACGCCCTTGTTCACGAACTGGAGCGTGTACGCTTGTCTATAGTCGAGGTCGGCCCTGAAGAGACCGGCCTTCACCATCTTGTCGAAGAAGTCCTTCACGCGCGCATCGCTCATGGCGCCGATGCCGAGCTTCTGCGCATCGCCTGAATCGACGATGCCGTATTCCTTCATCTTCGCGACCGAGTAGGCGAGCAGCTCATCCGTCATTTCCGGATTGTCGCGCCTGACGAGTGCGTTGGCCTTCGCATTGTCGCCGTAGAGATAATTGTACCAGCCGATGGTGGAGGCATCGACGAAGCGTTGCACGAGATCGGCATCCTTCTCCACCACCTCGCGGCGCGTCTCGATCGTGGTCGAATAGGTGCTGAAGCCCTGATCAGCGAGCAGGAAGACGTTGGGCTTGAAGCTCGCCGCCTTCTCGATCGCCAGCGGATCGGAGGTCACGTAGCCCTGCTGCACCGAGAGCTTGTTGGCGATGAAGGGCGCGGGACTGAAGCCGTAGGGCTTCACCTGCTCGTCTTTAAATCCGAACTCGGCCTTCATCCACTGGAAGAAGGTGGCGGCGCCGCTCTTCGAGAGAAAGATGTCCTTCGATGTCCTCAAGGATTCGAAGGTGTCGAGGCCCTGGCCCGGATGGCTCATCAGAGCCTGAGGCTCTTTCTGAAAATGAGCCGCGACGACCACCGTCGGGATGTTCTTTTCCACAGCTGAGAAGGCCTGGATAAGGCTGCCGCCCATATAGAAGTCGAGCTTGCCGACGCTCATGAGCATGCGGTTGTCCGCACGCGGGCCGCCCGGCACGATGGTGACCTTCAGGCCATACTTTTCATACGTGCCGTCCGCGAGCGCCTGGTAATAGCCGCCGTGCTCGGCTTGGGCGAGCCAGTTGGTGCCGAAAGTCACCTCCCGCAAGGCATGCTGCGCGACGGCGGAGCCCATGCTCCAGCCGGTCAAAACCATCATCAGCCCCGCTGCCCAAGCCTTCCGCTTCATCGCTCTCGCCCCTCGCCTTGGCGTAGATAACCTCTGCGCGTCCAGGCTCGGTTCTGCGCGGTTCCGGCGCGCTTGGCAAGCGCCGGACGCTTCAGGCAGCGCTCACTCCACGGCCCAGGGATAGGTCCAGGTTTCGGTGAGCGCCCGGTTTCCGGCCCGCAGGAAGGCCCGCAGGTCCGTCGACTGGCCGGGCTCCAGCTTCACGTCGACGGCGGCGCGGAAGCCGTTGATGTGATCGTTGGGCATGAGGAAGGTGTTGGTGATCTGCCCCGCGGAGGTGGAAGGCACCAGCTGCACCTGCTCCGGAGAGCTGAAATAATAGGGCAGGTTGCCGCCTGCGAAATCGATGATGAAGCGGCGATGCGTGCGATCGCTCGGACCGTTCGATCCGCTGGCGCGGGGGGGCGTCTGGAACGTATTGATGGCCTTGCCGCCCGGATGCATGTCGCCGATGGCTGCGGCTGCACGCAGGCGGTACGAGAAGGTGACCTCCTGACCGGGCTCGTAGGGCCGGGCCGGCTGCCAATAGGCAACGATGTTGTCGTGGGTCTCGTCCGGGGTTGGCAGTTCGACCAGCTCCACCCAGCCCTCGCCCCAATCCCCCACGGGCTCCACCCAGTAGCCGGGGCGCTGATGATAATAAGCCTCCAGATCCTGGTAGTTCTCGAACACCCGGTCGCGCTGCATCAGGCCGAAGCCGCGCGGGTTGTTGTCGGAGAAGGACGAGATCGTCTTGGTCGTCGGGTTGCGCAGAGGGCGCCAGATCCACTCGCCCGCGCCGGACTGCATGAGCAGCCCGTCCGAGTCGTGAATTTCGAGGCGATAATCGTCCGTGGGCTTCCGGTCGTTTTCGCCTTCGAAGAACATGGAGGTGAGGGGCGCAAGTCCCACATTCTCAATCCGCTGGCGCGGGAAGAGCGTGGCCGTGATGTCGAGGGTGGTTTCCCCCGACGGATAGATTTCGAAGCGATAGGCACCGGTGACGGAGGGGCTGTCGAGGAGCGCATAAACCGTGGCCCGATCGCTTTCGGGCTTGGGCATGTCGATCCAGAACTCGCGGAAGTGTGGAAACTCCTCTCGCTCCCCGCCTTCGACGTCGATGGCGAGGCCGCGCGCCGAGAGGCCGTATTTCTGGTCTCTCCCTAAGAAGCGGAAATAGCTTGCGCCCAGGAAGGCGATCAACTCGTCGAATACCTTCGGATTGTTGAGTGGATAATGCAGGCGGAAGCCCGCAAAGCCGAGGTTCACCGGCAGCGGCTTTTCGATCTTGTTGCGCCCGTAATCGAACAGCTCACGCTGATAGGGAATCGGCGTCGGCACGCCGTCACGGATGATATTGACCGTCACCGGCCGCTGGTAGAGGAAGCCGAGGTGGAACAGCTGCATCCGGAATGGGCCGTTGCCGGAAGCGAGCAGCGCCTTGTCCGGGCGGAAGCGGATGTCGCGATAGTCGTCGAAGCTCAGCCGGTTGAGCGGCTCGGGCAGCTGCGAAGGATTTGCCTCGAACGGAGCCGTCGACAGTTCCCGCGCCCGGCGCACCACATCCTCGAATCGAAACGGGTTCGGTGCCGGCATACCGTTCTGCTGGGTCTGTGCCGGCGCTTGGCCGCTCCAGGCGGATAGGGCAGTGGCGGCAAGCAGGCTTTGCAGGAGGGTGCGGCGGGAGAGATGCATCATGGTAGCGGAACAGTTCTTCCTGAGACTCGGGGGAGATGGGCCTTCAAAGCGCTCACCGCGCAAGGGATGAGCTTAAGCCGCTTAATAGGGCCTGAACGTTGCCCCGGCCACGCCCTCCCCAAATCTAGGGTTAAAAAATTGCGCAAGGAGTACGAAAAGGTCTTGTGATCCCGGGCAAATATGCTTATCTCACCCCTGCCCAATTTCGCACGTGCCTGTGGTCGCGTGCCGGTTGGTGGGCATCCGGACAAGAGGCCGGACAGCCGCCCGAGAGCACCCTAGCTCTCGATACCCCTAACCGGCAGCCGGAGGCGAAAACCGGCGCACCTCGCTCTCAACGGGGGACGCGACTTAAAGCAACGACGAACGGGCTTTTTTGGTCTCGTTGGCCCTCCAAAGGTCAACACCGAAGAGGCTTGTTTATCATTGCCAGGCGTGCGGACGGGAATCTCCCATCCAATCCAAGGCAGCATCGTCGGGTGAAGAGCCCATCTCACGCTTCTCGTGTCTCCATCGCACGAAGCGGGATGCATCTTCCCTCGCTGACGCCGGACGGCAGAAAACTCTGACCGTCTGAACTTCAATCCGGAGGCTTGAAGACCTCCATTGAACCTTTGGTGGGGAGAGCGCCATGACTCAGCGCATCCGTGAGTTCCTTCGCAACCGACGTGAGGACGGCCCGTGCGTCGTCGTCGACCTCGACGTGGTGCGTGACAACTATTCCAAGTTTGCCCGTGCGCTCCCCGACACGCGCGTCTTCTACGCCGTGAAGGCGAATCCGGCCCCGGAAGTGCTCAAGCTTCTTGCCGATCTCGGCTCGTGCTTCGACACGGCCTCGGTCGTCGAGATCGAGCTTGCGCTAGCTGCCGGCGCCACGCCCGACCGCATTTCCTTCGGCAACACCATCAAGAAGGAGCGCGACATCGCTCGCGCCCTCGGGATCGGCGTGCGCCTCTATGCGGTCGATTGCGAGGCCGAGGTCGAGAAGGTCGCCCGCGCTGCCGCCGCCGCCGGTGTTGCTGCTTCCGAGGTGAAGGTGTTCTGCCGCATCCTGTGCGACGGTGCCGGCGCCGAGTGGCCGCTCTCCCGCAAGTTCGGCTGCGTGCCGGAGATGGCTGTCGACGTGCTCGAGCATGCGGTTCGTCAGGGTCTCGAAGCCTATGGCGTGTCGTTCCACGTGGGTTCGCAGCAGCGCAATACCGAAGCCTGGGATCAGGCTCTCGGCTCGGCTTCGGCGATCTTCCGTGAATGCGCTGATCGCGGCATCCACCTGTCGATGGTCAACCTCGGCGGCGGCTTCCCGACGAAGTACCTGAAGACGGTTCCGCAGGTCGAGGCCTATGGCGAGTCGATCTTCCGTGCGCTGTCGAAGCACTTCGGCAACCGCATCCCGGAAACGATCATCGAGCCGGGCCGCGGCATGGTCGGCAACGCAGGCATCATCGAGGCCGAGGTCGTTCTCGTCTCGAAGAAGAGCCGTGACGAGGACGAGGTGCGCTGGGTCTATCTCGACATCGGCAAGTTCGGCGGTCTCGCCGAGACGATGGACGAGTCGATCCGCTATCCGATCCGCACGGAGCGCGACGACGACCGCATGGTGCCGTGCGTGCTCGCGGGTCCTACCTGCGACTCGGCCGACGTTCTCTACGAGAAGGAGCCCTACCTGCTCCCCGTCTCGCTGGAGATCGGCGACAAGGTGCTGATCGAGGGCACGGGCGCCTACACGACCACCTACTCGGCGGTCGCGTTCAACGGCTTCCCGCCCCTGAAGTCCTACGTGATCTAACTCACGTCCCGCCTGTCTCGCCTCATCGAGGCAGGCACCAACCTCGAAGAAGTTGTCCCGGACGGCCTGCGTGTCATGACACGCAGGTGCGAGGGCTGTCGCAACCCCATCCGGAGCTGAAGAGGCTCCGGGCTCTTGAAGATGCATGATCCTGGCGAGCAACCGGTTTCCGCTGGCTCTGATCATGCATTGGGAGGCCACGGCCATGATCACGATTCGCGAAGAATCCTTCCACGATGTCGAGGCGCGGGAAGCGCTGCTCGATACCTGCTTCGGACCAGCCCGGTTCCAGAAGACCTGCGAGCGTCTGCGCGAGGGTCGCAAGCCCGCTGACGGCTTGGCTCTGACCATCGAGCGCGATGGAGAGCTCGTCGGTACGGTGCGTCTGTGGCATATCTCGGCCGGTGCGAACCTTCCAGCGCTGATGCTCGGCCCCATCGCCGTCGATCCCGCGCTGCAGAGCCTCGGCCTCGGGGCTAAGCTCATGCGCGAGGCGTTGCAGCGTGCGACGGATCTCGGCCATAAGGCGGTGCTGCTGGTGGGCGATGCGCCGTACTACGAGCGCTTCGGCTTTTCGTCGGAAAAGACCGGTTCGCTCTGGCTGCCAGGGCCGTACGAGCACAACCGCTTCCTCGCGCTGGAACTGGAGGCCGGTTATCTCGACGGTGCACGCGGTCTTGTTTCTGCAACCGGTGCATTCGAGAACAAGCCCGATCTTACGGCGCTTGTTGCGGCTGCAGCGCAGGGACAGCTGCCGGGCCTGCACTCGGCCTTCTAATCTTCAGCAATCGATCCGAGGGCTTCACTCTGAAGCTCTCGGATTGGGCAGCGCGAATGTGATGCCTGCCGCCGCGACGAGATAAGCCGCAAAGCCCAGTCCTATCGTGCCGAGTCCGATCCCGGCATCGAACAGCAGGCCGATGGCGCCCGGTGTCGCCGCAGAGGCCACCACCATGATCGCACCCGCCAGCGCACGAATCTTTCCCAGATGCTTCGTGCCGAACAGCTCGGCGAGAACCGCTGCAATGATCACGTTCGTCGCGCCGGCTGATAAACCGATGAGGCCGAAGAAGATCGGCGCCAGGACAGGACCGCTGAAGGCTGCAATCGCTACGGATGCGATGGTCAGTCCCAGAAGATAGAAGTGGCTTAAGCGTACTGCGCCGAAGCGATCGACGAGGCTTCCCGTCAGCATCGCCACGGTCACGGACACCAACGCAAAGGTGGTGATGCTGCTTGCCAGCAGCTCCAGCGGCCAACCCTTGATGTCGGCAATCAGGCGCTGATGGAAGAAATAAGCCGTCACGATCGCCGGATAGCCGATCATTGTCGGGACAAGGGCGAGGAAGCGCCAGTCGCGAAGCACGTCGATCCAGCGTGGTCCCGCTTTATCGGGGCTGCTCGCCTGAATCGTGCCCTCAAGCTCCGGATCTCTCGACTTCAAGACAAAGCTCAGGCTCCAACCGAGACAGAGACAGACCACGATGAACAGCGCAGCTGTGCGCCATGTGGTTGTCCAGCCAAGCACCGCAATCAGCGCAATAACGATGCCGGGCAGGATCGCCTCGCCCGCAGGAAAGCCGAGCGCCGCCACACCGGTCGCCCGGCCGCGAATTCCCGCCGAGAGCCTGGCCGTGCTCATCACGCCCGCATGGCTCGACATGCCCTGTCCGAAGAGACGCAGGGCAAACAGGCTCAAGCCCAACATCACGATGTTTGGGGCAAGCGACAGGCTCAGCGCCGCAGCAGCCAAGCCAAGGAGGGCGATACTGGCATAGAGGCGGATGTTGATGCGGTCGATCACGCCGCCGACCCAGATCATCAACAGCCCCGAGCAGAGGGTTGCTGTCGAGTAGATGAGGCCGAAGGTTCCGTTCGTGAGCCCAAAGGTATCGCGGATATTCGGCCCCGAAAGCGCTATGAAGAAGGTTTGCCCGAAGGACGACAGGAACGTCAGGGCAAAACCGAGGCCGATCACGCGCCCGTGGCGCATGAGGAGTTCATGGAATTTCATCGGGCTCAAATCATAGGCTGGAGGTTAAAGCAGATCATGAGACCTTGTTTCCCAATGTCGAGGCCTAAAACCATGCGGAAGGGGCGTTTCTTGCCATTTTACGTTCGTCATCCGCAGGGAAATCGTCATCCGGAGCAGAGAGGAAGGCGCAGGCATTGACCCCGGGGGCTCCTCAATCCTAGATGCGCCCGGACCCGTTATACCCGGAGACATCTCTTCCCATCTCAAGCTTTCGCAAGGAGAACCATCGATGACCACTTGGCCCGTCCATGG
>NZ_LCYG01000135.1:2292-6332 GCF_001017175.1 Microvirga vignae | reverse complement strand
CAGCAACGCGTCGCGATCGCCCGTGCGCTCGCCATGCAGCCCACCATCATGCTGTTCGACGAGCCGACCTCGGCGCTGGACCCGGAACTGGTGGGCGAAGTGCTCGCCGCCATTCGCCAGCTCGCTGCCGAAGGCATGACCATGGTCATCGTCACCCACGAGATCGGCTTCGCCTATGAGCTGGCCGATCGGGTGGTCTTCATGGACCAGGGCGTGGTGGCCGCCAGCGGCGCTCCGCGCGAACTCCTGCTGTCGGGCACCAACCCGAGGCTCGCGGCCTTCGTCAGCCGCTTCACGGAACAGGCCCGCCTTCTCAGTCCCCTCGTGGCTGCGGCGGCCGCACCTTCGACCACATCTCTCGCACAAGGACAGTAAATCATGGCTAATGTAAACTGGGGTGGCATCTTCCCCGTCCTCGTCACCCCCTTCGGCGCCGATGGCTCCATCAATGAAACCCGGTACAAGGCGCTCATCAACGATGCCATCGCCAACGGCGCGCAGGGCGTGGTGGCGGCCGGGAGCACCGGCGAATTCTACGCCCTCACCAAGGACGAGCGCGCCCGCCTCTACAAGCTGACCGTCGACCATGTGGCGGGCCGCGTGCCCGTGCTGGCGGGCGTTGCCGACCTGCGGGTCGAGGATGTCCTGGAGGCGTGCCAGTCCGCCGTCGCCGCGGGCTGCGCCGGCGGCATGATCCTGCCGCCCATCTATGCCATGCCGAGCCCGCGTGAGATCGTGGCCTTCTTCGAGCACATCTCCCGCAACAGCTCGCTGCCGCTGATGCTCTACAACAGCCCGCGCCGTGCGGGCGTCGACATCACGCCGGCGCTGGTGGAGCAACTCTCGGCCCTGCCGACCGTGGTCGCCATCAAGGACAGCTCCGGCGTCATCACCCAGGTGACCGAGCTCGTGCAGCGCGTGGGTAACAAACTGCGCGTCTTCGTCGGCTACGAGACCATGATCGTGCCCGCCCGTGCCGTTGGCGCCCATGGGGTCATCGCCATGGCGCACCAGATCGCAGGGCCCCTGATCCGCGACTATTGGGACAAGGCGCTCACCGGTGACAAGGTCGTGGAGGACCTCGGTCGCGACGTCTTCGCCTTCTACCGTTGTTTCCAGTCCGGGGCCTATTACGCGGCCATCAAGGAAACCATGAGCCAGCTTGGCCGCGACGCCGGTGGCCCGCGCCTGCCGCTGCTGCCGCTGGCCGACGAACAGAAAGCCGCCATCGCCAAGATCATCGCCGACGCCGGCCTCGTCCGCTGGGCCAAGGGCTGAGGACCCGTTCCCGGCAGGCTTCCGCCTGACTGGCGTCTGAGCGCACCTTTCACAGTTCAAGGAATAAACATGTATACCAAACTAGCTCTCCTCATCGACGGCGAATGGATCGAAGAGACCAATGCGGGAAGCGAACCCGTTCTCAATCCTGCCACAGAACAGTCCCTCGGCACGCTGCCCCATGCCGGCAAGGCAGAGCTTGACCGCGCATTAGCGGCGGCAAGCCGGGCCTTCGAGGGCTGGAAGCGCACCTCGCCTTACGAGCGTGGTCAGATCCTGCGCCGTGCCGCTGACCTGATGCGCAAGCGGCTCGACCACATTGCCACCGTGCTGACGCTGGAGGAGGGCAAGACCCTCGCGGAGGCGAAAGGCGAGATCACCGCTGCGGCCGAGTTCTTCGACTGGTTCGCCGAAGAGGGGCGGCGCAGCTATGGCCGCGTCATCCCGGCGCGCCTGCCCGACATGCGCCAGACCGTCACCCAGGAGCCGGTCGGCCCCGTCGCCTGCTTCACGCCGTGGAACTTCCCGGCCGTGACGCCGGCGCGCAAGATTGCCCCGGCTCTTGCTGCGGGATGCACCTGCATCATCAAGCCCGCCGAGGAAACGCCCGGCACCACGCTGGAGATGGCTCGCGCGCTCACCGATGCCGGGCTGCCCAAAGGCGTGCTGAACGTGGTCTTCGGCGTACCGGCAGACGTCTCCGAATATCTCCTGCGCTCCCCGGTGATCCGCAAGATCTCGTTCACCGGATCGACTCCGGTGGGACGTCAGCTCGCTCGGCTGGCGGGGGAGACCCTGACGCTCGCCACCATGGAGCTCGGCGGCCACGCGCCGGTGATTGTGGCGAAAGATGCCGACGTCCAGCGCGCGGCGGAACTCTCCATGAGCATCAAGCTGCGCAACACGGGCCAGGTCTGCACCTCGCCGACACGCTTCTTCGTTGAACGCCCGGTCTACGAAGAGTACCTCGAACACGCTCGCGCCTTCGTGGAGAAGCAGGTGGTGGGCGACGGACTGCAAGCGGGCACCACCGTCGGTCCCGTCGCCAACACGCGCCGCGTCGCCGCCATGGATGACCTGATCTCTGACGCCTTGTCCCATTCGGCTCGGCTGATCGCCGGCGGCGAACGCCTCGAGGGGCCAGGCCTGATGTACCGGCCGACCATCCTGGCGGACATGCCCGACCAAGCCAAGGCCATGACGCACGAGCCGTTTGGCCCGCTTGCGCTGGTGCAACCTGTTGATGACATCGACCAGGCCCTCGCACGCGCCAATGCATTGCCCTACGGTCTGGCCGGATATGCCTTCACCCGCTCTGCCGCGACCGCCAACCACATAACGGAAGAGCTGGCTGTCGGGGTGATCGGCATCAATCAGATGGTGGTCACGATCCCGGAAACCCCCTTCGGCGGCATCGGCGACAGCGGCTGGGGCCGCGAGGGCGGCATCGAGGGTCTCGAGGCCTATACGGTCAAGAAGTACGTCGGTCACCTTCAGGTATAGCGGCACGAAATGAAATGGGCTGGGAAAGGCAACGTGGGCCGATGGAGGTCTCTGTCATCATCGGCATACGATTCATCCTCGTTCTGTCCCCGCTCAGCGCCCTTTCCCGGCGGTTCGAGCGCATGGAGGCGGCGTGATAATTCACTCCCCCGCCTCCTGCGAACTCGTGCCTAGCGTGAGCGGCCCGATGCCGCTCACGGACGTACTGGGCGAGCCATTGTTCAAAATCGCTTGAGACGTACACCCCAGACACAGGAAGACACCATGGCCACAATGATCGATGGCTTGGCGCCTCGGGTGTCTTGGCGCAGACAGGAGATATTCCATGGCTGAAGCGCGTACCATCGCCGTCATCGGCGGGGGCGTCATCGGCGTAAGTTGCGCCCTCATGCTGGCGCGGGAAGGACACCGCGTCACCGTGATTGAGGAGGGTCGCATCGGCCATGGCTGCTCCTGGGGCAATGGCGCCCAATACAATGTGGGATCATCCTTCCCCATGGCCCATCCCGGCGTCATATGGCGTGCACTGCGCTGGCTCGCCGACACGAACGGCCCCGTGCGCCTCGCGCCGCGTGAGCTCCCCCGCACCCTCCCATGGCTGGTCCGCTTCCTGCGCACTGGCCGCCCGGAGGCCTGGGAAGCGGCCTATACGGCGCTGTACACCCTCAACGCTCCCTGCGCCGAGCTCTACCGCGACATGCTCGGCGACACCGACTGGAAACGGTTGTTCCGACCGAACGGTGCCCTGCATGTTTGGCGCGACCCATCACCCGGCGCGCTGGATGAACTGACGGCCAGGCTGCGGGCCAAGCATGGCGTGGCCTTCGAGAAGCTCAATGCCGAAGAGCTGCGCGAGTTGGAGCCCAGCCTGTCCCGCGACTACCGGCGCGGGATCTACTTTCCCGGCAGCGGTTCCGTAACCTCGCCGGTTGGGCTGGTAGAGGGTCTGATGGAGCGGGCCGCTGCGTTGGGCGTTGCGACACGGACGGCGCGGGTCGAGGCGATCGAGCCCGGCACCGACGGGGTGACGCTACGGACAAGCACCGGGCCCCACCGATGCGATGCGGTGGTCATCGCAGCCGGCATCGCCAGTCGCGACTTGGCGCGCTCCCTAGGCATTTCCCTGTCGCTGGCCAGCGAGCGCGGCTATCACGTCACCTTGCCCGGCCTTTCCGGCGCCGTCAGCCGACCCGTGACCGACGCTGCGTCGGCCTTTGTTGCCACGCCGCTGGACGAAGGGCTGCGCATCGTGGGCATCG
>NZ_LCYG01000135.1:0-2169 GCF_001017175.1 Microvirga vignae | reverse complement strand
AGGGTGCCCTGCGCTCCTTATCGGCTGAGGTGAGACACTCAATTGTTCAACAAACACCAAATCAATGCTCTTGCCTTGCACCTATGCAGCTCTATTGCTATGGCCCATTCCGTGTAATGACATATATCATTCCCAGCGGGATACCGCCCGCCGAACGGTCAAGGAATACGTCGGCCACCTTCAGGTATAGCGGCACAAAGTGAAACGGGCTGGAAAGGAAACGTCGGCTGATGGACTCGGATAGGATGAGGTTTTCCGGATGGCTGCCAGGACAATTGTCACCCGAGGGGCCGCGCTATCTGGCTCTGTTGAACGCGCTGGAACAGGATGTCAACGAGGGCCGGTTAACGGAGGGTTCCCGCCTGCCCGCGCACCGGGAGTTGGCGCAGCAGTTGGGCCTGTCTGTCGGCACCGTAGCCAAGGCCTACCAGGAGGCCGAACAGCGCGGCATCATCAGCGGCCGTGTGGGCCAGGGCACCTTTGTGCGCCGGCGTACCCTGGGTCGCGACGAGGCGTCCGCTATGCGGGAGCCAGTTAACATGGCGTTGAACGTGCCGGCTCATGGGCGCGAGACCGAGATTCTATCAGGACTGTTGGCCGAGGTGTCGAGCATCCGCGACCTCGCGCCCCTCCTGGACTACCATCCCCATGGCGGCATCCGGCAGCATCGCGAGATCATTGCCGCCTCTGTCCCCGGCGGCTCGTTCACCGTGGACCCGGCGCGGCTCTTCCTGTGCAACGGCGCCCAGCATGCGATCGACATCGCGTTGCGCCTGGTGGCAAGGCCTGGCGATAGCATCCTCGTGGATAGCCTGACCTATTCCGGCTTCAAGGCTATCGCCGCGGCCAATCACCTCACGCTCATCCCCGTGGCCATGGATGGCGAAGGCGCCGATCCTGACGCTCTGGAGATAGCCTGCCGAGCCTCCGGCGCCAAGGTGTTCTACTGCATGCCGACCTTGCAGAGCCCCACGGCTCGCACAATGAGCCTTACCCGCCGGCGGCGCATCGCCGAACTGGCCGATAAACTCGACCTTACGATCATCGAGGACGACGTCTATGGCTTCTTCTTACCGGAGCGGCCGATGCCGCTCACGGAGTTCGTCCCCGAGCGCAGCTTCTACATCACGTCCTATTCTAAATGCGTCGCACCGGGATTCCGCCTTGGCACGCTGACGGTGCCGTCGGTCTTTACCGAGAAGACCGAACTTCTCCTGCACGCCTCGTCCTGGTTCGTGGCTCCTATGCTCAGCGAGATGGCGGTGCGGCTCATCGAGAGCGGTAAGCTGGACGAGCTGGTGCGCGAGCGCCGACAGCAGGCGCTCGACCGCTATCGTGTGTTTTCCGGCATCTTTCCCGCGGCAGAGAGACTGAAGTTCCCCCCCTTTTATGGCTGGCTGCCATTGCCCCCAGAATGGTCGGCGGTCGACTTTGCCTCTGCCGCGCGCCGGCACAATATCCTCGTCACGCCGCCCATCGCGTCCACGGTGGATGACGCCGATCCTGGCGCGATCCGCGTCTGCCTAGGCGGGCCGAAGGACCTTACCGAGCTCTCAAACGCACTGTACACGCTCAACGAGGTCATCACCCGCCCGCCCCTGAACGTGTTCTCGGTCGCCTGACAGCCTAAGTTACGGGGAATGTCCGCTGACGAAAGCGCTTGAAGTTGTCGAGAGTTTTGTTGGCCGACTTGGTCCACACGAACGACATGGGATTTCCATTGCTTGCGTCGATGTCGTGGTCGATCGCGGCCCATCACTACAACAACGAGTCGCGCTTCTAAGCTAAATAGGTCAGTCACATCGCTCAGTTGAGAGGGTGTGTCAAAAGCCGTTTTCGGACAACAGAGGTCAGCTCGAGACTGTCTCGTCGGAGTGTCTCTAACTAAGTGGAAACTAGCATGGCTGATCACAATTATGCAGGCTGGCAGAAGAGCCGCACAGCAGCCCAGTGGGTTTACACCTTCGGTGACGGAAAGGCCGAAGGCCAGGCGGGGATGAAGAACCTGCT
This sequence comes from Microvirga vignae, assembly GCF_001017175.1. Classification (GTDB taxonomy): domain Bacteria; phylum Pseudomonadota; class Alphaproteobacteria; order Rhizobiales; family Beijerinckiaceae; genus Microvirga; species Microvirga vignae. The sequence goes on along the minus strand of NZ_LCYG01000135.1, from coordinate 159 downwards.
TGGCGGCAAGGGGGCGAACCTCGCCGAAATGTCCAATCTGGGGCTGCCGGTTCCTCCGGGCTTCACGATTACCACCGAAGTCTGCACCTATTACTATGACCATGACCGCTCCTATCCGCAGGAACTGAAGGGTCAGGTTGAAAACGCCCTGAATTTCGT
>NZ_LCYG01000134.1 GCF_001017175.1 Microvirga vignae | reverse complement strand
CCAATCCGTCCACACGGCCTAGGGTGTCCCAAGTCATCCTGCTTGATACTTCACGACTATTCCTTGGCAGTTCGCGACAGCGGTGACGCGCGGGACTGCTCGATGGCCTGGTAGGATTTCGCGATGGCTTTCTCTGTCCTTTCAAGCGACATTCTCGTTTTCTCAAGACACAGATGCACCGCTAGGATCGTGCCGTCCGAGGGATCTGGCCGGGTGCGGTGATCGCGTTCTGCCGTGCTCATGCCGCGCTTCCTCGAAAGAGACTCCTTTCACCCCTGACGGGACCACGCGGGGCGATCACTCCTGTGTACAATCGCGTGAGGGGACCAGAGGAAACAATCAGGCCTCATCGGGTGAGCGAAAAATGGGTAGGTTAGTTCCGCACATCGCCCCAATCGCCCATTTCCTTACGTTAATTTTTGCCGATCAATTCTGCGTGTTCGGCGACGTCGATCTTGTGGGCTGTGCGATAATTCTTCGAACTCCACGAGGCGCGACGACAGTGAAAGACATTGTGCTTCCGTCTACGAGTGCCATCCTACAGCGTCCCTCATCCAGACCACCAACCGGCCAAGTGCCTCCGGGCTACATTCACCTGGGCGTATCCAAGGAGATCGTTCCAGCCCTGTGCGAGTTCGGCCTCGCTCCCGACCCGCTCATCCGCGAGGCAGGCCTCGACCCGCGCCTGTTCGACGACGGGATGAGTGTGATCCCGTTTGCGGCCCTGAGCCGGCTGTATGCTCTGTGCGTGGCCCGCACGAGTTGTCCCCACTTCGGGCTCCTGGTCGGCCGGCGTGCGAGCATCCAGTCGCTGGGCTTGGTCGGCCGCCTGATGCAGCACTCGGACACGCTCGGCGATGCCTTGCGGACGCTCGTGGCGCACCTGAGCCTCCACGACCGGGCGGTGGTCCCTTCGCTGACGCTCAGCGATGGCACGGCCTTGCTCACGTTTGCGACCTACCAGGCAGAGAGCACAGGCGTGCAGCAAGTCCTCGACGCAGCCCTGGGCGTGGTCGTCAACATCCTGCGGACCTTGTGCGGGTCGACCTGGAACCCGACCGAGGTCCTGGTGCCCAGAGTCGCTCCTGCGGATGCCGAGCCGTACCGGCGCCACTTCCGCGTCCCGGCGCGATTCAACCAGGAGACCGCAAGTCTCGTGTTCCGGGCCCGGGACCTGGACCTGCGGATTGCCGAGGCCGATCCCATGATGCGCGCCCTGCTGGAGGATAGGGTCCAGCAACTCAAGGGAGTTCAGGGGGCTGAATTCTCGGACGACATCCGGCGTCTGCTGCGCATGCAGCTGACGAGCAACCGCTGTTCGGCGGAGGACATTGCCGATCTGCTGGCGATGCACCGACGTACCTTGAGCCGGCGCCTGCAAGGGGGAATTGGATTCAGGGCAATCACCAACGAGATCCGCTTCGAGATCGCGCGCCAGTTGCTCGAGAATACCGAGATATCCCTCGGTGAGATCGCGGCCGCCCTCGGCTACTCCGAGGCCAGCGCCTTCACCCGCGCGTTCCGGCGCTGGTCAGGCCAGACGCCGACCGCCTGGCGCGTCGCCAACGGTCAGGGCTGACGCTGATCCACCTCGTTGGCATTCCTGATCACTAACACCTCCGTGAACCCAGCCCGCAGCACCGGCCCGGCTCTGTTCGCCGGCGGCTGGGCCCTGACGCAGCTCTGGCTCTTTCGGGTTGCGCCGCTCGTCGGCGGTGCTTTGGGCGGGACCCTCTACCGCTGGCTCAGCGCGGAACCGTCGGCGCAGGTTACCGGCGTTGCACCTGCGGCCCCGGCCGAGTAGCTGTTCGGTCCCAGGGTGTGATGTGTCGGATCGGTGATGAACCGATGCGGCTGCTCGGCCCAGGTTTTGCAGATGTACTCGTAGGGGGTGAGACCACGCAGGGTCTTGCGCTCGATCTCGACGGACATGGTCACCTCCCTTCATGTCGCTCCGTGGTAACGCGACACGGCCGCGTCGATCGTGGGGAAGAACCGCGTCTCGCCGAACCGGTCGAACAACCCGAACCTTCTCAGCTTGTCCTTGACGGGATCCTTCAGTTCGGCAAACCGGAGCTCGATGCCTTGCGCCAGCAGGGCATCGTCAAGCTCCGTCAGGGCATCGGCCGCGGTCACGTCGACGCTCGTGACCGGAGCGGCCGCGACAACCACGCACCGCACCGGCGTCGGCGATTCTGCCACGGCAGCGAGAACGCGCTCGCAGAACAGCTCCGCGTTGGCGAAGAACAGGGGCGCATCCCAGCGAAACAGGACAAGGCCGGGAATCCGACGGGCCTCCGGATAGCGCGTGACGTCATGATAACCCTCAACACCGGCCGGTCGTCCAAGGACTGCGGAGTACGGACGCCAACCGTCCCACAGGAACTCGATGATGGCGATCACAATCGCCAAGCCGATCCCAGGGATGGCGCCGAACACCGCAACCCCAACGAAGCAGGCGACCGAAAGCCAGAACTCCCAGCGCTGGATCTGATAGATCCGCTTGAGGTCGGCCACTTCGAACAGTCCAATGGCCGACGCAATGACGACGGCGGCCAAGGCGGAGGTCGGCAGGTTCCGCAGGAGGTCGGGGGCCACAAGCAGCAGCAGGGCGATAGCGAGCGCGCCGACGATGCCGGTCAGTTGCGTGCGCGCCCCCGCGGCTTCGGCCACGGGCGTGCGCGAGCTGCTGCTGCTGATCGGAAAGCCTTGAAAGAACCCGGTGGCGAGATTGGCGGCTCCGAGCCCGGCCATCTCCTGGTTGGGATCGACCGTGGTGCGGGTCCGTGCGGCATAGGCGCGGGAGAGCACGCTGGTGTCGGCGAACGACACCATGGCGACAGCGCAGCCCCCGATCAGCACGGGAACAATGTCGCCGACCCCAATCCAAGGGATCGCGAAACCGGGCAGGCCCTGGGGAAGGGAGCCGAGGATCGAGACGTTGTGGCGCTCCGCGAGGTCGAACAGGCCGACAAGGACGGTGGCGCCGACCACGGCGACCAGGATGCCGGGCACGCGCCTGCTTCCCCGCAGCAGCAGGATCGTCGCCAGTGTTCCCAAGCCAATCGCAAGGGCCACCCAATTCGTCCTGCCGGCCAGGATGGCCCCGCCGATCGCCCATAGGTCCCGCAACGGTCCCGTGCTCTCGACCGAGAAGCCGAAAAGCTTGGGGAGCTGGCTGATCAGGACGGCCAAGGCGATTCCGTTCATGTAGCCGTAGCGGATCGGTTTGGACAGGAGCTCGGTCACGAAGCCCAGGCGTGCCAGCCCGGCCAGGATCAGGACCGTCCCCGACACGAGGGCCATCATGCCGCCCAGGGCGACGGCACGTTGCGGATCTCCGCCGGACAGCGGGAGCACGACGCCGAGGATGACGGCCGCAAGGGCGGAGTCCGGGCCGAGGACGAGGATGCGGCTCGGCCCGAACACCGCGTAGATCAATAGCGGGACGATCGTGGCGTAGAGGCCGCAGATGCCCGGCAGGCCGGATGCCACGGCATAAGCGATCCCGACAGGGACGAGCATCGTCGCCAGCACCAGACCGGCCACGATGTCGTGTCCCAGCCATGCGGTCTCATACCGGAGAAGGATGCTGAGCCCAGGCATCCAGCGCAACCATTCGACCTCATGACTGATCACGCGGGCGGCCGACGTCCTATCCTGATTGCCTGGGCTTCGAGCCTCATGTCCACCTGTCGTACTGCCCTCATCCGCAGGCGGCACTGCCGTAGCTCCCATCCGGCCGGGGGAAGTGGATTCACTGGGTGCGTGCCGGCCATGACCGCGCTCCGGGTTTTCCCTCATGGCGCTCAGTACCGTGCCGGCACGATGTGTGATGTCGGCAGCCCGTCCTCGGCTCCCTTGGGCCTGGGTTCCGCCTTCGGCACCTTCGGCAGCTCGACCTTGACCTTCTTGTACGGGATTGCGCTGAGCATATGCGCGATCAGGTTGAGGCGTGCGCGGCGCTTGTCGTCGGATGGGACGATGAACCATGGATTGGCGGCAGTATCCGTGGCTCGCAGCATGTCCTGATAAGCCAGCGTGTAGTCCCACCAGCGTCGCACCGACTCGGTATCCATCGGGCTGAGTTTCCAGTGTTTGACCGGATCCTCGATCCGGTCGGCGAAACGCCGACGCTGCTCGTCCTGGCTGACGTCGAGAAAGTACTTGAGCAGGATGATGCCGTTGTCGACGATCTCCTGCTCGAACGACGGCACAAGGCGCATGAAGCGCTCGTACTCGTCATCCGTGCAGAAGCCCATCACGCGCTCGACCCCGGCCCGGTTGTACCAGGAGCGGTCGAACAGCACGATCTCGCCGGCGGCGGGGAAGTGGGCGATGTAGCGCTGGATGTAGAGTTGACTCTTCTCGCGCTCGGTCGGCGCCGGCAGGGCGACATGCCTGAACACTCGGGGGCTCACCCGCTGCGTGATCCGGCTGATCACTCCGCCCTTGCCGGCCGTGTCGCGGCCCTCGAACACCACGATGATCCTGGCTCCCGTCGCCTTCACCCAGGTTTGCAGGCGGACGAGTTCGACTTGGAGCTTTCTCAGCTCGCTCTCGAACTCCTTCCGCTTCATCGTCCCTCGAACACCAGAGTCAACCGCCGCGTCGACGTCGGCTCTCTCGTTCTTCAGAAGCCCTTGACGCTTCATGTCATGCACCGTGCCCTGGAATGACGGGTTCGTGGGTCCGCAGGTTCGGAATCACGGGAACAAAGGGTGCGTCATCCCGGGTCGCTGCGGGTATCGATCGATAGCCAGCATACAGGAATACCTCATCATCGCTTGACCGGACGTGACGATGGCTTGGCATTTTGGGACAGCTCTTGCTCTTCGGTCTCTGGGAACGGGTGCGGGCGGGGTGCGCCCGGCCGCTCCATTACGGCGGGCATCCGGGCTCCATCACATTCCGCCATGCCGTCGAAGCCGAATGGTCCCGCCTTCCTTTGGCGCCATTGAGTTGCGATGGTTTGGGACCCATGGCTCGAATCGTACTCTCCATCCGCCTCTGGGCGCTCGGCATCGCGCTCCTCGGATGCGGCCTGGATGCCGGTATTCAGGCCGAACCTGGCGGTGGATCAGCAACATCCCCGGATGTCTCCGGCAATCCGCGCCAAGGGCCGGGAGGTGTCTACGCGCGGGTCCCCGCCAGGGATGAATTCGGACGGGATCAGCTCGCGATGTTCCGCACCTGGAACCCGGACCCGGTGGGCAATCATGAGGCCAACCTCAGGGCCCTCAACCCGGTGCTCGCCCGGGTGGTGCGAAAGGCCGGGGCCGACAATTCCGACCTGCGCTTCGTGATCGGCTCGGGATGGCGCAACGGCCGGCTCCAACGGATGGCGGTGGCCTGGGGATGGTCCAGGACGCAGGGCAGCCCGCACCGGCGGGGAAACGCGGTGGATCTGTGGCCGCTCGACCGCGAGGGCCGGGTCTTCTTTGATCGACAGGCCCAGAACAGGATTGCCGCAGCGCTGGCGAAGGCCGCCGCGGAACTGGGCGTGCCGATCCGCTGGGGCGGCCGGTTCCACGGCTTCAAAGACATGGACCGCTCGCATTTTGAGCTCGCGCGGCCATACCCAGAATGAAGGCCTTACCGCTGCCAGATGCCGGCCTTCTCGCCGCTTCGTCAACGTCGAAGCAGGGTCAGGTCCGTTGTGGCTCGGACAGGACCGTTCACCCCAATGCGGTCCGTGACCACAATTCGAAAGCGATCCTGGTCGAGGCTCGCAACCTTCATCTGGGCCGTCCTGTCGCCGTAAAGGGGTTTCGGCCACTCGATCATCAGATCAAAGTCCGTTCCCGCCTGGCGCCCGGTGAGGCGAGCTGGTCCGACCCGTGAACCGGTATAAGTGCCGGTGACCTGACCGGATTGGGGATCCCGGGCGAGATCGGCGCTGATGGATCGTGCGATGATCAGGTAGGCCCTGCACGTCCCTTGAAGGGACAGACCCGTTGCGCCCTGCTGCAGGATGGTGAAATTGCAGCGGACGTGATGGGACGATGCATTGGGGCCTTCGACGATGGTTCCAGAGCCGGAGAAGGTGCCGGCGTAGCGCTCAAGGGCGGCGGATGCGGCGCCCGCGTTCCCAGCTAGGAGGCTGAGCAGCGGGATGACAGCGCAAGGCAACCGGCGGGAACGGTAATCCATTGGTCCACCCGTTTATGCATCGGCCGGTTAACCCGACTGAGCTGACCTCGATTATGCCTGACGGCAGTCGCCGTGAGAACGCGTTCTCGGCCGGCCAAGCCGTAAGAGGTAGGGATGCTGGTCCAGGCAAGCCCGCTCCCGATTGTGCCCGTGCGGCATACGCGGCAATGCCTCTTCACCCCCGGGTTACGCTAACGGTACCATCAGGCGCATGGGTCTGGGCTCAAGCGAGGAGGTCGGTGATGCCTCAGGACGAGACCCCCATGTACTCGCAGTTGAGGACGCCAAGGGCGGCTGCCGTTGCCGGCATCGTCTTTTCCATCCTCTTGGTCATCATCTTTTGGGTTTTTCGGAGCGCGGTTCCGGCCGATCCGCTGGACCCCGGAACCTGGCTCGCCGACGGCTCTCAGTCCGTGGCGTTGGCGCTGAACCTCATTCCCTTTGCGGGCATCGCCTTTCTGTGGTTCATCGGCGTGCTGCGCGATCGCCTCGGTCCGAAGGAAGACCGCTTCTTCGCGACCGTGTTCCTGGGGAGCGGCCTGTTGTTCCTGGCCACCCTGTTCCTTGCAGCCACGATTGTCGGCGCATTGCTGCTCATTGCTCCGTCAACCGAGCTGACCGGGACGAGTGCCGCTCCGACGTTCCGCTTCGGACGGGCGGTCGCCTACATCCTGTTCAATGTCTATGCGATCAAGATGGCCGGCGTCTTCATGATCTCGACGTCCACGGTCGTGATCTATACCGGGATCGCGCCGCGGTGGATGGCCGGGATCGGGTATGCGCTGGCAGCGCTGGTGCTTCTCGGCAGCTTCTATCTCAACTGGAGCATCATGGTTCTGCCAGCCTGGGTGTTGCTGATCAGCGTGCATATTCTGATCGAGAACTTCCGCGGGCGAGACCGCGGCGGCCCTCAGTCATAGAGTCTGATTGCGGAGCATCATTGGTGCGGACAACCGGGCCCGCTTGTCCGCGCGATGCGCGAAGGAGCGCCCCAAGCAACCGAAGACTGAAGAGTACTTCCACCGGAGGCCCGCCTTTGCGGCAACCCTACCGGGCACTGCCACGTTAGCAGGAGACCCTTCGCGGCCGATCACAACTCGCGGGGAGGTCGGACACCAGCATCCAGACGAGGAGCGGAAGATGTACAAGCTTGCTTTAGCTCTGTGTGCGTGCGTAGTCGTTTCAGCCTGTTCACCGACGACGACCGGAACCGCAGCCGGGGCCACGACGGGGGCTCTCGTCGGCGGTCCCGTCGGTGCGGTGGTCGGCGGCGTCAGCGGCGCGGCCGTGGGTGCAACCACGGGTGCGGCCGCAGGCGCGCGGGTCGCGCAGGCGTCCCCTGGTTACTGCTACATGTACGACCGGAACGGCCGCATGATGATGGATGCGTCCGGTCAGCCGCGGCTCCGTCGCTGCTAGTGCTTCGGGCGGGAAAGTAGCCCCGGCTCGCCGGACCGGACGCAAGCCGCCTGGCGGGCCGACGGCCATCACGGGTGACACGCTGAGACCCAATGTGTCAGGAGATTGTCTCAACCGATCGAGCGCGGGGTTCCGGCTGAGCTAAGAGGTGAGGGTCTTCGCATGGTTCTGTCGCAAATCCAGACTTGAGACGAAGAAATGGGAGCGTTCCCCGTCAACATTCATGCGGCGAGTAGATCGAACTGCTCCGCGAGTGATGGCTGCAGACTGTGGACATACTGCGCCTGTCCTTTGCGCATCATGTGAACCATCTCGATCCCGCTCAGGATCGCCCGAGCGGATGCCATCGACTTGAATCCGAGCATCGGTCGAACCCGGCGTTTGATGGCGCGATGATCCTGCTCGATGCGATTGTTCAGGTAAGCACTTTGCCGGATCCGGATCGGCTTCAGTTTGCGCCTCGACCGATCTTGGAGTCGGTCTGTCGTATCACAGGATAGGATCGCTTCCCGGTTCGTTTGGCTGCCGTCGATCACAATCCGCTCAGGCCGACCATGCCGCTTGAGAGCCTTGCGTAGAAAGCGCTTGGCCGCTGCGAGGTTTCGCCGCTCACTGAACCAGAACTCGACCGTGTCGCCATTGCTGTCGATGGCTCGGTAAAGGTACATCCACCGCCCACGGACTTTGAGATACGTTTCATCCATATGCCACCGGCTGGCGATGGGTCGCTTGCGGCGATTGAAGCGCTCCAGCAGCGGCGCGTAATGGACAGTCCAGCGATGGATTGTAGCGTGATCAATGGAGATGCCGCGCTCCGCTATCATCTCTTCCAAATTCCGGAGGCTAAGATTGTAGGCCAGATACCATCGGACGCAGAGCAGGATGATTGATTGATCAAAATGCCTGCCCTTGAACACGCTACCCTCCGTTCCTGAACTCAGGGAGCAGTAGCTGAAACTCTGAAACAAAGGGTTTGCGACAGAACCCGCGTGGCTGGTAGCCGACTTCGGAATCAGAAGGAGACGAGCGACACTTGTGGCCCAAGCCATCACGCTCGAGCAGGCGCTGACGGACGCTGCGGTCACGATGTTCAACAAGCTGATCGGCCGGCTCTTTGCGCGCGCCAACACGCGACGAAAGCAGCGGTATGTCGATGCACAGCATGACACGACCAAGGTGCTGCGCCTGTTCCGGGATACCCTGCGCGCGCTTGTCGTGGCCAATGACACCGGTCGGAATGCCATCGATGTTCTCGATGATGAGATCGGATGGCATCGCCTGTTGCAGGCTCAACCTGAAGTCGGAGCCATGGTGCGGGATGCCGATCCTGATCCGCTTCTCTTTTCAGCAGAGCGCTACAGCACCATCCGCAAATACACTGCGCGATTCCTGGAGATGGTTACGTTCCGCTCGTCACGCAAACATGACTCGTTGTTGGCCGCCATCAGGACGCTCAAGATCTTGCATGCTGCCGAACGCCGTACATTGCCGGATCGGGTGCCAGTGGGTCATCTCAGCGCCCAAAGTCGTAAGCTGATCTTCGCGGATGCCAAACCGGACCGCCGCCTCTACGAGATTGCGACATTGGCCGTGCTTCGAGAGCGGTTACGCTCCGGCGACATCTGGGTTGAGGGCAGTCGCGCCTTCCGGCCGATGGACGAACATCTGATGCCCAAACCTGCGTTTGCGGCCTTGAAAGTCGCTGATGAACTCAACCTCGGCGTTCAGGGTGATGCCGTCGCCTATCTGACCGAGGCCCGTCAGACGCTCGACTTCAATCTGAAGCGGCTCGCTTACCGTGCCCGTAATGGCAAACTCGAAGGCGTGCGGATTGAGGCCGGACAGCTCGTTGTGTCTCCTCTGCCAGGCGAGATACCGGCGGCGGCCGAGGAGTTGAAGTGGGAACTGGCCGACATGTACCCGCTGAGCGAAGTGCCTGATCTCCTGATGGAGGTGCATAACTGGACCGGGAACGCGCGGTGCTCTTCCACGAGCGCGGCGAGATCCGCGACCGCTCATTCGAGAGCCAGGCTTTCCGTGCCTCGGGTCTAAACCTGGTGGTCAGTGCAATCATCCACTGGAACACGGTCTATCTCGGACGAGCCGTGGACCATCTCCGCCGTCAGGGGCGGATCATCTGGCCCGAGGTGCTCAAGCATGTGTCGCCTCTGAGCTGGGAGCAGATCAATCTCACCGGCACCTATGCCTGGGGCGAGAAGCCCGTGCTGGTGGACGGCTTCCGGCCCTTACGTCTGCCCGAGCCTCTGGCACGCGCCGCATAGCCGTCCGTAAAACAGCATCATGCAGCTCTGCAGACAAGTTCCCTTTCCGTCCTACCTTAGCGCTCAACGGCATTATCAACCAAACACAG
>NZ_LCYG01000133.1 GCF_001017175.1 Microvirga vignae | reverse complement strand
GTGAAGGTCACCGCAATCAGCGCACTGACGCCTGGCATCTTGGCTTGTAGCTGCTTGCGGGCCATGAGCAGCGCCCGCACCTCCTGGGCCGGCGGCGACTTGCAGTGGACGGGCCGGAACCAGCCCATGCGCAGCAGCTGGGCGATGCCGCGGGCGTCGCGGCGGTCGGTTTTGACAATCATGGCCGAGAGCGCCGCCTTCACATGCCGGGTCTCAAGCAGCACGGTGTCATAACCGGCCTTCTGCAAGCCCGCATGCAGCCACTGCGACAGAGGGCCGGCTTCGAGGCCAACGCGGGTGAGCGGTAGGTTCAGGCTGGCGAGAAAGGTGGCGAGCGTCTCCGGCTCGCTGGTGACCTTCGCCTCGCGGATGATCTGTCCTGTGGCATCGAGAATGCAGACGCTGCTCAGTTCCAAAGACACGTCAATCCCGGCATAATAGTCCATGGCTGTCCCTCACGATGCTTGGGGCCGATCCGCTCGGACCCCGTTTCAACACCATCACTCTGAGGGACAGCCACCCCGCGCCGCTACTGCGTGAGCGGCAGGCCCATTACGGCATCTAGATTTCGATCGTAATTCCCACAAGTCGCGGCTGCCTCGGCTTGTGCACCGGGAAGTGCCGGAACCGTAAGGAGCCTTCCGGAATACCGAGGTCGCGCGCGACCGCCTTACAGGGGCGCCGCGTGGGCTCTCGCAGGAAGCTCGGACGCCTGGCCTTCCAGCCTTTCGCGAGCGGGTGGACCGCCTGACGGACGGTCCGCCCCGGAAGGTTTATCCGACGAACTGGTTGAGATTGTCGCGCAGGCGCTTCACGAGCCAGTCGATCTCGTCCTTCGAGATGACGAGCGGCGGCGAGAAGACCAGGCTGTCTCGCACAGCGCGGGTGGTCAGGCCGGTCTTGAAGCAGAGATTGCGCACGGAGGTTGCCAAGCTCGAGACCGGTTCGATCGGCGTGCGCCCCTCCTTGTCCCGCGTCAGTTCGACGGCAGCCATCAGGCCGACGCCGCGCACCTCGCCCACCAGCGGGTGGTCGAGCAGTTCCCGCAGCCTCGCCTGGAAGTAGGGGCCGATCTCTTCGCCCACGCGCTCGACGATCCGCTCGCGCTTTAGGATGCGGATGTTCTCGAGCGCGACGGCAGCCGCCACGGGGTGGCCCGAACATGTATATCCGTGGTTCATGCGGCCGGGCTTGTCCATCAGGACGCTTGCCACCCGGCCCCCGAAGACGGAGGCAGAGATCGGCAGGTAGCCCGACGACAGGCCTTTCGCGGTGGTGATGATGTCGGGTTCGATCGCGTAGGTCTGGGAACCGAACCACTGCCCGGTGCGGCCGAAGCCGCAGATCACCTCGTCGCAGATCAACAGGATGTCGTACCTGCGGCAGATCTCCTGCACGCCCTGCCAGTAGCCCGGAGGTGGGGTCAGCACGCCGCCGGCCCCCTGCACGGGCTCGCCGATGAAGGCGGCAACGTTCTCCGGTCCGACGTGAAGGATCGTCTCCTCCAGCCGGTCAAGCGCCCACGCGCAATGTTCCTCGACCGTCTGGCCGCGGCCGTCGCGCCACCAGAACGGCGCCGGCGCGTGGTGGACGTCGGCGATCGGCACGCCCGCAATATCGTGCATATCATCGAACCCTGTCAGCGAGCCGGAACCGATCGAGCTGCCGTGATAGGCGTTGTGACGCGAGATGATCGCCTTGCGCTCGGGCCTGCCGAGGCGTGTCCAGTAGAGGCGGGCAAGACGGATGTTGGTGTCGTTGGCCTCGGAACCGGAATTTGAGTAGAATATGCGGTCGAGGCCGTTGGGGCTGATCGAGGCGATCTCGGCCGCCAGTTCGGCGGCCACCGGCGTCGTGGTCTTGAAGAAGGTGTTGTAGTAGGGCAGCTCTTCCATCTGCCGCGCCGCCGCTTCCACAAGTTCCTTGCGGCCGTAGCCGATGTTGATGCACCACAGGCCGCCCATGCCGTCAAGCAGCCGCTCGCCCTCGCTGTCCCACAGATAGACGCCTTCGCCGCGTGTGATGACGCGCACGCCACCCTCGGAAACGAGTTCCTGCTGGTCTGCGAAGGGATGCATGTGATGCGACAGGTCGAGGGCACGGATGCTCGAGGTGTCGTAGACTTGGCCCTTGCTGGTGATCGGCTCGTTCATGATGTGAAGTTCCTTCAGGATGCCTTGGTGGAGGCTAGGGTTGAAACGGATTCGGCTGGGTCGCGCTGTCGCGCCGCGGTTCAGGTCAGGTACGACTGGGGAACGTGGACGAAGGGGATCGTGCGCAGGTCCGACGGGGAGGGGCCCGGCGATTCGATGTCGATGATCTGGCTGCAATGCTCGGCGAACGAGGCCCGGAAATGGTTCTTGGCTTTCACCAGGAACAGCTGCACGTCCGCCAGGTCAAAAGCGTGCAGCCGGCACCAGCCGTAGTCGTTGACGGACTGGCACGTCTCGGTCACGACGATGACGTCGTCTAAGAATCCGTCCTCTGTGAGAATCGCGAGCGCCCCATGGGCGACCGCGCATCCTACTGAATGACCCATTGGGGTTATGCCCAACCGACAAGGCTC
>NZ_LCYG01000132.1 GCF_001017175.1 Microvirga vignae | reverse complement strand
CAAATCCGTCCACACGACCTAGGCCATTTGGATGAAAGCCTTGGTCTAGCCCTGCATCTTCAGTGATAGCGCTTGGTGGTACCTATGTCATGGGATCAGGAACCACCATGGTTGGTAGGAACCTGAGCTCCTGGTCGACAACGTATTCTAAGTGAATGTGCTCTTCACAGCGGCGTGATTTTAGGTCGATAATCCCGTAATGTTGATCAGCGAGAGCATCTGGAGCAGAAGACTTTATACACCTGCTCCAATGGCATATGCGGATCTCATAGCTTATCCGGGGCGCGAGCTGACCCTTGTGTATGGTACAAACACAAAAGAGCCTCTACCGGAACGCGGTGGCCGCAACTTCTTAAACCGCTGTATGCGCAAAGCTTCTTGTCGTTTCCGCTTTCAAGGATTGGGGCATGCAAGACCAGCCTGCAAGAGCCCCTAAGAGGAATATTCTGCGACCGGTCATATGGTTCAGAAACATGGATTCACACGGGTTAAATCCTAACGATGCAAGTGATCTTTAAGCTTGGCCAAATTATGAGCTGTCGTGGTTTGTTCGGGACCGTGCGCTAGGTGTGCAACTGGGACCGCGTCGGCACCCGCGGGCTGGAGCTGGTGGAGGCGCTCGCACGAGCCAAGCGGCGGCGCGGCTATCGTGATTTGTGAGACGATGGTTCAGAGCAAAAGAGCGCTCGTCGTCACAGGAACGCTCCAAGGTCCGACCTGTAGGGGCAGTAACAATGCCGGTACGCTTCACGTACATGGCCCAACCCATGTTGTCTGTCGAGCAACGGACAAGCCTGAGAAAAACCTGCTGGCTATACTTAGGGTCGATCGATGCGGAGCGTCCAAGGGATCCGCCCAAGACATGCTTAGAGCTCAAGGAGACTTCCCGAGGAAATCATCTCGGCTTAGGAGGATACGTGAAGACAGGGGGACAAACAATCCTGGCTGACAATATTCAAAGCAGGTATGGTAGACTAACAACTCATGGATCTAACGGTGCATGAATTAGCTCAACACTTGGGTTGCGAATCCAGCCGAGTTGACCAGCCACGTGCGAGTAAAGCTGGGTCTTGAGAAAGCGATCCTTGATCGCCACAACAACATCGCGCCGTCCCGAATATCTCCAGAGAGGGCCATCCCCTCCAGCGCCTGATACCAGTAATTCAGTGTCCTGGGACACAAGGCCGTGTTGCCTGTTTATCTCGAAGTTGATGCGATATTGGTCAGCACCTTTTTGACCCCTATCCCTCACCATGACCTGAGCAACAACCAAAATATCGCTTCGAGCCCGTAAGGGCTCCGCTGAGAGCTTGAGGGTATCCCACAAGATGACTAAGCTTGGTTCAGGCTCGACCATGGCTGCTCTCCAGACCTTCTTAGGATACCGCTATTACTCCTTCTTGGAAATTGTCTGTGACCCTGGGAAAGAAGGGGTAGCCAGGGAAGGCTGAAGGAATAGGAGCCCTGAAATCTCCAGAATCTTCACGTCCTCTCAGATCAAACGACCCAACACCACCTTTAGCTCCGTTTTTAAATGCCTCTGCCGCCTGAGGCCCTGGAGGTACTTTTGGCGCAACGGGACCAAAGGAGTCCCTCAGTGAGGCGGAATTCGGCCACGATTGATCATGAATCTAAGTAGTCCTGAGAGGGACATCCAATGACAAACATGGATGATCAGGTTGCCAAGCACATCAGAGAAATGATCCGTAGGATTATGCAGAGGGTTCCTGACAACCAGGACGGCTCTCCTGAGTCTAGCACGCTTGATAGGGCCATTCGGATACTCAGGAGAGGACCTGATCACCCTTATGACCTGATGGCTCCCACACGCTCTCCTTGGCGGGATAAAGGTCCAAAGGCCTGAGAGCAGCTATCTTTTTGGCCCTGGTTGTGACAAGGCACTTCTGGCTGCGCCTTCGCGGGCGACGCCAAGCGTACCGCCCAAGCAAGCTGACTTGAACCTATGAGTGGATGAAGTAAACGCGAAAGCCACAGCACCTCAGAGAAGAGTGGTGTCGGCGGCGTTTGGAATAATCAAACGGGAAAGGTCCGCCCAAGTGCAGACGAAGAGCATGGCAGCAAGATAGATGGCAAAGAAGCAAGTGAGAGTTTCGCCACTGATCATTGTTGCTGCCGCAAAGCTACCACTGCTCTGTAGGACTCCATTGACCGGATTCCCTATCTCTAGCGTGCATGGCTACGGTAGCGTCTAGCCGTCGAAGAATAATGGTACCTGCAGTCCCCTTCGTACGATTGAGAATGGCAAGGCACCTGTACCTGCGGTCGAACAGTTAATTCACAAGAAAAGGTGAATATTCGACGGCGAAGATTTATAACGCTATAAGATGAGAAATATAGCTGGTCCGGGCTTCGAAGGCGGCTAGCTGTGGGCTCGCCGTGACGGTGGGCTTGAAGAGCACGATGGTCGCCTCGACTCCGGAGCGTGGCTTCCAAATGGTAACTAGGGTGGCACGCCTCCTACTCTCCAGTCGTACCGACGCGCTCGGCCAGACCACGGTCACGACTTATGACGATCTGGGCCGTCCCAAGACCAAGACGGCGCGGGCCGACACGGCCTTGGCCGAGACGACCACCTACAGCTACGACGAGGCCCGCACCGCCTTCGTCAATGGCGGGCAGCTCACGAGCGTGTCCAAGCCCGCCGGTACGGCGAAGTACGACTACGATACTAATGGCAGAAAAGTACGCGACACCTATACGGTGGATGGAACGCCTTATACGTCGACCTTGTGGGTGCGGGAGAACTATCGTGGGCATAACCGCGAGCACATGGTCCTTCAGGTGCCCAGGCTCTGCAGGGGAAATTGGCCCGAGCCCGAGGTCGCCGATTTTAGGCGGATTGACGATCAGGATGAAGCGGTCTCCTACATCGTCAAACAGCTGACACCGCAAGCACATTACGCACTTCGGATTCGTGTGCGTCGGGAGCGGCATTGTCGATACAGCCAGTCTCCGGTCGCAGAGGTTCTTGGTCGGCGTGTGAGCATGACCCGGGACCTGGAGCGGCTAGTTCGGAGGCTGGAATCCGTAGCGATTTGTGCGGGAGGCAGCCATGCACGGTAGCCTTCATCCGCGGCGTATCAATTATGGCGGCGAAGTCTGGTGGCTGTGCAAGAGCGGCTACTACTGCAACACGAATGGCAAAAAGCTCCAACGCAGGATCTATGAGGACAACTTCGCCCCAACCCCGCCGGGCTACGTCGCCCATCATAAAGATCACAATCGCCACAACAGCAGCCCTGAGAACCTCGAGACGATGCCGCATAGTGAGCATACCCGGCATCATCAAACTGGTCATGCTCTCCATCCTAATCAGCTGGCAGCTAATAGTGCCGAGATGCGCAGGCGTTGGGCCAGCGCTCCCATTCATCGTGTGACATGTCTGGTCTGTCGTGAGCTGTTCGAGACGCGCAGCCTCCAGGCTCCTCGGCAGTTCTGTTCTGATCGATGCCAGGACCGTTGGCGCGCAAACAGGTTCGCAGGTGAAACTCGCAACTGCGAACATTGCGGGCAAAGCTACTTCGCCGTTCGGCGAGCGCAGCGCTACTGCAGCAAGAATTGCAACTCCCGGGCGGCACAGGCTCGCTTGAGCCAGCCCCAAGAAGATCGGACTCATGCTGTAAGCAGGAGTTCACCAGCAAACGCTCAAATGCGAGGTTCTGCGGACGCGTGTGTGCCGTTCATTATCATGGGCGAAGGCAGCATCGTCGAAAGGTTAGCGCCGCACGGGCAGGGGCATCGGATGAGGCGGCAACGTCGAGTTCTAGGGCGTGAGCCATCATGCTGGCGGAAGAAGACGGCGTGTGCACTAGAGCAAATGAAGCTGCGGGGCCAACTGCAGGGTGCAGTTATTTGAAATTTGCCGTTAGGGAGAAACTCTAAGATCTTGGTTAGAAAGACACTTCTGAGGTTGCAGGGGGTTCAAGCTGCAGTTCCTCACTTGCAGCTTGCTGATGGAGAAGATGGCCTGAGGCAGCGCATAGGCTATGCTTGGCGTCAGTGCGCGCAGCACTACCGCTGTGGCTAGCAGCGCTGTTACGCGAGAGTGAAACTTGCCTTGACTCCTACTTCAACGGAAGCCACTTCGGTCCATGACCCGAGTAGTTTCATCCCTTGCGGACTACGCGATGGAAGCCCTCTTCAGATGGTCGCCTGTTGGCACAACCCGCAAAGAAACCGAACGTCCGCATTCGCGCGGCGAGCAGACCTATACACGGCTGCGCTGAAGGGCCGCCTTTGACCCGTTCCAGACGTTCAGCCCCGGAACGCGGTAGAACCCCAACCGCCTGATACTGATCGTGTCTGCACAGACCATGGTCGGCCAGGACCTCGATGATCCGGCATCCGGAAATCTGCCTGTTGTTACAGGCGACCATCGCCTGAAGCTCGTCCCGCAGGGCATCACGCGGGCGATCTTGTCTTTCACCTCATCGAGGTGGGCCTTGGTGATGTCATGCCCTCGTCGCGGCGCAGAGCTATTGTGGTGCGAACGGGTTCCTGAACCCGCCCGCCCCCGCCGGTGCCTTGGGTGGGTGATGGGTGGCCAGATAGTCGAGGATCAGATCGCGATCGGTGCCCTGGATGTCGGGCATGCCATGCCGCTCGGTCATCCAGGTCAGTGTCTCGTCCCACTTATCCCGGGTCATGCCCTGGTCTGCGACCAGCTTGTAGCCGTGGCACGCCGTGCACATGCCAAACGTCTCATCCCGTCCAGGCCCCTCCGGCAGATCTTCGATCCGCTCGTCCTTAGGGGTGAATGCAGGTACCCGTCCTTGAGCCCGCACCTGTGCAGCCATGATCGACGTGCCGACGGCGAGTGCCGCCAGCCACCGCACCGCACGGGCCATGGCTTCAGCCCACCAGGATAGCCACCCGGTGCATAGCGTTGCCGCCATAGCCTTGCGGGTTCCAGTTGGTGACGACCGGCGGCTGCATCTTGTCATTGGAGTCCGTGGCGCGCGTCCAGATCTCATAGTAGCCGTCCGACGGCAGTTGGACGGTCGCCGTCCACCGGTTCCAATCATAGCGGTTACGGGGTGGGGCGAGCGTTGCCTGTGTCCAGCTCTGGCCGGCATCCGTCGAGACATCGACGCGCGCCACCGTGAGATCGCCGGCCCAGGCGGCGCCCCGCAGGGCGATCTCACGCGTGCCGGCCGGCAACCTCGTGCCGTTGGCCGGGCTGGTGATGATGCTTCGCACCGGCATGGATTGGAGGATGCGGAAGTCTTTCTCATCCGCCGTGCCGCCCGGCACCATGGGTTTGTTCGGCACCCGGTAGGAGGTGCCGGTCATGCCCTGGCCATCATGCTCGCGGTCCCGGATCGTGATCCGCGTCAGCCACTTGTGCGACAGCGAGCCGGGCCAGCCGGGAATGACCAGGCGCAGCGGTCCGCCATGAATAGTGGGCAGCGGCTCGCCGTTCATGGCGTAGACGATCAGGCTGTGCGGCTCCATCGCCTTGGCGATGGGCATGCCGCGCGAGAGCGAGTCCTTGGTCGGGTCGCCCGAGAGATGCGGGTCGGCGCCGTAATGGGCGGTGTACCTTGCCGTGTCCTTCAGGCCCGCAGCCTGGAGCACCTCGCCGAGCGGGATGCCCGTCCACTCGGCGCAGCCCGCGCCGCCATTCGTCCATTGGTTGCCGCGTGCGGGCGGCTGAAAGAACGAGCGGCCGTTGCCGCCGCATTCGAGCACCATGCGATAGGTCTTGGGCTGGAAACGGGACTTCAGCTCGGCCAGTGTCAGCTCCAGCCGGTTGCTTACCTCGCCGTCGACAGTGAGCTTCCAGGCATCCGGGTTCGCCGCAGCTTCCGGGATCTGGCCGTTGTTGCGGATGAAGAACTTCGAGATCGGCGTGGTCTCGTCGTCGAGCAGATGCTCGGGTGTCTCGGCGACCAGCGGCCGTTCGCCGAGAACGACCAGACCCTTCTCCTTGCCGGGATAATCGAGGAACTGTGGTCTCTGAGGCTGGGCAGCAGCACCTGATGCGGGAGCCCCCTGCGCCAGGGCTGACGGGATCACTGTGCCGGGCATGTTCGAAGAGAGGTGAACGCTAGCGCCCACCGCGGCTCCCAGGCCCGCCAGACTGATACCGCCTAGAAACCTGCGGCGCCTGATCCCCCTAGACCTCAGGTTGTCAACGGATGGCTCTTGGGGTGACCGCTCTATTTCGCGTCTCATGGGCATTCCTCCGCATGCCCCCGTCGCGCCTGGGCCCGTGGCCCCTGCGTCGTTTGCCTCATGCTACGATGAGAAGCTTGGCCCGTGAAGGAGGGGAAGTGCTACTCCCCCGACACCTGGGTCGGCCGGCTACGCCGCCACGAGGCGCGTGACTGCCACTGTTAACGCTTCCCGGGAGATCTTACTGGCATGCTCGGGCCGGAGCTTTCCGTCAGGCCAGATAAAAAAGGTTACAGGCAGGCTCGACAAGGCGCTCGAGAGGCAACCGCGAAAAGGTGGACTGTCATCGACATGGAGCGGGACTGGAAGACGGTGTTCGCCTTCGAGCCCAGATTCCCCTGAGAGTGCGATGAGGCATTCATCAAGCATCACCGCAACGACAGGAGACAGCTGAGCAAGGTCCTCTTCTGGCACGCGGCCGACCTAATCCGAACTTCTGCAATAGGAGAGTGAAGCGGACCTTTCAGTGGCGCTGCGTTCCATAACGTCCCGTTCTACGAAATCCGGACCGCCGCGCGTTCAGTCCCGACCATCCGTGAATTGAACGAGGTCCCACAGATTGCCATAGAGATCCTCGAACACAGCGACGGTGCCATAGGGGGCTTGTTTTGGCTCGCGAACGAACTTGATGCCCGCCTCAACCATCGCGGCGTAATCCCGCTGAAAATCATCAGTCCGGAGAAACAGGAAGACGCGGCCGCCAGCTTGGTTGCCGATGAACGTCTCCTGATGGGGAGTGGACGCGCGCGCCAGCAACAACGAAGTCGTTCCATCCCCCCGTGGGCGAACGACGACCCAACGCTTGTCCTGCTCCGGCTGATACGTGTCCTCAACCAGCTCGAACCGCAGCCTGTTGACATAAAAGTCGATGGCTTCGTCATAGTCGAGAACCACAAGAGCAATATGCGCGATGCTCTGTTTCAATTTAGCCCCCTCCTCAGATCATTCTCTGCTTAGATCAGGAGAATTGATACTTGTTAGTACAGCGTGGCAGTCGTGCCATCATTACCTCAGGCGTAATCGACGCCATGCCGTGCCTCGGCCATGGTTCTCATGCCGGAACGGACCCGGCCAGCCACCAGGAGACTTCCTATGACCGACGCCGCATCCATTGCCAACCACTACATCGCCCTCTGGAACGAGATCGATCCGCAACGCCGAAGGGCTCTGATGGCAGACCTCTGGAACGAGACCGGCACCTACCTCGATCCTCTCATGCAGGGGCGGGGTCATGACCAGATCGAAGCCTTGATCGCAGGCGTGCACGGGCAGTTCCCCGGTTTCCGCTTTGCCCTCCTGGGCCGACCTGACGGCTACGGCAACCAAGTGCGCTTCTCCTGGCAGCTCGGCCCGAAAGGCAGTGACGGTCCGATCAAGGGCACCGATTTCGTCACACTCGAGAATGGTCGTCTCGCAAGTGTCGTCGGCTTCCTCGATCAGGTGCCGGCCGCGGCCTGAGCCTCCAGCGAGGACTGGCTTGTACTGCGTGCCGCGCCAGTCCTCGCGGACCCTTGCTGCAGCCCTGGCGACAACAGATTTTCCCGGCTGAGGATCGTACGATGCCTGTAACCTACCTGATCAAGTTCGATGTCGTGCCGGAGCAACGCGACAGGTTTCTCGCGCTGCTGAACGGCGTGCTCGACGCGATGCGCAGCGAATCCATGTTTCATCAGGCGATGCTGCACCAGGATCCAGATTCGGCGAACCGGTTCATGCTCTGCGAGACCTGGGAAAGTCATGAGAACGTCCTGGCAGTCCAACTCAGCCGACCCTATCGTGAGGAATGGCACCAAGCTCTCCCGGAGCTTCTCAGCCAGCCGCGCGACGTCTCGATCTGGGAACCGTTGCGCGCGGACATTCAGCGGGCCTGAGCGGAATCCACGCTCCGACGAGTGGTATCCTTCACATGAGCCGATTATAAGCAGAAGGTCCCAGACACCCGAAGGCAGATTGTTCATGTCGCAGGCCACACGTCCTTCGTTCATACGGCACTATCAGGAGATCCAGAACGATGACACGGTGGTGCTTCGGGGCACCAACGAGCGACGGGGCATCGGTTCGCCCTTCTCAAGGGCACTTGGCCTGACAAAACTGGGCATTCACCATGAACTCCTGCCGCCAGGGCGCCGGACCTCGTTTCCGCATGCCGAAAGCGCTGAAGAGGAGTTCGTCTATGTGATTGAGGGAACTCCCGATGTCTGGATTAATGGCGAGCTCTTCCACCTCGCGCCGGGCGATGGGGTTGGCTTTCCGGCCGGAACTGGCATTGCCCACAGCTTCCTCAACAACACCGATGAACCTGTCCGGCTCCTGGTCGTGGGGGAGCCGAACAAGCCGGAGAACCGCATCATCTACCCGGTGAACCCTGAACTCCGCGAGCTTCGCGACGATTGGTGGGACGATGCACCTGTGCGCCCGCTCGGCCTCCATAACGGAAAGCCCCGCCGGACGGAATGAGAGGGCGTCCCCTTATGTCGCCATCCTTCGAAGGACGTTTGATAGACAGCCTTCCGCGAAATTCTAGCCTGCAAGCCGTTCCGGGACTGGGCATGCGGAAGGCAGGGAGGCTGGAATGTCTGCGAATGATGCTGTGGACGGCTCCCA
>NZ_LCYG01000131.1 GCF_001017175.1 Microvirga vignae | reverse complement strand
CTTGCCCTTGTTAGTGATTTTCCGATCAACAGTAACTACACCGTGCCGGACCTCACATGTCGCGTATTAATACGAATTTCACCACTGAGAACAAACATCGCGTGAGCTAACTTTATTTTATGAAGCCTCGTTGGAGCTTTACCCGATATGGAGCGCCCGTACATTGTTGAGAAACCAAGTATAGGTTTGTTGAAGCCCTTCACGAAAATTGACCTTCGGCTGCCAGCCGAGCGTGCGCAGGCGACTGATATCGGTCACCTTGCGGGGCGTACCGTCCGGCTTTGACCTATCGGGGTCAAATCGACCTTCGTACCCAACTACCTCGGCAATGATCTCGGCCAGCTCAAGGATACTGATATCGGTTCCAGTGCCCACGTTGACATGCAGGCGATCAGAGTAGTTTTCCATTAGAAAAACCGCTGCGTCCGCAAGATCGTCCACGTGTAGAAACTCACGTCGTGGCTGGCCCGTACCCCAAATCGTTACGGCCGGGGCCCCCGCGATCTTGGCCTCGTGAATGCGGCGCATCAATGCTGGCAAGACATGGCCATTCGCGAGATCGAAATTATCGTTGGGGCCATATAGATTGGTCGGCATGGCCGAAATGAAGTCATGCCCGTGCTGGACACGATATGCCTCTGCAAGCTTGAGCCCAGCGATCTTGGCAACGGCATACCACTCATTGGTAGGCTCCAACGCTCCTGTAAGGAGCGCGTCCTCCCTAATAGGCTGCTCCGCAAACTTAGGATAGATACAGGTCGAACCAAGAAATAGCAGCTTCTCGACGTTGACCTTATGGGCAGCATGGATAATGTTTGTTTCGATTACTAAGTTGTCGTAGATGAAGTCGGCTGGATATGTTGCATTAGCCCAGATTCCGCCGACCTTTGCGGCAGCCAGGACCACAGCTTGTGGACGTTTCCACCCCATCCAATCCTCAACCTCCCTCTGGCGGCGCAAATCGACCTCGGCTCGATCTACTGTGAGAATTTCTACATCTCTCCCCGCCAAGGCTCCCACTACGGCAGAGCCCACCATTCCGCGATGGCCGGCGACCCAGACGCGCTTGCCCGCTAGCCGAAAATTCGGCATCCATCTTCCCTCCACGCAATTAGGGCTCTGTTGCATCAGTTATAACTTTCATATAGTTTGAGAATCCTCGGGCGATTATGCAATCAAGATCAACCGGCTCGGATCATTCAAATCGAACTCAATGATGCGTGGCACAGAGAGGCAGGCATAGCGCGTGAAAGCGCTAGTCGGCGGAAAACGGATCACGGTATCGCATCGCCCAAGGAGATACATCTCGACGAGAGCAGAAAAACCGCCGTCAACCCCGAGTTCCGCATTATGTAATGGCCCTGCCTGATGCGCCTGGAAGCGTTTTGGGACAGTGAAAAGGTCTGGATGCAGTTCCGATAGCTGATCAAGCACTAACACGCTGTCCGTGCACAAAAACACCTTCACAGGCCTTGGATGGGGCAGCGCTTTGGCCTTGTAAATGGCAGTGCATACCTGCCGTAAAGCGAGCTCCGGATCAGCCCAGTAGGGCGCGTGCCCCATGATATCCTCGCCGTTGCCGTGCCGAACGTGAACTCCGACTACGCTGTGCCCGACAAAATGCTCCCGATAGATGGTGTCAATACGGGCTTGAACTTCAGGCCGTGGTTTAACACTCCGAAAAATCTGTCGCTCGGCATCCTGATCGCAACACCACATCAAACAAGCGTCGCAGACCACGGTGTTAGCTTCACTATCATCCTGCGTTTGGAAAAGCCGGCTCAGCTCATCTCGTTCTCGGAAGATTTGCTCATCAGGGCGATAAACGCAGTCGATGGAGGGCTTATTCCACCATGGCGGAAAGAAAGGGCCCGGGAATGAGAACTGATTAATCCGATCATCGCAAATAACCGGTACGCCAGCAATGTCTTGAATTGGCTCGAAGAACACCGGAAAGGCGTTCGTAAAAGGTTGGTCCAGATAACAGGAGCCGCGCCAATCGATGGCTAGCGCCCGCCCCGTCCGCTGCGCGTAACGCCAAGCTGCCGCCAGCGACCACAGGCAATCACCGAAACCAGTACGCCGTCGAGAAACAACGAACCGATCCTTCATCGAGCCACTAACAAGCATTTGCTTCGCCTCGTTTTGGAATACCGCATCAAGCAGGAGCTTACGGAACCTCTACGTAGCCCTGCCCCAATGCTATCATCAGCGATCGTGGTGCTGGCTATTTGGACTGGTAGACCCTTCATACCCCGCACCGGAGGCGATGGACCCTCAACGGCTCCCGCCCCTGCACCGCCGCGTCGAAATGTTGCCGTCGTCACACTTAATTCCAGGCGCGTGGCAATCCGCTCTATTGCAACAGTTCGTCGAAAGGTTCTACCATCTGTACCAAGTTGAAAAGAAATTCCGGTGCATCGACGGCTTGTCATGTGGACCTGCGCCTGCTTTGTCGCGGCGCTCTGGGCTACAACCATAAGCTCAGCCCCGGATACATCTCCGCTAGGGGCCAGCTTCTCCGCATACTTGGAGAAATGGACACTACCATAATCACAACTGCCTCTTACGCTTTGCCCAATATTTGATCGCTGTCTTGCTGCATGCGAGCAGCATATTTGGGATGTAGCCGAACAAGGCGCTGCTCCCACAATCCTCGCAGCTCCTTGACGAGAGCTTCACGCCTGGCCTGATCAAACGTAATTGCATCGAGGAGATCTCCGAGCACGGACTCGCCAGCAATCAGCATGAGCAGATCGAACAAATCACGTGAAATACGCGCACTGCCACTGCTGGAGTGACCAGAACGAATCTCGCACACCGTCTCGTGTCGATCCCCTGCCGTGCAAGCGCGGACTTGATAGACGGACGCATAACGCGGCAGTGAAACCGCGAGGGAAGTCCAGTGCTCCGGCGTTGCGGCTCGCTTTTTGACGAGGAATGGCCCGACCACAAGTCCATCCAGCTCTGTCGTCAGAAACGTGGCAATCGCGTCCGCAACCGACTGGACGATCGGCTCGGCGTTGTTGTTAAAAGACGTATTAAGCAAAATCGGGATGCCCGTTCGCTTCTTGAACGCATCAATAACTTCCCAGTACGCCGGATTTGTTTTGCGAGATACCGTTTGCAGCCTCGCTGTACCGTCAACGTGGGTAATGGCGCTGAGCAGGCCGCGCTTGGAGTCGCGCACGCGAACAACAAAGTTCATAAAGGGAAATTCGCCCGTTCCGTCCGGGAGATCGAAAAATTCGCGCGCATCCTCCTCTAACACCGACGGTGCGAAGGGTCGATAGCCCTCGCGCTTTTTGACCATCGCGTTAATCCGGTCCTTATTTGCGGCCGGCCTAGGGTCGGCAAGAATACTGCGGTTACCGAGCGCACGTGGCCCGAACTCCGAACGCCCCTGCACCCAGCCGATCACAGCGCCATTAGAAATCCACTCGGCTGCTCTGCCTGCCACGTCATCGCTGCGTTCAACGGCGAGGTGACCGGCCCATGCATTCAGTTCCTGCTCTATGGCGCAGTCAGTCCCGAGATCAGGCCCCCAATAGACTTCCCGCAGTCGCTCACGCGGCGCGGGCTGGCCCAGATCGCTAGACATTATTAGTGCAGCCCCTAAAGCGCAACCAGCATCGTGCGCCGCGGGTTGCACAAAGATATCTTCGAAAAGCCCTGAATACAGCAGCTTACCGGTCATGGTGCAGTTGTGGGCTACCCCTCCAGCCAGGCACAGGCGCTTCATTCCTGTGGCCTCGCGATAGTGCCGGAGAACGTGAAGTACAATCCGCTCCAGCGCCTCCTGCAATGATGCACTGACATCTCGATGCTGCTGCGTAAACGGCATTCCCTTTCGCCTGACCTGGATGCTGCGGAGCAACGCCGGACCGATGCGGTCAAGGTAGACGCGGAAACCACCGTTGTCTGAGAGTTCGTAGAACTGCTCGAAGAGCGAGCGATAGGGAGCGGGATCCCCGTAGGGTGCAAGGCCCATGACCTTGTATTCATCGAATAAGCCGTAACCGAGATATCGGATCGTCTCAAGGTAAAACAGCCCAAGCGAATTATTCTCTGGGATAGTCGCGAGTTGCGTTATTTCGGTACCGGATCCTACCGCCACGAGACCCGAGAGGAAGTCGCCACTGCCATCGAGAGCGAGGATCAGGCTTTGCTCGAATCCTGACATTGAGAACGCGCTAACGGCATGCGCAAGATGGTGACTTACGAATGAGATGCGCGACGGATCGACCTCGGTACTAAACTCCTGCGCTAGTAACCTACGCATAGCAAGTTTCGCATCCAATGGCATGGAAAAGTTGGGCTCGGAAACGAACAAGCGTTCGAGCATCGCATTGCAATACGCCTCGGTAGCGTAGAACGCGATGCGGTCGATGTCGCTGAGCTGAATCCCTGCGGATGCAAGGCAGTATCGAATCGAACGGCTCGGGAACTTATTAGAGTGTTTGATCCGATTGAAGCGCTCTTCTTCGACGGCCGCTATCACCCGGCCGTCCCGGACAAGCACCGCAGCACCATCGTGTAAAAATGTGCTCGGTAGCGCAGGTGAATTTTCATGGATTCTGTCTAGCCCGCCGCTCAGTCCTAAACACAGCATGTCACTCTCCATTCATCGTAACAGGAAGGCCAATTTGGTCTGAGCCAAGACCGCGCCACCAAAGGACGGTACACTGTCGCTCGCTGCTGCGAGGGCCGGTGAGACGTCACCAGCCTCAAAGAACCTCGCGTAAGGCCCGTCCGCGAAGTGAAGCCACAACTCCTGGAACTGTTAGAGGCGCTGGATGCACTGGCGAGAAGCGGCCGCGTTCAGCACATCGGGCTCTCCACCGAAGAACCCTGGGGTTGCGCGCGCTTTGGCTTCGGTGTCCTGATCTCTACGACTCTTAGTACTCAAGCCGAGCACACTCATCTTCAAGCCGCCGCGGCTCAGTTCGCGATACTCCATCGTGCATCTCCATCTCATGCTCCTTGTAAGTAGCGTCAACGCATCAGGCGTCTACGAAACAACGCCGCTGACAGGAAGAACGGCGATATCGCATATATGCAAAGCGCAGTAATATGTACCCCGACGCTGTCGGCCGGGCGGCCAAGCATTGCCGGACGAATGAGGTCGACCGAATGTGTCAGCGGCAGGAAGGCCGCTACCTGCTGAAAAGCGCCAGGCAGTTGGCTGACCGGAAAGACCGCGCCGCCCAGATATAGCATAGGCGTGACGATGAGCGTCTGGTAAAACACGAAATAGTGGTAACTTGGCGCAAGTGCAGTGACGACCATCGCCAGGCTCGCGAAAGCGAGGCCAGTGAGAGCGATGACAGGCAGTGCATAGAGGACAGATGACCACGCTGCATAGCCTAGCATGGCGGCAATAATCGCAATTGCCGTCCCGGCCAGAATGGACTTAGTGGCCGCCCACGCCAATTCACCGAGAATGATGTCGCCGAGGGTGAGCTGCGTGCACAGCATCGCTTCCCAGGTGCGTAGAGCGTGCATGCGAGCGAATGTTGCATAGATCGTTTCAAAGGTCGCGGCGATCATCGCGCTTGTTGCCACCATGCCGGCTGCCAGAAACGCGATATAGGAGGTGCCGTCAACACCACCGACCATCACGCCTAGGCCAAAGCCGAGGCCGAACAGAGAGCTCATGGGCTCGGCGAGGTTCCCGAGAATCGATGCTAGTGCAAGCTTCCGCCACACCAAATAGTTGCGGCGCCATACCGCGACCCAGTTCCACACGTTGGCAGGCAGAGCGGCCACATAACGTTCCCACATCGTTCAGTCCTTCATCTCGCGCCCGGTCAGCCGCAAGAAGACGTCCTCAAGATTTGGGGGACGTTGCAGCAGGCGTAGACCCGTGCGTCCGCGCAGCTGCACGAGCACCTGCTCCGGATCGGGCGCATAGCAAAAGAGCGTTTCGCCACTCACCTCGATGCGCTGCACGTACGGCCGGATCAGCGCACCCAGCTCATGCGGATTGCCGCCGTAGATTTCGATCACTTGGCACCCGATCTGCTCGTCGATCAGTGCCCGAGGGCAGCCTTCAGCGATCTTGCGTCCTGCCTCGATCACACACAGCCGGTCACACAGCCGCTCAGCCTCTTCCATGAAGTGAGTGGTTAAAATTATCGTCTTGCCGCGCGCCAACAGCGAGCGCAGGCGCTCCCATATTAGATGGCGCGCGTGCGGATCGAGGCCGGTGGTCGGCTCGTCCATTACCAACAGCTGCGGGTCGTTGATCAGTGAACGCGCGAGCGTTAGGCGCCGCTTCATTCCGCCGGATAATTCGGCGACCCGCGCATCCGCCTTGTTCTCAAGACGGGCAAATTGGAGCAGCGACGGGATGACGGCTTCGACCTCGCGCGTGCTCATGCTGAAGTAGCGCCCGAACGCCAACAGGTTCTCGCGTACGGTGAGCTCGAGGTCAAGGTTGTCGAACTGCGGGACCACGCCGATGCGCGCACGTGCCAAGCGAGCGCGTGCCGGCACTGGCACACCGAGGACTGTGATCTTGCCCGCGTCAGGCGGTATCATGCCGAGGACCATACGCGTGATCGTGCTTTTGCCCGCGCCGTTCGGCCCCAGCAGACCGAAGCACTCTCCCGGCCCGACAGTAAACGACAATCCACCGACAATGATCCTATCTTTATATGACTTCGTTACGCCGGCAAAGTCAATGTGTACCCTGGACATGTGCTCATCTCTGCGGGAAGAACGCCGAGGACCAACGGTCACTCAGTCGCACGCGCTTGGTCAACAGCAGTCCGTCGCACCATATGTGTTCAACCCGCCCCCACTCGCAGGCTGCAGCGGTATCAGGGAAGAACCCCCGTCCATGGTGGTTGGCACTCGTGTTGCAAAGAAGCGGAATGCCGGTGAGTTTTTCATACTCAACGAGAAGCTCGGCGACTTTGTGTTGAGAGGTTCTAGGAATGGTCTGCAATCGTGCAGATCCGTCGAGGTGTACTACAGCGGGGATCTTGTCCCGCCATTCTGCCCGTGTCTGGTGATCGAAAAGCATGTAAGGATCCGGCGTTCCGGGGCTGAATATGTCCGGCGCACGATCCTCCAGGCATATCGGCGCCACTGGCCGGAAGTGTTCACGAAGCTTGATGTCGTTCAGATAATCCTTCATTCCGGCCAATGTTGCGGCTGCAAGAATGCTTCTGCCACCCAATGCTCGTGGTCCGAGTTCGGCGTGGCCGGCGAGGAAAACCACGGGCTTGTTGCTCGCGAGGATGGTAGCAAGTTCACGCATACTGCACGGCGCTGCCTCCCATTCGGGCGGCACATCGCTGCGTAGCAGGGCCGTGCCGCTGTAGACCGACCATTCCAGCGGCACGAAGCCTTTCTCCGCCACCAGTGCGGAACAAGCGGCGCCAATTGCTGAGCCGCTGTCATTCGGAAAGGGCGGCACCCAGACAGCATCGAACAGGCCGGTAGCACGTAGTGCACTGTTCCATTTGATGTTGAGACCGCAGCCCCCACCTATACATAAATTGCGCGGCCCCGCACAATGCGAATGTCGTTGCAAAGCAATAGCCATTCCCCGGACGAGCAGACGCTCGAGGAAAACATGAAACGATGCAAGTACATCTTCGGGGCGTTTGGCCTTTAGTCCGAGCGCGCTGGCGTGGAAGAAATCATGCACAGCGGCAAGCGCGGACTCTTCGCTGCTAATGTTCGCGCGGTAACGACGGGCTGACTCAGTGTCGGCTGCAAAGTGCTCCTGATAAAGCTCATGAAACACCGTTACAATGTCCTCATCAACCGTCCCGAGCGCGATATAGGCCATTAGCTTGCCGGCAACGCCTAGGTCCCAGCTGGTCCGGTTCGAGTGCCTATAAGGTCCGAAGTGATGGCCCGCTACAGCATAGGCATGACCTATCATCGGAAACAGGCATTCGATGAACCGGACGCCCGTGGATTCTACATAGTAGAGACGTGGAAAGATGCAGCCGTCCCATACCAAGCAGAACGCGGGTTGTCCGGCCTTGGCAAATGGGCTGGTGCAGTACGCGGAGGCCACATGGCCTGTGACGTGCGGATAGCTTCTATAAGGAAAGAGCCTTCCGTCGAGCATGAGGCCGAAGCCGCAGTCCGAAGTCAGAGGGCACTCAGCATGCCGTTCAACATACGGCGCCCCTTTGAGAGTGATAGGCGCGGCCCCACTGAGAACCTGGAATTGCGACTCGACCTCGCCGTCCCAGCCGTCGATAACGAAGTGATCAACATCCCGCGGATCCAGACCGTGCTCCGCCAAAGCGACGACAACGGCGT
Organism: Microvirga vignae; assembly: GCF_001017175.1. GTDB lineage: Bacteria > Pseudomonadota > Alphaproteobacteria > Rhizobiales > Beijerinckiaceae > Microvirga > Microvirga vignae. Next base: position 4,561 of record NZ_LCYG01000131.1, on the reverse strand, counting down.
CAAGATTGTCGATGGCTTGATACCGCGGATTATTGTTAAGTTTCTCCTGCTCGACGCAAAAGACCAGCCGGCCGTCCTCGATAAGAGCGACCGCCCCGTCATGTGTCAGCTTGATACCGCAGATGCGCATAGTAGCTCCATGTCACGGTTGTCAGTCGGACTGAACCAAGGATCGACTCGGGTTCCGAAAGCAGACGAGCAAGCAGTCCTCGTCGACCGTCTCTCCCTGGCACTGCACGCGCTCAATCTCGACCAATGTTTCGGTCAAGATGGCGATACCCGTCTCAGCACCAGCTGCGTGCCCCCACCGCCTACAAACGCCATCACGCGCGGATCCGAAAATCAGGTGGCCACCTGGCGCAAGCAGCCGCATCACGTTGCCGATGGCCGCACGCATCTCCGCCACGTCATCCAGGTAATAGAGAACTTCCGCCACCACGATCAGGTCAAAGAGCTCGTCAGATGAGAACAGTTGAATGTCGGAAACGATCCAGTTGACGTGCGGCAGTCCCTTCATTCGTTCGCGAGTTCGGGCAATCGCTCGCGGCATGACATCGATCACGGTGAGCCGTCGACAGTAGGGCGCGAGTCTTTCCGTGAATGCGCCGGTCGCGCACCCGACCTCAAGAGCATTTGCTATCACTCCTTGGGAGACCGACAGCCTGAGCAGTTGCGTGTGACGCTCGCGCTCAAACGGATTACCGTCAAGCCGCCACGGATCGTCCGCGGCCAGTTCCCGCTCTAATAGCTGATGTTGCTTGCCCTGAACCACGGCTGTCCACCTATAAACATGCGAGATTACTCGCCGCTGCAAACGCTGTCAGACGTCACCAGTCCCGACGGCCCGCCGGAAAGATTCGCCCCACGAATTGACTCAGCAATTGCCGGACCTGCTGTAGCGTTTGGTTCAGCCATTAGGCTTCGGATGATGACCTGCTGTTCGTTTCCGTTTGGTAAGCCGGTCGCCTTGCGCGACAGCCAATCGCTATTGCTCAATGTAGCCAATGCATAGGCTTTAAGCGGTAGTAAGAGGAAGATGTTGATGAGTGTGTGCAGGGCAAAGCCGAGAAATCGAATTTGGCGAGCACGAATTGCCGCCACGCTGCAGCGAACGAAAGTCATCAACGCGATCACCAATGCTGTCCACCACGGAACTGTGGCGGTGAGCGCGAGCTGCGCGAGCGCCGTTAGCGATGACAGGGCGAGAAGTAGCGGGCCGAGGTTCTGCCCAATTACATCTAGTGTGAGATACCCATTAAGAGCTGGCAGCAGGCGCAGCGCAAGCAGCGTGTCGCGAAAGGTGCTCCGTGCCCAGCGGAGTTGTTGGCGCAAATATGGCCCTACCTTATCCGGAACAACTGTTGCTGCAATTGCGTCGGAAACGTACTCCGTTCGAAACCCTGCTTTCAACATGAGGATCGTGAGATGGCGATCCTCGCCGAAGTCGCTTGGCTTCCCACGAAACAACTGCGTCTCGTACTCGTCTAGCAGCGAAAGAAGCGCGGCCCGACGGTACATAGCACATGGACCGCAGCAGCACATAACGGCACCGAAGCGAGCCTGTGCCGCGCGCTCCTCGTTGCAAGCCAGCCAGTACTCCATATCTATCAGTCGGGTTAGCCAAGTGTCGCTCCGGTTGCTAGCCGTTAACTGGCCCATGGCCGCGCCGATCACTGGATTCTGCATCTTACGTGTAAGCTTCATGATGACGTCGGGGGCGAGTCTCGTGTCCGAGTCGACGTTGATCACCAAATCTCCAGATGAGCGGCGTATCGCGGCGATTTGCGCCTTGCGCTTTCCAACATTCTTGCGGAGCAGAACGAAGTTGAATCTCGGATCACGCGCGTAGGTTTCGTGTACAGGTATGACGGCGTCACGATTTGCAGAACCGTCATCAACCACATAGACCCTTAGCTTTCCAGCGTATTCTTGGTTTGCAATGGAGGCTAGGCACTCGGAGAGCGTGCGCGGGTCCTCGTTGAAGCAGGGGACAATGACATCCACGCTCGGCAGAAGCTCGGGTCTGACCAACTCCTCCGACGCGGATGAAACGTCGGCCGAGCGAGCATAAGCGGCCTGCGCGCCTTTATAAGCCGTCGAGAGCAGCGCATAAAGCGAGATGGTGACAACGCTAGCTGTGTCAAGCAGGTCCATGGGATATCGCTTTGTTCAGTACTGTTGAGGGAGCGGGCGGATTACAAATCCGCGCTCGTGCAATGCTGGAATGAGACGGGACAGTGCCATGACGGTCTGGTCGCGCAAGCCGGAGTGAATACTTTGTCCCAACTCGTCAGGAGGACACCCGTCGTGCAGAAGTACAATTGCGCCCGGCTGGACGGACGCGAGCACTGCATCGACAATCGCGTCGATGCCTGGGCGAGACCAATCTCGCGGGTCCACCGACCAGTGGAGGGGCGCCAGTCCAGCGCTCGCTGACGTGGTGAGCACTTGTTCGGTCCAGACGCCGTATGGCGCGCGCATGTGCCGTATTGGAGCCTGCGGGCATGCCATCCTAATAGTCCTGTTCGCCTCAAATAGTTCACGGTGTACTTCGCCAGGTCCGCATCGGGACAGGTCCGGGTGATTCATAGTATGGTTAGCGACCTCGTGCCCTTCTGCAATCATGCGCTGGATGAGTTGTGGCTGGTCTGCCGCGTACGCGCCGATGACGCAGAAAGTTGCCGGCACCCGTTGTTCCGCCAAGACATTGAGGACCTCGGTTGTGCACAGTGGATCAGGGCCGTCGTCAAACGTCAAATAAACGCTGCGACCGGCGGTGCCGTCATCGCACTCGCTGCCCACTTTGGATAAGCATTCGATGGGCGTCATAGCTCTGGTCCGTTCCGATCAATGATCGTACCTGTCGGCCAATCGCCGATCGAGCGTCCAATCGGTAGAACCACGACGAGTACGTCCTCGACGCGCGTGGGCTGCAAGTTTAAATACACATCTGGATGGGTAGACCGCACGCGAACCCCCGACACAATGGTTGCCAGACCGTGCCGGCCCAGCCTTGCAACATGCTTCTGCAGCGCCTGCCGAACCGTGCCGAAGCCGAATGGGACGCCCAGATCCTGCAGAACTGGATGCATGGCGCGGATTGCATGGCTGAGTCCGAGCCCTTCAAGATCTGGACGGACGGCGTACAATCCTAGTTCAGCCACTAGCAGATCGGCCGCGCCAACCTTGATGAAGCGGCGCAGAAGGCCCATATGAGCCGCTACACCACTCGAGTCGTAGCCGATTGCGCGGAGCTCGGGCCTCGCGCCAGCCCAGCTCCGATTGCCTTCGAACGGTTTCGCATTAAAGGCCCCAGTCGGTCCGTAGGTCTTTCGAAAGAACTCGGATAGTTCGATGTGATCGGAGAGTTGCAGCTCGTTTTCCCAGGCCAGCCTCCACCGCACCTGAGAGCGCCGGGAGAGAACTCCCGTGGCGTTGGATAGAACAATATTCATGTGCGCCTCTCCCGCGCGGTCTGGCATATCGGACTGGTGTCGATGAACGGTGGCAACTCGCTATCACTGAATGGCTTGCTCAGGTAATAGGACACACCGGTTCGCAGCGCCCTCGCCCGCTGGTCATCGCCCGATTGGCTCGTGACCAATATAGTGGGAATGGCCTTTCTGGATGTAACCAGATGCTCGCACGGGTCGATCCCTGTCACGCGGGGAAACTGCATGTCCGGAATCAAGCGAGACGTACTCCGAAGGCGGCTGGGTTTCAAGAACTCCTCTGCTCTCTGGCGCAGTTCTGGGATGAAGCCCGCCGAAAAGAGCATGTCTGTCATCGGTTCGCGGACTATTTGATTGTCATACACGATGGAGATTACATCGGGTGCATGAAGCATCCGTACCAGATTCATCAACGACTTCCCTTGCATCTTCTGCACGATTTCACTGCAATGGACATGGGGTCCATTTGGCCTGGGGGCAGAAGCATTTGGCATCTGCAATCAGCAACACCCCATTCTTCGCAAAGCTAAAGCGAGATCGAGGGCTGGCTCAATTGTGCGGAGGTAAGTGGGTGATATAAAATGGTTTGGGAAAGCTATACGAAGGTTTGTAGCTAGTAATCGCCTCCGCGACGTGGGGGGCGCTTGTCGTGTCGAGCAAGCGCGATGTATTTTGCGCACTCCGGAGAACGTGGCTGCAATGGACATGCGCTTCGGTTGATGCTCGGCGTACAGCTGATAATTTCTCCCGAGGGTAGGGTTAAGATCGATTGCCATTCTAGTATGTCCGAGTTCTATGTCTCTAAACTGAATTTTGCTACTGGTCGTTCGGTAGAATTGTAAAATCCATTGTTTCGATGGCAGCAATCCACGCTATGAATGAAGTTATGCGCGCTATCCAAATCCTGCTGGCAGCCATCTAGTACTCGGAGATAAGTCACGCTCCAAAGCAAATCGTTTACGTGCACTCACAATCGTTATTCCGATTGCTTAGGCAACGTCGGATTAATACGTCTACTTGCTTTTTCCGGCGTTTAGGTTCGGAGCGGGCCGCGCGCTTTCAATAGCGTAGACCCGCCGGAGTATAGTACCGCCACCGCTGCTCGCGCC
>NZ_LCYG01000130.1 GCF_001017175.1 Microvirga vignae | reverse complement strand
TAGCTCGCGCAACAAAGAGCGATTGAAGCCTCGTCGAGCGTATGAGACACATCAACGGCGAAACCGCTATCCACAAGCGCTTCTTGCGCTGCGCGCGTAAACTCCGCATGATGATCAACGAGCAGTGTTCGCATGTCATCTCCTATCAGGGCACGCCCAGACCATTGGGCACATCACCGCCAACTATGAGACCCGAGCGAGACGAGCGAGTGCGCCTGAAGCGCTATCGCATTTGCCCCTGCGTCGGAAGGATGATCATCCCGTACCTACAGTCGCGCAGCTCGTCGCGTCCTTACAACTCCTCTTCGCTTAGGGTCACGCCAGCCGCTCAAACGCAGCAAGTCCGGTCAGGAGGCGAAGTGCCGCCGTCCGTCCCTCTCCGGAGCATTTGAAGCGAGAACCTTGTCCGGGACGACGAGAGGTTCGACTTCTGGTGCGCCCTCGTCCACTGGCACCCGCTGGAGTCCGAGACAGCTGGATATAGCGACGGTGGCGGCAAGGAACGCGAGGTCCCACTGCGGTGAGCATTATCAAGCAGTTTCCGGTGAAGCGCCGGATTCAGTCTTCCACTTGCAACAGCGGGGAGGCATAGGACTATGTCACAAGCAGCAACATGCAAGAAGGAATCGACCTGCTGGTGGGGTCGAACATTGGCGGTCGGCCAACCAAAAGTGCCACGAACAACTCCGACCTCAATTCGCATCGGTCCCCCTACACTCAGTTACGGTGCATCCAAAGTTTGTTTGGAAGTATTGCCGGCACCCGGCTGGGCTTGTCCTGTGTTCACGAATGTATTCTCTCGGGTATCCAGATCAAGGGAGCGCCCCATCCCGGTGTCGCGCCGTTCGAAAATGTTGCCGCCGATATACTTGATTTCAGTCAGATCACATTGTCCTAATGCATCGTTCCCTTAGCTTGGTAAAATTGATTGTTTGGATGACGTCCATTTACCCTATGGATACAATGAAGACGTGCGTTTCAAGGGCCTTGATCTCAATCTCCTCGTCGCGCTCGATGCTCTGATGACCGAGCGTAACCTCACGGCGGCGGCACGCAGCATCAACCTGAGCCAGCCGGCCATGAGCGCGGCCGTCGGCCGGTTACGCGCCTATTTCCGCGATGAGCTATTCACGATGAGGGGCCGTGAACTTGTCATAACACCGCGTGCGGCAGGACTCGCCCCCGCAGTCCGCGAGGCTCTGCTGGTACTGTCATTTTGATGTCGGGCTGACCAGGCTTCCGCAAGGAAGCATCCATGTCAGTCCAAATCGGCTCACCAAGGCAGCACCGGTCCCATCACGCCAAGTGGCGAATGCGCGGTTGCGGGCAGTTCGATACTCATTGGTGGAGAGGCGGTGACGCCCCAGTTCGACGTGGTTGTGGATCGGCGTGGGACAGGAAAAAAGCTGTAGGGCATGGCGCGCTGATTTGAAACGCTTCGTGTGGCGCTCCTGAGGTAGGGCCGTTTGATGTGAGACCTCGCAGCGGTTGTCAAGATTCCGACTCTGTCTATGTTCGACACCCGAGTAGATCTCGCGTTTGGCCGCCCAGGGTTTATGTAGCGAGCAAGAGGAATTGCTCCTCGGGTTAGGACTGCGGATTGCGGGCGTAGTTTGCCTGCTGTTTCCGCATCATGTGCACCATTTCAATCCCGCCCAGGATGGCGCGAGCGCATCTGATGGACCTGATGCCGAGCATCGGCCGGATCCGCCGCTTGATCGCCCGATGATCCTGCTCGATGCGATTGTTCAGATAAGCACTTTGCCGGATGCGAGTGGGTTTCAAGTCACGCTGCGAACTGTTCTCGAGCCTGTCCGCGGTATCACAGGACAGGATCGCCTCGCGATTCGTCCGGCTGCCATCAATGACGATCCTCTCAGGTCTGCCATGCCGCTTCAGCGCTCGCGTCAGAAAGCGCTTAGCAGCAGTGAGGTTTCTTCGCTCGCTAAACCAGAACTCGACGGTGTCGCCGTTACTGTCAATGGCACGGTACAAATACATCCACCGCCCACGCACCTTGATATAGATACCGTCTGATCGGTCAACTCTATTGGGCAACTGGTAAGCGATAGCTGTCTTGGCTTTTGAGCTCACCGGAGCAAATGTGAACCAGCTTGCGCATGGCAGCCCCTAAGCTCGACATCGTGGCCTTCCCTCGCCCAAGCAGCCGCTGCTGCTGGGCTTTGATGTCCGGGTTCAGCTTTGTCGCAACGATAGCTGCCATATAGAGCGCGGCGCGCAGCCGGGAGTTGCCGGCTTTCGACAGCCGCGGTCTCCCTCGAGCGCTCCGCCCGGACTGTCGTTCAATTGGTACCAGACCCAGGAAGGCGGCAGCTTAACGAGCTGTCTCGAATGGATGGCTACGCAGCAGCGCGAGCATTTGCATCGCTGTCTTCGGACCCACTGCCGGGATCGTGCGCAGTCTCTTCAGATCGGCTTGCAGATCCTCGTGAGCGGCAAAGTGCTCGGTAATTGCCTCCTGCAGCAGTTTACACTGAGCTTTGAGCGCCCTGATGCTCGAGACAAAGGAACGCTTGATGGCACTGGAGCAGCCACGAACACACGCCTGCTCATATCGGTTCTGCTCCCGGCGCAGATCGCCCTCCAGATCATCCAGCCGTGCGAGAAGAGCTTGGAGTTCGACCAGGGGCTCGGCGGGAGGGGTCCACGCTTTCGGCCGGGTCAGGCAGCCGTAGCGCGCCAGAAGCACTGCGTCGATCCGATCGGTCTTGCTGAGAACAGCCATATCTCTACCAAAACTGCGGATTTGGGCAGGGTTGACGAGGGAAACTGTCATACCTTTAGCAGCAAGGAGGCGAGCAGCGAGCTCGTGATAGGCCGCTGTCGGCTCGAGAACCGCATGAACCTCTACGAGCTCAGTCTTAGAAGTTTTTGCCACCCAAGCGACCGCTCTCTCGATTCCGTCCAGGGTATTAGGAAAAGCCTTCTGGCCGATGGGACGCTCGCGGCCTTGAACGACCACCGCGCAATTCAGTCTCTCCTTTGCGACATCAATGCCGAAGAACACCGTCATAGAGCTCCCTCTCACTGAGAATGCCCCTTGCGCTGATCAACCTTGTGAATGCAGGCTTACCCATCTTCGGGATGACCTTTGATACCGTCCAATCTCAGCTGGGGCGCGTGGTGAGGCCGGGTGCCCCATCTATATCTCAGATTTCTGTCTTATGTCTCATTCGGGCTATCCCGGCCTCATGCTGTGGGAATGACCCGCAACACCCATCAAATACAACGTCCCATCCACATGCCATTTCCGGCTGACGGGTCGCTTGCATCGATTGAACCGCTCGAGAAGCTCGGGTGAGTAACGGACCACCCAGCGACCCACCGTGGCGTGATCAACAGAGAGGCCGCGCTCGGCCATCATCTCTTCGAGATCCCGCAGGCTCAGGCTGTCAGCGAGATACCACCGCACGCCAAGCAGGATTACCGACCGATCGAATTGCCGGCCCTTGAACATCTCGCGTCACTCTCTCTCGCCTGCGCAGACCATAGCCCCGCGATAGGAAAGAAAGAGTTGCGACAGAACCAGCATCTCCTCGACCATCCGAAGGCTGAGCGGAAACCGGAAGTACAACCAGACGGCATGGCTGATCACTTCAGCCGGAAAACGGTGGCGGGAGTAACGAGGGGCGTGGGTCGGTTCCATCCCTCACGGATAGCTCACCCCGGGTCACTCTTTGGTTAAGTTGACGGTGCCAAAATTGGATGCCCTTTCAAAAAGACCACAATCAAAGTGTTGCTTTGCACGAGTATCACCAGATTGACAGCCTCTTGCAATTGAAGGCTCGCTTCACGGCTCAAGTCCGCGCTCTCCGAGCACCTTGTGCATGAGCGCGCCTTTGATCTCGCGGGCGATTTCGTTGAGGATCTGGGCTCCGACTACCCGCTGGGCATCGACGTCGTCTGTCAGGCCGTCCCTCGCGAGGCGCTCGTTCAGGCGAGTTGGAAACTGCTCTTCCATCGCATCGGCGAGCCGCTCCTGCATCACTGCATGATCTTCGGGGGCGATCCGCCCCACCACCGTCTCCCAAGGTTGCCAGCGCGTTGCCAGATAGTCCGCGAAGCCCGTCGCCTCCTGCTCCCGCACCGACGCCGCGGCCCTGGCAACGTCGTCCTCGGTGACGTGAGAGACATTCAAGAAGCGCATGCCCGGGGCGATGTGCTGCAGCTCCAGCGGCTCGCGCAACTGGTTTTGGTAGGCAAGATAGACCTCGATCTCGTCGACGTTGGCGTCCGGATCGGCATGGCGGAGCGAGCTGACCGTCTCGCGCGCGATCCCCTCCAGCGCGTCCAAGCGGAACATGACACGGCCCTGCTGGAGCAGTTCGTCGAGCCGCCCGTCATAGGTCCCGGCCTCGACATCAGCGTTCACGCGTGCGGTCTGCATGCCGTTCCAGGTCAAAGTGATGCGATCCTCGCAGCTCTCGCTCGCTCCGGCAGCCTGTTGGAAATACTGCTCGCGCAATCGCGGCCTGACCGCTGCCTCCCGCAGATCCTCGGCCACCGCCTGCCGGAACGCATCACTGCCAGAATTCACAGTGCCACGGAGCCGGTCGAGGAAGCGTGCGTAGTCCTGGGCACCAGGCTCCTCGGCAAAGCCCTGCCAGGCGGCCACGGTCGCCGGGTCGCCCTCGAGCCAGTCCGCGACAAACTCGTGCAAGGGCCGTGGCTGAACTTCCACCGCTACCGGGTCCATAAGCAAGAAGATCTGCGGACCGGCATAGTCACCGGCATGCATGGCTGTCGCCACGTTGGTCAGCAACCACTCGGGCAGCGGGTTGTTCTCCAGATCAACGGAGGAGTTACGGCCTAGCTGCGTCAGCAGGGTCTCGGGTACTCTGGTCAGCTGGTTGTTGCTGGCGCCGAGCCATAGGAGCTCCGTCGGGATCGTCTCGGGCAGGCTGGTCAGCTGGTTATTGCTGGCGCTGAGCCACTCGAGCCCGGCCGGGAGCGGGTCGGGCAGATTGGTCAGCTGATTGTAGTCGAGGTTCAGGCGCTCGAGCCCAGCTGGAAGATCGGGCAGGCTGGTCAGCCGGTTGCCGCTGGCGTCCAGCTCCTGAAGCGTTGCCGGAAGGGTGTCGGGCAGACTGGTCAGTTGGTTATTGTTGACATTCAGGCGCCGAAGCCCCGGCGGCAGGTCTGCTGGCAGGCTCGTCAGCCTGTTGCTGTTCACGTAGAGCCGCTGGAGTCCGGCTGGAAGATCGGGCAAGCTGGTCAGTCGATTGTCGCTGGCGTAGAGCCGCTGAAGATCGGCTGGAAGGTTAGGCAGGCCGCTGAGTTGATTGCTATTGACATTCAGGCGCCGGAGCTCGGGTGGGAGGGCGGCGGACAAGACGGTCAGGGACCGGGACGAGAGATCGAGCGGCTCATCGAGATCGGCCGCCTGTCGCCAAGCGCTCGTTCGAAGTACCGCCTCTTGCCGGTTCTCGTCTTCGCCCTGCGCCTCTTCCGCAGCCCAGCCCGCCAGGACGTGGTCCTGCGACGAGGTGGGGTCGGCGGCGGACGCCCCCGCCTCGGTCAAGGCTGCGGCCCACTGCGCCGCGGCGGGAGACCCTGGTTCGGAGCTTTCGAATTCGGAAGTTGCGGAAGGAGTGCCAGCGCCAAGCTGGGCCCGTTCTGGATTCATCGATGCCTCCTCTTCAGTAGCCAAATGCAGGAAATTCCCATCTACGAGGCTCAGCTGTCGCCAAGCTGACGAGCCGCATTATTTCTTGAAAAACGACCGGGTCCTTACAGGGGAGCGCGCAAGGTTTGTGCAATAAAGTATCGTCAACTTAACAAGTTGAGTTAGGTCTGCCCGTCCCGGATCGTCAGATCAGATGCCGGCAGCGACACCAGTCACCTCCGCCCAAGTCATAAATGCCTGTGCTCGGGATTTGCGATGATCGGCGGCATGGATATTGGCGGGACGACGGAAGAGGTTTGCAACCTGATCGTAAGCGGAGAGGAAGCGCTGGGCCTGACCGGCTGACTTGAAGCGCTTCATGATCCGCTCCCGTCGTCGCGTCGGCTGATGACTGTTCTCTGCGCGGTTGTTCAAGCCTTTGTGCTGTCGGTGCTCAACGCTTGGCATCACAACTCTCTTTGCGGCGGCGTAGCTGGCCAGCTTGTCTGTGATCATCACCCGCGGCGCGATGCCCTGCTTCTTGAGTAGCTTGCGCAGCAGGCGCTCGGCTGCCCTCGCATCGCGCCGGCTCTGGACCAGGATGTCGAGCACGCCCCCGTGCTGGTCGACGGCGCGCCAGAGCCAATGCTTCTGTCCGCCGATGCTGATGACAACCTCGTCTAAATGCCACTTTTCTCCTGGTGCGGGCAGACGCCTGCGGATCTGAGTGGCGAAGCTCTGGCCGAACTTCAGCGCTCACTGCCGGACCGTCTCATGGCTGACCAGGATGCCTCGGGCTGCCAGCATCTCTTCAACCATCCGCAGACTGAGCGGGCATCGGAAGTACAACCAGATGGCATAGCTGATCACTTCAGCCGGAAAGCGATGGCGGGCATAGCGAGGATCACGAGGCGATTTCATTCCTTATGTATGCCTCGATCCGGTCACTCTCCGGTTAACTTGATGGTGTGGACGCTCCCTGCTCACCGGCATCAAAGTGCCAAAGGGTGGTCGTCATGAAGATCGCCACAAGGAGAGGGAGCGTCCACCATGCAGGTTACCACAGTCGGCCTGGATCTGGCCAAACACATCTTCCAGGTTCACGCCGTTGATGCCACCGGCAATGTCGTGGCTCGGAAAAGGCTGCGTCGCACGGAGGTGCAGTCGTTCTTCGCTGATCTCAGTCCCTGCCTGATCGGCGTGGAAGCGTGCGCGACCTCTCACCACTGGGCGCGTGAGCTGACCAAGCTGGGCCACACGGTCAAGCTGATGCCGCCGGCTTATGTGAAGCCTTACGTCAAACGCGGCAAGACCGATGCGGCCGATGCCGAGGCGATCTGCGAGGCCGTGATCCGTCCGAACATGCGCTTCGTGCCGGTCAAGTCGGACGAGCAGCAGAGTGTCCTGATGCTCCACCGGGTGCGGGCTCTGCTGATCCGTCAGCGCACCATGCTGGTCAACGCTCTGCGTGGGCATCTGGCTGAGTTCGGCCTCATCGTCGCTCAAGGGATCAGCCGCATCCGCGAACTGATCCAACTCCTGAATGACGAGAGCTCGGAAGCTCCACTTCCTCCGCTGGCCCGGCGGGCTCTGGCGCCGCTTGTCGACCAATTGCTTGATCTGCAGCCGCGGATCCGCGCGCTCGAAGACGAACTCCTGGCTTGGCACCGCCAGAGCCAGGAGAGCCGACGGCTCGAGACGATCCCGGGCGTGGGCTTCATCACCGCCACGGCCCTTGCGGCGACGGTGCCAGATCCGTCCCACTTTCGCTCCGGCCGGGAGTTTGCGGCGTGGCTGGGACTGACGCCTAGACAGAACTCATCCGGTGGCAAGGAGCGGCTGGGGCGGATCTCGAAGATGGGCGATGGCTACCTGCGAACGCTGCTGGTGGTCGGTGCCACCGCCGTCATTCGCTATGCCCGGACGAAGACAGCGGCGGACACAGGTTGGATCAACAGCCTCCTGAGCAAGAAGCCAGTGCGGCTGGTCTCGGTGGCTCTGGCTAACAAGACGGCCCGGATTGCTTGGGCTCTGCTGTCCAAGGGAGAGGTCTATCGATCTGCCGTGTCGGTTGGCGCTTGAGCGCCGCCCCGGGTTGAGGGTCTCAGTTTGGGAAGGGTGATGATGGCGTGATGCAAACCGGTCGAGCCGGGATCAGGATAACCCGCGGCACCGTCAGAGCTGCGAGCTCGCTAACTTGTCGGGGACCTGATCTGCGGATTTCATCAGATGGGGTATTCGGCTTGAGCCCCATCTTCGACGAATATGCATGGAGGTGTTGTGCTCCGAGCCAATGCTAGCGTGGGAATTGTTCAACCCGCACCGCATCAGGAAAGGACGCGCAGCATGAAGCACTACGCCGGACTGGACGTGTCTCTCAAGGAGACTTCAATCTGCATCGTGAATGAGGCGGGTTCAATCTGCCGCGAGATGAAGGTGCCAAGCCATCCCGAAGACCTCGTTCGGGCTCTTCAAGATCCTACCTGGCGGCTGGTCCGCATCGGCCTGGAGGCTGGACCTTTGTCGCAGTGGCTTTTCAGTGGATTGGCGCAAGCAGGCCTGCCGGTGGTCTGCATCGAGACCCGGCATACGAAGGCGTTCCTCAAGGCGCAGGTGAACAAGACGGACCGCAATGATGCCCGTGGCATTGCCCAGATGATGCGGGTCAACCTGTTCCGGCCGGTGCACATCAAGACGCTGACAAGCCAACATCGTCGTGCCTTGCTGACTGCGCGCAAGCTGCTGCAGGAGAAGGCGGTCGCGATTGAGAACGACATTCGCGGTCTGCTGCGTAACTTCGGCCTCAAGGTTGGCATGACCGGGGCTGTGGGATTTGACGTCCGGATCCGGGAGCTCGTAGACGGCAGGCCGGAACTGGCGGACATCACCGCCTCCCTGCTCGCCGCCAGGCAGATGTTGCGCGAGGAACTGTCCCGCCTCCACCGGAAGGTACTGGAGATCACCCGAGAGGACGGTGTCTGCCGGCGCCTGATGACCATTCCGGGTGTCGGGCCAGTTGTCGCCCTGGCGTTCACCAGCACCATCGATGTGCCGGCCCGCTTCCGAAAGTCGAAAGCTGTTGGACCTGTCTTGGGATTAACGCCAGTGCTCAAGGAGTCCGGGGAGAGCAAGCGTGTTGGGCAGGTCTCCCTCTGCGGGGATGGAATGATGCGAGGGTTGCTCTATGAAGCCGCCCAAGTCCTGCTGACGCGGGTGAAGAAGTGGTCCTGGCTGAAGGCATGGGCGATGAATGTCGCTAAGCGGCGCGGAGTTCGGAAAGCCATTGTCGCGCTGGCGCGGCGCTTGGCTGTCCTCATGCACCGGATCTGGAGCGATGGAACGGAGTTCCGTTGGACGAAAGATCCTCTCGTGCAGCCATCCCTTTGATCGCCCGTTAGGGAGAAGACACCGAAGTTCTGCCTGCCGGTGGAAAGCTGTCCCTCGCGGGACGATGGATGAAGTAAGTTCGTGCTGGCCTTTGCATCGATTGCCACGGTGATCAATGCGCTCATCAGATTGTGCTGCCTCATCCTTCTAATCCCATCATGGGAGGGCAAATGCCGATCCCGGAGAGAAGCAAGAGCTCGCGAGGAATGCGCTATACCGAAGGGTTGAAAAGAGAATGCTTGACGTGGAGGTGCCGAATAGAGAAGGGCCAGCGGTCAGATGAGCCGCACTCACAGGCCGTAGATATGACTGCACCCGACCACTTGCACTCGCGTTCAACAAAACCCTTGCCGGCAGGGAGCGTCCAGATATGACGGTGCCGGATAGGGATTCAGCTCAACCCGGCTTGCAATCGGCGCGATGCCGCCTGGCGATTGGGAGGCTCGAAGATGATCCAGTGGCGTAGCGACGGCCTGCCCCTCCTGCTTGCCGAACTCCTGGGCATCCTTGTCCAGCGACTTGTCGTAAAGCCGGGCAGCAATGCCCGGCTTTACGTTCTTTACGAGCCAATGCCCCAATCTGAGAAGACAAAGTACATTGCGCCTGACGGTGCGCTCGGAGGCCCCAGCCTTGATGAGTGCCGGCCTCAGCCCCTCAATAAGAAGCGCATCTTCGGAATAAACAGGATCCAGGCTGCGATCTGTGAAAACCAAATTTGCATGGCCGGGCGGCCGCGCCGACGCATTCAGCATCGTTCCACCGCCTTGACCGTGCGGAGCCGGCGTATATGGGTGCCCGCTCGCCCGCATGATGGGCCGCGCCTCAGATCTCGATGCATCCGCTTGATGGGCGCGGACCTGCATGAGCACGGGAGCGGACGGGACAGCGACCTCACTCAGCTGCCGCTGAAAGGTCGCCGCCTCTGCCGACGAGTCGGCCAGAGAGGCATCTTGCGCGTCCACTCTATCCGTTTGTTGACCCACCCGATTCATTGAAACCAAGTTCATCTGCACTCACTTTCGAAGCTGAAGAGCCAGGAGCGCTGAACGTATGCGCCTGGACTTGAGCCGACCCATCGCCGGCATTTGACGGTTCAGCTGCCAAGTGGAAGGAAGTCGGGGTCACGACGCTCCCGATCGAATTTCGTCGGACCCCGTTGTCGATCTGTTCGAAGGAGCCCGCGCCGGCTTCGAGCTCATCGAGGATTTCCTCTCGGTGATAACGGTCTGCTTGATGGTGTCACCACAGCGAAATCTGGCGCGAGACACTCAGGTAACTACATCCCGAGGCGCGCGAACTGCATCGACGCGTGCTCCGCTTCGGGAAGCGGGTGCCACGGAGCGATGCTCAACAACGACTTACAGAATGCAGGCGTGAGCTTGCCACGGTGAATCACGACGTTCTCGTGACCCATTGCAGCCCGGGCGTTCTGCCACTGCCGATTGTGGCCGCGCTGGTCATTGGACTTGACGTGGCAAGCGGCGAAGTCGGCATCATCTAGCATCGCCAACTGCCCCGCATGTACCGGACGCTTCGTATGGATGTGCACCCACATCGGGCTTGGCATCGCCCCATTGCGCAGCGCTTTGGGCTGCAGCCTGATCTCGAACAGCGTCCCTGGCTCGCCCTTCAACGCGCGCGGTCGATCCGCAGGCCCCAGCTCCTTGGCCTCCCGCAAGTGTTCAAGGTACTTCTGCGACGGAAAGGCGTAGGTCTTCATGCAATCGATCATGATCGCCGTCTTTCGCGCGTTCAAAGAGTTTGCCTGTCCCTGCACCTCGGACAACATTGTCTTGAGCCGGACTGTTTTGTCGTGCACTTCGCGCACTTGCGCAGGCGTGAGGAGGCCGCGTCGGCGAGGCTCCTCCAGCGCGGCTACACAGGCCTCAATCTCGGCGGCCTGCGTCTGCAGGCGCTTAACGACGAGATCCACGACGTGGTCGGCGTCCTCGGGCTTCATCTGGCGCGCTTGCGAGACGGCGCTTTGCTGAGCCGGCAGATCGAACTGCAGCAGCTCGTCCAATCGCTCGAGTAATCCGGTCAGTGCTTTCCTGGAGGGCGGAGCATGCCACATCTCCAGATGCCCGGTTGCCGACGATGACGCCCTCGCGTGTGCCTCCTCCGCGCTCGCGAGTTTCTTCGTCCCCAGATCCGAGAGTACAATAAGCTTGGCTGTCGGGGCAGTGTCGGCGTCGCGCCTGGCGAGCTGCGGCTCGGGCAGCCCGGCCGTCGAACTCCCCTCGCCTGCGGCCGGTGTGCGCTTGCCTTTCCCCTTCCTGCGCGCCGCGTGGCCCTCAGCCACTACGGCAGTATTTTCCAGTATCGCAGCCCGGGCCGGCGGTTCAATCACGGCTGGCGTCTTTGGCTGCACTGCCAGGAGTTGCGTGACTTCGTGGGCGGTGACCCATGCACCTTCCACGATCTGGTCCAACAGTTCCAATGGAAGTTCGGCACCCGTTCCCGCATCCCTTAACCTTGCAACAATGCCGTGCACCCCTGACGCAAATTCCGAAAGCCGCTCCATGACTCCTTCTAGAACGGCGCAGTGCTCTGCGTCGAGTGCGCGCCCTTTGCTGTACAGAACAGCGTCGGACGTCGAGAGGAATGCCGGGAAAACGTCCTCGATGAAGGTTCCCAGCAGATGCACCCGCCCGTTCGCACTCATGAGGATTTCCCTCACGGCTGGTCCGACCGTGCTCGCCTGAGACTCGATCATAAGTCGCGCGAGAGCGATCCGCGAGTGCAGATACATGCACTTCGTATTAAGTGCCCAGCCGGTATGCAGGCGTAGTGCCGCCTCTTCGGCCTTCCGCATCTCGGGCGTGGCGCTTGGCAAGTTAGCGGTGGTCGCGCAGACGGACTGCATCCGTTCCGAGCGCAATACCTTCTTTCCCCACCACTCCATGCAGGCCAGGTAGTGCTTCGCCACACTGGATACCGCTCGGCTCAGCTGGTGGGGCGGAGCGTTGTCAGCTCGCATCCTGTCGAGCACGTCTGCTGCTTTCTTCCTGCGCGGCTCCAACTCATAAATAGTCGCGGTAGCCAGTTCGTTGCATTGGTCCGCTGCATCGAGCGCCTCGTCGCGGAGTCGACGAGCCTGATCGTCGGAGAGAATGCGACGCGCTACATGCGGGGGCAGGCTTGCGTAGTAGTCTAGAACTTCTGAGCCTGCCTTGACGACTTGATCGATCAGCTCTTGCGCCTCCGACGGGTTCCGGGCTTGCGTGGCCGCATTACGATAAGCATCAAGGTCCTCACGCAGACTGCGCATTTTTCGTTTCGCTGCCTTGATCTCGTCGCCTCTTGGGGCTTCCACACCCGAAGTTGGTGGCTGGCTCACGAGCGGCGCCGTTCTATCGTGAGGCCGGGAGCGCATCCGCTCCACGACGGAGTCGAACGATTGCCTGCCTTCCCCGGGGGCGGGACCGGGCTCCGGGCCCGAACTGCTCGATCCCCACGTGCTGTCGGCTCCTGCAGCCCCAACGTGCGATTTGCCAGCTCGGCCAATGCCCGTCATATTCCACCTCCAATCAGGTCGAGAATGCTCAGCCTGTCTGGATAGACTGGCTGGCTGACGAGTAGCTGACGAAGAGCGTTTTTTCCGGATGCACAAGAAAACCCAGATCACCGAGGGTTGTAATTCCAAGGGTTCTGGCGTGCTGCTGGAGGCAGCGGGGATGACCGCGTCATGTCGGATAGTCAGCTGCAGTGCATGACCGCGGCCTGGTGCTGCCTCGCCGTGACGGCGATCCTGAAGAGTCCGCC
>NZ_LCYG01000013.1 GCF_001017175.1 Microvirga vignae | reverse complement strand
GAGATCTGTCAGAGCACGCCAGATGCAAGGAGCATCCGATGACGACACACGGCATCGTCCAAGACGCCAGTCAGGACCAAACACGGTCATCCATGATGGCTTGGCGTGTGCATGAATTCGGCCCTCCGGAGACCATGCAGTTCGAGCGCGTTCTTGTGCCCAGTCCCGGCCCCGGCGAAGTCCTTGTCAAAGTGCACGCCGCCGGGGTTGGCCCGTGGGACGGTTGGATCAGGGCTGGAAAGAGCGCTCTGCCCCAACCCCTCCCCCTCACCTTGGGTTCAGACCTGGCGGGTGAGGTCCAAGCCGTCGGGCCCGATGTCACCGACCTGCGTGTCGGAGAGCAGGTTTATGGTGTCACGAACCCGCGCTTCATCGGGGCCTACGCCGAATATGCGCTGGCGTCGGCGGCGATGATCGCGCGAAAGCCGACTTCGATTGATTACATCGAAGCAGCCTCCGTTCCTGTCATTGCCGTGACGGCTTGGCAGGGGCTGTTCGATCAGGCGCAGCTCAAGGCCGGCCAGACGGTGCTCATTCACGGAGCAGCCGGCAATGTGGGAGCCTACGCGGTGCAACTCGCCCGCCGCGCCGGCATCCGGACCATTGTGACGGCCGCCACTGACGGCGTTGCATTCGTGCGCGAGCTCGGCGCAGACACAGTGGTTGACTTCCTGACCGATCGTTTCGAGGACGCTTCCCGGAATGTGGACGCCGTCCTCGATCTCGTCGGCGGTGAGACGCAACAGCGCTCGTTCCAGGTCCTGCGGCGCGGCGGCAAGCTGATTTCGGCCGTGTCCCAACCCGATCAGGTGCTTGCGAAGAACCATGGTGTCGAAGCGACCTTCTTTCTGGTCAATGTCACAACCCAGCACCTGACGGAGATTGCAGGCCTGATCGACAGCGGCGAACTGAGGACACGAGTGGGCACAGTCATCTCCCTTGCGGATGCACGCGAGGCTCATTTCATGCTGGACGGCATTCGCCCTGCGCCGAAGGGAAAGATCGTTCTCGCCGTGGATACCCAATGACGACTCTTGGTCAGCGGGCTGTGCGGCCGGGAAGCTCACGCAGCAAGCATGCGGTCGCGCGGCACCGGAGAAGAATATGAAAAACGAAGGTCCTCAATCGGGCGGCGCGATGATCGCACCGATGCGATGGTCTTATTGCACCGCGTGCGCGTGGTTTGTGGCGATGGCGGCTTGATGATAAGCTCACAGATGTTGGAAATGGCACTTTTCAAGCTGCATTTGGTCGTCGTGATCCTGGAGGACTCGGCATGCGGCATGATCCGCTGGAAACATGTGGCCGACCAGTTTGCGGACTTGAGACTAACCTTTCGCAAGCCGGACTTTATCAAGTATGCCGACGCCTATGGCGCCAAAGGGTGGCGTGTAACAGCCACGGAGGATCCCACTCGCAATGGTGGCCGCCATCGACGCAGGCGGCGTTTACCTCGTCTCGGTGCCGATCGACTATGGAGAGTACACGCGTTCTGTTTGAGGAACTCGGGACACTATCGGCCGATAGAGGTGCAGTCCCTTGAGTAATCGGGTTGCTATCGCACTAGAACGGACGCTCCGTCTTCATGGTGACTTCGCACGACAAGAGGAGAGCTGGTTATGCTCAGCGACAGGGACCGGATTTTCACCAACCTCTATGGGTTCCACGATTGGCGGCTCGCCAGTGCACGGATGCGCGGCGACTGGGACGGTACGTCAGTTCTGCTTGCGCGGGGACGGGACTGGATTGTCAATGAGACCAAGGCGTCGGGACTCCGCGGCCGCGGCGGCGCGGGGTTTGCAACGGGACTGAAATGGTCCTTCATGCCGAAGTCGTCCGATCATCTGCCCAGCTACCTCGTTGTCAATGCCGACGAGTCCGAGCCGGGAACCTGCAAGGACCGCGAAATCCTTCGCAGTGATCCTCACAAATTGATAGAAGGCTGCCTGCTCGCGTCGTTCGCTATCGGCGCGCATACTTGCTACATCTATGTTCGAGGCGAGTTTATCGAGGAAGCCTCTCATCTCCAGCATGCCATTGACGAGGCCTACCGTGCTGGTTTGATCGGCAGAAATGCCTGTGGTTCCGGGTGGGACTTTGATCTTCACCTTCATCGTGGCGCCGGCGCCTACATTGCCGGGGAAGAGACAGGTCTCCTCGAGAGCCTCGAAGGAAAAAAGGCGATGCCCCGGATGAAGCCGCCGTTTCCGGCGTCGATCGGCCTGTATGGCTGCCCGACAACGGTGAACAACGTCGAGACCATTGCAGCAGTGCCGACGATCTTGCGACGGGGGGCTGCCTGGTTTGCAGGACTTGGCCGGCCGAATAACGCAGGCACCAAGATATTCTCGATCTCCGGCCATGTGAACAGGCCGTGCAATGTCGAGGAAGCCATGAGCATACCCTTGCGCGAACTGATTGACACCTATGCCGGTGGAGTGCGTGGAGGGTGGGACAACCTTCTGGCGGTCATCCCAGGAGGTGGTTCAATGCCGCTCGTGCCGAAGAGTCTGTGCGATACGTTGCTGATGGACTTCGACAGCCTCCGCGACGTCAAAAGCGGACTTGGCACCGCGGCTATCGTCGTCATGGATAAGTCGACCGACCTGATTGCTGCCATCGCTCGATTGAGCGCGTTCTTCAAGCATGAAAGCTGCGGACAGTGCAGACCCTGTCGAGAAGGGACAGGGTGGGTGATGCGGGTCATGTATCGGATGGTCGAAGGCCGTGGCGATCCGGATGAGATCGATTTGCTGGAGCGAGTAACGCGCCAGATGGAGGGCCATACGATTTGCGCGTTTGGCGACGCTGCCGCCTGGCCCGTGCAAGGGCTGATCCGCCACTTTCGCCCAATGATGCTCGAGCGGATTGCATCATACCAACGTGAGCACCATCCAGCTCTCGCAGCGGAGTAGTTCGGCCCCTCGTCGGAGGCCTCGATCCAATGACGCTGAACTGCCCCCAGACGTTCGGAGACCATCATGGCACCAAAATCTAATAAGGATCAGCAGAAATTTACCAAGGATCAGGAGTTGCACGCGTATCGCGAGATGCTGCTGATCCGGCGCTTCGAGGAGAAGTCCGGCCAGATGTACGGCATGGGCCTCATCCGCGGCTTCTGCCATCTCTATATCGGCCAGGAGGCCGTCGTTGTCGGCATGCAGATGGCCACCAAAGAGGGCGACCAGGTGATCACCGGCTATCGTGATCACGGTCACATGCTGGCCTGCGGCATGGATGCGAAGGGCGTCATGGCCGAATTGACCGGGCGCCGCGGCGGCCTGTCGAAAGGCAAGGGCGGCTCCATGCACATGTTCTCCAAGGAGAAGCATTTCTATGGCGGCCACGGCATCGTCGGTGCGCAGGTGTCGCTCGGCACCGGCATCGCGTTCGCGAACCATTACCGCGAGAACGGCAATGTCTGTCTGACCTATTTCGGCGAAGGTGCGGCCAACCAGGGCCAGGTCTCCGAGAGCTTCAACATGGCGGCTGTCTGGAAGCTGCCTGTCGTCTACGTGATCGAGAACAACCGCTACGCCATGGGCACGGCGGTGAGCCGCGCCTCGGCGCAGACGGATTTCTCGAAGCGCGGCGTGTC
>NZ_LCYG01000129.1 GCF_001017175.1 Microvirga vignae | reverse complement strand
GGCAGCTCGGTTCCAAGCGAGTCCCGGT
The DNA here is from genome assembly GCF_001017175.1 of Microvirga vignae. GTDB lineage: Bacteria > Pseudomonadota > Alphaproteobacteria > Rhizobiales > Beijerinckiaceae > Microvirga > Microvirga vignae. The sequence continues at coordinate 14,738 of NZ_LCYG01000129.1, read as the reverse complement.
GCATGATCTCGCCATCGAACAGGTAGGTGACGGTCGACAGGCCGATATGGGGATGAGGCCTCACGTCCATGCCGGATCCGAGCAGGAACTCGGACGGTCCCATCTGGTCGAAGAAGATGAACGGGCCGACCATCTGCCGCTGCGCCGACGGCAGCGCCCGCCGCACCTCGAAGCTGCCGAGATCGCGGGCGCGCGGCACGATCACGGTCTCGATGGCGTCACAGGCGAACTTGTCGCCGGGCTGCGGGTCGTCAGCGGGATTCCAGCTCATCTGATGTTCTCCTTCCCTGGACAGCTGCGCTTGGTGTGCTCAGCCCACCGGTGTCTCGGTCCCGTTGGAGCAATATCCCTGACGTAGGTCCGGAACCCATCAAAGGTGTGACAACGGCCGCGTCAGGCACCACCGCATCCGCGATTAGAACTCCACTTGCGGCGTAGTCGCGACTAAGTGCTCGAGCCTTGCCGCGTCATTCTGGAAATGGGGCGTCCGCCACAAAATCGACAGATGAAGGAGCCTTGTAGCCTTCGACAAAGCGCTCTCCGAAGTCCCGAACAAAGTTATCGTAGGTCAATTCAGGCTTCACTTTGGCGATGTGACAGAAGCATCGTGTCATTCGCATCTTCATTCCAAGTCGTGGGAACTCCGCTACAATCCTTTCGATCTCTTTGGATGGGATGCGATCATACTGCCAGCCGATGACATCCAGGCAGATGCCGGCGGTGCACAGAGAGACCTCTGCCTCCTTGTAGAGCCCGATCGAGGGTGTCGAGTTGAGGGCGACGCTATCCCAGATTAATTGGGCACGGCGTTCGTCCAGTCCGCTTTCTCTTGCGAAGCTACCGGCGAGATCGGCCGCTTCCACCTCGAAGCGCCGAGGTCCGGCAAAACTCTCATTGAGCGTGATATCATGCAATAAAGTTCCAACAGCAACGACCTCAGCGTCGTGCGTGATGTTCTGAATCTGTCCGAGGCGGGTGGCAAAGAGCCAAGAACGAACGACATGGTTGAACAGGTATGGTTCGCATCTCTGCCGAGCGTACTCGAGCGCGCGATCAACGATCGGAGTGTCTGGAACCAAGACACCGGCGACCACTCTGTTATCTGTCCCAGGCATCGTCATACCCTTCATATCAGATCGGCAGTGCAAATGGATTAGCTCGCCTCTGCCGGCGTCGGTGGGTCGGCGGAATTTCCGGCCGACCCTTGATGTACATGCGGCGAGCGCCCTTCATGCCCTGATGAAGGCGAGTATCTCCGGATTCACGATCTCGGGATGGGTTTGGCACAGGCCGTGCGGCAGGTCCTTGTAGGTCTTGAGCGTGCCATTCTTCAGGAGCTTGACCGTCAATGGCGCGGAATCGGCATAGGGCACGATCTGGTCGTCTTCGCTGTGGATCACCAGCACCGGCACGTCGATCGCCTTCAAATCCTCAGTGAAGTCGGTCTCGGAGAAGGCCTTGATGCACTCATACCCGGCCTTGACGCTCCCCATCATGCCCTGCCGCCACCAGTTGCGGATCAGACCCTCTGATATCTTCGCGCCCGGCCGGTTGAAGCCGTAGAAGGGGCCACTCGGAATATCGAGGTAAAGTTGGGCGCGGTTGGCGGCAAGCGCGGCACGGTATCCGTCGAACACCTCGAGTGGCGTCCCGCCCGGGTTTGAGTCCTTCTTGACCATCACCGGAGGTACCGCGTCGATCAACACGGCCTTCGCCACGCGTCCCGGTTCCGCTCGTGCCACATACCGGGTGACCTCGCCGCCACCGGTCGAGTGGCCGATATGGATCGCGTTCTTGAGGTCGAGCGTCGTGACCAATTCAGTGACATCGGCCGCATAAGTATCCATCTCGTTGCCGCCGTCGGTTTGGTCCGAGCGCCCGTGGCCCCGGCGGTCGTGGGCGATCACGCGATATCCTTCCGCCAGGAAAAACATCATCTGGTTGTCCCAGTCATCGGCACTCAATGGCCAGCCATGGTGGAACACGATCGGCTGAGCGTCTCTGGGGCCCCAGTCCTTGTAGAAGATCCGGGCGCTGTCTTTCGTGGTGATTGTACCCATGGTGTTGTCCCCTTTCGACAGAATGGATGCGAGCTTAGGGCAGAGCCCCTATTTGATCGGAAGGACCAGTTCCTTCTCAGCGGTGTCGACGACGAAGACTGCCAGCAGGCGAGCAGGCTCCGTCGTGCTGACGTTTTTGCTCACAGCGTGGCGATCGCCCGGATACTCCGAGAAGCTTTCGCCAATGCGGTAGGTCTTGACCGGTCCGTCGTTGACCTGGCTTTGAATCGCTCCTTCGAGGACGGTCGCATAGATGAAGGCTGATGATGGATGTGTATGGGCTTCGTCAAAGCCTCCAGGCCCGTATTCGACCAGTACGCCCTTCATGCTTTTGCCTGGCACGTTCGGAAGTTCATGCTCGTAGACGAGCGTCACCTTAGAAATCTCGCCGGTCGGCCGGGTGTCATGAGCGCCGGCGGTGCTGGCGGTCAGGAGCAGCACGACGGCTGCGCTGCAGAGTCCCCTGATCATCATGGATGCCTTTCTGGATTGATCTTAGTTGGACTAATGGTGACAGCAGCCACTCAGGCAGCTTTAGCTCTGGACTGGAACCATTGATCGAAATCGATCTTGCCGAGGCGTGGATTGTTGTCCGAAACCAACGTGGTCTCTTCGAGCTTGGCCCCGGAATAGGGAACCTCCGCCGAGGCTTCGACAGTCCGGGCGTCCCCCGTCGCAGCCAGGTACTTCGCAACCAGGTCGTGTATGTGGAACCGCTCCGGGCCAGAAATCTCAAGCATTCCGTTGCGGGGCGAGGCAAGCGCCACTTCCGCCATCACGTCGGCGACATCATCGGGGGCGATCGGCTGGATCAGCGCGGCGGGAACGACCACTTTATCGCCGAGCCCCCAAGAGTTGACCAAGAAGCCCAACAAGTCGAAGAACTGCGTCGCATGGACGATAGTGTAGGGGACCCCGGACCTCTTGATCAGTGTCTCCTGTGCCAGCTTGGCCACGAAATAACCGCTCGCCTGCAGCCGCTCCGTTCCGACGACGGACAAGGCCACGTAATGCTTGACATCGTTCGCCTTAGCGGCAGCAAGGAGATTGCCTGTCGATTTCTGAAAGAACTCGAGAACGGCGGCATCCTCCCAGGAGGGCGAGTTCGACAGGTCGACGATGACCTGTGCTCCCTTCACCGCTTCGGCGAGGCCCTCGCCCGTGACCGAGTTGATGCCGTTTTGCGGCGACGCGGCGACTACTTCGTGCCCGGCGCCACGTAATCTTGCGACTGTCCTCGAACCGATGAGGCCAGTTCCACCGTTGATGACGATCTTCATAACCAATCTCCTGTAGCAAAGCCTTCGTGATGGCATCGGGGCCGATGCTCGTGTGCCGAGGCACTCCCCGCTCAGATCAGCCCGGCCCTGTCGAGCCCATAGAGTTTGTCGGCCGATCCCGGCACAGCCCGGAAGGCCACCCCTGCCCGGTTCCAGGCATTGATTGCCATCACCGCAAAGGTCAGGTCGGATAGTTCCTTTTCCGAGAACTGGCTGCGGACGCGCTCATAGAGATCGTCCGGCACGCCGCCCTCGGGCAGCTTGGTGAGTGCCTCTGTCCAAGCGAGGGCAGCGCGCTCCCGCGGCTCGAACAAAGGGGACTCGTGCCACGTTGCGACGTGGTACAGCCGCAGTTCGCGTTCCCCGTGGAGCTTTGCCTGCTTCACATGCATGTCGAGGCAGAAGCTGCAGCCATTGAGCTGAGACGCACGGATTTCGACCAGATTGACAATCGACTCCTCAATGGAGCCTTTCCTGATGACCGTCGTGAGCTCGGCGAGCTTTTTGAAAAGCTCAGGCGACTGCGCTGCATAGTTCAGACGTTGGATGGGAGGCTTCGCGTGAAGCGTCGTGGCATGCTCTGAGGTTGCAGCGTCCATAGGCTATCTCCGTGGTGGGCTCTGTCATTGCTTTGCCTTCGAAGCATGCATGCCCAGCGGAGATCGTGCTATTGAGCCGGCGGCGTGGATACCCACTCAATAAGTCTACGATGACTATACCGAAGTTCAGGTTTCTCTTGCGACGGCACAGGCGCCAGCGCACTGACTTGTGCAATGCCTACGTCGGCCCTTCGTCGTCACTCGGGATCTCCCTGCCCGGCAGCGCCGTCTTGAGGCTCTGAAGGAGGACGTCGTCGGTGACCGGCTTTGTCAGATACGCATGCGCCCCACTCTCAAGTGCCCGGCTTCGGATCGAGGGATCGTTTAAGGAGGTTACGACGATCACTGGCATGGTCGAGCCGGTTGCCTTGAGGAGCTGCAGCAGTTCCAGGCCGCTGATGCCAGGCATCCGGATATCGGTAATCAGACAGTCGAAACGACCGGGTGCATCGGCCGCCAGGAAGGCCTTGGCCCGGTCGAAGGCTTGACAGGAATAACCCATAACCTGAAGGAGATCGGAGAGGGCATCACGGATGGCCTCCTCGTCATCCACGACCGCGATGACAGGCGGATTGAACAAGCGGGTGACCTTTGCTGCTGTGGCCCGTCAGGCCGACCTCGCAAGGCTGCGCTCAAACACGCGGCTTGGTAACCATACCAAGGTCTAGGATTCACGACTTATCGCGGAGGTCGGCGGGCAGCGTCTCCCACACACGGATAAGCTCGCCAACGGACGCCGCCTGCATCTTGCGCATGACGTTCCCGCGGTGAAGCTTGACCGTGATCTCCTTAATGCCAAGATCGAAGGCGATCTGCTTGTTGAGCCGGCCGCGTGTCACTTCGCGCAGGACCTGCCGTTCACGCAGTGTCAGGGTCGCAAACCGGTCAAGGTGTTGCTTGGCGCGACGGGCATCCGCCATCTGTGCGATATCCCGCTCGATTGCGACTGTTACTGCGTCGAGCAGGGTTTGGTCCCGGAAGGGCTTCGTAAGAAAATCAATGGCTCCGGCCTTCATGGCCTGGACCGTCATCGGGATATCGCCATGACCGGTCAGGAAGATGATCGGCTTCAGGTTGCCCTTCGCTGCCAGTTGGTGCTGAAGATCGAGGCCGCTTGCCCCGGGCATGCGGACGTCGAGCAGCAAGCAACCGGGGCGGTCGGGAATCTCGGATTCCAGCAATTCGCGAGGTGACGCGAAACACACGGCATCGAGGCCGACGGACAGCATGAGCTCCTGGAGCGCGGTCCGGACTTCCTCATCGTCGTCAACGATGAGAACCAGCGGGCGATCGGCTTTGGTGTCGGGCGTGATCATAGGAATGCCTCCGAGTTCAACGAGGGAGGGCAGCGAGGGCCAAAGATGGTGGCCACTGTCTTTGGCTCCATACTTCGCTCGCCGCCCGGACGTGCACTTGTTCTCTATGACGGGGACAATATGGGCGTCCGGGCATCATGGTGACTTTTTACTTCAACTGGCAGCGTGAAGGTGAACGTCGCCCCCTGTGACTCGTTATTCTCGGCCCATAACCGCCCGCCGTGAGACTCGACAATCGATCGGCTGATTGCCAGCCCCATGCCCATACCGTGTTCTTTGGTCGTGAAGAACGGCTCGAACATCCTCTCCGGAAACTCGACACCCGGGCCGCGATCACTGATGTCGATTTGGACCACATCCCCTGATCGGTGCACGCGGATGCCGAGAACTCTGTCGCCTGCTACAGAGTCCATCGCCTCCATGCCGTTGCGGATGAGATTGACGAGAACCTGCTGAACCTGGACACGATCGAGCACGACCGGCGGGAGGTCGCTTTCAACCTCAACATTCATGCGAATGCGACGCCGCACCGCCTCTTCGGCCATGAGGTTGTGCGCTTCGGCGATGACGCTGCCGAGCGCCGTGCTCGTCCTGCTCTCCACGGAGTGCTTGAACAGGGCGCGGATGTGGCTCACGACGTCGGCGGCGGCATTAGCATTATGGATGATGCGTTCCACCGTTTTCTGCGCTCGCTCGAGATTCGGAGGGGTCGCTGTGAGCCAGCGCTGACAGGCATTGGAGTTGGTGACGATCGCCGCCAAGGGTTGGTTCACCTCGTGTGCGATGGAAGCCGAAAGCTCAGCAAGACTGGCTGCCTGGCTTGCCCGCGCCAGGCTCTCTCGCGCCTGACGCAGCTCTTCCTCCGCTCGAACTTCACCGTCGATGTCGTGCGAGAGGCCAAACCACTGAACGATGCGTCCGCTCTCATCCCGGAGCGGCTCGGCGCGGCCCGACATCCAGCGGTAGATCCCATCCGCACGGCGCAGGCGATAGGTCAGGGCGAAACTTTCGCCGGTGGCCAGAGAGTGGTTGAGCGCTTCTCTCAGCTTGGCTTTGTCATCGGGATGGAAGAGGGTTGAGATGGCGGCCGCCAGTCGGTTCATGCCCGGCTTATCGAAATCCCCTACATTCAGGCCGGCGAACTCGATCAAGCGCTTGCTGAAGAAAGTCGGTTCGCCCTCAGGAGACAGCCGCCAGAGCAGGCTTGGGACCATATCCACGAGTTGCGAAAGCTCCCGCTCCCGCTCGCGCAGTGCTTCCTGCGCACGCATCTCATCGTCGATGTCGATGGAAATCACGTACCATTGCACAATCGTCCCGCTTTGATCCCGTAGCGGTTCCGCGCGGCCATCGACCCAGCGATAGACGCCGTCCGCCCGGCGCATACGGTATTTCATCGAGTAGGGCTCGCCGGTAGCCACCGAGTGGCGGACGGTCGCCAGGAGGTTATCGGCATCATCGGGATGGACCAGGGTCTGGATGGCTGCCGCCAGCCGACTCATGCCCGGCTTGTCCAATTCGGCTAAGTCCCCCAGACCGAAGAAGTCGAGCAACCGCTTATTGAAGAAGGTCGGCTCGCCTTTGGGCGTCAGACGCCTGATGTGGACTGGAACCATATCCACGAGCTGCGACAGTTCCCGCTCCTGGTAACGCAATGCCTCCTGCGCGGTCACCAAGTCGTCAATGTCGACGCTCACCCCGTACCACTGAACGATCTTGCCAGAGTCGTCGCGCAAGGGTTCGGCACGGCTCTCGACCCACCGATGGCGGCCGTCGGATCGGCGCTGACGGTATTGCCCAACGAAGGACGTGCCGGTCTCGAAAGAGTGTGCGAGCGCTTGGTCCACCGCGTCCCGGTCATCCGGATGGATGACCGTCAGGGATCGCGATCCGTCAGGCGCGAGCAAATCCTTCAAAGTGACGCCGATGACCTCCGTAGCCCGCTTGTTGAGATAGCACGGGATCCCTTCCGGGGTCGTACACCAGATAATAGCCGGCACGGTGTCGATCATCTGCCGAAGCTGCTGCTCGCTCCGCCGAAGCGCCTCCTGCGCTCGCATCTCATCGTCGACATTGAGAGAAACTCCGTACCATTGCACAATTGCGCCGTTTTGATCACGGCGAGGCGCGACCCGGCACTCCGCCCACCGATAAAGGCCATCTGTCTCCCGCCACCGAAACCGCATCACGCACGCGCCACCGGTTTCGAAACAGTTCCATAGGGTGCGTTTCACCTCGGGAGCATCTTCGGGATGGATCACCTCGTGCAGCAAGGTTTCGATGCGGGGTTCTTCGAAATCGTCGAAATTCGCGATGACGGTGCGGAAGTGATCACGGTATTGCTGGTTGAAGTGGACGATCTCGCCCGCGGGTGTGGCGCTCCAGATGCGGACCGGCACAGCGTCAATCATCTGCTGAAGTTTGAGCTCGCTTTGCCGCACCGCCTCTTCAGCGTGCATTTGATCGTCGATGTCATGACAGATTCCGTACCACTGGATTACATAACCTTCGCTGTCCCGCAACGGCTCGGCGCGGCTCGACATCCAGCGATAGATGCCGTCGGCTCGGCGCAGGCGATACCGTAACGCGAAGCTCTCGCCCGTGACGAGGGAACGGTGGAGGGTGTCCCTGAACTCTCCCGCATCCTCCGGATGGACAGTTTCAATGACTGCCTCCAGTCGGCTCATGCCGGGCTTGTACGTATCCTTCACGTTCAAGCCGAGATAATCCACCATGCGCTTGTTGAAGAAGGTCGGTTCACCGTCGGGTGTCAGACGCCAAACATGGCTTGGAACCATGTTCACGAGTTGGGAGAGCTCTCGCTCCCGTTCGCGCAATGTGAGGAGCGCCTGCTGGTGCTGTCGGGATATGGCGGCCACGATGAGTGCGGAAAATGCCGAGGTTGCCAGAAATAGCTGCAGCATGACCTGCTTATGCCTCTGGGTCTCGGGATCGCCGACAAACTGGCTGCCACCGGAGATCGTGAGGGCCATCGTGATCAGAGCCAGGAGGGTCAAGGCGACGGCCACGCCCTTAAACTCAAAGCGCACGGCGGCCCAAAGAAGGGGCGGCATGATGATGTAGGCGGAGGCCAGATAGTCGGTGGTCACGGACAGCGCGGCGACACCCAGAAAGACCACACCCAGGACGCCGGCTTCCATCCACTGCCTTGCAGAGAGCTGGGTCCTGCTGCGCCAGTGCTGGATCACGACCAGTGCCAGTGGCGCTACGAGCAGGATCCCGGTGGCGTCGCCGATCCAAAATAGCGGCCATACCGCCGTGAAGGTTTGGGATTTTACGCCGAACCATGCGAGCGCCGCACTTCCCACCGTCGCGCTGACAAGGGGCGCAACTCCAGCGCCCAGTACGACGAATGTGAGGACTCCCCGCAAGGTTTCCAGCCGAACCGGCCGGCCGCAGGTCCGATTCACGAGTGTTGCGCCAGTCGTCGCGCAGAGCGCGTTGCCGACATAGATCAGAAATCCCGCGGGCAGTGGACTGTGGAACCATACGAGCTGCGCGAACATTTCAGCCAAACAGCCGGACAGCACCCACCACGGCCAACTGTACGGAGAGGTGAGGATAAGCGTCGCGATAAAAACCCCGCCCGGGGGCCAAATGGAGACAGTGATTCCGGGGACGATTGCGAGCGCCTGAGCGAATCCGCAGCCCAAGACATAGGCCGTAAAAAACAGCCCCAGGTGCAACAATTGAGGACGGTGCTTCCAGACGGACGTCATCGGCTGCTCCTGCTGGGCAAAGAAGGCCTAGGGACTGTCAGCGCTTAGTATAGCACTTGCTCCCAATGTTTGATCGGCGAACCCGCACCCCATCTGGTCCCATGGCCAGCCGTAACCTCATGGAAAGTTCTGAGTTAGCGGGCTGAAGGTACTAGCTCGACTGTCGTGACAATGTCGCCCAGGTTGCCCTTGCAGTGAAATGCCCCGTTCACATGACGGCTTGGTTCAGCCCGTGTCAGCATGAATAATAGGCGTATGCGACATGGAGGAAACCTCGAGCGGTATTCCCATTAGCGGAAGAAGCCACACCGCTGGATCCGCACGAAGGGCTCTGGACAGCGGCGCCCCGTGCACGACAAGCCGCTGTGCGGGCCTGTCCGGCTTGTGAGTTGAAAGGCTTTCTACTTGTCCGTGCGACCTCGCACACCATTCAAAAAGATCTCTACGACGGAAGCAACCGCCTCCTTCACTTCTTCATCCAACGGCGGCGGGCGGAGTCCGAGAACGACCTGCAGATGAAGGTTGTCGCGGATCATGCCTACAAAATGCCCGGCGACACGCTGGCAATCGTCCGCTCGGATCTCCCCTCGCTTCTTTGCGCCTTCAAGGACCTCGGCGAGTTGGGACGTGGCTCGGCCTGGTCCCTGTTCATAGAACGACTTCACGAGATCAGGGAAGCGATTGGCCTCGGTGACAGCAATTCGATAAACCCCGATCAAGGTGGGTGACATGTAAATGGCCATGAGATGCTGACCGAATGCTGTCAGCGTCTCCCTCAGATCGCGCCCCTCAATCTCCTCAATCGCCAAGGCCGTCAGCGCCTTGTCTGCGTTTTGGTTGACGATGGCCGAGAACAGGCCCTCCTTGTTGCCGAACTCGTTGTAGATGTTGCGCTTCGATCCACCGGCGCGTTCGATGATCGCGTCGATGCTTGTCGCCGCGTAGCCTTGTTCGAAGAAAACCTCGGCAGCCGCTTGGAGAAGGGCTTCCCGGCGGCCGCTTGGCCGACCTGACTTTGCTGCAAGCACAGGCTCCTAACCTCTATCCGGATGCATCCTCTTAAGTGGTAACGTTCGTTACCGATCCTGTCAACGGGGCGCCTAACCTGAACTTCGGTTTAGCCGTCATAGACTTATCGAGTGGGCGCCCACGCCAGCGGCTCAATAGCGGGATCTCCATTGGACAGGCATGCTTTGAAGGCCATGAACTGACAGGGCCCATCAGGCGGGAGCGCATGAATATCGTGATCTCAGAGCATGTCACGTGCCCCTCGAACACCGCCGTAAAGGCTCTGCAATAGGAGATTGATCATGAAGATCGTCGTCAATGGTGGAACCGGCCTGATCGGTTCGAGGACAGTCGCGCGAGCCGAACGCTTCAATCGGGCCACTGAGATCTAGGAGCACGAATCCTGAATGACCCAAGAAGACGATTTCACGGAGTTCGTGGCCGAAATTCACGGATAAACGCCCTTTCGGCCACAAAAGGCGGCTACTATTTTCTTGCCAATACAGTGAACAAAACGGAGCCAAGAGGAGGTGGATATGCATGACGATCACTGCTGCAAACCGCATCGGCGTTCATTCCTGGCGGCTATGGCCGGCGCGGCGACGGCTTTGACGGCGACAGGTTCAGGTGCTGCCGCCCAAAACGGCCTTTGGACAACGGACGAAACGGTCCAGATGCTTCAGAAGACCTAGGTCGCGTAAACGACGATGTGGATTCCTCAATCGGCTGATCGCTGAGTCAAAGCTGCTCTTTGGGAAGAGCAGCTTTGGTTCGTGGCTTGATGTCGGACAAGGACTGGACGTTCTTCGCAACCTTCGTGATCGAGATGGGGCCGCGGCGTGGCTGACAGCCGAGGGACCATCGCGGGGGGCTGGACGAGGTGTTCTGAATCGCGCGGCCGGGTCCGCCGCGGCGTGATCTGCACGATAATTTCGGCAAGTGGAGCTCGGTCTACCGGCAGGTCCGGCGCTGGACGCGTTCCGGGGTCCGAGTCTTGACAGTGATGGAGATGATCGATGGTGCTTATGCTGTTAGCTTTCTTGATGGGCGTAATTGCTGGCCTTCGAGCCATGACCGCTCCCGCTGCGGTAAGTTGGGCCGCCTTCTTCGGGCTCCTCAATCTTGAGGGAACCTGGCTTGCCTTTCTGGGCTATCGCTTCACGCCCTCGATCCTGACGGTGCTCGCAATTGGGGAACTGATTACCGATCAGCTCCCGACCACACCGAGCCGCAAGCTGCTATTGCCCTTCGCTACTCGGATCATCGTGGGCGGCCTATGCGGCGGAGCTATTGCCGCGAAGAGTGGCTCCCTTCTCGGCGGGCTTGTTGCCGGAGCTCTGGGAGGGATCGTTGGCACGCTTGGAGGGGCGGAAGGCCGGGCGCGTCTAGCCGCTGCCTTCGGCAAGGATCGTCCTGCCGCCCTGATCGAAGATTCAGTCGCGATCCTCGGTGCGCTGCTGATCGTGGGCGCTTTACCATGACCCGGACTTCCGACGCCATCATCGGCGCCGGACACGAAGGTCTGCGACAGCATGGAAAGCAAAGTCGCAGGAACGTGACGTCTGGGCGAAGACAATCCTGCTAGACGGGCGCAGACAATCTGTCTCTCAGAGAAGCGGATTTAAGGACCTCATCATGCTCTTGGCTAGTTCCGTTTTGGTGATGATCACGCGGTTCAGAAATTGCCACCTCGTGGCGGGCAAGTTGCCGTGGCTGCGGCATCCTCGGAGACCCGAGGAGTTCGGCGGTAACATCCTCCCACACGCAAAGAGGTTCCTGACGCTCGACTTCAACGATCCGAACTCGGGCGGGACCCGTTCCCTTGGATTATACTTGATGGCGCATCCTGCCACATACTCACTCGGCACGAGAGTTTATGGGGCCACAATCCTCGATCAGAACGCAGTCACCCATTCCGCCAGGTTCATCACGGACGGGCGAAATTGCCTGATCGTCTTTGCCAATACAGCAGCGCTAGCCATACCGTTCCGGATGAAGCCATGGTCCCGCAGGATTGCCGTTACAGGCACGCTCCCGGACGCGGTGACATCATCCAATTCTCATGATGCGACCTCCACATGCGTGCGGCAGCTCTGCGACGCGGCCAGATCCATCATCCATGCGGATCATCCCAAGACACGATCCGACATCAACAAGGTCCGCCGCCGCATCGCCAAGCTGCTTCATCCCGATCTCGGTCGGGCAATGGAGGGTGCCTGTCGCGCCCGTGCCATGGCCATGATGAATGCGGAGCTCGACGAGCTGGTGGCCAGGTTAGCCGCCTGATCGCGCCGAAGGCACTGCCCCCTCTTCCGGAGGTCTCGGTCAGGCCCTTAGAGCGGCGGCTTTGCACGTGTGGCCGATACCGCCTGTCGGGAGAGGCGGCGGATCTCCGACGGCGTGTGGCCGAGAGTGCGGATGAAGCTCAGAGACATCCTGTCCGGATCGCCGAACCCGACCAGACGGGCGATCTCGTCGAAGGTACGGCGGCTGTCCTCGACCATGGGGCGCGCCGCCTCAACACGCAGGCGCTCGACGGCTTTCGCGGGAGGCATTCCCGCAGATGCGACAAAAGCCCGGCTGAACTGCCGAACGCTGAGGTTGGCAACCTCGGCGAGACGCTCCACCGAAAGATTCTGCGACAGGTTTTCCCGTGCGAAGCTCAGAGCTCTGCGAATCTTGTCGGATCCCGGATCGAGCTCGAGAAGCGACGAGAACTGGTATTGTCCGCCAGGGCGCCGGTAGTAGACGACGAGCATTCGTGCGACCGCCTGGGCGATCTCCTTTCCAAGATCTTCTTCGAGCATCGCCAGTGCCATGTCGATTCCGGCGGACATACCCGCGGACGTCCATATGCCCGTGTCATGGGTGAAGATGCGATCCCCGTCCACACGCAAAGCGGGATACATGGCCTGCAGCTTCGGCGCGAAGAACCAATGTGTGGTCGCGAGACGCCCATCCAGAAGTCCGCTCTCTGCCAGCAAGAAGGCGCCCGTGCAGACACTGCCAATCCTGCGGACCAGCGGGGACATCCCAGCAATGGCAGCTGCAATGCCGCTGACTTCCTGACCCTCTGGTGGTGCGGGTGCGCCGACGATGATGAGGGTGTCGCTCGCCTCGGTCTTCAATGCTTCGGTGACGACCTCAAGGTCGCAAGAACTGCGCACCGGCCCTCCTTCCAGCGATGTGACGGTGATCCGGTAGCTCTCGGCTGACATCTGGCTACCCCAAGAGAACACCTCCATGGGGCCGCTGAGGTCCAACAGCACGAAGCCTGGATAGACGAGAAAGTTGAGGTGACGGGTCATGGCCGAAATCCAGGGATCAACGTCCTTTATGACACTTAGGGCCGTCGGTAACGTGCGTGTCAACACAATTAAGGCGACGGAGAGCCAATGACCGATCTGACCCTTTTCGAGCCGGTTGATCCGGCTCGCCGTGATCTCCTCTTACTCGGCCTGAGCGTCACTGTTCTGGCGGCCTTGCCCATTCGGCCGGCAGCCGCTCAATCCTCTCACCGCACCAATCTACCAATAGAAAGGACAGCAAACATGAACACAGTCACCACCAAGGATGGCGTCGAGATCTTCTACAAAGACTGGGGCCCGAAGGACGCCCAGCCCATCATCTTCCACCACGGCTGGCCGTTGTCGGCTGATGACTGGGACAACCAGATGCTGTTCTTCCTGAATCATGGATATCGTGTCATTGCCCATGACCGCCGGGGCCATGGACGGTCAGCGCAGGTGTCCGACGGCCACGACATGGACCACTACGCCGCCGACGTCGCTGCCGTGGTCGAGCATCTCAACTTGCGCAACACCATCCATATCGGCCATTCGACCGGCGGCGGAGAGGCGACCCGCTACGTGGCCCGCCACGGACAGCCTCAAGGCCGTGTCGCCCAGCTGGTGTTGATCGGTGCCGTGCCGCCGCTCATGCTCAAGACCGCAGCTAATCCGGGCGGGTTGCCGCTCGAGGTGTTCGACGGCTTTCGTGCGCAGCTCGCAGCGAACCGCTCGCAGTTCTATTTCGATATCGCGAGCGGACCCTTCTATGGCTATAATCGCCCCGGAGCCACGCCGTCGCAGGGGATCATCCAAAACTGGTGGCGCCAGGGCATGATGGGCAGTGCCAAGGCTCATTACGACAGCATCAAGGCCTTCTCCGAAACCGACTTTACCGAGGATCTCAAGATCATCGCCGTGCCGACGCTGGTCATGCACGGTGACGACGACCAAGTCGTGCCAATCGCGGATTCCGCGCTGCTTTCGGTGAAGCTGCTGAAGAACGGCACGCTGAAAGTCTACAAGAAGTTCCCGCATGGCATGTGCACCACCCACGCTGATGTGGTGAACTCAGACCTTCTCGGCTTCATCAGAGGCTGAGGGTCACTTTCCGGAGGTACCTCACGGGTCGGCCGGAAACCCGTCCGACCCACCGGCACTGACAGAAGCGTCATGAGCCATCCAACTGACGGAGACCAACGCTGGTCTGGACGAACTTCGTCAGCCAGATTGCGAGAGCTACGCGGCGGAAAGTGCTCGTGACCGCACCTATGTATAAGATTTCAATGACCGCACGCTCCATCTCATGCCTCAGGTCTCTCAGGCTGGATAGGCGCCGCGCGATGCTCGCGGGCCTCGTCACCTCCTGGTTCCTCGCCCAACCGTTGGCCTACGCAGACGAGTTCGACGTACTGGCCGTCTATCGCGAGGCGAGACCCCTGAATGAT
>NZ_LCYG01000128.1 GCF_001017175.1 Microvirga vignae | reverse complement strand
TCAAATCCGTCCACACGACCTAGTCGGGAGACCTGTCCGGGAGGCACTCCCGGAGCTGCGGGGGCAGGGCTATTACGAGCTGCTGGATCATGTGTATCAAACCAGAAAGTCGTTCGTCGGCCGCATGATGCGTATCATGGTTCAGCCTAGGCCAGGCGCTCCGCTTGAGGAGCACGTCATCGATTTTGTTTATCGCCCTGTTGAGGATGCGAAGGGACAGATCAAGGGTCTTTTCGTCGAAGGCTACGACCGGACCGAATGGGCGCGGGCCTAAAGACGACCGTTAGTGAGCCAAGCGTCTCCCGGCATTTTGGTGGGGCGCATTGTGCCACAAGCCACATTCCCGCTCCGCCTCAAAGACTCCGCGGACATCGCCAGCTTGCAGCAGAGATGTTGCTCGATGGATCAAGACTTCTCATCGCCCGAGTGCTGAGTTCGCAAACGTGTTACGGCGCCGAAGAAGTGGCTCCGACGCCGTAACAGAATGCTCAGGCTGCTTGCCGGGATCGGTGATGCCGGTTAGCGCGGCGTGATGTCGAAGCCGAAATACTTTTTCGAGAGCTTTTCGATCGTACCGTCAGCCTTCGCTTCCGCGATGGCCTTGTCGAACATCGCCTTCAGCTCCGGGTCGCTTTTGCGCAGGCCGACCGAGCTTCCACGACCGAGCATGCCGCCCTGGAAGCGCGGCCCTGCGAGAGTCATCTGCTCATTCTCGGGCTTCCCTGCCGCACCGGTCAGGTAGGCCGTCGATGCCATGATCATATCGATGCGACCGGCCGTAAGATCGAGGTCGTGCTGCTCCGTGGTCTTGTACTCGCGGATCTCCGCCACATCCTTCAGGTACTTGTCGAGGAAGTTCGCAGCAATCGACGAGCCCTGCACGCCGATGGTCTTGCCCTTCAGGTGCGGCTTCAGCTTTTCAATTTCTGCAACGGCGCCAGCCTCGTTGGTCGCCAGGGAGAACACCTGTTCCTTATCAGGCAGGTTGACGAGAGCGCTCGACTTCAGCACCGCAAAGGTCTGGCCCGTGGTTCCATAGGACTGGGTGAAGGCCATCACCTCCTCGCGCTTGGCGGTCGCGGACATGCCGGCCATGATCGCGTCGAACTTGCCGGCATTCAGTGCCGGAATCATGCCGTCGAAGGACTGCGCCTCGATCGTGCACTCGACCTTCATGCGCTTGCAAAGATCCTGGTACAGTTCGATCTCGAAGCCGTCGAGCGTGCCGTCGGTCTTGGTGAAGTTCCAAGGCGCGAACGCTCCCTCCGTCGCAATGCGGACTTTCGTCCAGGTCTTTTCCTGTGCCGTGGCGGCTGGTCCGAGTGCCAGCGTCGCGCCGGCGATTGCAAGCGCCAGAATCTTGCTGATGGTCGTCATGGATTGCCCTCTGTTGATCGTTGTTGATGAGCGCCCATCGCGCTCAAGGCTCGCGGGTTCGAGTGGAGATGGGTTTCAGGACGCGACCTCTTCAGCCTGGCTCGTCTTCGTCGAGACCGGCGGATCGACATCATCCGGGATCGGATTGACGAAAGGCGTCCCGGCCAGCCGCTCGCGGAAATCGGCTTTGGCTGCTTCGATCAGAGCCGGATCGCGGAAGAGATCGACGGCCGTGCCGGCCATGACCTTGGCGGCATGCTCCATGCCCTTATGGGCCGCAGGAGCTTTTCCTTGCGCAACAAGCTGCCAGGAATGGCCTGGCGTCCCGATGGCGTAGGTGGCACCGCGCATCTGCACGGTGGGGACCATCCAGCTGACCGTGCCCACGTCGGTGGACCCCACGAACATTCCATCCCCGCTCTCGGGCGGGAAGATCGTATCGCAGAGAGGGACACCCATCCGGGGCTTCAGCCCGAAGCGTGCGAAGGAGGATTTGATGTCCTCGTCCGTCAATGTTTCCTGGATCTTCGCCGCGAAGGCCCTGTCATGCTCGTCGAAAACCGGAGGTCCGAGCCTCTCCAGGTTCTGGTGCATCAACTGCTCGAGCGGCGTGTTGCCGACCAGGTTCGCGTCACCGCTGACGATCTCGCTGCGCACGGTCGTCTCGGTCATGAGCGCGGCGCCTTCGGCGATCTTCTTCACACGCCGGAGCAACCCCTGCATCTCCGCCAGATCGCGGGCGCGGATCAGGTAACGCACCGTTGCGCTGGCCTGCACTACATTCGGGGCTGAACCGCCCGTATCCGTGACGGCATAGTGAATGCGGGCCGTGCTCGGCATGTGCTCGCGCATGTAGTTGACGCCCACATTCATCAGCTCGACCGCGTCGAGTGCGCTCCGGCCCAGATGAGGCGAGGCCGCCGCGTGAGAGGCACGGCCAGCGAAGTGGAAGTTGATCTCGTTGCAGGCAAGCGAGATCGGATTGTTGACGCCAGCAAAGGGTGCCGGATGCCAGGAAATCGCGATATCGACGTCGTCGAAGACGCCGGCCCGGACCATGAAGCCCTTGGCGGAACCGCCTTCTTCGGCCGGACAGCCATAGTAGCGCACACGACCCTTCAGGCCGTGGGCTTCCAGATAATCCTTCACCGCAGTCGCAGCCATGAGCGACCCGCTGCCGAGCAGGTTGTGCCCGCAGCCATGGCCGTTGCCGCCCGCCACAACGGGCCTCCGCTCGGCAATTCCCGCCTCCTGGCTCAGGCCCGGCAGGGCATCGTACTCGCCCAGAATCGCGATGACCGGCCCGCCCTCGCCCGCCTCCCCCATGACGGCGGTCGGAATGTCCGCCACGCCGCGCGTCACCCTGAATCCCTGCTGCTCCAGCGTTGCCGCATGTTCGGCAACGGAGCGGAACTCTTCATAATTCAGCTCGGGCATCTCCCAGACGCGGTCGCTGAGAGCGAAGAACGTCTCACGTTTGGCCTCGACCAGATCCCAGATGTCCGGGGAATTCTTCGCCGACAAGGTTCGACCTCCGATGCGTTGGCAGAGCGCTCCAGGTCCGAAGCCGAGCTGGCCTGTAACCGGGCGGATGACATTCACCAAAATTGGTACCAATATGATGCATGATGAGCGAACCGATGCAAGAGGGCATCTGCCGATCTGTTTTTGGCCCGGCTTGAGCCGCGCCTGAAGATCAGGCAAGGCTTGGGAAGCATTCGGAAAAGGACAGAATGGACAGCGATGGACACATTGAGGGACGCACCGCTGAAGAAAGCCTGGATGGTCCTTGCCGATCTGATTGCACGGGATGTGCGGTCCGGTTTTTTTGCGCCGGGCATGTGGCTGAAGCAGATTGATCTTGAACAGCGCTATGGATACGGCCGCCCCGATGTCCGGCGGGCTCTGGAGTATCTCGCCCAGAAGCGCTTGGTGCAGCACGTGCCCAATCGCGGGTACCATGTTTTCCTGCCGGATGGAGAACAGACCGCCCATATTCTCGAACTCCGCATTATCCTTGAAACGGCAGCCGTCGACAGCATCGTGACCCGTGCAACCCCTGCCGCAATCGAGCGCATCCGCGATCTCGCGCAGCAATTCGATGATGCCATTCTCAACGGGACGGTTCTGGATCAGTACGAGGCCAACCTCGCCTTCCACCGTGAACTCCTCGGGCTGTGCTCGAATCCCGAGCTTCTGAACCTCGTCACGGACCTGCGCAGTCGAACGTCGTCGGCATTGGCAGGGCAATGGAGCACGCGAGCACGCGTCGAGCAGTCGAGCCGTGAGCATCATGCGATGATCGAGGCGCTCTCGGCCCGGGATGCGCCTCGACTGAAAGAAATTATTGCCCTGCACATTCGCCAGCCTCAGCGGGCCTGACAGAGCGCTGTCGCGGCTCCGTTACGCTGAGGCACTGCCGGAGACAGAGACGAGCTTGCCTCCCATACGCCTCCCGATCCGGTTTCTGGGAAGGAGGACCAAAGCCAACCAGCAGCTAGAGCATCGTGCGGAAAAGTGGATCCGGTTTTCCGCACGACCGATGCTCACATTCAAGGAGAAAGCATCGGACCCAAAAGTGCAAATCCACTTTTCTCGTCCGATGCTGTAAGTGCTCGGGAACGCTTGGCGAGCGCGCTGGACTCGAACCCGGGACCCCCTGATTGAAAGGAGGCTCCGCTACTCGTCGTCCTCTTGCGTCGGAGCCATGAAAACCCGCAGGGCGCCGGGCCGGCTTCGGTAGCACAGTGGCGAGCGCAGGACGCCGACCTCTCCGTCGAGCGCGACGAGAATCCTGCCGGCACGCGAGCGGATCTCGGCTTTCGAAACTCTCATGATCCGTAGGTCCCGCTTCAACTCCAAACGCCCCATGACGGCCAGAGCAGCGAGCCATAACAAAGCCAGCCGGCTCTGGGCCCGGGTGATGTAGATGCAGAGCTCACCACTATCCAGCCTCCCCCGCCTGCCGAAGACCGACGCCGTGAGAGCGTATTCGTTGTTGCCGATAAACACGATTGGGCTCCGGCACGGTTCGACCAACCCCTCTGCGGCAATCGAGAGCCGCCTCAGTGGAAGATGGCGCAGCACGCGAAATCCGGACACGATCAAGGCGCTCAGCTTCGACAACCCTTCTCGGCGCCGCCTTCGCTCTCGCTCCCGAACCAAGTACGGGTAAAGTCCGATGGAGGAATTGTTGATGAAGGTCTCTCCATTGACCTCTCCCACGTCGAATAGACGGGTCTGCCCGGCAGCGATCAGCGCCACCGCTTCATCGATCGTGGTAGGAATGCCAAGATCCCGGGCGAAATGGTTTAGGGTTCCGAGCGGTAGGATGCCAAGCGGAATGTCCGTTCCGGCGAGTACATGGGCGACGGTGCGAATGCTGCCGTCCCCGCCGCCCACCACGATGGCGTCCAGCTCTTGATCCTTGATACGATGCGCAGCACGTTGTGAGGCCTTATGCAGCTCCGGTCCCGTCAGGAACTCCAGAGCCGCGGAGACCCGATGCTGCTCGAAGGCGGCGGTCAGCGCTGCACGCAGGGTGTCACTGCATTGGCCTTCCAGCATCCCGGCAGAGACGTTCAATAGTACGGCAACTCTCGGCCGAGATGACATGATTGGTGTATCCGGCAAGCCCAGCCATGCTAATGCGCCGCATGGCTAAACGGTTTCTCCTGAATGCGGTCGCGTCTGCCGAGTCGCGGTGACAGCACGGTCTCGCATTCTCCCCGGATCCAAACAGCTAGCGCATCGTGCGGAAAAGTGGACCCGGTTTTCCGCATGATGCGCTCCTCTCAAGAATGAGCATCGGATGGTTCCCAAAAGTGCAAGTCCACTTTCGGGGCCGATGCTCTAGGTTGCGTTCCGAGCCGCGTCGGTGACCCACGCCCCATATCCGACAACACGATCCTGTGTCCCGGCGGTGTCGCCGGAGTTCGCCAGCGCCAGGCGCTGCACCTTAAGACCACGACGGTTGGTTTCAATGAGGAGACCCGCAACGGCAACGTAGCCGCAGGCGTTATCCGGTCCGAGGCTGGCCCAGTCGCCTCGCTCAATTGAATCCGCCGTGACCGCATCGAGGCGTCGGGCGGTCTCATAATCATGAAAGTGCGACAGGTCTGAGCTGACCACGACCAGCGTCTCCGGCCCACCCCACAGCCGGTCGAGCACACTGGCGACCTCCTCCGGAGCGGCGTCACCAGTCAGCACTGGGACCAGCTCGAACGACCTGAGAACCGACTGGAGGAAGGGCAGTTCGACCTCAAGGGCATGCTCCGGCTCATGCGGGGCGTCGGCCCGCACCACGGGCGCGAGATCCGCAAGTGCGGTGGCCGCACCCCGCGCGAGGGGCACGCTCCCAAGCGGCGTCTCGAAGGCATCCACGGTCGGCAGAGCGAGCCCGCGGAACGACACGTAATGCGATGGCCCGATCAGCACCACGCGCGTGATCGTGTCGGCATGGGGTTGTAGCAGGGCGAAGGCGGCGGCAGCCACCTCGCCGGAGTAGATGTACCCGGCATGAGGGACTATAATGGCTTTGGGAGCCGCCGCTGGGACAATCCTTGCTCTGCCCAAGAGCTCGTCGACAGTCGTGCGAAGCTGGTGCGGGCTGCGAGGATAGAACCGGCCCGCGACCGCAGTCCGCCTGACCTGCCGTTGGTCTTGTCCGGATGCCACAGGATGCTGCTCCGCAGGCGACTCCTAAACCTCATCACCAGAGATAGGTGGGATCGGCATGGATCAACAGATCGCTCCTGGCAAACCGGGCCGCTACTGGCATCCGCTGGAGGACGGACGCATCCAGTGTGATGTGTGCCCGCGTCTGTGCAAGCTGCATGAAGGCCAGCGCGGCCTGTGCTTCGTGCGCGCCCGCGAGGGCGATCAGGTCGTCCTCACCACCTATGGCCGCTCGTCCGGCTTCTGCATCGATCCCATTGAGAAGAAGCCGCTCAACCACTTTCTGCCCGGCACACCGGTGCTGTCCTTCGGCACCGCCGGCTGCAATCTCACCTGCAAGTTTTGCCAGAACTGGGACATCTCGAAAGCGCGCGAGTTCGACCGTCTGCAGGACCGCGCCTCTCCCGAGGCGATTGCCGAGGCTGCCGTCGCGAGCGGGTGCCGGTCGGTGGCGTTCACCTACAACGATCCGGTGATCTTCTTGGAATACGCCGTCGACGTGGCTCAAGCCTGCCGCGAGCGTGACATCAAGTCGGTTGCGGTGAGCGCGGGCTACATCTGCGACGAGCCGCGGGTCGAGTTCTTCCGGCACATGGATGCAGCCAACATCGACCTGAAGGGTTTCACGGAGGAGTTCTACAAGAACCTGTGCTCGGCTCGCCTCGGGCCGGTGCTCGATACGCTGGAATACCTGAAGCACGAAACAGAGGTCTGGTTCGAGATCACGACGCTTCTGATCCCGGGCGAAAACGACTCCCCGGCCGAGATCGAGGCGCTGAGCCGCTGGGTGCTGGAGCGCCTAGGGCCCGACGTGCCGCTGCACTTCACAGCCTTCCATCCCGACTGGAAGATGCTGGACACCCCGGCCACGCCACCCGAGACCCCGAGAATGGCCCGCCGGATCGCCCAGGAGGTGGGGTTGCGCTACGTCTACACCGGGAACATCCACGATGCGGAAGGTCAGAGCACCTATTGCCATGCGTGTCAGGCGGTGCTGATCGGACGCGACTGGTACCAGCTCACCGCCTGGAACCTCACGGCCGATGGGTGCTGTGACCGCTGTGGCACGCCCTGCCCTGGCGTGTTCGAGGGAGTCCCTGGCACGTGGGGGCCGCGGCGGCGCCCGGTGGTGCTTCAGGCTGCAACTGGAAACGCGTAGTCTGCTTCTTGCGCCTCGCGTCAGACAAAGTCTGAGACCCAAAGCACCAGTTCAGTCACAACTTTGCCGAAGGCCTCGTTGAGACCCGCTGCCGCTGCTGGCGCATCCGTCCCCCGCACCGGGACGCTGGCGTGCAGGATGCGCCCGCTAACGATCCGGCCGTTCCCGTCGAGGAGCTTGGCTGCGATTTCCACATAGGCCTGAGGTTCAGGCAACATCACAACCTGGAAGCTGCGAATGTCGAGCAGGAGCTGGTAGTCAGCCGCCACCTCCAGTGCCGGTCGCATGACTGCTTGCAGAAAACCCGCATTTTCCAAGCTCTGTATGATCTTGGCCTGCAGAAGCTTTGGCAGGCTGTCGCTCCATTGTGCATCCATGGCGATGATTTCCCCCGCCCGGGGACTCGTGAGGAGCTTCTGCGTGTCGAACAGCACCAATGCGGTGGGTTCAGGAACAGCCAGTTGCTTGCGCGGCATGCTCTCATGCGGGGGAAATGCCTGCGGAGCCGTGAGATCATAGATCGGAACTGGCTGTTGGTTGGCCCCTCCGCCGCCCAAACGATCGAGCGCCTCCAGAATCCCGTCCAGACGACCTGAATTGCGCGCGAGCGCGTCCGTAAAGGTGCTGAGATTGGTGATCGTCTCGTGCAGCGGCTCTGCGTTCTCGGCAACGAGACTCTCGAAGCGCCGTAATGCATCGCGAGCCTCACGCGTCAAGCTCTGAACCGCATCCGGATCCACCTTAAGCACAGGCGGACCATTGTCGGACTTGGGCGGAGGTGCCGAGGCCGTCCCGCCTTCGAGGGAGACTGACGGCGCATCCATCAGGCCTTGGGCTTCGAGTCGAACCTGTGTGTCCGCCCGCACCGGGGTGGTGCGGTCGACCGCAATCGTCACCGTCACCTGACGGGGATCACCTGAATTGAGCGCGAGCCCGGTCACCTCCCCGACCGGGATGCCGTTGAACAGAACCCTGGAGCCTGGAAGCAGTCCGATGACCGGACTTTCGAAGTGAATGCGGTAGACCACCCGCTCACTGAAACCGCCGAGGCTGCGCAGCCAGTAGGCAAAGGCGAAAGCGGCCATGATGACGCCGAGCGTAAACACTCCAATCAGAGCATACCGCGCCCGCGTCTCCATGGTCCGGCCTCACACGCGAGGGACAGGTCGTCGCCTAAAGCGTCAAAGTATACCGCATCAGGCAGTATCCGGCCCAGAAGCCTTTCACCGTATTCGAGTCAGTTCAACGGCAATGCGTGACAATTCTGTTCCTTGGGAGCGGATGCCGACCGCCTGCCTGCGTCCGCTGGTGCTCATCTCGATCCTTGCCGAGAAGCCCGGTCCTTCAGCAACGGCTTCGATCCGTCGGTCCCGGGCTTGGCCGGCAATCCGTCCCACCAGATTGCGAGAGGTTTCCGACCATCGGCCGGAAATCCTGCCCCCTTCGTAATCGACCTCTGTCCGGAGCTCAAAGACATAGCTGTCGCTCCTGCAGCTCAGATTCTGTCGAAGGCTGATGTCTGTGGAGGCCGCCGCATAAACGGCCTCACAGCGCAGACGCTCGGTTCTGCCGTTCGAAAGCGCGATTGTGCCGCTGCCTGACCAGACCCCGGCGAATCCCTCGAATGGATTGGATGAAGAGCTTCTCTGCGCATGGGCCGACCCGGACAGGAGCACTATCAGGGCGGGTACGAGCCGAAAGCGGAGACGCCCTAAAGCATGTGTCGAATTTGCTCGCATGGCCCGCTCCTCGGTTCAGATGTCTTCAAGATAGCAAGTACTGAGACAATCGGTGACGTGGCACGCTGGAAATACGGTCGTCCAGGACGGAGCGATAGCGTTGTCGCCTCAACTGGCAGCGGGGCACCGAGGCAGGCTCGGTCACCTGACGGACACACGCGGCAACACTGGCTGCGGAGTTCCACGCCGCCATCGCATTGAGGTGGTGAAGGTGGGGGCACGGGCAGAGCGGTGGCAGCGGGGCGGAACGAAGAGGTTGCGCACGGCCGAGAAGATACGGACGAGCCGCTGCAGGCCTCCGGGTGATCGAAAGTCCTGCCTCTCATAGAGGACATTAGCAAGAAAAAGCCCCGCCGGGATCCTTCTGAACGGGGCTAAGTCGCGGAGGGTGGTCGGGGAGACCAGCGGGATCAAACCTCCGCATCAGTATAACGCGGAAATGCGCCGGAGAGTTTCAAGAGGGGCAGCGCAATGACGCTTTAGCACTCTAAGAACATTGGAGTGAATGCCCAGAGCTGAGAGGAGAATAGGCCCGTGCTCTAGGTTATGCTATATTTGCGCACAGTTGGGAGCTGCAATTGTGCGCCCACTTCCCGCCTTGCTCAGAGGAGGCGGACATGGCCTTCAAAGACTTGCTGCTGCTGACCCGCGAAGGCGCCGAAGCCGGCAACCACTATGCGCTGTGGCTAACCAGCCTGTGTGGCGCCAGACTGACTGTGGCCTCGCCTGTGATCAGCCCCGCTCTGCCTCCGGTGGTCTCGTCGGAGATGCCAAGCGAGATCCTCTCCCGTATCCAGGAAGATGTCGAGAATACCGCGCGCAGAGCGCTTGATGCCTTTCTAGAGAGCGCGAAGGAGACGGATGTTACCGTGGAGACGCTGATGCTTGAGGCCCCAAGCGGAGATCTCGGCAGAGAGGTCAGTCGTCTCGCGCGGTATTTCGATGCCATCGTTCTCGGGCAGCCGAACCCTGAGAGGCCCGACACCTCCGATCTGGTCGAACCTGTGCTCTTCGGGTCAGGGCGGCCAGCGTTGATCGTGCCTTACATCCATGTGCCCCCACAGCTCAGGACCGTGCTCGTCGCCTGGGACGAGGGGCGCCCAGCCGCCCGCGCTGTCGCTGATGCCCTGCCGCTCCTCCAAATGGCCGACCAGGTCAAGGTTGTGACGGTGTCAAACCCACACTCGAGAGGGGGCTCGCATGCGTCAGCCGAGATCATGGCACGGCATCTGGCTCGGCACGGAATCCAAGCCGAGGTAAAGACGCTTACGCGCGGAGATCTGGATATTGCCAACACTCTCGTATCATATGCTGCGGATGAGTCCGCAGATTTGATCGTGATGGGCGCCTATGGCCATTCGCGGCTGCGGGAAATGGTGCTTGGTGGCACGACCCGGACCATCCTCGCGTCGATGACGGTCCCCGTGCTGATGGCGCACTGAGCCTGGTGATCCGTAAACACCTCTGCCTGTTCCATGCTCTCTAGTCATGGGAGTATTGGTTCAAGTGGGGTCCATCTTTCGCTCGACGCATCTTGGATCCCTCTCCTCCGTCACGGCTTCCCCTGATGGTTTCCTCCCTGAACTCGGCCGCCTCAGCAGGTGGCCTTTTTCGGTGTTGTCACATCAACCCGAGGATGAGAGCAAGGCGTGCCGATGGGCCGGCATGACCGGCCCGTCAGCGACAAACGCTGCCGCGTTCCACCCGAGATCATCGCCGATGCGGTCTGGCTCTATTTTCAGGTTCCCATTGAGCCTGCAGCTGGTCGAGGAGATGCTTCTGGAGCGCGGCGTCCTCGTCTCCTACGAGACCGTCCTCCGCTAGGCCTTGAAGTTTGGGCCGAACTACGCCCACCGCCTGAGCGCGAGCCCCGAGCCGCCGCGATATTTGGCGCCTCGACGAGGTCGCGGTTACGATCGCTGGCCAGAAGCACTGGTTGTGGCGGCGTGGAACTCCGCAGCCAGCATTGCCGCGCGAGCCCGCAGGTGACCGAGCCTGCCTCGGTGCCCCCGCTGCCAGCTAAGGCGACAACGCCGCAGCGGGAACCTTCCAGGCTCCCGCCCATCTACTGATCAGCCACCGAGGCCCCACCGAATAGAGATGAGGGCGACATGATCCGCTCGGTTGCCTACTCAAAGGCGGTTTTCGCCGGAATGGCAGGTGCAGTGGCTTGGGAAGCCGCGGCCCGGCTGCTGATCTGGGGCGGGCTCCCCGTCTTTGACATTGTCGGCACGCTCGGAACCCTGGTGCTGCCCCATGCGAGCGCTTGGGCATCCTGGACCGTCGGCATGCTGTTGCACCTCTTGGTCGGTGCAATCTGGGCTGTGTTCTACGCCTATTTCTTCTGGTCCGTCCTGCCGCTGCGCCCTGCCCTCCAGGGCATGGTGTTCGCCTTCGTGCCCATGCCGCTGGCGATCTTCATCATGCATCCGCAGTTCGACTTGATGCACCCGCTCGTCCAAAGCGGCCAGCTGTCCTCCTCTGGCCTATTCGGCTTGAGCGGCGGCGTGCACGAGCTGCTCTCCATCGCGGCCGGCCACCTGATCTGGGGCACCGTGCTGGGCCTGCTCTACACCCGGCCCGTCGGCTACCCGGTGAGCCGGTCACCGCGCCTGAGCCCCCGGCCCGTCGGAGCATGCCCGCCCGTCAGCTCGGCTCCCGAGCCCGCTGATCACGGGTTCATGTTCGCCACCGGCATCGAGTGCAGCTATCCCACCCTTGAGGCCGGGCGCTGGCGCATGGATCAGATGGCGGCCTGCGGCCATTACCGCCACTGGCGCACCGACCTGCGACTTGTCCGGGATCTCGGCCTTCGCTACCTGCGCTATGGCCCGCCCCTGCATCTCATTCATCGCGGACCCGGTCAGTATGACTGGGCCTTTCTGGACGAGGTGGCCGCCGAGATGCAGCGCCTCGACATCGTGCCGATCATGGACCTGTGCCACTTCGGCCTGCCCGATTGGCTGCAGAACTTCCAGAACCCGGAGGTGCCGCACGCGCTCGCCGACTATGCCCGGGCGTTCACCCGACGCTATCCATGGGTGCGGCTCTACACTCCTGTGAACGAGATGTATGTCTGCGCAAAGCTCAGCGCTCTCGAAGGGGTGTGGAACGAGCAGACCCGGGACGAGCGCGCCTTCGTCATCGCCGTCCGTCACCTCGCCAAGGCCAGCGTGCTGATGATGCAGGCGATTGCGAGCGAGCGTCCCGATGCCGTGTTCGTCAACAGCGAGAGCGGCGAGTTCTACCAGCCCTGCTGCCCCGATCCTGAGATCCGCCGCATCGCCGCCTTCGAGAACGAGCGGCGCTTCCTGCCGCTCGATCTCCTTTACGGCCGTCCGGTGCACGAGGACATGCGCGACTATCTTCTCCAGCACGGCATGCCGGCCGAGGAATACGCGTGGTTCATGCAGCAGGATGTGCGCAGGCGGGCCATTCTCGGTGTCGACTATTATGAGTGGAACGAAAAGCTCATCGACAGCAACGGGCACGCGCAGGCGCTGGGCGAGCTGTTCGGGTGGTACGCCATCGCAGGTCAGTACTACCAGCGCTACCGGCGGCCGATGATGCACACCGAGACCAACCGCATGGACGCCCGCGACGGGCCGCGCTGGCTCTGGCGGCAGTGGCACAATGTGGAGCTGATCCGCCAGACGGGCGTACCGGTCGTGGGCTTCACCTGGTACTCGCTCACGGATCAGGTCGACTGGGACATCGCGCTGCGGGAGCCGCTCGGCAACGTCAATCCGGTCGGCCTGTTCGACCTCAACCGCGATCCGCGACCCGTTGGCCTCGCCTATCAGCACCTCGTGGGCCTCTTCCAGGCCGACCTCGCCGGGGTCCCGTCCCTGGAGGCCGCACTGGAAGCGGCCTCGGAGGCTGTGACAAAGGAGGCGAAAAGGTTCCATGCTTAGGATGCTCCGAGCCCATGGCCTTGATGCCGGCCCCACCCAACGGCCGCTTCTCGCAGGCGCCACGGCAGGAGTGATCGCCTCCTTGCCCGCCCTGGCTGTCCTCGCCGGTTTCCAGGCGCTCGATGCACCTGCCAGAGTAACCGGCACATCGGTGCTCGCAGCCGGTCTTGCCTACGCCGGCCTGATGCTCCTAGGCGGGCTCCTTTATGGCTGGCTGTTCCAGCGAGCGGCCAACGATGTGCGAGGCGGCTGGCTCTTCGGGATGGCGTATGGCTTCGTCCTCTGGATGCTGGGCCCGATCCCGCTGCTGCAATGGCTGCCGGACGAGCCCATCCTGCGCGGCTATCCTGCTGCTGGACTGCTGCTAGCCCAGCTTCTCTGGGGACTGGTAACGGGTGTGGCGTTTCCCCTCATCCACCGTCATCTGCACGTGAGCCTGGAGAACCGAACACGCTTGGCGTCCCTCTGTCCGGGACCGGAGTCGGCGGCCCAGACAGGAATGCTTCGGCGGCTCCCTTCCTCCCGGCGCCCATCACGCTGAGACGGCCTGTCCGTCGGGCAGTCTGGTTCGGGAACCTTTGTCAGGATGGCCTATCTAATAACAAGAGACAGGAGCTTGGCCATGCAAACGGCAAAAGTCGCGGTGGCACCGTTGGATACTCTCGATGACGGTGCTCTGGTTGAACGGGTCCGAAATCAAGATGGGGCCGCGGTCCGGCTCATCATGCAGAGGCACAATCGTCGTCTCTACCGCGTGGCCCGCAGCGTCCTCAAAGACGATGCCGAGGCCGAGGACGTGGTCCAGGAGACCTACGTTCGTGCCTTCACCCACCTGGACGGCTTTCGGGGCGAGGCACAGCTCTCAACCTGGCTCACGCGCATTGCGCTGAACGAGGCACTGGGCCGACTCCGACGGCGACGCATCGTGGTCGACCTGAAGGATATCGATGCAATCAACGATCAAGGAGAGGCCCGCGTGATCTACCTGCCGTCGGCTCGCCAGGACAGCGACCCGGAAGCTGCCACCGCCCGAGCCGAGGTGCGACGTCTGCTCGAACGGGCGGTGGACCAACTGCCGGATCCGTTCCGCGCGGTCTTTGTGCTCCGCGATATCGAGGAGATGAGCACCGAGGAGACCGCGACGCATCTGGGTCTGCGCCCGGAGACAGTGAAAACCAGGCTCCATCGCGCCCGGCGCCTCCTGCGGCAGTCTCTCGACAG
Source organism: Microvirga vignae (assembly GCF_001017175.1). Taxonomy (GTDB): domain Bacteria; phylum Pseudomonadota; class Alphaproteobacteria; order Rhizobiales; family Beijerinckiaceae; genus Microvirga; species Microvirga vignae. The sequence goes on along the minus strand of NZ_LCYG01000128.1, from coordinate 26,320 downwards.
AACCCTGTCATCAGCTGTCGACGACGTGTTCCCGTGCGCCGGCACTCGCTGCGCCCGGATCACGGAGACAGTCCTAGGGCGGCTCGGTCTGGTGGAGCATCCGGATGAATGACGATGCCGCAACCCGAAACGTCACGCACATCAGCAGAGGCGAAACGGTTTCCATCGTAGTCATCATCGGTGGTCTCGACCGGCGTCGCACTCCTTTACCGCGAGGGACAACACGTGCGGAACGTACCGCTGGATGAGGAATGGAGAATGCCATGCGTGCCGAGAACCCCGTAGCAACAGGAAATCCTCAAAGCACCGCGCGGATCGCCGGACACCCCCTGCATCCGATGCTGATCCCGTTTCCGGTGGCGTTCCTGGTGGCTACCCTCGCGTGTGACCTCCTGTTCTGGAACACAGGTAACAGCGCTTGGAGTACGGCCTCGATCTATCTCCTGGGCGCCGCGCTGGTCATGGCGGCTCTCGCGGCTGTGGCTGGTCTCACCGACTTCCTGGGCGATCGGCGAATCCGCAGCCTGTCGGCGGCCTGGCACCACATGCTCGGCAACGTCGTCGTGGTCCTCCTGTCGTTGTGGAACTGGTATCGCCGTTACGAGTCCGGGGATGCCGCCGTTCTACCGACGGGACTCCTGATCTCACTCGTCGTCGTTCTGCTCCTGCTCTACACGGGCTGGCGCGGGTGGGAGATGGTCTACCGCCACCGGGTCGCCGTCTCGGACCAGGGAACCTGATCCGGATCCTCTCCGTGACGAGTATCCATGACGGGTATCTGAGAGGAGGGAGAATGGATCTGCCCCGGCCTGTGGGCGACGCAATTCTCCCCGCAGCCGCTGACGCCGTGGTGGCGACGGACCGCGCCGGGATCATCCGCGTGTGGAACCCTGGCACCGAGCGGATCTTCGGGCATAGCGCTGCCGAGGCGCTGGGGGCAGCCTCTTGATCTCATTATCCCCGAGCGCCTCCGCTCCCGTCACTGCTCGGCGCCAGACCTACATCGTCTCCGAAGCGACCGCGAACTTGGCGCGATGGTTGTCCGATTGCACCAACCGCGTTTACGCCATGGCCTCGAAATAGCGACACCAGCCCTGCGGACTGATCCGGCCAGTCACGATCTCGCAGCCACCCGGCTCAATGAAGTGCATGCAGCGCCCGCAGCGCTGGCCTCGGTTCGGGCGGTCCTGGTAGCGCGCGACGGCCTTGGGCACGTTCCGGGGCAGCCCACGAGCCACCATAGGGGGTCCTGCTGGCGCAGGTGCCGCCGCTTGCGGTGGCATCATTGGCATACAGGCTGAGAGCGTGCCGGTGCCAGCCGCAGCCGCGCCGAGCACGGTGCCTCGCAGGAAGGCGCGGCGGGAAAAGACAGGGCCATCCAGATCAATCAGTGTGACGCGATTTCGCTTCTCAGGCATCGTAATCTCCCTCCAGAGTAGTCGAAGCCCCTACTGCAGAGATGGCGCGCTTGTGCGCCACCTACGTCAATCGAGTGTCTATGTGCTCTTGAGCGTGCCGTTCATGCCCTTGGGATAGAAGCCGCCGCTGTCCACCCCAGCCTTGTCCGTGAGGTAGACGATGCGGAGCACCTCCTGCGGCGTCCGGCGGAAGACCATGCCGTCCGGTGTCGCGGGGACGAAGTTTGCCTTGCCATTGCGCTCTATACCCTGATCCTTGTCCGCCGGACCGTCGAGCTTGTCTCGCGCAACCGACACTGCATTCGCCGCCTTCTGGGCCTTGTCGCCCATCTGGTAGAGCTGCGAGCGGGCCATGCCCATGTGGTAGGCCTCGACGGCCAGGATCGCGGCGGCCGCCTCGACGAATTCCTTCTTCTGGAGCAGTGGCGCCGCACCGGCATAGCCGGTCACACCGACATCCTCGAACAGCATGCCGCCGAGCAGGAAGTTCATATCGTTGGCAAACGGGTCGAAATCCGGCAGGCCGGCCGCTTTGGCCACGGCTGCGAATCCGGCCTCAAAATCGATTGCAGGGCGGTCTACAGCCTGGCTGCCCAAGGTCTTGCGATAGAAGCGGACATGCGCGAGTTCGTTCTCTGCGAGCTCGTCGGCGAATTCACCGATCGCCTTATCCTGGAACGACACCTTGCGGCCACCTTTCACGCTGCCGGGATCGGAGCCGAGGTCGGCTGCGTCAATGCCCTTGCCTGTGGTCGCCCGCAGGTAATACTCGGCCTCCATGTATTCGAGATTTAGGGCGAACTGGAAAATATCCTCGTCCTTGAGGTCTGACGGGGAAGCCGCCTGAGCGAGTGCCGGGGTTGGCCAGTGCAGCCCGGCGCTGGAACATAGGCCCGCGACGGCAAGGGCGTGCAGCGACTCGCGGCGTGAGAGCTTTGGAATAGGAGCGCTGGTCATGGTCTCCTCCATGGTGTCGTGGATGGTCACCGCTTCAGCGATGCTGCCGTGACCGACTGATCGGTTCCCCCTTCGACAAGTCGAGCCAGCAGCGCGTCGGTGAAGGCGGCGCAACGGGGGTCCTGAAACGGAAAAGTGTCAGTCAGGGCCGAGGCAAGCGTCGTTTGCACCTGCTTGCGCATGAGCTTCTTGGCGCGGTGGAGACGCGTCTTCACTGTTTCTTCGGGAAGACCGAGCGCGGATGCCGTCTCCTTGGTGTCGAGTTGTTCGACCATGCGCATCACGAACACTACGCGGAACGGTTCGGGCAGGTTGTCGATCGCGCGCTCCAGCAGGTCGCGAATCTGGCTCCGGGCTACGGTCCGCTCCGGATCGAACTCGGACGCGCGATCCGGCAAAACGGCGACGTCCGGTTGCTCGATCCTATCGAGGGTATCCCACGGCAGCATGATGTTCGCTCGTTGGCGACGGTCCACCGCCTTGTTCACGACGATGCGCGTCAGCCACGTCGAAAGGCTCGCATCGGCCCGGAACTTTGCGAGATGTCGGAACGCGCTCAAATAGGCCTCTTGCATCACATCTTCGGCCTCAGCGTCGTCCCGGACGATCGCCCGCGCGACGCGATAGAGCTGCTGGTTGTGACGCCGAACGATCAGGCGCAGCGCGGACGCACTCCCCTCACGCGCGAGGCGCACGAGTTCGGCATCGACTAGGCCGGACAACTCCAGCTCGGAGGTGGGTTGCTCAGGCATACCGATTAGACAGGGGCACGAACAGGAAGGTTCCCGACTATTTTGCGCCGCGGGCAAGGCGTACTGTCATTGCTGTGCTGACGCCTTGCGGCCCTACTCCGGTGATGTCGCGGCTTTCCTCATCTCTCAGAGGAGGTAGCCATGGCACAGAACGGCCAAAAACAATCGAAGGCGAAGCTCGGCACTGGGTCAAAAGCGGACGTTATTCCTTTTAATCCTTTGGCTTCAAAAACGGTCGTTTGGGAGACGTGGTTCGACGGCTATCTCTCTTATGCCGGAAGGCGCCACTGCGACCGATTACACCGACGTGGCCTTCCACAATGTTTCGCGCGGCCCATGCCGAAGCGCTTGTAGGCCGCAGAAAAGATGCTGTTCCGTTTTGAAAGCGGGGCCGGAGAACCGGCCCCGACCTATCACAAATGATGGTAGTCCCAACGAGGGTCTACCCAGAAGCGCGGCGGCACGTACTCGTCCAGCGGCTCTTCCCGTTCGATGTGATAGTCGGCAGGATCGCGCTTGTATGTGTTGTTGCCCAAGGTGGTCCACAGAAAATCACTGCGACCCCAGGGGCCTTCCTTGCCGCCGATGTATCGAGGGCCGTAGTAGAAATCTACTTCGGAAATCGAGTTGGCGTCATTGCGCACGAAATGCGTGTAGTGCTTCGAGGGCGGATTGCGAATGTTGTCCGGGGGGATCGGTGCCTTTGGCATAACCATCTCCTTAGTTGAATGCTATGCTGCAACGTAACAACATCACGGTAAGTGGGGTGCTGATCTGAACCGTCAAGGTCGACGGAGGAAAAATAATGACCCGGCCGCTAACCGTTAAGCTTTCTTATAGCGGCCTTCTTATGGGGCGGTTGTGCAGCCCGAACGCCGCGCAGGATCGCGGTAATCGGCTATGTTATCTGGTAAATTGTAATTATTACAGGTACAGGCCCCTCCCCTCGTCGCCTTCGCCTGCCGCTCATGAACGTTTGTTTGTGAGCGGGTCGAGTTCCTTGAAGGGGCTTCTGCGAATTACGCTTCTATTGAGAGCCCGGTGTCATAGAGTCGAAAGGTATTTTACCAGCATAAAGAAGGCCATGGCGCCAACGACAAACACCCAGCCGTTGATTTTGTCGTTGTCCTTGAGCCTGTCTCTGGAAGGGCCAACCTCCTAAGTCGAAGCGAAAGATAGGTTTGCGGGCCTCATACTGTTCAGGGGTTAAGCCTCGCCGCTTCACAGCCCCGCCTCGCCTTTTCGAACAGCTTTGCTAACAAGCCACATCCAGGCATACGCCAAGCACATAGCCCTTCATTGGGGACTGGAACCGGATGTTAGCGAAGGTGCGGCCCTGTCTCGCGCCCTCTGCCAGTCGATGAACTCCTTGTAAAGGCGCTCGCGCATGGCCGTCGAGAGCGGCATGGAGCAGACGCCGCTTGCCGTGATCAATCTCTCGAACGCACGCTGCTCATCAGCTTGCCGGGACCTCCTATCAATGACGCTCTGCGCTGGCTTGAATCGCTGCCAGCCTGGCGCTGCCTGCAGATCGATCTCGCCTCGTTGGAGCCCCTGGTCGGATTGCTTCAACTCATCAAGGTGCGAGTCTATGACCTCAGCCAAATTCATCAAACGCTTGTAGCGGCGGCTTTCCTCCGGCCAATCTCTCACGACGAGAATGCGGCCGACCGCTATGGTCCTAACCTGTTGCCCTGTTTCAATCAGGTGAGGATATTCGTCGGCGGTCAACTGGACCGAACGGTAATGCGATGTGCCCTCTTCAAGAACGATCGGGAGAAGATGAAAGCGACCAGACGATGGAAAGGCGAGAACTTCGGTCGAAGGATGCGATGCGAGAAGGATCGAGGCCTGAATTTCACCCGCTCGAAGACGTTGGTACGCGGTATCCTGATCATAGGTTGTGAACTCTGGCTTGATGCCGAGCTTTTCGAACATCAGGCCGGCTGTCAGATGTGCATCGCTCCCGGGCCGACTGATATTGACCTTGCGGCCCTCAAGTTGGCGGATGTCGGTGATGTCACGCGGCGCCAGAACGTGAACGACCTTGCTCGAAACCTGAAAGAGATATCGCAGCCGCTCGCGAGCAGCCGTTTGTACGTGGCTCGCCACTCCCTCGATGACGTCTGTTTGCACGATCGCGGTGTCGATGTCAGCGCGATGAAGGAGGCTCACGAGATCCTGGAGCGGCCCCTGGCTGGCGATGGGCTGCAAGCGTATTTGGCGCTGGCTCAAGATCTCCGACAAGCTGTCGAGCGTGCGTGAATAAGTGCTGTTTTCCTCCCCAGAGATGATCCGGATCGAATTGTTAAAAGGCGTAGTCTGCACTCGCTGTCCTGGGATCTTCTCGACTGGCGATGAACGGACAGCGACATGATCCTTTGGTCGCTTGATAAAAGGTACCGTAACGGAGTTTTGGTTTGAGCATCCTACCAAGGCCAAGCAAAGGCCTGCAATGACAAGTACGCTCACGCAACGAAACATGACAGTGCTCCCCGAAGGTCCCCAGCCCTGGCCGTTTCTGGGACGATTTTGATCTGCGCTTGCAGCATCGGTCTACTGTCCCGAGCGAACAACTCGGGCTTTACTTCTCCTATAGTTAATCCATCGAGAGAGCTTCGACTGCAGCGGCACATCCTCGTCAGTGGCGTTCCGCGAAAGGGCGAATGCCGCGGCCCGAAAGACAGAGGGCTCGATCGTTAGCCGGGATCGAGTGCGTCAAATCCACTTCCTGTCCATCCGCTTACAAGATCGAAGGTGCAAGACGTCGTTCTGCCCAAATACATTCAAGCCTCAGGCAGGTGCTGATGGGCAGACGTTTATGTCGGATCGATAAGATCATGGATCAGCATCTCGATGCCATGGTTCAGATCAAGGCCGCCATAGCCATCCATCACGTCGCTCGGCCAATCGCCGGAATAGTGCAACTCTCCCGAAGACCCTGATGAACCAATAGCCGATCCGCCAATGGCAATGTTGATGGGTGCGTAGATCCCGACATCATTGTCGTTCATGATGCCGACGAAGACGCCGTCACCTCCATTGCCGGCGGCCCCTCCGCCGGTGTGCACGGTGTCTGAATGCAGAAGAGACCAGAATCCTGAACCTCCGACGGCGCTGTTACCGTTGCCGCCTTGACCGCCAATTCCTCCAACTTGAACTGCTCCTTGGTCGAAGACAACGGAATTGTACTGGATAGCCGTTACGTTGCCGCCAAAGCCGATCGCAATGTTGATTGGAGCATAGACCGCGACATCCATGTCCAACATGGCTCCGAGAAAGATGCCGTCTCCGCCGTTGCCGGCGTGTCCGGCGCTTCCAAAGATAGATGCCGTCTCGGGATGTAGGGACGACGACGATCCTGCATGGCCGCTTTGTGTCTCCTCACTTGTGTGGCCCGCGCTCCAGATGGCTGCTGCATGACCGCCCCCGCCAGTGTTGCCCTCACCTCCGCCGCCGCCAGTCCCGGCTATCTGACCTGTATGGTGATTGAAGACGACGGCATCGATCTGAGTAGCCGTCGCCTCTCCTCCATAGGCGTCTATGGCAATGTTGAGCGGAATATAAATCGCGACGTCGGAGTCCACCATTGCGCCAATGAAAGCGCCATGTCCGCCATTTCCTGCAGTTCCTCCATCGGTCAACAGAGCGCCGAGGCCGTCTGTCCTGCCCTCCAAGGTATGCCGAGAAGTGTCCGCTTGCCAGGGAGCAAGGTCATACACCTCGTGATGGTTATACCCCGTCTCGATGCTCTCTTTCGTGTTGGAATGCTCCCGCTGGTAGGGAGAGCTATGCTCATCCCCCTGCGATGTACCCTGATCATCGAGAGGGCGGATGCTGCTCGGGGAATAACTCGGTTCGCCTAGCCGGAATGCATCATCTCTTCCGCGCCGAAACAACATCGTCTGACTCTCGACTAGGGCAGTAAATCTGCCGACCTGTAATGACGATGTCGTCCAGTGTGACGTGACTCGGCAGGAAACCCGAGAGATCAATTCGGGCGAGTTCTCATCCGATCGTATGTCACACCTTCGAAGGAACGATCACACTTTCAGGTGACGTGCGAGCATTCAAAGTGGTCTCTACAGCCGACAGGTGGGCAATCCCATAATCACGGCGTGGCGCGATTCCCAGCCGGAATCTCGCCCTTCTCGGGAAAACATCACAGGGAGGCAGCAATGCCATCATGGTATCCGAGTTTAGATGCGTCAGACACGATCAAGTTCGATCACATCGACACCAGCGGCGGCAATGCCGGCAACGGCGGCGACGGCAAGAATTCAGGTAACCAGACCGACAACGATACGGCAGTCTTCAAGCCGGATAACTACGCGTATGGCGCCCATATCAAGGCAGATGTCGGAGACACGGTCGACGCCTACGCAAAATGGGATGCCGACGGAGGCGACGGCAAAGGGTTCGGCAAGGGCGGCTATGGCGGCGATGGCACCGGAGGCTATGGCGGCAAAGGCGGCTATGGTGGTGATGGCGGCAAGGGCGGCGACGGCGGCGACAGTAGCTATGGCGGCCATGGCGGCAAGAAAGCCCACGATCTCAAAGGCGGCTACGGTGAAGGCGGCGACGGCGGCGACGGCGGCCATGGCGGTAAGGGTGGCTACGGCGGTTATGGCGGCTATGGTGAAGGCGGAGACGGCGGAAAAGGCTACGGCACCGGCAAGGGCGGCTGGGCCAGCTCCAACGGCGACCAGTATCTGGATACCGGCGGCAACACCGCACATATCAACGCTCCGACATCGGCCGATCAGAAGAACTTCGCGTATTTCGACCAAGGCGCTTACCAGGTCGCAGGCATCGGCGGCGATGGTGGAAACGGCAACAGCGCCGATGGCGGGCCGGTCGTGTTCTCCTTAGTCCATCCTACGAATTTCGAGGTTCACAATAAGCTGATTGAGTATAGCGAGAGCGATCACTATCCGGACGCACACGGATAAAGTTTTCACCCTGGGATCCGGTGGCACGCCTGCCGGATCCTTTCCCCTTATGCCGCGCATATTCGAACAGTCGGGCGCGCAGAGAACGCGAAGCACGAGCCGTGATTTATCGCAATGACCTCAGTCGATAACCGCATCCGGCAGACACCCCTACAGGCCGCCCTGACAGCATGTACGAGTTCGTTCCTGCTCGTGTTCGCCTACAGCTGTGGCTTCAACCTGCTTCTCCTGGCACCATCCATCTATCTCCTCCAAGTCTATGACCGTGTTCTGTCGAGCCGAAGCGTCGACACCTTGGTGATGCTGACTCTGATCGTCTGCCTGGCGGTTCTTGCCGGTGCTCTCCTTGATACCGTGCGCCGAGCGGCGCTCACACGCATTGCGACCTGGCTGGATGACCGGCTTCGTCATGTCGTTCTATGGGCAACGTTCGAATATGCCTCACAGGTCAATTCCAGCCGGGCAAACGAGGCCTACCGCGACCTCGGGACGCTACGCCAATTCATCGAATCCCCGATTTCGACCCTGCTGTTCGATCTGCTGTGGGCCCCGCTCTTCCTCGGCGTACTCTTTTTCCTCGATCCGCTTCTCGGCGGGATCGGTACCGCCTGCGCAATTCTGCTATTCGGCTTCGCGCTCATGGGAGAGATCACCACCCGAGTGCCGCTTGCACAGGCCGCGAGCGCCCAAGCCAGGAGCTTCAGCCACCTGTGGCATGCCCTCAACAGCCTCTCTGTCATCCGGGCCCTCGGTCTGATCAACGGAGCGGTACGGCAGGTCCATAATGATGCCGAGGAGGCCAAGACCGCGTTCCAAACGGCAGCCCGCCGGACGGAGCGGGTTCAGGCTCTGGCGCGGCCGACAAAGGCATTGGCACAGGTTCTCATCATGGGGGTAGCGACATGGCTCGTGCTCGAAGAGCAGCGGAATCCAGGCATCATTTTTGCCTCGAGCCTTCTCTTCGGACGAGGGCTCGCCCCGATCGAAGGCGTCGCAGGCGGCTGGAGAACAATCAGTTCCATGCGCGATGCATACAGGCGCCTCGCCGAGGTTCTGGCCACGGCTCCGGCCACGCAGCCGCACAGGCTGAGACTGCCTGAGCCCGTTGGATATCTATCCGTATCCGATGTCAGCTATTGCCCCCCTGGCGGAAACGCGTTTGTCTTGAAGGGTGTTTCTTTGCGCCTGCTTCCTGGCGAATGCCTCGGCCTGATCGGGCCGTCCGGTTCAGGAAAATCTGTTCTGGGACATCTCATTGCCGGTTTGTCTAATCCCGCCATCGGCTGCATCACGCTCGACACGATAGGAGTGGCTACATGGCGGCGAGCGGTAGGTGGATCTTACGTCGGCTATTTGCCTCAGGAGATCGAGCTGGTCGGCGCTTCCGTCGCAGAAGCCATCAGTTGCCTGACCGACCCCGATCAGACGGAGGTCATCAGGGCGGCGCAAATGGTGGGCATGCACGAGATCATCATGCGCCTTCCCAAGGCGTATGACACGGAGATGAGCGAGGCGACATCGCGCCTCCGTCCAGGACAGCGCCAGCGCCTGGGCATTGCGCGGGCCTGTTTCGGACGGCCACGTCTTGTCGTGCTCGACGAGCCCAATGCGCATCTGGACTACAAGGGCGAGCAGATCCTGTTCAACGCTATCGAGAGTCTCAAAGCCGACGGAACGACGATCGTCGTGATTACTCATCGCACCGGAATCCTGCCCGTCACGGACAAGATCGCAATTTTGGAAGACGGGATGCTCAGCGCTTTCGGCAGAAGCCAGGATATCTTCGAACGCCATCTGCGCCGTCCTCAGATCAACGCCTCGAGATAGGAGCACGGGTCTAAACAGCGTCCATGATGCCGAAAGGACAGATATCGTGACAGGAGCCAACGATCCTTCCCCGCGAGCCCTCGTCTGGCAGCCCCCCTTGGTTCCACCAACTCCCGTACCGCGAATGCGCGGTGTTATTAGGGTGGGGAACATGCTCCTCTTTGGATTCCTCGGCATCCTCGGGGTCTGGTCCGCCTTTGCGCCCTTGGAGAGCGCTGCAATCGCGCCGGGCCTGGTGGAGGCGGAATCCAGCCGCAAGATCATTCAGCACCTGGAGGGCGGGATTATCAAAGAAATTCTGGTCAAGGACGGCGATACCGTGAAAAGCGGGCAGGTACTCGTTCGCCTGGATCAGACCAGAGCCTACGCGGAGCGCCAGAGCTGGTCCGAGCAGTACTGGGACGCAAGAATGCGGGAGGCGCGCCTGATTGCCGAAAGAGACAATCTGCAAGAGATCGTCATCCCCGCGGAAATGCAAGCGGCTCAGGCCAGTCATCCATCCATCGCAACGATCATCGCTGGACAGCAGAAGATCTTTCAGACTCGTTTGCAGGTCCTTCATTCTCAAGAAGCCATTATCCGCCAGCGCATCTCGCAGGTCGAAGAAGAGATCGTCGGACTTCAGGCAGAGGGAGCGGCAGCAGCGAAGCGAGCAAGCATCATCCGCGAGGAGAGAGCTGCGGTGGCCTCTCTCGTCGACAAAGGGCTTGAGCGTCGTCCGCGTCTCCTCTCCCTCGACCGGGAGATGGTTGAAGTCGACGGGCGCAAGGGCGAAGTGGCTGCCCAGATTTCGCGCGCTCGCCAAGTCATCAGCGAAGCGCAAGCGACCCTCATCAAGCTCGAGAGCGACCGTCAAAACGAGATTGCACAATCTCTTAGGGAAGCACAGAGCCAGATTGCCATTCTTTTTGAAAAGATACGAGCTCTCGATGATCAGCTATCGCGGACGGATGTTAAGGCACCGGAGGACGGCGTGATCACCGACCTTAGAATCCACACGACTGGAGGCGTGATCGGCGCCGGAGCTCCCTTGATGGATCTGGTCCCTATGGATGACCGGCTCATCATCACTGCGCGGCTTAGGCCTGAGGACATTGACGTGGTTCGTCTTGGGCTCCGCGCCGAAATTCGCCTCCTGCCCTACAACCAGCGTCGCATTCCCCCGATTGCAGGTACGATCATTTATGTCTCGGCCGACCGTTTGACAGACAAGAGGACGGATCAACCTTATTATGCCGCCAGGATTCGCATCGACGATCCGCACCTGGTTCGAGCCAGCGGAGTCGATATGGTTTCCGGCATGCCGGTCGAGGCTTTCATCAAGACCGGGCAGAGCACGGTGGCTCTCTACGCCTTGAGGCCCTTCCTCGACAGCTTTAATCGCGCGTTCAGAGAGGATTGAGGGCGTCGCGAATTGAAGTGGAGAGCGTTGGTCGGCTTATTCCTCGCCGCTTGTAGACCTCAGTTGCTGCGAGAGAATGACGGCTTCAGTTCGATTGGTGGCATGCAACTTGCGCATGATTTTTCGAATGTGGGCCTTCACCGTGTTTTCTGAAAGGTTAAGGTGATGGGCAATCCACTTATTGGGATACCCCTTCTGCAGAGCCGCCAGGACCTCCGCCTCACGGGCCGTGAGAATAGACGCAAGACCGATTGCTCCCGGCCCAGTTGTTGCATCGTCTCCGGATAGGTCCCTTGATTGTTGCAGCCGTTTCTGAGAGAGCGACAGAGCACCATTGAACTCTGCAAGATACGGGCTCCTCACCATTCCTTCACGAAGCTGGGAGCCTTCGTTGACCTGGCGGGGAAAATAATGACCGCCTGCCATGACGAGTTGCACGGCGGCGACGGCTATCTTGAGCGAAGCCGAAATCGGAATGACGCCCTGCGCGCCTGATGCAATCGCAATCTCGATATCGGCAGGATCATCGCAACTTGCAATGACGACGACAGATGCCTGAGGGAAATATCCAGCAATGGTCCTGATGTCGTAAGCCATTCTCTCGCGCAGAACAGGCTGTGATTTGACCTTGAAGATCACCAGGGCAACTTCCATTCCAGGAGGATGAGAAAGTTCCGCAATGGAGCCGGCGCCGAGTATGAGGGTTTGGGAGAAAGCGCTTTTCATTGCCTCAATGAGGCACTCCCGGACGAGCACTTCGTCATCGACGACAAGGATAATGTCCTTAGCTGCTTCATCCGACTGATCATCGACTGATGGATTTAACACAGCCATGGCAATCCTCATTCACGCCACTCATCCAATCTTGTTCGGCGGAATATGTGAATGGCCTCAGCCATGTCACTGAACCGGCTACCGTAACGTCGGTAGGTGCGATTCCGAACAAGTACGCTTCGCAAGTACGCTTCGTCAGAATTGAGAGGTTCCGCGCAGTAGAGACACGTCCATTCGTCTACGATCGCAACACACGACGCCAACTTTGGGTAGCACTTGTTCGTAGCATCTTTAATGCTTGGTGTATTTTGCACAGCTTTTGGAAATATGTCGCAGGATTTAATACATATCCTTGAATTTAGTCCATATCATAAAGCAAATATACCTTTCAAATGGCTTATATTCGTAAACACATACTCGAATCTGTGCTGGCGGTTTTGCCTTCTCTACGAGCGCCTCTTTGGAAGAGTACCCACTCATCGAAAGATCCGCCGGACGACCTTTTCGCCGCGTCGAATTTGACCCTGAACGCGAAGAACTGCTTTATGGCAGGTTCTGAAGTTCCCCTGCCCTTCAGGAACGTCCGTTGTTCACTGCATGAGCGGACATTGGGTCTAGCTCCGGGATGTGCCGATGGGCGACGTTCTGGGCTCCTCATCGAAGTCTTCGGCTCTCCAGGGAGGAACTGGGAACGCAGTTCCGAGAAGGTTTGTGTGGACGGCGTGGAACACGGCGGCAGGCCGACGAAACGATCACGAAAGCAGCAACGCCTGTTAGGTCGTAGCAGGTGAAATCCTGCCGAGTTTGATCCAGCGCAACGTCAATTGAACGACGGTATCGTAGGAGATCTTATCCGGCTCTGTTCCTCAGGCTGGAACCTTGAGCGCCCTGGAAGGGGCGCTTTTTTTATCCGTCGCGGATCGTCGACTTCCAGCCCGCCTTTTACGGACTGTCATGCGGTAGAAGCATAACTGCTTTTTATTATGAGGTCTGCCAAAGCGCGAGCTGCATTTCTATATGCTCGTTGCAATAAGGGCGAAGATCGCTGGCCATAATGGCTGGCTCAGTCTTGGGGCTTTCCATGTTCGTTACCTACATCCTGTCGAAAATCCGTGCTTACAAGCTGTACCGTGCAACGCTGCGCGAGTTGTCACAGCTCTCCGATCATGAGCTGGCCGATCTTGGCATCTCCCGGTTCCAGATCGCCAGTGTCGCCCATCAAGCTGCCTTCGCCTAAACCTCGCAATGTTCAGCCGAGGCCTCTCGCCCGCCCTTTGGCGGGCGTTCGTATTGAAGTCACACCATTCCCGCTGAACTGCGGCCCTCGCCGTTTCCTCAAACCTGCCGCGATGGCAGCATGCACGTCATGCTGCTAGCGGGGGTTGCTGAAAAAGGTATCCTCGGCCGCCAAGTCAGAGATCAGGCGTGCCAGCGCTCGCGTGGCAGAAAGCAACTCGCGCCTCTCGTCCTCCGTTAGCTGACCAACCGGGGCGCTCCACCGCCGATCTGTCGAGTGGTTCTCGACTTCCGCGGTCTGCAATGTAGGCCCATCCTCGTCCCAACTCACCGTAAGCTTTGGCATTGACAGTCTCCTGATCAGGTTGGTTCCCCGAAGACAGTCCAGAAGCATACACGATGCGGGAGCGAACCTTAATGCCATGAAGGGCCAGGCTTCCGGAAACTACGGTGAGGTGATCCCTCCGGAGACAAGTCGGCTGCCTGGATAGCGGCTATCGCCGTTATGATGTTTAAACGACTTCCCAGGCCTTCGACTTCTCGGATCGAAAGAGCGCATCAAGAACTCGCATATTCATGATCGCATCCGCCATCGGAAATTCGAGGCTGCTCCCCTCCAAGATCGCGCGCGAGAATGCATCGCCCTGGCGCTGATACTGGTCAGCGGGGGGAAGCTCTTCCGTCTCTGCCCCGCCGCCGATCAGATCCCGCCCATCGTCGATCACGAGGCGGGTCGGCTGATCGCGCCTTGGGTTGAAAGGAACCTGGATCTCCAGCCGCCCCTTAGTGCCTGCAATCTGCACCCGCTGGGTCGGCACAAGCTGTGTTGCACAGGTGAAGGCCAGATGCCGGCCGTTCGGAAACTCGGCAAGCCCGCTCGCCAGCCGGTCCGTTCGCATGGTCGGGTCCCGGTCGAACACACCAATCACGCGCTCCGGATCGGCACCGAAGATGTAGCGGGCGGTCGCGACCGCGTAGCAGCCGACATCGTAAAGGCCACCACCACCAATCTCGGCTCGGTTGCGGATATTGTCAGGGTCGGTGAGATGATACGAGAAGAACGTGTGGATCGCTCGAACATCGCCGAGGCGTCCGCTCCGAACGATCTCCCGCGCCCGCTGCCATTGCGGATGGAAGCGAACCATGAAGGCCTCGGCGACGAGCTTGCCGCTCTTCCTCTGAGCCGCCTCGATCTGCTGGGCCTCTTCGGCATTCAGCGCAATCGGCTTCTCGCAGAGCACATGCTTACCCGCTTCCAACGCCCTGATGGTGAGGGGCGCATGGAGATGGTTAGGCAGAGGATTGTAGATGGCGTCGATCCCCGGATCGGCCAGCAACGCCTCGTAGGAATCGTAAGCCTTCGAGATGCCGAGTTCCGCCGCTGTTTCCTCCGCCCTCCGCCAATCGCGGGAGGCGAGCGCCACCACGTCCGTCAGCTCGCCGCTTTTCAGGGCCGGGATCACATGCTCCCGGGCGATCTTGGCGGTGCTCAGGATTCCCCATCTGACTTTCTTCGACATTCAATTTCCTCCCTCAGTCGCGTGTCTCTAAGGTTTCGCCCTAAGCCGGGACAGCGCTACCGCTCGTAGAGCTCCAGCGGAAGGCCGTCGGGATCGGCAAAGAAGACGAAGCGCTTACCCGTATGTTCGTCGAGCCGGATCGGCTCGACCGCAACATCGTGCCTTTGCAGGTGCTCTATGACGGGCTCGAGCGCTGCGACTGAAAAGGCAAGATGGCGCAGCCCGCATGCCTCCGGCCGCGTTTGCCGCGCCGGAGGCGATGGAAACGAGAAGAGTTCGATCTGGGACGCGCCTATCTGCAGATCGCACTTCCAGGATTGCCGCTCCGAGCGCCAGACCTCGCGGATGATTGGAAGCCCCAGGATCTCGGCATAAAAGCGCTTCGAGCGCTCGTAGTTCGAGCAGATGACGGCGACGTGATGAACGGCATCCAGCATCAAATTCTCCTGGCAGAGATCATATCAATCCCAAAACCCGGCATGCTGCGCGACTTTGGACAAAAAGCAACTGCTGCGCCCTCGCTCTTTCCTGTCTGACTCTTGGCACGGGAGCTCCGACATCGGTGTCGAAGCTGAGAAACGGAACTCCTGTCCCGAGCCCGCTGCGGACGCAAGGCTTCGGGGTTAAGCAAACCGGCTGGGACGAAACGTTGCGAGCAGAGGATGAGGCTCCCCTGTCACGATCTCGTCCGCCAGAAGCTCTCCTGCGATGAGACCCAGCGTCGCTCCGCTGTGGCTGAACGCGACATGGTAGCCGGCGATCCCGGGAAGCTCGCCGAAGACCGGCTCGCCATCTCCTGGGATCGGCTTCGGGCCGACGCCATAAGAATCGAGAACGAGATTCGGGTTGCCTTCGAGAACCGCCGATGCCTCGGCAAGAAGACCCTGAATGGTCGAGTCCTTCACCTCGTAGGTGCCGTCCGGACGCCGGACGACTTCCTCCTCCGACCAAGCGGAGTCGAGCACGAGCGAGCCCGTTGGCGTGGGTCGCACGGCGACACGGGGGGTGTTGAGAACGGCCCGCAAGGCGACGTCAATGGGCTTCGTCTTGACGAGAAGCGAGATCGGGGTCGCGTCGGCGATGCGGAGGCCGACCTCGGCCACAATCTTCGGCACGGTGGCCCCGGCGGCGAGCAGCACCGCATCCGCCGCGATGCGGCTGCCGTCGGCGGTTGCGATCCCGGTTGCGCGACCACCGGTGACCTCGACGGAGGCGCGTCCCGCATGGGTTATGACTTCACCACCAAGCGCAGAGAACTCCTCGATCAGCACGCCGATCAGCGACGGAAGATCGACCCACCCTTCGCCGGGATTGAAAATGGCTCCCTGGCGTGTGATGGCCCGCGCATCGACGCCCGGCGTCACCGCGACAACTTGCTCGGCCGCCAGAAGTTGAGCGTCGTAGCCGATGCTCCGCTCATGAGCATAGACCTTCGCGATCTCGTTCGAGTCGTCATCCGCATCCCAGGTTAGACCGCCGTCGAAGCGCAGCCACGCCGCATCAGGATGCCTTACCGCCAGGGTCCGATAGCGGTCGATCCCTATCATGCGCAACTGATGGTACTCAGGAGAGCGCATACGCGAGGAGTTCAACCAGGAGAGCGAGCGACCCGAGGCCTCGCTCGCGAGGGCACCCTCGGTCACGAGGGTCACTTGGACGCCGCGGCGAGCAAGCTGCACAGCTGACGAGACGCCGAAGATTCCGCCGCCGACGACGGCGACGCGGGCAACACGGGATGGGGAGTTCATATGAGGTTTCCTTAACTGAAAATTGGTGCTTGCTCTGCCACGAGCTGCGGCGCGGCAGAGCGGATCGCGGGAACTACAGGACCTGCGACAGGAAGCGCTTGAGGCGCGAGCTCTGCGGATTGTCGAACAAATCGTCGGGACGCCCGGCCTCGACCACCCTGCCCTCATCCATGAACACGACCTGATCAGCCACCTTGCGGGCGAAGTTCATCTCGTGCGTGACGACCACCATGGTCATTCCGCTCTCACCAAGTCTGGCCATGAGTTGCAGAACGCCTTTGACCAGTTCGGGATCGAGGGCGCTTGTCACTTCGTCGAACAGCATGACCTCTGGGTTCATGGCTAGGGCACGAGCAATGGCGACGCGCTGCTGCTGCCCACCGGACAGATGTGAAGGCCGGTGGTGCATGCGCTCGGCCAATCCGACCTCGGCGAGACGGGCCGCGGCGATCTTATAGGCCTCGTCTTTCGGCATGCGCTTCACCTTCCGAAGCGCCAGAGCGACGTTACCGAGTGCCGTATGGTCAGGGAACAAGTTGAACTGTTGGAAGACCATGCCGACGCGCCGGCGCAGATGCTCAGGCTTGAACTTGAAGATGCTGTCACCATCCAGCAAAATGTCGCCATCTGAAGGTTCGACGAGACGGTTAAGGCAGCGCAAGAGCGTCGACTTGCCCGATCCCGACGGACCGATGATGCACGTCACCGTACCGGGCTTGATCGTGAGATTGATGCCGTGAAGGACCTTCAGGGCGCCATAGGCCATGCTCAGATCGGAGACCTCCAGGCTGCCTCCCTGGTAACGCACCGGCACCGCAGAACTGCGTGCGAGAGATGGGCTGGCAGGCAAATGCATATCTCCGGACGCCAGAGCCCCTGCCGTGCCTGAGACAAGTCCGGCCTCTTCCATCTCGCTGACTTCTTTGAGGCCGCTGGTGACAGCAGTCGGTCGTTTGCCGGTCCGTAGCCGATAATCGATGTAGTTGACGAAATGCGTGAGCGGCACGGTGATCACGAGATAGAAGATGCCCGCGAGCAGCAGCGGTGACAGGTTGCCGGTGACGACCGCCGCATCCTGGCCCACACGGAAGAGCTCGCGCTCCGAGGCCAGCAGGCCCAGGAAATAGACCAAGCTCGAATCCTTAACGTTGCCGATGAACTGGTTCACCAGCGCCGGGAGGACGCGGCGGACACCCTGTGGGATAACCACGAGGCGCATACCCTGGCCGTAGCTCATGCTGAGTGCGCGCGAGGCTTCCATCTGTCCGCGCTCGACGCTTTGGATGCCAGAGCGGAAGATCTCACCAATATACGCGCCCGCGATGAGACTCAGAGCCAGAATGCCAAGCGGATACGGAGACGGTCCAAACAGATCCCTGCCAATTCTCGCAAATCCTTGGCCAATCAGCAGAATAGTCACGATTGCGGGCAGACCGCGGAACACATCCGTGTAGATGCGCGCAGGTATTCTCAACCACTTCGAGTGAGAAATTCCCATCACCGCCAAAATCATGCCAATGATGGTACCAAGCACCGTCGATGCCAATGCAAGAATGATCGTATTCTTGAGCCCGACCGCGATCATGTTCGGCAGAACTTCCGCCATAGACTCCCAATCGAGGAAGCTTCGGCGCAGATTTTCCAGCCAGTTCATCAGTTCTGTTCCCTCTGCCTCCCCGGTTCGGACTTGGCTGGAGCAGCCAGGAGTCTGCTCCAGCCAAGGAACGCGGGATATCCTTCAGGCTGTTACGACTTCGGCAGGTACTGGTCGGGCATCGGCGTGCCGGGGAACCACTTCTCGTGGAGACGCTTCCAGGTGCCGTCCTGCATGGCTTCACGCAGGCCCTTGTTCAGCGCCTCCCGGAAGGAGTCGTTGCCCTTCTTCACGACAAAGCCGGCCGGAGCGTCGAAGGACGGAACGTTGATGGCGATCCTGAGCGTCTTGTAGCGCTCGGCTTGCTGCTTGGCCGCTTCATAATCGAAGAAGTGAGCGTCGATCGTTCCGTTGTTGAGAGCGGAGATGGCGGCGTTGTTGTCAGGGAACTTCACGAGATCCGACTTGGTGAAATTCTTCGTCGCATAGATCTCTTGAAGGGTGCCCTGGACGACGCCGAGGCGCTTGCCGGCCAGATCGGCGTCCGTCTTGATTTTCTCGTCGGCCGTGATGACCGAGAGATATCCCGCGAGATAACCATCTGAGAAGTCCACGGTCTTCTTGCGGGCTTCCGTGGTACCGATGGCGGCGACGGCAACATCGAACCGGCCGTTTGCCACGGATGGGATCAGGGCCGAGAAGTCCTGCCCGGTGAAGGTGACCTGATCCTTGTTGAACCCGATCCGGCGCGCGACATCGAGGAAGAGTTCGATGTCAAAGCCGGAGAACTCGCCATTCTTATCAACGAAGGCATAAGGCCTGGAGTCTCCCATCGTTCCGACACTGATGCGCGTCGGGTCGATGAGGTTGTAGGGATTGGCTTTCCCGGTCTGTGCGACAGCTGCGCCGCCGAAGACCATTCCGAGCGTCAGCGCGGCGGAGGCCGCCACACGCGTGAAAGACTTGTACCATTGTGCAGTGTTCATCGTCGTTCCTAAGTCTGAAAGGTGCGTTCGATTGTGTTCTTGTTTCTTGAGCATGCCTGACGCATGCCGGTGCGGATCATTGTGGCTTTGCGTTCTTCAGAACCTCCCCTCTTGTGGTGTCGAACAGTCCCAGGTCATGCCCGGGACTCGATGTACCGGGGCCGGTAGGCCAACCCTCGATCTTGGCCGCGGAGAAACCGGTTCGGATCCACGAAAGCGAGATCGACGAATGGTTCCTCTCCGCATGCGATCTGGGCGATGAGCTCGCCAATGCCGCTGGCATGCTTGAACGCGTGGCCGCTGCATCCTCCGCCGACGATCAGACGGGGATCGTCATAGGGACGGCCGATCTGGAAGTGGCCGTCCGGAGAATGAGTGACCATGCAGGTTGTCGTCAGAACCGGGACCGGATTGAGTCCCGGAAGCGCCTTCGACACCAGCTCGGACACGAGCCTCCAATCGACAGGGGAAATGCCGCGATCGATCGTATCGGGATCGACCTCGCGGAAATTCGGATCCCTGTCGGGGCCGACTTTGACAGCAAAGCCATCTCCCGATCCGTGGCCCCAGATCCAATTGTCGGCATCGACGGCGCGGATGAAGGTCGGGAAGCTCTCGAGCCTGAATGACGGATCGTTCTTGTCGGCGGGCTCGAACCACATCATCGGCGTGCGCAAGGGCGTCAGAGGAAGATTCGGTACGAGCTTATTCAACCACGCGCCGGTCGTGACGACCACCTGAGCCACCGTGAAGCGGCCCGTTGGTGTTGTCACGACAACGCCGCCGTCGATCAGCTCGATGCCCGTGACCTTCGTGTCGGTGTAGATCGTGGCGCCAGCTGCCCGCGCGGCGTCAACGGCCGCGCTAATGCCGGCTTCCGGATGCACGACGCCAGCTTCTGGATCCCAGATGCCAACGTGATCTGGCGCGAGATTCTGGTGCTGAGGAAAACGCTGCTGAAGCTCGTTCCGGGTCAGCCGGGTAATGGGCAGATCGTGGGCTGTCGCGGCCGCCAGCGTGCCGGAAATGACCTCACTGCTCTCGGGGCCGATCATCACAGCGCCCGTGTTGCGAATGACCGGGGTCCCCGACAGATCCTGCAGCGTCGTCCAGAGCTCGCGGGAGCGGCGGGCAAGCGGCACGAGATTGGGGTGTTCCAGGCAGGCTACGCGAAACACGCGGGTCTTGCCGTGGGATGAGCCCAGCACATGGCCTGGGTGGAACCGCTCGATACCGATGACGTTCAGCCCACGCTCCGCGAGGCGCCAAGCCGCGTTGGCCCCCATCGCGCCTAATCCGACGACTGCAATATCCGCATCGAATTCACGGGGTCGCATCTGCTCTTCCAATCCTGCTTGAGAGACAGTAGATTGTCTGTGAGACCGGTCTCAAAGCTATTGATACCGGTCTCACCTGTCAACAGTCTATTTGGCTTGACGAGCCGCCCACCGACTGCCTAGGTCCTGAAACCATGGAACACAGCGACACTTATAAGCGATCGGTCACGGTCCAGGACGTTGCGCAGAGAGCCGGCGTCTCGAAGGCGACGGCCGCCCGGGTCCTGGGCGGGTACGGAGCCGCAAGCGCCGCCGTGAAGGCCAAGGTTCTCGCGGCTTCGAAGGAGCTTGGCTATCAGCCGAACGAGCTGGCCCGCAGCATCTCGACGGGCCGGTCGGGCACTATCGGTGTCATCGTCGGCGATATCGAGAACCCCTATTTCGGACTGGCTGTGCGAGGCATCAGCGATGCCGCCTCGGCCGCGGGATTCGATGTGATCCTGGCCAATTCCGGAGAGGAGATTGAGAAGGAGCGCGATGCCGTGAGGGTGCTCACGGGCAAGAGGGTGGACGGCCTGATCGTCACCCCAGCCCGCGCATCCGAAACACGCCACCTCCGCGAGGTTCATCAGTCGGGCCGCCCGCTGGTCCTGTTGGATCGCGCGGTTCCCGGTTTGGGTGTCGACATGGTGGTCTGCGACGACAAGGACGCGGCCTCCGCAGCCACCCGGCTTCTCATTAAGGCCGGGCACCGGCGGATTGCCTATATCTCGGCGGTTGCTTCCGACGATGCCATTTACAAGAGTCGGGATCAGATCGACACATCGACCGTCATGGAGCGTATCGACGGATTTCTGGACGCAAGCCGCCAGGCAGGCATCGAGAGACCCGAGCGCTTCATCCGTCTCGGCGCCACGGGTTCCGCGGCGTCGCACAAGATCGTCACGGATCTTCTCAACCTTCCCGAGCGCCCTACCGCGATCCTGGCCTCAGACAACGTGGTCGCGCTCGAGGTTTTCAAGACTATTCGCGGGCTCGGATTGTTGCTCCCGGACGACGTGTCGCTCATCGCTTTTCATGATGCGGATTGGACGAGTGTGACGACTCCGCCCATCACCGTGATCGCGCAGCCGATCTACGACCTGGGGCTGGAAAGCGCCAGAATTCTGATCGAGCGGATTCGCGGAACCGCGGCTGCACCGCGGCAGGTTGTCGTGAAGACGACGCTGATCGAGCGCCAGTCAATCGGAGCGCCGGTGCGGAGCGATGAGGTGCCGCCATCCCGGCGTGCGCGCGCAAGCAAACGCATGGCGAGCTAGATGCCAGCTGAGGTCGTTCAAGGTGCGGAAAGCTTCGCTCAATCGATATCCTTGAGTGCCGGAATGGTGCCGACATTGACTGCCATCGCAGCGGCATGACCAGTCGCGCCGATGCGCGTGCAGGTCTCGGCGGCCGCCTGCGCCGCAGCGCTCAAAATCTCCTGCGGCGCCTCCCCTTGCAGAAGGCCGGTCAGCGTCCGTGCGATGAACGTGTCTCCCGCCCCGAGCGTATCGACGATCTTTACAGGCACGGCGGCGGTCTCGAACACGTCCTCACCCGTGCCAAGAAGAGCACCGTTCTCTCCACGCGTGACGAGGCACCATTGTGCTCCCGCTGCCACGGTCCGACGCAGCAATGCTATCGCATCGGTACGATCCAGATCACCACCTGACAGAGACGCGAGGAAACAGAGCGGAGCGATGGACTCGCGATGAGCGACGTCACGGCGCGTGGAAAAGTCGTAGGACAGACGGACCATGGCCGAGAAGCGCTTGAGATCGGCGTCGAGTCCGCTGGACTGCCCGATGTGAATCGCGTCGAAGGAGCGGACGAATTCGACGTCGCCATCGTCCGGCCGGAAGATCGACACGCCGAGATCGAACGTCAGAAAGATCCGATCGCCGTTTCGATGACCGATGACGCAATAGCCCGTCGGCCCGGGAAGCACCCGGAGCCGCTCGGTGATGACGCCCTCCTCCGCAAGCGCCGCCCGGATGAGGTCGCCCGCGGCATCTTGCCCGACGGCTCCGATATAGGCGGAGGTGGCACCGAAGCGGTGCGCAAAGATCGAAACGTTGAGGCAACTTCCGCCCGGGAACATCTGGCCTGTGGACTGGTAGCAATCGACGACGTTGTCTCCGACGGCAACGATTCTTGTCATGGTCTGCTGTTCCCGAGGGTGTGCGTGCAAGGACGCTGCTGCGCTTTATGGGGCATGTCAAAGGTCCGCCAAGGCACCAGAGCCAATTGGTTCCGCAAATCGTCGCACGCGGCGCCCGCCGCAGCACGGGGTTGGCAAGGAAGAGTTTGGATTGACATGCCGGTCCTTTTCCAGAACTATAAGACATCATAAGACATCATATGGCTCGCGACGGTGGAAGTCATCACCTTTCCCACCATCGGACGGGCAAGTTTCGAGAGGCTAGGATCGACCATGAACGATTGGCAGACGGAGCTGAAGGCCGACATCAAGGCAGCCCTCGAGGGGCTCGCGGGCAGGACCATCAATCATGTCTTCTTCGTCGCCTGCGGCGGTTCCTTGGCGGTGATGCATCCGGCCAAATATCTCCTCGACCGCCAATCCGCAGCGTTGACGTCCGATTGCTACAACAGCGACGAGTTCGTTCACCGCTCTCCGCGCGCGCTCGGCACCAACACCCTCGTCGTGCTTTGCTCGATGACCGGAACCACGAGAGAGACGCTCCGTGCCGCTGAGCACGCCCGCGCTAAGGGCGCAACTACGATCGGTCTGAGCCAGGACCTCAATTCTCCGCTCGCCACGGCAGTGGACCATGCCGTCCGGTTCGAGGCACCCTACACGACGGGTGTGCCAATCGACGCAATCGACAGCAACTACTCCTGCCTCTACCAGATCGTCATGGGTCTGGTTCGGATCTATGACGGCATTGACAAGCTGAGGCCACTGCTGGCGAGCCTCGGCAATCTTCAGGCTGCGATCGATCGAGCACACCTGACTTATGCAGGGCTGTTCGAGCAATTCGCACCTCGCTTCAAGGATGAGCCGGTCATTTACACTGTCGCAAGCGGTGCCAACTATGGAGCGGCCTACTCCTATGCGATCTGCGTCTTGATGGAGATGCAGTGGATCAACTCCCAAGCCATTCACGCCAACGAGTTCTTCCACGGTCCGTTTGAGGTTCTGGACGAGGACAAAGCCTTCATCATGATGCTTGGATTGGACGAAACCCGTCCGCTCGAGGAGCGGGCCAAAGGCTTTCTCGAACGTTTCGGATCCTCCGAGAAGATCATGGTGCTCGACGCCAGGGAGTTGGACCTGTCCGGCATCGACGATGAGTTCAAGGGCAACGTCGTACCACTGATCTTTTTCGATACCCTATGGAAATTCGCCTACAAGCTGGCCGATCTCCGGCAACACGCCATGCTCGAAGGGCGTCGCTACATGAAGAAGATCAACTATTGAGGTCCGCGCTGCGCCTCCGCGACGTGGGACGCAGCGCACGCCAGGCCCGACCCGGACCCATTCATATCGGCTCGTGTAAGGATGGCCCGATGGTTGTAGCTGCGGCAGCCGGAAACGAGAACTTGTCCAATCCGGCGATATCTGTGTTGAGGAATTAGGTCGACACCGACAGAATGTAACGGATGACGCCCATCCGTCAAAGACGAGCGGACGCCATGAAGGTTGAGTATGACAACCTGACCCCTCTCTACGATCAGGTGAGACACCTGCTTCTCCGGGACATAAAGGAGGGACGGTTTCAGCGCGGCAGCTATCTGCCTTCAGAGCCGGATCTCTGCGAGCATTATGATGTCAGCAGGATCACCCTGCGAAGAGCTGTGCGCGAGCTCTGTGAGGCAGGCTATCTCAAGCGGGTGCACGGTAGGGGAACCCTCGTCACCGAGCCCAAGGTCGAACAGACTCTCGTGTCGCTCTCCGGGTTTACGGAATCGCTGACGAGCAGCGGTCATAAGGTGCGCTATGCCGTGTTGGATAGCGCGGTTCAGGCATCTTCGAACGACGCGAAAGAACGCCTGAAGGCCACAGGTAGCGATCAACTCGTTGGGATTCGCCGGCTGCTGCTCGTCGACGGCCGTCCCTTGACGCTCGAGGATCTGTACTTTCTCGAAAGCCGGCATGGGCGGGTGGCGGAGCCGGTGTCCAAGGGAGGATCGTTCAACCAGGCCCTGAAGTCCCTCTATGGCGAAGAGCCGAAGGCGGCCGAGCGGGCGATCAACGTGGACTTCCCGTCAGCCGCCGAATGTGAGCTCCTGGCCTGCACGGCGTCGCAGCCTGTGTACCGCATCGAGAAGCTCGTTCTCGGCAAAGGGCGAAAGCCGATCTCGTTTTCAGTTCTGATCACGCCTTGCGACCGGGTGACATACTCAATCTCCTCTTGATGGGTACGCTCGGCAGCCGCTGAAGGTAGGGTCCGCGCATTGTCCGCCTTGGGTCAACAGCAGTCCTTAGGCCCGGCGGTGTAAAGGTCCGCTCTGCGCCTGATTCCGGATGTTTGTCGGGTTAGAGTTGAGCAGGCTCGAGCCCGCAGATGAGTGAACATCGGTGCTGGAGATAACAATCTATTAGTCGAGCTTGCTTCCCATATGTCTCCCAATCCGGTTTTCTGGGAAGCATGACCAGCATCTAAGTGCCTGAAAAGGTTTGGTGAGCTCGCGGGGACTCGAACCCAGGACCCTCTGACTGAAAGTCAGATGCTCTACCGGCTGGGCTACTCCAATTTTCGGGAATTGCCTTTTATCTCTGGAAATTGCCGAAGCGATCATAGAGTGGAGACCAAGCTTCATTTCTGCTTAAGGCGAGCTTCAAGCCCCCACAACCGATCCCGTTCGACCGGGTAAGCCCCGACGCGGATGCGCTCAGGGGCCTTCTGCTGTTGAGGGCCTATCGGGCCGAAGCTGTAAACGCCGGTAGGGTCTTCACTTGTCCTGAGTTGGCGAACGGAACCCCCTTGGCGCGACCTTCAATCCTTCAGCGACACGGCGGCCCGTGAACGCCGTATGAGGTCATGGTGGAGGATTGAGACAGTCCAGTGACTATATTCTTTCGGGATAGCTCGCATGAACTTTGAAGAGGATCGTCAATAGACGGAAGGTATGTTGCTGCGCCCCGAAAATAGTCTCACCTGTTGTGATATAAGATAAGCGGGTGGAGGCCAGCCGTGGCACTCGATGGAAATCAGGAAGACGGCATTCTCTTAGAGGCGGAGATCGAGTTCGAACATGAGAGTTCGCAGGTATCTCTGGAGCAAGAGAGTAGCGATCTCCTCCCCGTCGTTCCCGTCAGTGGCACCTATGCCCGGGAAGGACATTTCGAATATGACGTGAATGGGGTTGTGATCTCAGGATGGGAGATCATTACCGAGAACGGCAAAACAAGTTCGGCGGTGTATGGTCCCGGCAAGGTTCTCATTGCAGCGACTGTGACCACCACCACTGCGGAGAAAACCACGACCGTGCGGCACGAGGGTGCGTGGGGCAATGTGGTCTCCACTGTCGTGGAGCTTCAATCCGACACCCGTAAGGGCTACCTGGAATATGACGCCAGTGGCACGATGATTTCAGGCTGGGAAACCATCATTGAGGGCGGCAAGACCACAACGGCCGAGTACGGGCCCGGAAAGTCGCTGATCTCAGCCACCGTGACCACGGCAACCGTGGATAAAACAACAACCGTCACCTACAAGGGCGACTGGAACACCATCGTCTCCACTGCCGTCGATTTCCACTCCGACACCCGCAAGGGGCATATGGAATATGACGCCAACGGCGTGATCGTCTCCGGCTGGGAGACCACTATCTCGGATGGCCAGACCTCTTCGTTCGTGTATGGTCCCGGCA
>NZ_LCYG01000127.1 GCF_001017175.1 Microvirga vignae | reverse complement strand
TTGACACAACCAAGACCCAGAGCAGCCCTTGCGCGATTGCGGTCCAGTGAGGCTGCGCTAATTGCGCCGACGGCCTCAACCGATTGCTCAGCGCTGCCGGAAGATTACGTCCACACGGCACGCTATAGATCCAGAGTGCATCAGTGGCTGGGGGTCCACTGGGAGGAGCGTCGATGACCGTCGCGATTGACCCCCTGATCGCCCTCGGCGTGGTGCTGGCCACCGCCACGACTGATGCGGCTTACGTGTTCTTCAACGCCGCCGTGGTGGCCCGGCACCGGGTCCGAGCAGCGAACTGGAGCGCCATCTGGTACCTGCTCTCCGCCTTTGCGGTCATCAGCTACACGGAGCATGCGGTCTACGTCGCCTTCGCAGCTCTCGGTTCCTGGATTGGTGCGTTTGTGTCGATCACCTGGTTGGTGCGGGTTCCCCGCCCAAAGGCGTGACGGGATCAGCCAGGATGCTGCTTCTAGGATGTTACAAGAAATGGCATGATGATCATCGGCCCTCACGGGTGCCTGGACTACCAGTCTCGACAATAAAAGGCGTACAGAACACGTCGTGTTGAACGGAGGCGGAGCCTATGGACCAGAGTGAGATCGAGGCTGTTCGAACCCTGCTCAGCTCCAAACCGCGGCCGGTCGGATGGACCGAACGCCGCCAGCGTCTCAACGAGGTGGGGTCGGTCTGGCCGGTTGCCGACGACATCACGCTTGAGCCGGTTGATGTGGACGATGTGCCCGGCGAGTGGTCGATCGCTCCCGGAAGCGACGCCTTACGTATTCTCATGGTCTTTCATGGGGGCGGCTACTGCTCGGGATCAATCCTCAGCCATCGCCGCTTGGTGACCGAGGCTGGCCGGGCGGCCGGGGTCCGTACGCTCGCCGTGGCCTATCGCCTCGCGCCGGAGCACCCATTTCCCGCGGCGCTGGAGGACGCCTTGACGGCTTGGCACTTTCTGCGAGGGCAGGGCGTCGAGGCAAAGCACATCGTGGTCGGCGGCGACAGTGCGGGGGGAGGGCTAACGCTGGCCTTGATGGGTCAGCTTCAGAAGGCTCGCGAGGGGCTTCCCGCCTGTGCATGGCTGCTGTCGCCGTGGACGGACCTGACCATGTCAGGTGCCACGCTCGCGACCAAGGACAGCGTCGATCCCCTGATCCATGACGGATACCTCCACGAATTGGCCGATGCCTACCTGCCGGGCAGCATGGATCGAAAGGACCCGCGTGTCTCGCCGCTGTATGCGGATCTCACGGGCTTGCCCCCGGCTCTGATCCAAGTCGGGTCGGATGAAACCTTGCTCGCGGACGCCACGCGCTTTGCGGCGGCCGCCGGAGCCGCCGATGTGGCGGTCACGCTCGAGTTGTGGCCGCACATGATCCATGCCTGGCCGCTGTGGAACGCGCATCTGGAGCCTGGGCGTCAGGCTCTCGCCAAGGCCGGGACCTTCATGCGTCAGCATCTTTGATGACATGGTCCAGGGTCGGTCTTGCAGCGGGGGGTGGCCACGCCCGCTTTCAAAAACCCTTGAGCGAAGCCCCGCGATGCATTCTCGCCGCGATCAGCCGGGATGCAGGAGACGGCGAGATGATGACAGCAATCCCAATGTTGAGGCCGCTGACGGTCTCAAGTGGACGCCCCGCGTACCTCACGAAATTCCCACTTTGCCCCAAGCGAGCATGACCCTGTGCCGCTCACCTCAATGGGAGCGGCACCGAACGCAACGAGCGTTGCAGGTCCTCCTGGCCCTTAGGTTAGCGGGTTCTGGATCGGCCAACCGGCACGAGGTCGATGTGAGCCGGATTGGGCTTGTGGTCCAACATAGCTCCGTTTGCGGCATCCAGGACCAGACCAACTGATCCGCCGGGCAGGATCGCGTTTCCAAGCACCCCTGGAGCGGCCTTGTCCGTGAGCACTGGTTTCACAACGAGGGCCCCCGACCGGTACCCTCTGGCCTCCGCATAGGCGGTGAACTCGGTTTTGCGATTGACCTTCACGACACACGGCGAGCGCGAACATTCGTGCCCGAGGGACGTCCGGATCCGCGCAGAGGCCGGGCTGGCGCTGATGGTCACCGTCTCCTCGACCCCGCGCGTCACCGTATTGCAGGCAGTCAGCAACAGAACCGCTCCCGCCGCACATTCCAGAACTCTCGTCCGCATGGGTCATCCTTCCTGCCTGGGTCGGCGGGTACGGCTCCTCCGTCACCAGCAGGTAGCGCTCACGGCTAAGTCTGCCAGGGCAATCCGTTGAGCTTGTGCTCTGATGACACAAGTACATTCTCCTCTTCCGCGCTCCTCTTCCGCGGTTTTACCGGCGGCCGGTAGCTTCCTGGGGCAGGACTGAAGGTCTGCAATTGGCACATCTGAGAAGTTAGGCGGAGGGCAGCTAACTCAGCCGAAGCAGACGTTCGCGAGCGGTCGGGGACCGGCAGAGAATGACCCGATGCAGACCTTGGCACTGGGACCCCCAATCCACGAATTTGGAAGCAACCATGTCGGGGCGCGGCTCCATGGGTTCCTAAGCGTCCATAGTCGGCTCGAGTTCAATTCGTCCAGAGTAAGGGACTGGCGGATATGACAACTCTGATGCCCAAAATAGAGTTTGGAAGGCAACCTAGCCCAGGACGCCCTCTCTATCTGCTCGTGCTTCTTATGCAATTGTTCGCAGGTAAGTTACGAGACCAGGACTTTCCGGTAAAGTGAACTCCCCTTCCTTGACAGTGCCGTCATCAACGCGCAACCCGACCTCCCATTGTCGCGCAGGCACGGCATCAGGTTGCGTGGCAATGTAGGCCTCGCGAATGCCGAGGCTGCCAGGCGTGAAGACGCGCAGTAACACTTCGATGCCATCGAAGGGTTGATCAGTCGGTTCTGTAGTCTCGATTGCTTCCGCCTCATCAGTCCGAAGGTCGAGGCCAAAGAATGCCTGGCGCGATGTCGGTGCGGAGTTCCTATGCCGTACGATTACGGCTGCCAGTATCACAAGCCCGGTGTCCTCGGGTCCGCGATTTGCGACCGTCACGCGGCCATTGCCATGGAGGAGCATGCCTAAAGCATCAGGCCCAAGCGGATTGATTGGCATCATCCCCTCTCATTACGTCTTATGACGGGCAAAGCGGATATATTCCCAGCAGCGGCTGACATTCTGAGGCCTAATCTGCAAACTTATAAGGTTTAAAGACGTCTAATGGTTGATCAACATCATAATATTTGAAGATATACTCGACTGTATTGCCGCCCGACTCGGGAGTGTTGGTCGCGGACACGTCGAAGACTACATGTCTAGAAATCCCTTTTTCCTGAAGAATGTCGTCAAAATTTATCCATCTAGGCGCAAGAGCTCGCATAGACTTGGTGGTTGCCATAATATCAACATTGTAAACGCTCGCACCTTTGACGTAATTAATTTCCCCTTTATAAATACCTTTAATATAATCTTGGTTGAATAGATCAGTATTCTCAATTTCTGCTTTATATACCGGAACTAAAAACAATTGGATGTAGATAGTATTTTTTACCGGGAAGGTAAATCGCTTTGACTGGATGAAATTACCATGACGATCACCTGACAGGCGCACCCAACCTTCGGAAGTTATGGGCAGCATGGTTCCTTCCGCATCCCTGATCCTGTAAAAAATCCAACCATCTGGTAGGTGTCCGTGTTCTCCCCGCGCCGCTCCCTGGGAAGAAACAATGAACCGTAGGCTGAAATCCTCGTGAGGAGACCCCCGCTTTCTTGGTGTCGCCGCTTGCGGCTTGCGTTTTGGCCTGAAAATCTGCGCTGCGAGATTTCCGCTACTCGAGCCATCATCCGGGGAATCGACGTCGGACAGGATCGTTCGCACGAGAGGGACCGTAAGATCGCCGCCGGGACCTTCCCGCTGGGCGCGGAAGGTGCGCTGTAACTCCGTAAGACCGTCAAATGGCTCCGCCCCGTCCGAGCCGCTCCCCAGGTCGCCCTCATCGACGCTTGAGCTCTCGCCCGCGTCAGCCGATGGTCCTCCGGCACCTAAGCCACCTGCTCCGTTCTGAGCTCCCTCTGCATCGATCGATTTCGCCATGTTCAACTCACCGCCGCGCTCGCTCACGGTGTTCCGGCCCGGAGCGGCAGCCCCGTTCCCGCCAGCAGGCATCCCCATGCTCTGCGCAGCGAGCTGCGCCGCGATGCGCATGCGCTCGGTCCTAGCATCCATGACCGTCTTCAGGTTCTGGGCTGCTTGGTCGCCGACAGCGGTGGCGCCGCGCGCGGACGCCTCCAGGGCCGCCCGCGCCAGCTCGGAGGCCTGCGCCAGCCCACTCATGTCGCGGAACATGTTGCCCTGCTGAATCGCCGAGACGATCGCACTGACACCCGTAGGCTCGGGCAGGCTGGTCGGCGCCTGGATCGAGACGATGGGTTGCGAGAGCTGCCCTGGCCTGAGGTCCTCCGGCTGCGCCCGCGAGCCAGCCTGTACCGGCGCGATCTCGGGGGCGGTGATCGGAATCGGTGAGTCCTGCCAATTCCAGAATCGAGTGAGGTCGATCTTCTCGGCGGCGTTGAAGCGTCCGAGCACGGCCTCGGCGAACACGCCGCCCGACGGCAACGGGATCAGCTCCGTTTTCGGTGCAGGCCGGTCAAGCCCGTGCTCGACCAGCCACTCCCGCCATGCAGTCTCCTCTTCGGCCCACCGCGCATCGCGGGTGTGGCCTTCGGACGACACGCTGAGCCGGAACACCAGGAAATTCGCCGTCACAGCGACCGGCTGCGGATCAATCACCTGCCCGAGCGGCAGGCCACGATAGGTGTAGGGCGCGAGGATCGCCCCAATCGAGGCGGCGTCGAGGGCGCGATAGATCGCCTGGCTGTAGTGCAGCCGGTTCGCTTCGAGGTGATCAGTCAGTTCGCGTGCGGCGCCGATGCCACCGAAGTTGACCACGTCCAGCAACGAGCCACCCCGCAGCACCACGGGCACATCGAGCGGAAACACGGTGCCAAGCACATTGAGTTGCAGCACCAGGGCCGTCGCGACGTCACGGTCCTCTGTGGTCTGAATTGCGATTGACTGCAACTCGGTGATCGGGATCGGGCCGGCGAAGGCAAAGGCCGTGGGCGAGCTGTGCCCTGGCGTGACCTCGGCGCCGTCCCGCCGCCGCACGGAAAACCGCGCCGCCTGCCCCTCCTTCAGGTTAAAGCCGAGGACCAGCGTATCGTCGGACACGAACACGGAGTCGGAGCCGCTCCGTCCCAGCAGGCGGCCGGTCGCCCAGCCGATCGCGCTGAGCTGGTCGACGTTCCAACCCTTGGCGGCGAGCACGGCCGTCGGCGTATTGACCGGCGCCGCGCGGTAATCGGGCCTGCTGCCATCGGCTGCGGTGGACCCATCCGGCGCCGGCGTCCCTTCGGCCGTGTCCGGAGTGGCGGCGCCGGCAGCGCTCGTCGAGGCTGGCGCATTGGCGGCGCGGCGCATCATCACTGACGGACGGGGTCCGGTCAGGATCAGCCGTCCCGGCGTAACGCGCGGCGTCTGTGGGATGATCTCGACCACGCCATATTCCACTGTCAGTTGACGCTGCGCGCGCTGGGTCAGGGCCGCGTTGGCGAGGACCAGACGCCAGCGGTCGATCACGGCCGGGTCGTGAAAACTGATCAGTTGCAGCGGCACGAACAGGCACTTTCGGGCGCGCTCGAGCTGCGTCGTGACGCGGAAGGCTTGCACCACCTCGTAGTATTGGATCGAGAGCGCATGCATGTGGTTGTAGTTCGTCACCACACGCGTGCTGATCTGCTCATGTTCCTCCTGCGAGACCTCACGCACGATGGAGGCCCGGCGGTTGCGGACTGCCGAGGCGTTCTGCTGGCTCAGATCATTGATTTGCTGAGCATAGCTCGCCGCGAGCTCGCGCTGACCGTAGGAGGACGAGACGCTTGTTGCCTCCGTGCTGGATGTCGCGACGGCGCCCGAACCGCCGATCGACACAAGGCCGAGATCGAGACCAAATCCAACGCCTCCCTGGCCTGTAGTTGATGTCGTGGTGACCTTCGACTTGCCGGTTTGGAATTCCCATGCGCTTGCGTCCGTCACCTCGCTGACGGCGCGACTGTGCGTCATGGTGTTTGTGAGTTGCTCGGTTTCCGAGATCGTCTCGCTGGCGGAAGCGCGCGTGCGCCGCTCCCAGTCGATCATAGCGATCAGCGTGCTTTCGCCAGGGGCCAGCGAGGTCGAATGCAGGAGTTGGCCGAGCGTCAGGCCCTGCGCAAACCAGGATTGGCTGAACGTTAGCTCCGCACCAATCGCGAGACGCTGGAAGGCCAAGGGCATCGTCAGTGCCGCCCCTAAGTCGATCGCCGCGGCGGTTTCGATCGGCTGTGGGGTTTCTCCGGGCGCGCCCACGGCATCGAGAACCAGCTTGCGATAGAACACCCGCTCGGTCGGATAGATCCCGGATTTCGGCAGGAGGTCTGCCGGGGCGTCGGGGTCGAAGTCCGGCTCCTTCTCGGGAAAGAAGGCAAGATCGAGAAGTGTCTTTGCGGCGCCGTAAGGTGGCCAGAGCGCAAGATCCCGAACTGTCACGACGTCCAGGGCACCACTCACGGCCTCGGCGTTGTCCGTTCCGATCCCGCGCAGAATCTCGATCGGGCGATCGGCCAACTCCGTCACGGGCACGCCGGGGGGAGCATCAACGGCATCGGTCGCGATCGCGTTGAGACGCACCTCGGCCATCGTCGGATCGCGCTGGAGTGCTAACAGGCGGCCTGCGGTCGTGAAGATCCGCGACGCCGCGAGATCGAAGACGCTCTGAACGCCGATGGCTTCCAGAGGTGCCTGCGCGGGTGCGGGAACGCCCAGTAGAACCGTGACAGGCTGACGCAACGCCTCGTCCGAGGACAGGCTTGCGAAGCTACTCTTGAGGAACTGCGCGCTGTCCAACATGATCGGCACTCCTGCGCGGCGTTGTGGCTTTGGCAGAATTGGACCAGTGACCGGATCGTGCGTTCCGGTTGCGTCACAGTATCGATGACTTCACTCAAAATATACCACGACAGGAATACAGGAGCAATTTTTTGAGGTTTCTGCCGTGAAATGATGTCATCTGAATAGATGCGTTACCAACGAAGTAACTCTTCTGGTCAGACCGCAGTAAAGACAGTGTGATTGTGCCTTTGATCGCGCAAGTGGTCGCTGACGGTCGGAGTTCGTCGATGGTCCGGGCGGATGCAATCCTGCCCAATGGAAACGGCCTTCATGCGGCATAGGTCGAACGGCGCGCGTCATGGCTCCTGCCATAGACGGTCAGCAAAAAGGAAGGCAACCGAAGGCTTGCTGCCTACTTAGGGCGTCGTAAGTTTCGGTCCTGCGAATGTCGCGTTCTGGCGCGAGGCGGACTTAAGAGCTTGGTCGGCTTCGGCGGTCAGAGCTGACGTTCGTTGAGCATCCGGAACGTGGAGGGAATGTGCGGCTGGACCCAGTCTGGACCTGCCTCAACAAAAGCAATGCCGTCCGCGCTGTCAGATGACGACGGCAGCATCAATTATAAAAGGAGTTTACCCGAGTTTATGGGATTTTGATGAACCGGGGTAAACTTCTTATAATTGGCATGGCCGTGTGCTGTTCGTTGCAGGAATTCGGCATGCAATGGACTCCCACGATAATCGAACCGTCGAATGCCGAAGGTCCAGACTGCGGCGGCAATCGAACCAGTCGGCATCCGCAAATCCGCTGGGGCCTATTCAGCAAGTTACATGCGCATTCCGTTATGGCACGATCCCACGGCACCATCATCTATTCACTGCGTTGCCCCGTATCCGGTACCTGTGCGGAATAACTCTCACGATAGTAGTGGGTCGCGTCACCGATCAGGATCTTGGCCAGCCCATCGATTTCCTGCACCACACGATCGACCTGGCGGTATTCCGGGCCGCCGATCGGGATATCCGCCAGCGTCCGCGTGAGGAGGTGACGGGTCGGCCGCAAGGATTCAAGCAGCCTGTCGGCGATCTCCCAGGACATGGCGCGCCGGGACCGTCTTGCGGGACCGTCTTGAATGACCGTGTCGCATGTAATCAGGCCTCAACATTCCACATTTGCTGCCCGCCACGAGCGGATGACAACGACGCTAAGCCAGGGATCCAGGCATCATGATTAGGCTGCACCACGATGGCTGGAACCGGACTGGCCCGGCGTGGCGCCGATCCGCTCCCGGACGTAGCCGACTGGGATGCCTTTCCTTGCGAACGACATCCAGCAGGACATGCAGGCCTTCGCCAAGAGGTTGATGCCCCGGCTTCGGAAGAGGGAGGGCCACGCTCATTTTGCGATGGTCTTGAACTCCATGGTCTTGAACTCCTTGGAGCAGTTCACCGTCAGTGCCGGCATGGACGAGGTCAAGGCCCTTGGTCAAGGCCCTTGCGGACATGCTCGAAGTGGCCGCGACCAGCCTCCCGGACAGCGCCCGATCCTGGCGGTTGCGATGCCGGATTTATCTTGCGCATCTCGGTGATTTGCGTGCCGCCATCGATCTCGCCCGCGAAGCGCTCACGACAGCCGTCTCACTCGAGCCATACCCGAATGAGTGGATACATGTCGTCCAATGATCACGGCGGCTCTGGGGTGGCTTTCTGTTGCGGCATCCGATCCCGCATTTCTCTACCTTGGTGATGAAACCCGAGTTTTGCGCCGAGGGACTGCTGCGCAACTGGTGACCCGCTACGGAAAGCTGCTCACTGAGGTGATCGAAATCCAGGTGCGAATTCTTCCGGCGGATGGCACGCAGGCCGCACGCGGAAAACCACTAGGTGTGAAGGCGGTACATACTCCGGCAGCTTTCATCCAGGACGCCGATACCTAAGCTGCCTCTGGACCTTCAGCAGTCGTGTTCAATCAGGTTGGGAATGCGAACACGGGGGAAGGAAAGAAGGTTGCCAAGGAACTGGACGAGCTCGCCGGAAAAGCCCTGCCGCTGGTTCCTGTTCCGGACCTCACATTGGCTAGGACGACCTTGCGAACTGAGTTCCCCTATGCAACGGACGTGATCGATCGAATCCTCGTGGACCTCGCGCCCCGCAAGCACGTCCGGGTCCGCCCGACCATCCTCGTTGGCTCGCCGGGATCCGGCAAATCCCGCTTCGCGCGCCGCCTCCTCAACGTGCTCAATGTACCTCATGATGTTGTTCCGTGCGATGGGATCTCCGATGGAGCCTTCGCGGGTACAGCCCGTCGATGGTCGACCGGTGAGCCCTCTCTGCCAGTCGCGCTCATCACGCGGTACCGGATCGCAGGGCCGGGTGCGGTTCTGGATGAGATCGAGAAGGTCGGCACTTCCCGTTACAATGGGCAGGCGCACGATGCACTCCTTGCATTCCTGGAACAGGAGACGGCATGCCGCTTCCATGATCCGTACGTCCAAGCGCCCTGCGACCTCTCCCACGTTACCTGGGTAATGACCGCCAATTCGCTGGACGGTCTGTCGGCTCCCTTGAGGGACCGCTGCAAGGTCATCAGTTTCCCTGAGCCCAAGGGCGAGCACCTGCCAGTTCTCGCTCACCAGATCATCCTCGACATTCTCGCCGAACAGGGACTGGATCGGCGTTGGGGCAGCCCGCTCGACGAGATCGAACTGGAAGCCGTCACAAAGGCGTGGCCGGGTGGTTCGTTACGCAGGCTACGGCGCATGGTTGAGGTCACCCTTGGTTCGAGGACTATCAGACACTGAAACGGGATCGGAGAACAGCAGTGGATTGGGCCGCGAGTTCAGCACTCATGCAGAACGTAGAGCCTCATGCAGAGATTCCCGGGAACTGAGTCCTGAGAACAGCTAGGCGCCGAAGACCCAATCCCTCAGGGCCTAACGAGCTTCCCCACCGGTTCCCACAGAATGGAGTTGTACACTGGCTCCCGAACCTAAGGGGATGAGGCGCAACGAATTCAATGCGCTGCGCCTCATAACGTAAGCACAATGCTCATAACGGTCTGGTTGCGGGTTTGAGTTCCGTCGGGCCCACCATCCTCTGCTTCGCGCATGAACCTTTGCACGGCGCGATAACCCCAAAATTCGCTAGGAGCCGTTGAGGTCTGAAATTCCCTTCGCCGACTGCGGTTGCCGAGAGCCCGCAGCCGGGCGAGAAGGCGAGGGAAAGGACTGCCTCTGCGTGCGCGCCGGCGCGGGGCCGGGCCAGGAGGCGGAGGCCCGCAGGATCCTCAGCAAGGATTGACAGGCAGGGAAGCGAGTACGCGCGGCATGCCGGCTGTCAGGCCACGCACCGGCGCGGGAGGTCGTGGCGGCTTCAGGCCTGCCACACGGCGGCTTCATGGCGGCCCGGCGCGAACTCGCCGCGGCCGGGCGCGTCGGGGAGGTGCACCTGACCGATCGCGGATACCGACAGGCCAGTTGCCAGACCGGCATCGGGAAGCGATCGAGGAGAGAGGATGTCCGAACCGGATGCGCCCGGCCCCCGCTCCTCTCCCTGCGCCTGGTGGTGCGTGAGGGAACAACCGAGCATGATCCGTATTTTCGATCATGTTCCGACGGAGTGCCTGTCGATCAGGGACAGGACGACGGTGCGAGATCGCGATGCGGATTGCCGTCGCGACCGCACGCGTAACGCATGCGCCGAAAGCCATCTTGTTTCATTCAACACATCTCCAGGGGTGACCCATGGCAACGAACCCGTTGAGCGACACGACCATCCATCTCGTGAAGGCCACCGTACCGGCTCTCCAGGAGCATGGGCTGGCGATCACCAAGCGCATGTACGAGCGGATGTTCCGGAACGAGGAGATCCGCGACCTCTTCAACCAGTCGCACCATGGCGAGACGGGATCCCAGCCCAAGGCGCTCGCATCCGCCATCCTCGCCTACGCGCAGAACATCGACAATCTCGGTGCTCTCGCACCCGCCGTCGAGCGGATCGCCCAGAAGCACGTCGGCTTGAACATCCTGCCCGAGCACTATCCCCATGTGGCCGAGGCGCTGCTCGGCGCCATCAAGGACGTGCTCGGCGACGCCGCGACCGACGAGATCCTGGCCGCCTGGGGCGAGGCCTACTGGTTCCTCGCCCACGTGCTGATCGGACGCGAGACGGCGATCTACACCAGCCTCGCTTCGGCTCCCGGCGGATGGAACGGCTGGCGCACCTTCCGAATCGAAAGCAAGCAGAAGGAGAGCGAGATCATCACCTCGTTCGTGCTGCGACCTGAAGACGGAAAGCCCGTCCTGCGCCATCAGCCCGGCCAGTACCTGACCTTCTGGCTCGAGGTGCCCGGCCGGCATCCGCTCAAGCGCAACTACAGCATCTCGAGCGCGCCGAATGACGAGACCTACCGGATCTCCGTGAAGAAGGAGCCGCACGGCATCGCGTCCACCTGGCTGCATGACACCGCCCAAGTTGGCCAGATCTTGAAGGTGGCTCCGCCCGCCGGCGAGTTCTTCCTCAACGAGGAATCGCCACGGCCCGCGGTGCTGTTGAGCGGCGGGGTCGGGCTGACGCCGATGATGAGCATGCTGGAGACCATTGCGGCCCGGCACCCCAACAAAGCCACCCATTACGTGCACGGCACGCTCAACGGCTCGACGCATGCCATGAAGGACCGCGTCCGGTCCCTGGCCCAGGCCCATCCCAACATCAAGGCGACCACCTTCTACGTCGAGCCACGGCCGGGGGACCGTCAGGGCGAGGACTACGATCAGCAGGGCCTGATCAGCGTGGAGTGGCTTCAGGCCAACACGCCACTGGACGAGGCGGGCTATTATCTGTGCGGCCCGCGACCGTTCCTGAGGGCATTCGTGGGCGGGCTGGCCCTGGCCGGGGTTCGGTCGAACCGCATCCACTACGAGTTCTTCGGGCCGGCCGACGAGATCCTCACGGCGGCGTAGCCGTTCTGACCGATACCGATGGCCGGCCTGTCATGAGTGGGCGTGCCCTCAACCGATGCCGTCGCTTGCCCCACTGCCAGGAGAAGCATCCTCCCGACATAAGGGATGTCCCTGCATTGGACCTAGAGCCGTTTCCAATGGCGTGGAATCGGCTCTCCTCCTTGCTCTGCCGCATTTTCTGACGGCGAACCGGATCCACTTCGCCGGAAAATGCTCTAGGCTCACGGAGGACCTGCTTTCTCCACGTCGATCGATCAGGACGCCGTCACCACCCATATGCGTCTGAAGGCACAGGGTGGATATGCTCGCGATCCGGCTCTCAGTACGATCGCATCGGTGCGGATCTCGGGATGCTGGTGTGCCATCGGCTTAAGATGTCTGCGAGTTCAACCGGTAGATCTCGAGGGCCATCTTCACATCCTCGATGCCAAGGCCCATGGACCGGAAAAAACTGGGTCGATCAGGGAGGGGGGCCTGTGCCTTGCCGCAGGCAAGGTCACCCAAATCACCTCGAATGTCGTCACGGGACCATCCGCTCTCGGCAGCCAGCACCATCTCGCCTGCAATGAGCGGCGTCGTCGATCGGTTGTCGCAATAGACATTCATCCCCTCCAGGGTTTCCGGTGGGATCTCGTGCGCACGGGCGACATTCGTGCTGATCGACGTCACGAGCATGCCGGGTTTGATATGCTCCGTAGAGATAACCGGTGTGCCGGACGAGGTGCAAAGGAGCACCACATCGGCATCCGCCACCGCGAGAGAGCAGTCGTCGACGATCTCGGGGACCGGTCGAATTTCACCAAAGCGCGCTACAAGGGCGTCCTTCTTGGCTGAGATGTTGCGTGAATGAATGCGGATTCGGGTCCAGGCACGAAGCGGTAATGCGTGGCGCAGGTGAGCCAAGGCGATTGAGCCGCTGCCGACGATCGTCAGGTTGACGGCGTCAGGTCTGGCGAGGAGATCGACCGCCAATGCCGTCGTTGCGGCGGTTCGCTCCGTCGTCAGCGCCAGCGAGTCACAGAACAGAAGCGGCTGTCCTGTTTCAACGCTCAACAGCATCGTCGTTGCCGTAACCCTGCCGCCGGACGGCGTGATGACATAGGGCGAAACCTTGACTCCGAAGACACCATCCGCCGCCAGGATGCCCGAATAGGTGATGAAGTCACCCCGGTCGTCAGGCAGCAGAGTGAGAACCTGCGGCGGCTGGACCGCGCGACCTTGCCCGTGCGCCTGAAAGAGCTCGCGCATGGCCGCAACGGCATTGATGCGCTTTGCCAGGTTTTCGACGGCTGCGGCATCGAGCCAAGCAGGATGGAGCTGTTTCATGCCGGATTTCCCAAGACAGACTTTTCTGACGATAAGTTTCGGACAAAGACTTCAGGATCGTATGGCGTGCCGGAATCGAGCGGATACACCGGCCTCGGTACATGGTGGAAGGTAAAGTTTGTCAGATCCGGAGAGGCGAGTGCGCCGCTGTCGCAAACCAGGACGCGGCTTGCGATCGGCTCGAAGGCTGCCCGGAAGTGCTGCATCGACTTGACGGCGACGATTTTCTTGGCACGAGGATCAATGCCGAATGCAAGGAATTGCTGCAGGTCGTGACACTGGTGGAGTTTTGTGACGACAACGACCTGAACACGACCAACCTGAATCACGGCGGTCGGGCCGAAGGACATGCGCATCCCTGCATACATCGGCCCGTCACAGGTGTAGCTGCCGTCGGAGACGCTCAGCAGGGTGGCGGTCAATTCGAGAGGCTCGCCGCCGAAGGAGGAGTTCACCTTGCCGCCGAGGCGGATCGAAACCCTGTCGCCGGGCGTCGCGCCCTGCAGCTGCAAGGCAGTCTCAGGATCCACGATGGGGCACAGGCAGGCATCCGAATCTGCTGCAATCAATGCTCGGAGAAGGTTCGTTGCGTCGCCATAGCCTCCGGCACCGGGATTGTCGGCATAATCGGCAATGACGACCGGCCGGTCGTCGCCTGTGAGCGCGGAAGTCACGGCTTCCTCGGGAGACAGGAAGCGGTTGACGAGGTCATGACGCATGTCCCACATGCTCTTCGCCATCTCCTCGGCAAACTGCCGGTGCGGCTCCGGATCGCCTGTATAGGTCACCGTGATCGTCGGGCCGATCTCATCGATATCGGCATAAGGAAAGGCACCGTTGACGCTGACGGCCAAGACATTGGGTTCGCTTTCATAGGCACTGGCCCGGTCCATCAGGGCGACGAGCGGGCCGACATCCGTGCGTCCGCCATTCGCGTCTTCCAGCATGGGAGGACGCACGAAGAGGGTGTGCGGCTTGATTTCTCCAGCCATGGTCCGGTGGAGCAGCTCGCCCGCATGCCGGCCAGCGATGCGCATGTCGATATGCGGATAGGTCTTGTAGGACACCAGGATGTCAGCCAGCTCGCACATGCGTCGGGTGACGTTCGCATGCAGGTCTAACGTAGCCGCAATCGGAATATCCCGACCGACGATGGTGCGAAGGCGTTCGAGAATCTCTCCTTCACCATCGTGCGAGTGAGTGGTGACCATGGCGCCATGGAACGCGAGCAGAATTCCATCGAGGCGATCCCGTTCCCTGCGGGCGGCTTCCTCGACGACTTTCGTAATCGCCTCGAAGGCGTCTTCGGTCACGCAGCCCGCCGGATTGGCGTGGGCACTGATGACATGCACAAGCTCCCAGCTCTTCTCGCGCGCAACATCCAGGAAGCCCGCGACCTCCGTGTTCGTTCCGTCGAGTGCATTGAGGGCCTCTTCGCCATGGAGCAGGATCAGATCGGCGAACTGGTCCAGGGACGTGAGGCGAACGCTGAAGGAATTCGACTCGTGCATGATCTGTGCCGAGAGAACGCGAAAGGACATAGTCCGACTCCATGTCTGGCGAAGGAGGATAGGGAGGGAACAACGCGAGAGCGTCCGTTCCATGTAGTTCGTCCGCACGGAACGATGCAGTCCGTCCCGCCCGGGTGAGCCGGGCGGGCTGCTTCAAGGGGTGTTATTCCGCCACTACTTCGCGGCGAGATCGCGCTTGAACCATTTCTGCGACAGCCGCGAGATCGTGCCGTCGGCCATGGCCGATGCGATGGCCTCGTCGAACATGGCCTTCAGGTCCTGGTCGGTCTTGCGCAGACCCACGGCAACGCCGCGGCCCATGAAGCCTCCCGTGAAGCCGGGACCGGCAATGACGAAGTTCTCGAAGCCTGGCTTGCCCAAGGTGATGTCGAGGGTCGTCGTAGCCGCCGCGATGGCATCGACACGGCCTGCCTCGAGATCGAGATCATGCTGCTCCGTGGTCTTGTACTCACGAACCTCCACACCCTGGAACAGGCGGTCCATCATGGTTGCGAGGGTGGTCGAGCCCTGGACGCCCACGACCTTGCCCTTGAGGAGTGGTTTGATCTCGTCGGCGGCTTTCTGGGCTGCTGCGACATCCGCGCCGATATCGAAGACCTTATCGTTCGGCACTTTCGCCAGGGGAGAATCTTTTGGAACGAGGAAGGCACCGGGCGTGCGGGCATATGGCTTTGAGAAGCTCATGCTTTCCAGGCGCTTTTCGGTGATCTGCATCCCGGCCATGATGGCGTCGTACTTGCCGGCGTTGAGCGCGGGAATGATGCCGTCCCAGTCCTGGGCCACAATCTCGCACTTCACCTTCATCCGCGGGCAGAGCTCTCCAATGAGATCGATCTCGAAGCCTTCGAGCTTGCCGCCAGGGCCGGTGAAGTTCCACGGGGCATAGGCGCCCTCCGTGGCAATCTTCACGGTTTCCCATTTCTTTGCCTGTGCGAAGGCGCTGCCTGTGGCCGCAAGAAGCCCCAAGGCTGCAATGCCGAATACTTGAAGACGCTTCACCGAGCCGCTCCCTTTTTGACTGATTGTGAAAGCCTTCCTGCGGTCGGTCAGAACCCCGCAAGAGATCCAAACCTTGCTCTAGACAGATGGGCTCACGCAATCGAGAATGTCTCCGGCTAAACTGTGAGAAAA
This sequence comes from Microvirga vignae, assembly GCF_001017175.1. Lineage (GTDB taxonomy): Bacteria > Pseudomonadota > Alphaproteobacteria > Rhizobiales > Beijerinckiaceae > Microvirga > Microvirga vignae. The sequence continues at coordinate 30,426 of NZ_LCYG01000127.1, read as the reverse complement.
TCTAACAATGGCAGCACGTCGGCTCCCTCCTCTCAATGCTCTGCGGGCCTTCGAGGCAGCGGCCCGCCGTCGCTCGATCTCCCGAGCCGCGGAGGAGCTTGGGGTGACTCACGGAGCCGTCAGTCACCAAATCCGGACGCTGGAGGCCTTCATCGGGGCCGATCTGCTCGAACGGGCGGGCAATCGCTTCAAGCTGACGGTTGCAGGCGAGCAGCTTCTGGCTCCCCTGAGTTCGGGGTTCGATCTTCTGTCGGCTGCCGTCATCAGCTTGGACCGGCCAAGCGTGCGCGGCGACGTGACGGTGAGTGCGCCTCCTGCCTTGACGTGTCTGTGGTTGGTGAAGACGGTCGGAAACCTGCTGAAGCAATATCCGGACCTGCGGCTGCATCTGCGCCCCTCAAACAGTCCAAAAGAGGTCATCGCCTCCGATGTCGATCTGTGCATCCGCTATGGAGATGGAATCTGGCCCGGCCGGCGCAGCGAGCGGCTCATCAATACAGATCTCTTTCCTGTCTGCAGGCCCGACCTTTTCAAGACCGGCGACATCCATGAGCTTGCGAATACACCCTTGTTGTGTGCCGCAAACGGCCATGAGTGGGATCTCTGGCTGGCGACGGTGCCGCAGGGAAGCGTTCTATCGGGAGGACGTCATTACCTGGGAAATCATCTGGCAATGATCGAGGCGGCCGTCGGCGGCCTTGGGATCGCAATGGGAGACAACGTCACCTGCCAGCGCTACCTGGAATCCGGAACGCTCGTTCGACCGTTCGATGAGAGCATTCGTGCCCCGGCCACCTTTTTTCTGATCGATGCCAGCGATCACGAACGTCGGCCGGCGGTCACCGCGGTCCGGCAATGGATCCTCGAAAGCTTCAACCGCCAAGCAGTTCCGGTCGCATAGATTGCTCGACGGCCGCACTCTGCCATTCGACGTGTTGCTGCTCAGCCAATGAGAGGGGGCAGCAAACGAGCGGGTCTGTCGGATCATCAACACCGATGAAGGACACCAAGATCGAGATGCCGCAGTTCAAATCCGAGACGATCTCAACATTGGATAGAAACACTCGGCGAGTCATCGCATCTTCCAGGAACGAGAAGGCAGGCTTGCTGAGGCCGCCTTCATCGCTACCCCATGCCTAACGGGCGACGTCCGCCTCGATGGCCTCGTGTCGGATCTCCTCCGTCAGCTGTGCCTTCAGGCTTGAGAATTCCGGCGTGGTCTTCATGGTATAGTGCCTGGGATGGGGAAGCTCGACCGAGATATCGGCTTTGATCCTGCCGGGGCGCGCGGTCATGACGATCACGCGGGAAGCGAGGAAGATCGCCTCCTCGATGTCGTGAGTGACGAAGAGAACGGTCTTGCGTTCACGCTCCCAGATGCCGAGCAGCAGTTCCTGCATGAGACCGCGCGTTTGGTTGTCGAGCGCCCCGAAGGGTTCGTCGAGGAGCAGGATGGCGGGATCGTTGGCGAGCGCACGGGCAATGGCCGTGCGCTGCTGCATACCGCCCGAGAGTTGTTTCGGATAATGGTTCTCGAAGCCACGCAGTCCTACCTTTTCGGTATAGGAGGCCACGATATCCCGGCGCTCCGATTTCGGCACACCCTTCTCACGCAGACCGTAGGCGATGTTCTCCGCAATCGTCAGCCATGGGAACAGGGTGTAGGACTGGAACACCATGCCCCGATCGGCGCCCGGGCCTTTGATCTCGCGCCCGTTGAGCAGCACGCGTCCGCCGCTGGGGCGGTCGAGGCCGGCCACGATGCGCAACAACGTGGATTTCCCGCAGCCGGACGGTCCCAGGATGGTGATGAAATCGTTCTGCTCCACCCGCAGGCTTGTGGGCTCGAGCGCACGCACGGGAGCGCCGCCACGCACGCCGGGAAACACGCGCGAGACATTGTCGATCTGGAGGATCGCGTTCGTCATGCGAGCCTCCAAGGGAAGAGCGAGCGGTTGAGGGCCTTGAACAGGAAATCGGAGATGAGGCCGATGATGCCGATGATGATGATGCCGAAGATCATCTGACCCGTCGCCAGGAGCGCTTGGCTGTCGATGATCATGTGTCCGATGCCAGAGGAGGAACCGATGAGCTCCGCGACGATCACATAGGTCCAGGCCCAGCCGAGCACGAGGCGCAGGATCTCGGCGATCTCAGGCGCATTGGCGGGGATGAGTACGCGCTTCACCACACCCTGATCTTTGGACCCCAAGGTGTAAGCCGCCTCGACCAGATCCCGACGCGTGTTGCCGACGGCCACTGCCACCATCAGAATGATCTGGAAGACCGAGCCGATGAAGATGACGAGCAGCTTTTGCATCTCGCCGATGCCCGCCCAGAGAATGAGGAGCGGCACGAAGGCGGAGGCGGGCAAATAGCGCGCGAAGGACACGAAAGGCTCGAGAAACGCCTCGAAGGATTTGTACGCGCCCATCAGGATGCCAATCGGCACGGCGATGATCGCCGCGAGAATGAACCCGCCAACGACGCGCCAGACCGTGACGCCGATATCGCCCAAGAATCCGAAGCGCGTGAGAAGCAGCCAGCCATCCTGCATCATGGTGATCGGATCGGCGAGGAAGGTGCGTGAAACGAAGCCGCCGAGGGTTGCGAAGGCCCAGGCAGCAAAGAAGAGAATGAAGAAGGAGATGCCGAGCGTGATGCGCGTGCTCTGGCCGACGGGTTCGAGAGGACGGGGCATGAATGATCTGCTTTGCCATCCGGAACAGCAGACGGGATGGCTTCAATAGACGAGGGATCCGGCCACGGCCCGCATGGAAGGAATGAGGGCCGTGGCTGCTTGGTCGAAGCCGTTACTGGATGAAGCTTGTATCCGCCAGGGCTTCCATGTCCGGCTTTTGCTTGATGATGCCGGTCTCGAGAAGCAGATCGGCAGCCTCGGCCGAGAAGGTTTTGAACTCACTGGTGAAGAACTTCTTGTTGGCCTCGCGGTCCTGCCAGCGCAGGTACTGGGCCGATTTGCCGAAAGCCTCGCCGGTCTGCTTCACGTCTGCGCCCATGATCTCGTAGGATTTCGCCTGATCCTTGGTGATCATGTCCAGCGCCTCGAAATAGCTGTCGGCAAGAGCCTTGGCGGCCTTCGGGTTCTCGGCGAGGAATTTCGGCGTGCATCCGAAGGTATCCATCACGACCGGATAATCGAGAGTGGTCGCGATGATCTTGCCAGCCTGAGGCGCAGCGCGAACCGAGGAGAGATAGGGCTCGTAGGTCATGGCCGCATCGTTCTGTCCGGCGATGAACGCCTGGGCGGCAGGGCCCGGCTCCATGTTGACCACGGTTACGTCCTTCACCGAGAGCCCGTTCTTCTTCAGCATCCAGGACAGCACGAAGTAAGGTGACGTGCCGGGTGCGGAGGCTGCCACCGTCTTGCCCTTGATGTCCTTGATCGAGGCGATGTCGTTTCGCACCACCATGCCGTCCGCGCCATAGCTCTTGTCGAGCTGGAAGATCTGTTTGGTGGGCACGCCGTTGGCGTTCCACACAATCCAGGTCTCGACCGTGGTGGCGGCGCATTGAATGTCGCCGGACTGAATCGCGAGATGGCGGCTGGCCTGCGGAACTTTCTTGATCGTGACGTCGAGGCCGTTCTTCTTGAAGATCCCGGCCTCCTTCGCGAGCGTCAGGGGCGCGAAGCCTGTCCAGCCCGAGATGCCGACGGCCACTTTCGTCTCCTGCGCTGAAGCCGGCACGACCGCCAGCGCCAACATGGCCAAACCACCCAATACCGCCTTCATTGCGTCCTCCGTTGCAAATTTCCCTGTCTCGTTCCGCCGACCGCGCCCTCTGGAAGGTTTTGCATTCTGCGCTTCCGGTCCGTTTCTCCGAGCGCGCGAATGGCACCATGTTGGAGCGGTATTGTCAAATGTATAGACATTTGGGCCTGCCACTGTTTTGGGCAGCACGTACTGAAAATTGCGCTCTATGATGAAGCGTCGGGCGCGATCTCGACGAGGATTGCTCGTCCGGTTCCAGAGAGCAGGATGAGATCGTGCATCCCTTCCAGCACGAGGATGTCGAGGACTTGCAGCGAATGGACAGTTGAATCCAACGTCACGTCGAAGGGACCATCGAGTGCAACGAGGAAGGCGATGCATGTCTCGTCGGCGAGCAGGGCCACGCCAGCTTCCACGAACCGCGTCCGGTGCCTGAACTGCCCGCGCCGGGTCATCACGTTGAGGTCGCGGATCGGTCCCGAGAGGAGCCGTCCCATGGTCATGTCATCGCCGGAGAAGGAGAGCTTGGGGGAAGCCCCGTCGAGAGGATAGGCGATGCCCTCCACATCGAGCTCGATGCCATGACCCTCGATCACGATCAGCGTGCGATCGATGCCTGGAAAGACCGAGAAGGGACCGTCGGACGCGACATCCGCCATGCTGACGCGCCACCCGAAGGTCTCGAGGCTGGAGCCTTCCGGAAAGGCGGCGACCTCCGCAGTGGTGCCGCCGCCGTTCTTCCAGGGAACGCGGACCAGATCCTCGTTGCGGATCACGCGCGCTTTCATCACCGCAGACCCGGCAGGTTGAGGCCGAACTCGCGGGCGCAGTCGATGGCGATGTCGTAGCCCGCATCCGCGTGGCGCATCACGCCCGTCGCCGGATCGTTCCACAGCACGCGTTCGATGCGCTTGGCGGCTTCCGGGGTGCCATCGCAGGCGATCACCATGCCCGAATGTTGCGAGAAGCCCATGCCGACGCCGCCACCGTGGTGCAGCGACACCCAGGTCGCGCCGGAGGCGCAGTTGAGGAGCGCGTTGAGGAGCGGCCAGTCGGAGACTGCGTCGGAGCCGTCCTTCATGGCTTCCGTCTCGCGGTTCGGGCTCGCGACCGAACCGGAATCGAGGTGATCGCGTCCGATCACGATGGGTGCCTTCAGCTCGCCCTTGGCGACCATCTCGTTGAAGGCGAGACCGAGGCGGTGACGGTCGCCCAGGCCCACCCAGCAGATGCGGGCGGGCAGGCCCTGGAACTTGATGCGCTCCTTGGCCATGTCAAGCCAGTTGTGCAGGTGCTTGTTGTCGGGCAGCAGCTCCTTCACCTTGGCATCGGTCTTGAAGATATCCTCCGGATCGCCCGACAGCGCGGCCCAGCGGAATGGCCCGATGCCGCGGCAGAAGAGCGGGCGGATATAGGCCGGCACGAAGCCCGGGAAGTCAAAGGCGTTCTCGACGCCTTCCTCCTTGGCCATCTGACGGATGTTGTTGCCGTAATCAAGGGTCGGCACGCCCGCCTTGTAGAAGTCCAGCATGGCGCGCACGTGCTCGGCCATGGATTGTTTGGCGGCATGCTCCACGCTCTTGGGGTCGCTCTCGCGCCTGGCCTCCCATTCGGCGAGCGTCCAGCCCTTCGGCAGGTAGCCGTTGATGGGATCGTGCGCGGAGGTCTGGTCGGTCACCGCACCGGGGCGGATCCCGCGCCGGTAGATCTCGGGAAAGATCTCGGCGGCATTGCCGAGGAGGCCGACGGAGACCGGCTTCTTGTCGCGGCAGGATTGCTCGATGATGGCGAGCGCCTCGTCGAGTGTATCGGCGCGCCGGTCGAGATAGCCGGTGCGCAGGCGCATCTCGATGCGGCTCGGCTGGCACTCGACCGCAAGGCAGGAGGCACCGGCCATGATGGCGGCGAGCGGCTGCGCGCCCCCCATGCCGCCGAGGCCTCCGGTGAGGATCCAGCGGCCGGAAAGATCGCCGTTGTAATGCTGGCGGCCCACCTCCACGAAGGTCTCGTAAGTCCCCTGCACGATGCCCTGCGTGCCGATGTAGATCCAGGATCCGGCCGTCATCTGGCCGTACATCATGAGCCCCTTGCGATCGAGTTCATGGAACTTGTCCCAGGTGGCCCAGTGCGGCACGAGGTTGGAATTGGCAATCAGCACGCGCGGGGCATCTGGATGTGTGCGGAAGACGCCGACGGGCTTGCCCGATTGCACGAGCAGGGTCTCGTCCGCTTCCAGGTTCCTCAGCGCGGCCACGATGCGGTCGAAACTCTCCCAGTCGCGGGCCGCCCGCCCGATGCCGCCATAAACGACGAGTTCGCCGGGCCTCTCGGCGACGTCGGGATCAAGGTTGTTCATCAGCATGCGAAGCGGCGCCTCCGTCAGCCAGCTTTTGGCCGACAGTTCGGTGCCATGGGGCGCGCGGATCACGCGGGCGTTGTCGATGCGTGTCATGGGACGGATCCTCGATCAGGCTTTGGAATGGGCGAAGGTGAGACAGGATTGGAGAATGCGAGTCAGCGCTGCGCGCATGGGCGCCGCTTCGGCCCCGTCGTACGGCGTCGGCCACTGGCCCTCGGCGACGGAGTCCAGCGGCTCCTTCATGTAGCCGCGGCATGCAAGCTCCATCTGGACGGCATGAACGCCGGCTTCAGGCCGGCCGAGGCTGCGTGTGATGTAGCCGCCCTTGAAGCGCCCGTTCACCACATGGCTGAACCCGCTGCCCGCGCAGATTGTTTCGATCGCTTCACTCAAGGCATGCGCGCAGGTGGTGCCGCCATTGGTGCCAATGTTGAAGTGGGGCAGGGTGCCGTCGAACAGGCGCGGAATGACCGAACGGATCGAGTGACAATCGTAGACCACTACGTTGGCATGTAGTGCCCGAAGTCGCTCGATCTCGGACCGCAATGTCGTGTGATACGGATCAAAGAAGCGGGCACGGCGCTCAGCGATCTCTTCTGCTGCCGGCTCGGTCCCGGGTTCATAGAGCGGCTCACCGTCGAAGGTGGTGGTGGGGCAAAGCTCCGTGGTTGCCTGTCCCGGATAGAGCGACATGCCGGAAGGGTCGCGGTTCACGTCGATCACGGTGCGGGAGATCGTCGTGCGGATCACGGTCGCACCGAGCGAGGAGGCGAAATCATAAAGCCGCTCGATCCACCAATCCGCATCCTTGCGCGCGAGCCAGGGTGAGACGAGACCGCGCTCATATTCGGGTGGAATCTCGGTGCCCGTATGCGGCAGGCTTACCAGGAGAGGCGCGTCGCCGCGGATCATGGAGAGCCAGTCTGGACACTCTTTGCTCATGACAGGGTCTCGTCCGCCACAAGCGGGAGCACATCGCTGCCGACGGATTCGGCCAGTGCGCCGGATATGACGAGAGCCGTCGCGCGTTCCATATCGGGAGCCATGTGCCGGTCGTCATCGAGATGGGGGATCTTTGACCGCAGGAGAGTGCGGGCACGCTCCAGGCGCTCACTGGACTTCATGGGAGCATGGAAGTCGCAGCCCTGGACAGCAGCCAACAGCTCGATGCCGATGACATTGGCGGTGTTCATGGCCATGGGCAGGAGGCGCCGTGCGCCATGGGTTGCCATGGACACGTGGTCTTCCTGGTTGGCGGAGGTCGGGATCGAGTCGACGCTCGCCGGATAGGCGCGCTGCTTGTTCTCCGAAACGAGAGCGGCGGCAGTGACCTGCGGGATCATGAAGCCGGAATTAAGCCCCGGCTTTGGTGTGAGAAACGCGGGTAATCCTGAGAGGGTTGGATCGACCAGCATGGCGATCCGCCGCTCGGCGAGAGAGCCGATCTCGCAGAGTGCCATGGCGATCATGTCGGCCGCGAAGGCGACAGGCTCAGCATGGAAGTTGCCACCGGAAATGACCTCGCCGGTTTCGGAGAAGACGAGCGGGTTGTCGGAGACGCCGTTTGCTTCCGTGGCGAGCGTCTCGCCGGCCTGACGCAGCAGATCGAGCACAGCGCCCATCACCTGAGGCTGGCAGCGCAGGCAGTAGGGATCCTGCACGCGGTCGTCGTTGGTGAGATGCGAGGCGCGAATGGCGCTGCCCTGCATCAAAGCCCGCAGGGACGCGGCAACCTCGATCTGCCCGCGATGGCGCCGCAGCTTCTGGATGCGGTCGTCGAACGGTCCGTCGGAGCCCTTGGCGGCATCGGTCGCGAGCGCTCCCGTCACGAGGGCTGCGCGAAATACACGCTCGGCCTCGAACAGGCCCGCGAGCGCGAGGGCGGTCGACACTTGGGTGCCGTTGAGAAGAGCAAGGCCTTCCTTGGGGCCGAGCGTCAGCGGTGTAAGACCTGCCCGTGCGAGTGCAGCTCCCGCCGGCATGCGGGTCTCGTCGACGAAGAACTCGCCCACACCCATAAGCGCCGCGGTCATGTGGGCGAGGGGAGCAAGGTCGCCCGAGGCGCCGACCGATCCCTGGCCGGGAATGACGGGAACGAGATTCGCCTTGAGGCAGGCCGTCAGATGCTCGATGGTGGACCAGCGCACACCCGAGGCACCCTGTGCGAGGCTCGCGAGCTTGAGGGCCATCACAAGCCGCACGACCGCGATCGGCAGAGGCTCGCCGACACCCGCCGCATGCGAGAGCACGATGTTGCGCTGGAGCGTCGCAAGGTCTGCGGTGCCGATGCGCACGCTCGCGAGCTTTCCGAAGCCCGTGTTGATGCCGTAGACCGGCTCTCCCTTGGCCACGATGGCCTCGATGGTCTTGGCTCCTGCTTCGATGGAAGCGCGGCAATCCTGCGCGAGCGAAAGCTCTGCGCCGAAATAGACGCGGCGCCAGTCGGTCAGGGCGACGGAGCCTGGGTGAAGCATTACGGGTTGTGTCACTGTCCCCTCCAGATGCGGGCATGAAGCGGATTGAAGCCGATGCGGTAGACGAGCTCCGCCGGACGTTCGATGTTCCAGATTGCGAGATCGCAGGACTTGCCCGGTTCCAGCGTGCCGATGCTGTCGAGACGACCAAGGGCGCGCGCCGCCTCGCGCGTCACGCCGGCGATGCATTCCTCGACCGTCAGGCGGAACAGGGTCGCACCCATGTTCATGGTGAGCAGGAGCGAGGTCAGCGGCGAAGTACCGGGATTGCAGTCGGTTGCCAGCGCCAGACGAGTGCCGTGCCTGCGGAAGGCCTCGACCGGCGGCGCTTGCGTCTCGCGCAGCATGTAGAACGCGCCCGGCAGCAGCACCGCGACCGTGCCCGCCTTTGCCATCGCGGCGGCGCCATCCTCATCCGTGTATTCAAGATGATCGGCCGAAAGAGCTCCATAATCGGCAGCGAGCCTCGCACCGTGCAGATTGGAGAGCTGGTCGGCATGAAGCTTGATCTTCAACCCCAGCGCCTTTGCCGCATCGAAAACGCGCGCAGTCTGTTCGGGAGAAAACGCGATGCCTTCGCAGAAGGCATCGACTGCATCAGCCAATCCTTCGCGAGCAAGAACGGGCAGCATCTGCCGGCACACGGTGTCGATATATGCATCCTTGTCGCCATTCGCCTCCGGCGGCAGGGCGTGGGCGCCGAGGAAGGAGGTGGTGACGGTGATGGCGCGTTCCTCGGCCAGACGCCGCGCCGCGCGCAGGCACCGAGCTTCCGTCTCCAGGTCGAGGCCGTAGCCCGACTTGATCTCGATGGTGGTGCAGCCCTCGGCGATGAGATGATCGAGGCGGCGCAGGGCGCTTGAAACAAGCTCGTCCTCGCTCGCCGCCCGGGTCGCCTTCACGGTGGAGACGATGCCGCCGCCGGCCCGGGCGATCTCTTCGTAGCTCGCACCCTTCAGGCGCAGCTCGAACTCGTGTGCCCGGTCGCCGCCGAAGACGAGATGGGTGTGGCAATCGACGAGACCGGGGGTGATCCAGCGCCCGTCACAGTCGATCCGTTCGACCGCAGTTCTATCGGCCGGGAGATCCTGCGCCGGTCCGGCAAAGGCGATGCGGCCATCCTTGGCCGCAACGGCTCCGTTTTCGACGATGCCAAGGCCCTCGCCGACCAGCGTGGCGAGGCGAGCGTTGAACCAGACCCGGTCGAAGCGCATGTCTCTGCTCCGGTGCGTTTGCGATAATGTCTATACATAATCGCAAAAGATCGATATTGTCTAGACGTATTCGATCGGCTCTGATGGTCGGGCGTCGGCATGGCTTTTTGGCGGCTGCAGACGTCAGGCATTCAGGAGCCACTCCACAGTAAAGGTGTCAGCGATGCGCAGGCTCATCCTTGATCATGCCCTCCTTCCCGAAGGCTGGGTCCGGAATGTCGGTCTCGATGTCGAGGGCGGCGTGATTGCCGCCGTGCACCGGGATGCCCCTCGCGAGGACCGCGAGCACATCACTGGGATCGCCTTGCCTGGATTGCCGAACCTGCACAGCCACACCTTTCAGCGTGGCATGGCGGGGCTTGCCGAAACCCGAGGGCCGGAAGGGGACAGCTTCTGGACCTGGCGGCAGGTGATGTACCGCTTCCTCGGCCGGCTCACGCCGGACGATGTCGAGGCGATCGCCGCCTTCGCGATGATGGAGATGCTCGAAGGCGGGTTCACCTCTGTCGCCGAGTTTCATTACCTGCACCACGATACAGACGGCCGGCCCTATGCCGATATCGCGGAGCTCTCCGGGCGCATCGCGGCCGCCGCGCAGGAGACCGGCATGGGCCTGACCCTTCTTCCGGTCTTCTACGCACAGGGTGGATTCGGCGGTGCCGCACCTGCCGAAGGACAACGACGGTTCATCAACGATGTCGAGCGCTATGCCCGCCTTCTGGAGGGCGCTCGCAAGGCTGTGGTCAATCTCGACGATGCCGTCGTCGGTGTCGCGCCGCACAGCCTGCGCGCCGTCACTCCCGCGAGCCTGAGCGAAGTCGTCGAGAGGTCACGCGAGGGGCCGATTCACATCCACGTCGCCGAGCAGGTGAAGGAGGTCGAAGATTGCCTTGCATGGTCGGGCCACCGCCCGGTCGCGTGGCTGCTCGATCATGCGCCTGTGGATCAACGCTGGTGCCTGATCCACGCCACGCATCTTGATGCGCAGGAGATCAAGGGAATTGCCATGAGCGGTGCAGTGGCGGGCCTTTGCCCCATCACGGAAGCCAATCTGGGCGACGGAATCTTCGAAGGTATCGATTACACCGCCGCCAGAGGCTGTTTCGGTGTCGGGTCCGATTCCAACATCGAGATTTCGGCTCCGGCGGAGCTCAAGCAGTTCGAGTACAGCCAGCGCCTCAAGCACCGCGCCCGTAATGTTCTCGCCGAATGCGAGGGCCAGTCGACGGGGCGCAACCTCTACGAAAAGGCGCTGTCGGGCGGGGCCCAGGCTCTTGGGCGCCGCATCGGTGCGATTGCAGCCGGGCATCGCGCCGATCTCGTCGTGCTCGATGCAGATCACCCGGATCTTGCTGCCGTTTCTGGAGATCGTTGGATCGATTCTTACGTCTTCGTCGCAGGCAGGACAGTGATTGATACGGTGTTCGTTGCGGGCCAGGCCATGGTAATGAGAGGCCGGCATGTGAATCGCGACGCGATCCGCGCTCGCTATGTGCGCGCGATGAACCGCATCCTGGCATGAGAGAAAAGTCGTTTGACATGAAGCATCTGCATCAGCGCATCCGCGAAGATCTCGAGGCCCGGATCATGTCCGGCGAGTGGCCTCCGGGCCATCGCATTCCCTTCGAGCATGAGCTGATGGCCGAATACGGATGCTCGCGCATGACCGTGAACAAGGTGATGTCGATGCTGGCTGCCAATGGTCTCATCACCCGCCGGCGTCGGGCTGGCTCGGTCGTGGCGGAGCCGAGCAACCAGCAGGCGGTGCTGCAGATTCAGGATTTCGCTCTCGAAGCGACCCGTGCGGGCACCGAGTATCGCTTCAAGATTCTGCATCGCTCCATAGAGGCCATAGATGCCGCCGCCGCGCAGCGCACGGGACTGCCGACGGGTACCGAGATGCTCTGCCTCTCCACGCTTCACGTGATGAATGATGTGCCGCAGGCTTTCGAGCAGCGCCTCATCAATCTCGCCACTGTGCCCGAGGCCGGCGAGGAGTCTTTCAAGGACGATCCGCCCGGCACCTGGCTTCTGCGGCGCGTGCCATGGACTGAGGCGGAGCACATCGTGCGCGCGGTCAATGCCGACAGCGCGATGGCGAAGAGACTTCAGATTCAGACCGGAGCCGCGTGTCTCGTGCTGGAGCGGCGGACTTGGCAGGCAGGCGCCTTCGTGACCGAGGCGCGGATTACCTATCCGGGTGAAAGACATCACCTGATTGGACGCTTCTCCCCATCACTCAAGGGAGGCACAGCGGCTCAAGCCGTAACCTGATCAGAGAACTGGCTGCTGACACGCGAGCGAGGCGACACCGGACACCGTTATGGATGAGGGGCAGGTCGAGCAGGTTAGCGGCGGCACCTTGCTCCTTCGGGACACTTCCAAGCGTTACCGGTGGTCGATAACCGTATACTCGGCATCGATCACTTCTGCCTGAGGGCGCTGTCGTGTCCGACGCACACGACGCCGAAGGTAGAAATACGAAGCGATTCCGCCAACCAGCATCAGCGGAAGCACGACGAAGAATCCGACCAGCACCATGGTCAGCAGAATAATCCCCGCCGCCGTCATGACTGCCAGTCTGATGATAGTGGTGAGGAGCCGGCTCGCGTGGGGAGATGCGATGGTCGTCCTGAGGCCAATGAAGTCCATGGCGGGATCCTCGGTTGCTGTCGCGCCGTGAGTGCGAGGGCAAGGAAAGGTGTCCGACGTCGCGAGCGGGACCGCCCACCAGAGAAGTCTGGACCCTGACGCTCTTGCCAAGGTGGGCAATGGGCGCGCGAAATGCAAGGTCCTACAGGTATTCGGAGCTACAGCACCAGGACTTTTCGATGCGGAGCAGCGCAATGTTGCATTCGCAGACGAGGATTGGGCTCATGGAATGATATGCATGCGGAATGACTTTTAATGGCACAAAGCGGAAATAAACCAAAGGTTCGCACTTGCATGGCGAGTGCCCTTTACGCGGCCACGCCTAAGGACCGTCTTCGACCCAAAGCTGCCCTTGCATGCAGATTCCATAGAATGCCCACCGCAGTCATGGCATTCGGCGAGGTCGATCGCCGACGCTCTGGCTCTTTCTTCTCAGCTCAGGGTGGCGACGCTCATGTCTCCCTGCTCGGACAAGCGCGGGCCGAACTGCGAGGTGCTGACCGTTGGGCGACCCGTGATGAGTTCAGCGCAGCGGCTTCCAAGCATCATGGCAGGTGCGTTCGTATTGCCCGCATTGATGTTGGGCATGGCGGACAGGTCGCAAACGCGTAAGTTTTCGACTCCGCGAACGCGCAGTCTGGAATCGAGTACCGCCATGGGATCGCTGGATGTGCCCATCCGACAGGTGCCGCTCGGGTGATAATTGGTTTTCACGAACTTGCGGCAATGCTTCATGATCGCCTCGTCGCTGAGATCGTTCGGATCAGGGATTGAGATCCGTTCAATCCTTTCCGCCAGGGGAGTGGTCTGGAAGGCTCGCAGGAAGAAGCGCTGTCCGTCGATCATCGCGCGGGCATCGGCGGGATGGCTCAGCAGATTGGGCGATACCAGGGGCATGTCGTCAGGATTGGCAGAGCGCAGACGGACGAAGCCGCGTGACTTCGGTTTGATGACGACCGTGGTGATCGTCAGCCCATAGGTATCCTGAACGAGATGGAGCGTGTCACGGTCGAGATAGACGATCGGCACACAGAAAGCCTGGATGGTCGGTTCACCGTCAGGGTCTGTCGGGTTAACGAAGGCGCCGGCTTCGACTCCTGCGGACAGGATAGGGCCGGTGCCGAACAGCCTGAAATGGATGCCGTTTAGCAGCATGCGCCAGCCGACCCCCTGCTTGTAGTAGCCGTAAGGTCCATTCGCCTTCGCGATCATCGGGACCTCTGGGTGATCGATCAGGTTTTCGCCGATCCCGGGATGATCGATGATACAGGATAGGCCATGCTCCCGCAGTTGCTCGGCCGGACCGATGCCGGAGAGCATGAGGATTTGCGGGGTAACAAGCGCACCAGCCGCCATGATGATCTCGCCATCCGCATAGACCTGATGGTCCATGCCTTTCGCATCGCGATAGGTCACGCCGACGGCGCGACCGTTCTCGATCTCGATCTTGCGCACTCGTGACTGCAGTCGGATCACCAGGTTCGGGTTGTCGGCGAGCGGAGCCAGGAAGGCATAAGCCGCGCTGCTGCGCTTGCCGCGCCTGTTCATGAACTGGTAGAAGCCGACGCCGCGCTGTTTCGGGCCGTTGAAATCTGGATTGAACGGCTCGCCCAATGCCTGGATGGCCTGCACGAACCAGCGCGACATGTCGTTGATATGCCCGGGATCCGAGACTAGAAGCGGACCATCCGCCCCGTGCAGCTCGTTGAAGAACCTGTTGTTGCCTTCCATGGTGCGGAAATGCGGCAGCACATCCTTCCAGCTCCAGCCGGGATAATCGTTCTCGCCGCGCAGCATCTCGTGCCACTCGTCGTAGTCGGACGGTCTGCCGCGCATGTAGACCTGGGCATTCACCGACGAGCCGCCACCGAGAACGTTGGCCTGCGGAATGTCATGCACGCGGCCATCGAGATGCTCCTGCGGCACGGTGTGATGATACCGCATGTATTTGCTGCCATTGATCATCTTGAAGATGCCGGGCGGCATGTCCAGGAGCGGGTGGCGATGGGAATAGCCGCCCTCAAGCAGCAGCACGCGTGCGCCCTCGTTAACCAGCCGGGCCGCCGCCACTGAACCTGAAGAGCCTCCGCCGACGACGATATGGTCAAATCGTTCCTTCATTCCTGCACCCGTGGTGAAACCTATTCGTAATCAGGCGGTCCAGCCGCGTGAATGAGGTCAGGCCTTGATCCCCTCGAGTCCCTGCCAATCGAACTCGATGCCATGGCCGGGGCGGTTGGGTGCCAGGGCAAAGCCGTCCTGGATCGTGAGCGGCTCGGCGATGTAGCGATCGAGCCCGAAGCCATGAGCTTCAAGATACGAGCGGTTGGGGCAAGCGGCGAGGAGATGCACGGTCACATCGTGCGCGCCATGGCTCGTGACCGGCATGTTGAAGGCTTCCGCCAAGTGGGCGATCTTCATGAAGGGAGTCACGCCGCCGCAATTGGTGACGTCCGGCTCAGGATAGGTCACGCCGCCGCCAGCGATGTAGAGCTTGAATTCCCAGAGGGTGCGCAGGTTTTCACCTGCCGCGACAGGCAGACCGCCCTCGCTCACGATGCGAGCGTGACCGGCCGGGTCATCGGGAATGGTGGGCTCCTCAAGCCATGTCAGATCGAAGGGCTGAAGGGCGCGGGCGGCGCGGATGGCACCATCGACGCTCCACTTCATGTTGGCATCCGCCATCAGAGGGAAGTTCTCGCCGAGATGCTCGCGCATCGCCTTCACGCGTTCCACATCCTCGAAGAGGTTGGCGCGGCCCACCTTCATCTTGATCGCGCGAAAGCCTTTTTCGAGATTATCGTCAGTCTGGCGCAGGAGCTGATCGAGAGGCAGTTCGAGATCGATGCCGCCGGCATAGCAGGGCACGCGCGGATCATAGCCGCCGAGCGCCTTCCAAAGCGGAAGATTGGCCCGCTTCGCCTTCAGGTCCCACAGGGCCATGTCGAAGGCCGAGATTGCAAGAACGGTGGGTCCGCCACGTCCGCCGTAATGGAGCGCCCACCACGCCTTGTGCCAGAGGCGCTCGATCTCGTCGGCCTCCTCGCCGTCCATGATCTCCGGGAATTCTCGGGTGAGGATGGTGTCGATGGCGGCTCCATTGCGGCCGACCGTAAAGGTGTAGCCAACCCCTTCTGCTCCATCGGCATCACGAATGCGCACCGTATTGAGCTCGAAAGCGCGCATCTCGCCATGCATGGAGTCGGTCAGAATCGTCGGGAGCGGGATGCGATAGAAGCCGGGTTCGATGGAGGTAATCCGAGGCATGGTTTGTCCCGTCCGTTGTTGTGCGTTCTTGCAGATCAGACTGTCTCTTCCGTGCGGACGCTCAGGCGGGCCTGAATGGCGACTACGAGCAGCAGGAACAGGCCGCGGATGACGGATTGCCAATAAGCGGAGAGGCTGATCCAGCCGAGGCCGTTTTCGAAGTTCAGGATGTTGAAGATCAGGCCGAGCAGCAGCACACCGGCAAGCGTCGAGCCGACCGATCCGACACCGCCGGTGAGAAGCGTGCCGCCGACAACCACGGCCGCAATGGCAAACAGCTCCCAGCCTACGCCTTCGATGGGCTGGCCCGCGCCGAATTGCGCCGCGAGGATGACGCCCGCAAGGCCGGCGAGGCCACCGCTCGCCAGATAGACGATGGCTTTCACGCGGGTTGCCGGCAGGCCCATCAGCCGCGTCGCATCTTCATTGCCGCCCACCGCCAGAACCGTGCGGCCGAAGGACGTGAGATTGAGAACGAGTGAGCCGAGGAGGTAAGCGACGAGTGCGATCCAGGCAGGAACGGGAAATCCGAGGAAGTCGCCTTGCCCCAGCTCCGTGAAGCCCGATTCGTAGGAGACCGAGACGGATTGATTGCCGGCAAGGAGGAGCGCACAGCCACTCGCAGCCAGCATCGTCGCGAGCGTTGCGATGAAGGGGAGAATGTTGAGGCGCGTGATGATGAGGGCATTGCACGCGCCGATCATGAGCCCGGCACCGAGGCCCGCGAGAAGGCCCGGCACGGCACCGTAAGGTGAAGCCAGGGCTGCCACGACGCTGCCAAGGGCCGCCGTCGAGCCCACCGAGAGGTCGATGCCTCCAGTGATGATGACGAAGCACATCCCCAAGGCGACCAGCGCGAACATGCTGTTGTAGCGCAGGACCGAGAGCACGTTGTACGTGCCGAGAAAGTTGTCGTAGCGGAGCCAGCCGAACACGATGAGCGTGATGAGGGCGAGGAGCACGCCGAAACGTCCGATGGTCTGCAGCGTCTTGAAGGTCATGGTGCCGTTCATGGTCGATCTCAACGCTGCCCCTGCCGCTGAAGCCAGACGGCCAGCACGATGATACCGGCCTTCGCCACGAGGGCGGCCGCGTCCGGCACGCCATTGGCGAGAAGGGTGTAGCGGACGAGCTGGATGATGAGTGCGCCGACCAGTGTTCCGATGACCGTTGCACGCCCGCCGGTGAGAAGCGTTCCTCCCACGGCGACGGCAGCAATCGCATCGAGCTCCATGCCGAGGCCCACGAGATTGGCGTCGGCTGCGGAGTTGCGGGCGATCACGATGAGTCCTGCGATTCCGGACAGGAGTCCGCTGATGAGGTAGACGCGCTGCTTAACAGACGCCACGGGAATGCCGGCGAGCCGCGCTGCACGCTCGTTGCCGCCAACGGCCAGAATCTGCCTGCCGAACATGGTTCGCCTCAGCATCCACGCCGCGGCAGCGACGATTGCAACCATTAGAAAGGCTTGAAAGGGAATGCCGAAAATGCGCCCAAGTCCGATAAACTGGAACTCCGGCAGGTTGAACACCTGCAGATTGCCGTTGGTGAACACCTGGGCGATGCCGCGCCCCGCGATAAACAGGACGAGCGTGGCGATAATCGGCTGAATGCGCAGATGCGTGATGAGCCAGCCATTGAAAAGGCCGAGGATACCGGTGACAAGAACCGGCAACACGAAGGCAAGCGCAATGCCGACGGCAGGAGAGGGCAGGGGAAAGAGCTTGCCGAGAAAGATCAGTGGAGCGAGAGCACCCGCAATCGCCATGAGTGCGCCGACGGAGAGATCAATGCCACCGGTCGCAATCACGAGCGTCATGCCGACGCCGACGATCACAATGGCGCAGACCTGGGTCAGATTGACGTTGAGCGTCTGCCAGGTAGCGAAGTTCGGGGTGATGGCGAGATTGACCAGGATGAGGAGCGCCAGGGCGATCCACGATCCGTAACGGGTCAGAAAGCTCTTCAACTCGAACCGGGGCGCCTCTTGCGCCGGTCTCGGCGGCAGCGTTGTCGCGGTCTCAGCCATGGGCAGCCTCCCGGTTGCTCTCATGCCCATGCGCCATGGCGGCCATCACCGATTGTTCATTCACGGCGTCACCTTCGAGTTCGGCCACGGTGCGCCCGTCGCGTAGAACGAAGATGCGGCTTGCCGCCTCCACGATTTCCTCCAGCTCGGACGAGATCATCAGAACGCCGAGACCTTGCCCGGCCAGTTCCCGGATCAGACTGAGGATTTCGGCCTTGGCGCCGACGTCGATGCCGCGCGTGGGCTCGTCGAGAATGAGAAGCTTCGGGTTCATGCAAAGCCAGCGGGCGAGGAGCACTTTCTGCTGGTTGCCGCCCGACAATTCGCGAATACGCTGCTCTGGATCTGAGCAGCGTATGCCGAGGCGCTTGATGAACTGGTCGACGATCTCGCGGCTGCGCCCCTCGTCCACGATACCGCGCCTGGCGAGTTGCGGCATGAGCGCGAGCGTCAGGTTCTCGCGCACCGACATGTCCGGAATGATGCCTTCGAGCTTGCGATCTTCCGAGCAGAAACCCATGCCGGCCCGGATGGCGTCGGCAGGCTCGGTCATTGCCTTGTCGGAGCCAGCGAAACGGATCATTCCAGTATCGGGCTTGTCCGCACCGAATACAGCGCGGACGGATTCGGTGCGTCCGGCACCAAGCAGCCCTGCAAGGCCGACGATCTCACCCGGGCGAACCTCGAAATCCACGCCGCGGACCCTGCGCCCAATGGCTAGATCCTGGACCTTGAGGATTGGCTTTCGTGTATCCACAGTATCGTCAGCCTTGCGGCCTTCCTGCAGAACCTGGGTGAGCTCGCGCCCGAGCATGGTCGTCACCAGATCGAGCCGCGACAGTTCCGCCATCGGCGCAACCTGCACCGTTCGCCCATCCCGCATAATGGTGACGCGGTCGCAAACCGAATAGAGCTCGTCGAGCTTGTGGCTGACGAAGATCACGGACACGCCCGCTGCCTTGAGCTGGCGGATCACGCCGAAGAGCACTTCAACCTCGCGCTCGTCGAGGGAGGAGGTCGGCTCGTCCATGATGACGAGCTTGGCTTCGAAGCCGATCGCGCGAGCAATCGCCACCATCTGCTGCACGGCGGTCGGATAAGCCATGAGCGGGCGATGGACATCGATGTCGATGTTGAAGCGAGACAGAAGCGCGCGGGCCTCCGCGTGCATGGCCCGCCAGTCCAAAAGGCCGAAGCGCCGCTTCTCTCGTCCAAGACATATATTCTCTGTCACTGATCTGTACGGCACCAGATTGATCTCCTGGTAGATCGTGCTGATGCCGGCACCTTGCGCTTCCTGCGGCGAACTGAAGGTCACAGGCTTTCCGTCGAAGACGATCTCGCCCGAATCCTTGGCGTAATAGCCGGTCAGGATCTTGATGAGGGTCGACTTGCCGGCCCCGTTCTGGCCGATGAGCGCATGAACCTCGCCCTTTTCCACCACGAGTTCGGCGGCGCGCAAAGCCGGTATCCCGGCGAAGCGCTTGTTGATCCCGTGCATGCTGAGAAGCGGAGCCATGAGAGGTCCGGGGTCCATCCTATCGAGGAGACAAGGGATGCTGCCCGCCGTGGCGGGCAGCATTGCACCGATCAATACGCGTCGGCGATGAGCTGCGCGGCGTTCGACTTGTCGAAGAACCGGTCGGTGTTCACCACCCATGGCTCGATCTGTTCGCCCTTAGCGTAGCGGTCGAGGGTTTCGAACGCCTTCGGGCCAAACTTCGGATTGCACTCGACGGTGGCAAGCATCTTGCCGTCGATGATGGCCTGAAGCGCATCGCGCGTGCCGTCGACGGACACGACGATCACGTCCTTGCCGGGCTTCTTGCCGGCGGCTTCCAGGGCAGCAATCGCGCCGATCGCCATCTCGTCGTTGTGCGCATAGATGGCAGTGGCATCGGGATGCGCCTGCAACAGGGTCTCGGCCACTTGGCGGCCCTTGTCACGGGCGAAGTCGCCCGACTGCGAAGCCACGACCTGCATGCCGGGATGCGCCTTGATGTAATCTTCGAAGCCCTTACGGCGGTCGTTCGCAGGCGAAGAGCCGGTCGTGCCTTCGAGCTGGATGATCTTGGCCTTACCATCCATGGCCTTCGTCAGGGCCTCGGCTGCCCGCTTCCCTTCATCGACGAAGTCGGAGCCGATGAATGTCACGTAGTCACGACCTGCCTTTGCCAGACTCTGGTCCACGTTGCGATCGAGCAGGATCACCGGGATGCCGGCCTTCTTGGCGGCCATGACGGCGGGGATCAAAGGCTTCTCTTCACGAGGGGCGAGGAAGATCAGGTCGACACCCTGAGCGATCATCGAGTTGACGTCCGCCACCTGCTTGGCGGCCGAACCGGCTGCGTCCGTGTAGACGAGCTGATCGCCGCGTTTGGCGGCTTCCGCCTTCATGCTTTCCGTCTGCGCAATGCGCCACGGGTTGTTGGATTCAGTCTGGGCGAAGCCGACCTTGTAGTGATCTTTCTTCTTCAGCTTCGGCAGCTCCTGCGCCGATGCACCGCCGAGCCCCAGCCCGATGGCTGCGACGCCCGTTGCGAGCGCAAGGAAAGTCCTTCTGAGCATCATGTTCGTTTCCTCTCCAGTGGGTTCGCCCCTTATGGGGTTCTTCGCGTCTATTGCCGCAGGCGTTTGTCGCTGCAGATCGTCACCAGCGGACATAGGTGGTCTGCTTCCGCAGGTATCCGTCGAAACCGTATTTGCCGTCCTCTCCACCGAGACCCGAATGCCTCCAGCCCGTATGGAATCCTTGGACGAGTTCGCCGCATGGGCGGTTCACATAAAGTTCGCCGAAGGACAATTCCCGCGACAGGCGCATCACCCGGCGCAGATCGTTTGTGTAGACGTAAGCCGACAGGCCATAGCTCGTGTCGTTGGCAAAGCTCAGCGCCTGCTCGAAGCTGTCGACCGTCATCACGGGCGCGACCGGCCCGAAGATCTCGCGTTGCATGACGTTCGCTCGGTTGGAGTTGACCCGCAGGACCGTCGGCTCGAACCAGTGCCCGCGCGCGAACTCGCCGTCCTTCAGACGATGGCCGCCGGCGAGGACCTCCGCGCCGGATGCGATGGCTTGGTTTACCATCTCCTCGACCTTGTCGACCTCCGGCCGGTTCACCTTGGGCCCCATGTCGGGGTTCGTCATCGGGTCGGCGAGCCGCATGGCCTTCACGCGGGAGACGAACTTGTCGAGGAAGGGATCCGCGATGTTCCGGTGCAGGTACATGCGTTCATTGCAGGTGCAGATCTGCCCGCAATTGGTGAAGCGCGAGACGATCGCCGCTTCCACAGCTGCATCAAGGTCGGCGTCGTCGAGCACGATGAAAGGTGCCTTGCCGCCGAGTTCGAGGCGGACGACCTTCAATTCATGCGCGCCCGCCGCATAGATCTCTCTGCCTGCGCGCACACTGCCCGTCATGGTGATCATGTCGCTCAGCGGTGAGCGCACCAGCGCATCGCCAACGGTACGTCCGTCGCCCGTCACGACGTTCAGAACACCCTTCGGCAATCCGACTTCATGTGCGAGACGCGCGATCTCCAGAGCTGAGAGGGGTGTCGATTCATGTCCCTTCACGACGATGGTGTTGCCGGCCACGAGAGCCGGGCCAATCTTGCGGGCCGCCAGCGCTGCGGGATAGTTCCAGGCGGTGAGGCCCACGACGACGCCGAAGGGAACGCGACGGATCCAGACTTCCTCGCTCTGAAAATCGGAAGGCATGATGTCGCCTTCGATGCGCCGTGCGCTCTCGGCCGCGAAAGTCAGGAAGGTGATGGTGGCGTCGATTTCGCCTTCGGCCTGGTTCAGTGGCTTTCCTTGTTCCAGCACCACGGTCCGGGCGAGACGATCCTTGTCCCGCTTGATCGCTGAGGCGAGGTCGAACACGTAGCCGGCACGGACGATGGGCGGCAGGGCGGCCCAGGCCGGTTGCGCGCGTTTCGCCGCTTCGAGGGCTGCCACCGCGTCCTCGCCCGAGCCGGCCGGGACCGTGGCAAAGACGACTTCGTTGGCAGGATTTTCGACGTCCGAACGATCCGGGTTGCGGCCATCCGTCCAGGCTCCGTCGATATACATCTGGTAGTGGGTGGTTGCTTCGGCGCGATTGGCCGCAATAGACGTCGTCATGACCGGGCCTCGCAGCGACCTTGGCAGGGCAGGGGCGAAGCAGAGCGCGGCAGGGTCGAGCCTGGGATTGGCGTCACTGATTTCCTCCAGGATGCCCCCTGGAGCCTTGTCTAACCAAATGCCATTTCAAGGTCTATTTGGTAAGACCGAAGTCAGAATGCTGACACAAAGGTTGAGTGTCAAGTGTCGTATCACCGAACGTTATGCGCGAAATTCGCCCATAAAATCTCTGGACCTTTCCGCCGATGCGCCCAAAATAATCTGCTCCCACCAGGTGATTGGTCCTACCAAACATTGGGTGCGTACGGCTCACAGGGAGAGCGCCCGATCGCCTTTTGAGAAGGTGTTGACGCGTTTGGAGCAGCAAGGGGAGATGATGGATCAGGGCCAGAGACTTCACCGTCGGGAAACAGAGTCGGGTGCGGCGCGGCGGTCGGAGGCTGTGGTTGCGGATCTCGTGCGGATGATTCAGTCCGGCAGCCTTCAGGAGGGGGAACGCCTGCCGGCCGAACGTGACCTGATGCAACGTTATGGGGTCAGCCGGGCCGCCGTGCGCGAGGCCATCGCCTCCCTGGCGAACCGTGGCCTTGTCGAAACCCGTCTTGGTCATCGTCCCGTCGTGCGCAAACCCGGCTATGAATTCGCTGTCGATCAGGTCGGTAACTTGGTTGGTCACCTTGTCGTGGATCGAGAAGGGGTTTGGAATCTCTTCGAAACGCGCATCTTCATTGAGTGTGCACTTGCCCGATGGGCTGCAAACCATGCACGGCGCGATGATCTCGAGGAGCTGCGGGCAGCACTCGACGCCAATCGTGTGGCCATTGGCCATTCGATCGCTTTCGATGACACTGATGCTGCTTTTCATGCCGTGCTCTACCGCATTCCGGGAAACCCGATCTATCCCGCCATTCATAAAGCCTATGTGGAATGGTTGACTCAACATTGGCGCTCTATGAAGCGCGGAGCAGACATCGATCAGATGAACCATGCGGGCCACAGAGCTATCTTCGATGCCATTGCCGTGCGCGATCCGGACAACGCAGAGGAGGCCATGCGGCGCCACCTGGTCGCTGCCTGGGAGTTCGTGCGCTCTACCTTTCCGATCGAAAGTTAGATGGTGGACGATCCAGACCGCATTGCAGCTCAAGGGCGGCATCGCCTGAGCTGGCCTTTACAAGGCCGCGCTCATGGACCGAGCTTGAGCCGATGCTGACCTTCGTACGCCCGGCAGGATCTTCATTGGAAAGCGATGACGTTTGAAGAGCGACAACAGGATGGATCCTTGATGGGCTGCTCCTCGTGACGATGCCAAGCTCGATGCCGTAAAACCGAGACCAAGGATCTGTGTAATGGTTCCCTACCCAGGCTGCGTTAAGAGGTCGTTTACCACAATTGCCCATCGTAATGGCTCCAGACCGGAGCCTTGGCCGTGGAAGATGCTGCTGATCCGATCCTCAACCATCCCACTTTTCGTAACGCGGCCCACCGCATCGGTGTGGGAGCATGGGGGATTGCTTTTGCCGTCATTGCCTTCTTCAGTTCTTCAGCTCCGGCTATTGCCGAGAGTTCGTTCCCGGCAAAACAAGCCGATCGCCTCCATGCGTTAGGACGTGCTGCGCCAACATGGGCATGGATCAGGTTCTGCCAGAAACAACCGCAAGAATGTCGGATTGATCGCTCGCAGCCGGAGCGGATTGCGCTCACTCCGAGCGCTTGGGCCATCCTCCAAAAAGTCAACGAGCACGTTAACGCAACGGTCTTGGCGGTTACCGACCAGGACCACTGGGGTGTGTTTGATCGCTGGGACTATCCTGACGATGGTCTAGGCGATTGCGAGGACATCCAGCTTCTGAAACGGAGGCTGCTCGTCCAGGCTGGTCTGCCCCAGCGGGCCTTGCGGATCGCGGCCGTGATCGACGAGCAGGGGCAGGGGCATGCCGTGCTCATGGTCCTCACAGACCAGGGCGACTTTATCCTCGACAATAAGCGAGACGCCGTCCTGCCTTGGCGACAAACAGGATATTCCTATATCAAGCGGGAGAGCACGAACGCCAGAACCTGGGTTGCCCTTGGAGATCAAGCTACACCTGCTTTCACGGCCAATCGTTAGATCGGACGAGTTTTCACAGCATTGCCACCACATATGGGTGTGCAGCGGAAAGTCCGTTCTCGGCTGAGGCACCGGCCTTGGTGAGTACGACAGCTCAACGAATAAACATCAGTGGGAACGACCCGACGTCGCCTAACAGCTGAGCCTGCTCCAAGCTGGCGTGCTGGCTCGCCGCAGCGATGAGGGCGGCGCCAGTCTACGGTCGATATTGCTGAGCTTGGCAGATAGAGGATCGTGCCGGCTTAATATTGCGACCATTGGTTCCTCTACATTGTCAGAATCCAGACAGACCAACCTCCAGCTGCCTGTCTACCTTTGCTTCAAGAGGAAAGTTGAACAGGGAACTGCGGATGACTCTTCTGACGACTGAACACAGACGCTTGTCCGGTTCCGGCGGGTGCGACAGTCTCGCTGCAGCAGTCCCAACAGCACTGATCTGTGACGGCTCCCTTCTTCGCTCAGACCTTCAGCGCATCCTGCAGGGAACATCGTTCGCGCTCGCCGAGACGGTTTCTGTCGCCAGTCCAGGACGGCTTCAGCGTCTGGCGCAGAAGCCCGCGCTGGTCCTCATCCAAGCCAACCGGAACACCGGTCACGTGCTTGAGGTGGTAAGGCGAGTGCGAGAGCAGGCTCCAGAAGCCCGGATCGTGATCCTGGCGGATCAGTTCGACCTTCATCTTGTGCGATTGGGCCATGAGGCAGGCGTGAATGGCTTTTGTCTCGCAACAAGTACTCCTGACGTTCTGATCACATCTCTTGAATTAGTTATGCTCGGGGGAGCTGTTGTGCCTTCTGGAGTGCTCCGCTCCATCCTCGATGGGCGTCCCCAGGACCGGAGGCCGCCGCTTCATGACCATAGAGCAGAGCCAATCCCATTTGATCCGAAAACGTGCCAGCTCTCGGCGCGGGAGGCGGAGGTCCTGAGTTGCTTACGGCAAGGAGTGTCTAACAAGGTGATCGCGCGGCAGCTTGACGTGACCGAAGCGACCATCAAAGTCCATGTCAAAACGATCCTGCGCAAGATCGGGGCGTCCAATCGCACCCAGGCTGCGATGTGGGCTTCTCAGCACCTGCCCCAACGAGGCGGAGCGCTTGTGAATGTCTGAGCTGGAGGCAAGGAACATTGCGGTCGGGGATAGGGTTCGTGTCCACTTCCATCCTCCAGGGCCGATGGAAAGCTTCTTCGAAGGCGCGGTCACTCGGGTGGATGTGCCGACTTCGGAAGGGCGCGTGTTCGTGGTCGAGCTCACGCATGAGGTCATTCTTGATAGCGAGCGCCATATCCGACCCGGTGTTCAGGATTACGTCCGCTATGAATGCCGGAACGACTTCCCTGGTCGGATTGAGGTGCTCTCCGAGGACAAACAGGCCGAGGAGCCACCTGTCGTTGAACCAGGGCTTCGCGGCATGTCCGAGACCGAGCCATCCGCAGAAGCAGAGCTTTCTTCCGAGCGGCTTCAGGTCGAGATCGAGCGGCGGCCAGCGCGCAAGCAATTGCGTCTGGTAGCTGCGCTGTTCAGGCGTGCCAAATAGCAGCTACGGGCTCGGGACGTGAGCGGGAGTCAGACGCGATCGGTGCGACTCTAACTGCTCCGCGCGGCCCGATACTAGATAGGTGTGTTGCCTTACCGAGAGTCTGCAAATGACGCTGAGCGGAAGCAAGCCGGATGTCTGCTCAAGCAGGGAACACCGGACGTTCGTGAAGGGCACGGGATTTCCTGGTTTGATCCGAAGGTGAATTGATCCTCGGCCAGGATGACCGACGTCTTCGCGGAAGCTAGTAATCCAAGAACGAGCGGTTCCGGTCGTCCGTGTAGATGTCGTGCGGTCTGTTCTCGGACCGGCCCGCAAGGTAAAGCACACTTGCGACACTGCCGGTCATGGTCTCGGACAGAATCTGGCGAGAGACGAAAGGAAACACGCTACGGATCGTGGCATCGATGCTGCGGCTGAACCGATCGGCAAAGCTTGGTGAGGTGATGATGTTCATGACCACCTGACCGCCTGGTGCGACTGCCTGCCTTACGGCAGCAAAGGCCTCGCGGGTGATCAGGTCCGGCGGGAGACTGATCCGGTTCGTGAAGGCATCGAGCACGACGACATCATAAGTCTGAGTGTTGCGGCGCAGGAAGGCGCGGGCGGACTCAGGCACGAAGGTCTTGTTGGGAGCCAAGGGCTGGCGCAGGAAGTGCTCCTCGCTCACCTGCCGCAGGGCAGGGTCGATATCGACATAGGTGTAGGCGTGGAAGCGATCCTCAAGGCCAATGGTGAACCCTCCAGCCCCGATTACCAGAATGCGGTGCGGACGATCCGTACCGAGCCTCCTGAGAACTTCCTTCTCGATGAACTTCAGGTAAGCAAAGCGGTGCTCCGGATGAACCGCGATCTTGGAGGACGGGCTGTTGTTGATGACCAGGAGGCGGCTGTCCTCAGCCGGGTTGAGGACGATCCGGACCTCGCTGTAGAGATTGTTGCTGACGATGCCGTATGCCCGCACTGCGGCGGGGCTGTTGATGGCGACAATGTAGAGCCCAAGTGCACCGGCTGCGAGAGCCAGCTTGTTCCGGTCCTCTATCTGCCAGCCGATGATTGCGGCGAGCACCACCAGGAGCCCTAGGGTGACAGCCACCGTGATGTGGACGCCGAAAAAAGTCATGAACACGAGGGTCGACACCACCGAGCCCAGGAATGACCCAAGGGTGGACAGGAACAGCATCAATCCCGTGGATCGCGGGAGGCTCACGCCGGAGGAGCAATAGGCGACCAGCGGAAGGGTCTGGCCCAGCAGGTAGACCGGGTAGACCAGGAACAGGGACGTATGAACGGCTGCCTGGACTAGACGATGGGTAATCCCAAAGCCATCGAGAATCTGAAAGAAAGCCGCCAGAAAGGGATGGGACAGCCCAAAGCTGAGGATGAGGGCGGCAATGAGCAGGTTTCGGGTGAGTTGCCGGCGCACGCCTGCCTCATCTCCGGGGGTAAGACTGGCTCGGCCACCAGCCTCGTACCCGAGCGCCAGAGGAAGCAGAACCGCGGCAATGACGATGGCAACAGTGTCGGTCGCGTTGCCCACGTAAGGAGTGAGTTGACGGATCGCCAGGAGCTCCACCGCGAGAACAGTGTAGCCCTCGATGACAATGGCGCTGAGGAACAATGGGGAGGAGAGCATGTTCGTCACCTGCCTTGGGCCGCCAACAATATGCGAGATGTGCGGCTGACAATCTCACATAGCCGTGAGAGGTATTGGAGAGATCGCGGACAGCTTCCGGCACTCAGCTGAAGAGCCCCTGGGTTCGGCTCACCCAGCCTTCCGTGAAGAGAAGAGGATCGTCAGAGCCCGACCCAATAGAGGCTTTCGTCTGCGGCCCAGAGAGCGTCTCAGTCAGGTAGAGAGCGGACGCCGCGGGTCGACCTACGGCGCTGCGCCTGCGGGAGTTTGCTCCCGCGCCGCCTTTCGGAACAGCCAGGCCGATATGAGCCACAGCGCGGCGAAGAACCCATTCAGGCCCAAGATCTCGGGCGCGGGGTTGATCGGAGACTGGTGCCTCACCGTGACCAGCACAATCACGGCGGCCAACATCTGAGCGAGCGCCGTTGCGGATAACGCGCGAGCCATTCCATCCGGCTGGAAGCGCGCGATGGTGGCGCCGACGATCCCGACGACGAGCACTCCGCCAAACATCAGATTGGCGGGGTTGTCCTCAGTCCCGATAATGCCGACGGCAAGGTTCATCCAAACGAGGATGAATGCTGCCGCGACCGCAATGCCGACGGCAGCCCGGTAGGCGCTATTGCCCGTCATTCTCGCCGCCAGCTCGTAGGTGCCGCAAGCGACGGCGAGCATGGCGCCGAAAACAATGAAATCGGTCTCATCCCAGTTCACTTCATTGGTGAACTGCATCGCGATCAAGGGCAGCAGCAACAGAAACGCGGCGGTGGCCCACATCGCTATCCTCCAGCGGCCCCCGCGCAGTCCGCCACTGTGTTCCGAGCTTCCTGCCATCGCCTTGCCTCCCTGCATGAGCGAGGCCTTCAATCTAGCATGGGCGACCGGTGCGCGGCTGGGCAAGTTCCGAAGGCTCTTCTGAGCAATGGCATCTGGCGAACGATCAGGCTTGTTGCCAATGTCCGCAACGGATCGCAAGCAGCGGGTTGTGATCCGCTCCTGCGACATCCGCTCTTGGCGCTAAGCGGAAGTCGCGCTTTGGTCTGCTCGCCCGGCCTAAGCAGACCTTCGGGAGGCGCAGGGGGGCTTCACGGCCTGACCCGGCACAGACATACACTTTTTGGATCATCCATCAGGGAAGTTCGCAGCGCGGGATCGCTGAAGGATTTCCGAACAGATCACGCCGCTCCTCATTGCCATTCGGATTTGCGGCCTATCGTGATGGTCGCTCTGCTTTCGGAGGATCTGCTCGGCTCGGCGTCGAGCGAGGTTTACTTGCTCATGGGCCATCAGACGGTGACAGAGGTGTTCTTGTCTTCAGCTTGTGAAGGACGGATTTGATGTGCTCCTTGATGGCGGCCTCATCGATCTCCAGTTGGTCCGCGATGTCGACCGCTCTTTTTCCTGTGGCCAAAAGCGCAATGACCTCAGCTTCTCCCATCGATAGGCTGGAGGAGGCAGAGTGCCGATCCTCGTTCGCCGCCTCGGGACATGAGAACTGAGACGGACTGTATACGGCTTCGATGATGCTGCCGGCTGGTTCACTCCGGCGCCGAATGATCTTCGCGGTCATCTCGGCTGCCCCCTGCAACGGATTAACTCGGGAGTGTTTTAGCTGAATAGCATCCGGAACACTTTGCTGTTTGGCTCAAATTCTGTGCGGTTCGCTTCAGGCGAAGGATCAAAGGGAGTAGGAGCCATCACACCCCAAGATACTGGATCCATTCTGCCAGGATTGGTCGTCCAGATCCATCGGAGCCAGGCTGGAGATGCTTGATCGTCCGATGAGCCAAGGCGCCCTCAGCGCGGGCTTCCCGAGGCGATATGTCGAACATGCGCCGGAATGTCCGGCTGAAGGCGGCTTCGTTGTTGAAGCCGCAGGAGTAGGCGATCTCCGCAATGGAGCGGTGGCCATAGGCTGGCGACGTGATTTCATTGAAGCAACGGAGCATTCGCCGCGCCCGAATGTATCCCGCCAATCCGCCCAACGGCTCGAACATGCGGACTAAAGTCGCCCGTGACAGGCGAAACTCACGGGCAATGGTATCGATCGTAAGCGACGGTTCTGCCAGATTGTTGTCTATATAGCGCTTGATCGTCAGGATCAGTGCAGCGCGTTTGGCGACCGTCGTTGTCTCATGAGCATCGGCAGCAGGGCCGAAGCAGCCAGCGATGAGACTGGCTGTCGCATTGGAGATACGAGCCCCGTCTTCGGAGTTGAATGAACCAGCGGCCCCATAGATCGTGCTCAAGTAAGTGGCCAGCAGATGGCCTAGAGCCGACTCACCCGAGAGCACAAGGCCATGAAGTCCATCGGGGTTCCTCACCAGAGGCTCCAGCACTGGCCGCGGGACGACAAGACTGAGGTTTTGAAACGTCTCGGCCCGCGTATGGAGAGTCCGGGACATATCAAGGATGCTGAGGTCGCCGGGACGTACATGCACAGTCCGGCCCTCGGCGTCTCCCGCGTAGCCGCCCACGGGATAAAGCTGCACCAGGTAATGATCGACACCACTACGCGCGATGGTCGCCTGAGAGCGGCGGAACTCCTGAGCGCTGGATGCCACGCTTCCGAGCAGAAGCGGGCCCAGGTGATAACTATCGATTTTGACCTTGAACGAACCGACGGCCTGTTTATCAGCGACCGCTACGTCAAACAGCGGCGATACGATATTGCGCCATGTCCAGTATGCCTCCTCCGGCGCAGCCACCGAAGTTCCTTCAAAATAAAAGGATGGCAGATTTGGCATCGATGTTTATAGCCCCAAGGCTTCGTGTTGATTGCACTATGAGCCCGAGAGAAGACTACCAGTCTGAAGTGAAAAGACGAGGCTTTATTTCGAGTTCGGAATGAACACGCTTCATTCTGTTGCCTGAACTTGCCTCTCAGCCTCCTCCACGGTGTCAGATGCCCTGAACTATCGTAACCGCTCGCTCTCCTCCCGGTTCGCTTGGCCCGAGTAGAGAAGGAAACGTTCTGACTTCTGCACAGGAGCTCTGACTCAGTCGCATGAGGGGAAGGTAAAGCGCGTGCTCCCGGTGAGTGGCTGAAATGCTGAGGCGCCGGCAATCACTGGTTTGGTTCTGTGTCTTGCGCCCCATTAACCATTATTACAACGACTGAGCTCAAAAAATGGCTCGGGCGTTTCCAGTTCGTACCCATCTGTCGTACAAGAAGGTGTTAGGCGTTGAAGTTCAATCGTTGATTTCGCCGCCCTAACTGCACTTTGATAGGCTTTCTTCCAGAAGCCAGGCATGATGCCGAAAACAAAGTTCCGGTTGAGCCCGGATGTCATGT
>NZ_LCYG01000126.1 GCF_001017175.1 Microvirga vignae | reverse complement strand
CCGGCGACCATCAGTTCAATCATCAGGGAGATCGCCGACCCCTTATGCCCACCGAAAGGCACGAGCGCTCCACCATTGAGGATCTTGTTCGGGTCAGTCGTGGCCTCGCCATTGCTGTCCACCCCCATACCCGGCGGCAACGTACGGCCTTCGCGAGCCGCGAGCTGCACGTCACCATTGGCCATGGAGGTCGTTGCGAAGTCGAAGACCAGCGGAGCCTCTCCCCTGATGGGCGCGGCAAAAGCAAATGGATTGGTCCCAAGAAGCGGCTTCTTCGCGCCCACCGGAATTGAACAACCGAAGCTATTGACCATCGAGATCGCAATTAGCCCCTCCCGGGCGAAAGGCGTAACATCCGGCCAGAGCGCCGCGAGATGGTGTGATCCGCGGATCGATAGGAGCGCGATACCGTTCTCGCGAATCCGCTGAACGAACGTGTCCCGCGCCGCATGCAAAGCAACCTGCGCGAAACCATTCTTTGCATCGACGAAAACATGGCCCGCTGCTTTCGAGTGGACCTCGGGTATTGCCGCGCCATCGACCCAGCCTGAACGGAGAGAAGACACGTATCCGTCTATGCGGAAAACACCATGGCTGGTCGAACCAGCCGCTTCAGCGCCGGCACAATTGGCTGCAAGAATGGCCGCGGTTGTGGACGAGCAGCCGTGGCCTTCAAATACACGCGCCAGAAGACTCTCTAGTGCCTCCAGAGAAACGTCGACAGTGCCAGACTGATCGTTCAACTCGCTGTTCCTTGTTTCAGACATTCTGGATCACTGAGCGATATAGGATGGATGCTCACGCATCGCCTCGCGGGCAGCCGTGTCGACCTTCAAATCGGGAACGCCGGCGCCTGGCGCGACTGTCAGTGTGGAATTGAGCAGAAGCTGCGTATAGGGGTGACGCGGTTCTTCAAAAACACGCTCGGACGTATTCATTTCGACGATTCGGCCAAGATACATAACCGCCACGTTGGTCGTCATATGCTGTATCACGCTCATGTTGTGGCTGATGATGACGTACGTTAGATTGAACTCCTCGCGCAGCTCCAAGAGCAGATTGAGGACCTGGGCCTGAACCGACACGTCAAGGGCGGAGGTCGGCTCGTCGCATATCAGCAGCTTGGGACGTGTGATCAGAGCCCGGGCAATAGCAACGCGCTGCCGCTGGCCGCCCGACATTTGGTTGGGATAGGCGTCGAAGAAGCGTAAGGGCAGCCCCACAATGTCAAGGATCTTACGCGCACGTTCTTGCCGCTCCGCCGACGTGCCCTCGCCACGCAAATAGAGCGGATAGGCCACAATCTTGCCTACCGTCTGGCGCGGGTTCAGGGACGAGTACGGATCCTGGAAAATAAAGCCGACACGCTCTGCGATCTGCCGACGTGTCATGCCGGCGGCTGGCCAGCCGTCCAGTAGAACCTCTCCTTCTGCCGGGGCAAGCAGACCCAGCATGATTTTCGCGAGCGTGCTTTTCCCGGAGCCGGACTCTCCGACAATACCGAGAATGTCGCTTCTCTCCACACAGATCGACACCTTGTCGACGGCTCGCACGGGTGCGCTTTGGCTGAAGATACCTCTTCGCCCCCTGTATTCGTGCGTGACGTTGCGCAACTCGAGAACGGGTTTGTCACTCATGCCACAACCTTTCGCCGGATTTCTCCCTTACCAACCCTTATGCAGCGGGCCTCATGATCTTTGTCGATCGTTGCAAGCTGGATCGGCTGTCTGCATGCGTCACAGGCCAGCGGACATCGGTCAAAGAAATGACAGCCCTCCATCCGGCTCACAAGCGACGGTACTGTGCCGGGTATCGACGGCAGCGGCTTCATCCGCGGATACGAAGGATCAGGTACGGAACCGAGCAATGCGCGGGTATAAGGGTGGGACGGTTTGGTGAAGAGTTCCGCGGCCGGCGCCGCTTCCACCACCTGGCCCGCATACATGACGATGACTCTGTCGGCGATGCGTGAGACGAGTCCCAAATCGTGGGTGATCAAGATCATCCCCATCCCGAATGACTTTTGCAGGTCAATGAGCAGCCGCAACAGTTCCGCCTGGATTGTTACGTCCAGCGCCGTGGTCGGTTCATCCGCAACAATCAGCTCCGGCTCGCACATGAGCGCCATGGCGATCACCACACGCTGACGCAGGCCGCCTGAAAGCTCGTGCGGATACTGGTTCAACCGCTGCGCTGCGTTGGAAATTCCAACCTGTTTGAGCAGATAGATCGCTCGCTCCTTGGCTTCCCTTCGGGAGGCCTTGCGATGAGCGCGATAGACGTCCGACAATTGGCGTCCGACCGTGTGCAGCGGGTTCAGCGCCGTCATCGGCTCCTGGAAGATCATCGATAGACGGTCGCCCCGTAGGGCGCGCAGTTCAGCTTTCGACATACTTTGCATATCGAGGCCATCGAAGGTCATCTGACGCGCCGTTCGTTTTGCCACCTTGGGCAGAAGCCCGAGAAGCGACAATGCGGTGATCGACTTTCCACATCCCGATTCGCCAACGATGCACAGGGTTTCACCCTTTGACACGCGAAAGCTGACATCCTGCACGGCGGCGAGACTTCCGTTCGGCGTAGCGATGTCGATGTTCAGATTTTCAACGTTGAGCAGCATTGCTCATCCTCAATTCCGTCCATTCGGCGACATGACATCGCGCAGACCGTCACCCAGAAGGTTTGTGCCAAGGACAAGCGCGAACAGAAACACCCCGGGAATCGTAATCAGCCAAGGCTCAAAGAGGATCGAGTCTTTGCCCTCAGAAATCATCAGCCCCCACGACGGAAGAGGAGCAGGCACGCCGAGACCCAGGAACGAGAGTGCCGCCTCGAGGATCATGGCCTGGGCCATTTCAAGGGTAGCCACCACAACGAGATTGTTGAGGAGGTTCGGCAGGATCTCGTGACCGATGATTTGCAGCACCGAAGCGCCCTGGAGCTCCGCCGCGGTCACGAATTCGGACGACCGCAGCTGGATCGTCGTGGCCCTGATCACGAGCGCGAACCGGTCCCACAGCAGGAAGCCGAGCGTCAGCATGACCACCGTGAGCGAGGAACCGACGAGCGCCACCACGGCCAATGCTACCAGAACAACGGGCATCGCCAGACGCGCGGTGATAATGAACATCAAAATACTGTCGACCTTACCGCCGAAGTAGCCGGCGCAGACCCCGATAGCGGTTCCGATAATGCCCGACACGACGGCGGTCCCGATCCCAATCGCAAGTGAGATTTGGGCCCCGTACATGATCCGCGATAGATAGTCACGGCCCAAGTGGTCCGTGCCCAGTGGGTGCTCCCAGCCGCCGCCAGGAAACCAAACGGGAGGCGTGAACCGGGTCGGAAGTGACTGCAGATAAGGGTCATAGGGCGCCAGCAGCGACGCGAATATGGCCATGGTGACGACGATGAAGAGGATCAGAAGCCCGAGCATCAGGCCGCCGTGAGACAGCCAGCGAAGCAGGCTGCTTCTGTTGGCAGTCACCTGCGAGCTTCCTACGGAAGTTGCTACGACTTCGGTCATTTGCTGCGCATCCTTGGGTCGAGCATGGCATTGAGCATATCAGCTACCATTGTGAAAAAGACATAGAAAAGGGAGAAACAGAGCACTAGCGCCTGAACTGTCGGCAGATCGGCTCGTGATATGCTCTCCCAGGCGAGCGATCCGGCTCCATGAATGGCGAACACACTTTCGACGACAACAGAGCCAGCCAGCATGAATCCAAACTGAGCTGAAGAAAGGCTGATGATCGGCAGTGCCGCATTGCGCAACGCGTAATCAAACAGAACGCGCGCTTCGGAGAGCCCCATGGCGCGGGCCGTGCGAATATAGTCCGACTCGAGTGCCGAGATCATACCCGAGCGGGTCAACCGCATAATCGCCGGCATAGAAAAATAGCCCAGCACAATCGTGGGCATGACGAAGCTCTGCCAAGAGGCGGTACCCGAGGCTGGCAGGATTGACAACTTGACGGAGAATAGAATCATCAGCAGCAAGGCGAACCAGAAGCTCGGCATGGCCTGCCCAACAACGGCAAGCAGCAGAGCCAAGCGATCAACCATGCTGTTCGGCCAACGGCCGGCAACGACGCCCAGAGGCACAGCGATGACCAGAGCCAGGACCAGGCCGAAGAAACCGAGCCGTGCTGTCGTAGTGAAGCGCTCGAGGAGCAGCGTCGCGACGGGCTGGTCGAAGTAGAGACTCGTTCCGAGGTCTCCACGAAGAACGCCGGACAGCCAATGCAAATACTGAACGATGATAGGCCGGTCGAAACCGTAGAGTTGCCGAAGGCGGTCTGCATCGGCTGCAGTGGAGGCATTGCCGGCCAGAGCGGCCGCCGGGTCGCCTGCAGCAAAGATCAAGGAGTAGGCGATGAAGGATACGAAGAGCGTGAGAAGACACGCCATCGCTATCCGGCGGACTGCGTAACTCAACATAATGATCTCCTTCGTGAAAGGTATCCAACTCCGTCCGGCCGCCTAGAGCGGCCGGACGGCAGATGATTACTTCCAATTCGCATCATAGAAGGGAACGAACTCATCGGGGCTGACGTGAAGGTCGAGATCCTTTGCCATGGCGGTATTCATGCTCCACGCCCATAGCGGGACCAGGTAGGCCTTCTCGGCGATCAGTTTAAGGGCCTTCGAATAAAGCGCCTTGCGGCGATCCATATCGATGATTCGGCCAGCCTCCTGGATGAGCGGGATAATCTCCGGGTCTTTCACCACGTCCTCACCAGTGTCTGCGAAGGAGTTGCCGACAACATTCAGCCCGACGTCGCCGACACCGTACGAGCCCCAGTCGTCATAAGAGAGATCCTGCTTGCCGCTGCGCCACTGATCCACGGCTGCGGAGTACTGAAGACTGTTGAGCTTTAAATTGATCCCGACCGAAGCCAGGTTGGCCTTTATCGCTTCGGGCACGCCCGCAGCGGGTCCCGGGATGACCATGCTCAGATTGAGGCCCTTTTCAAATCCGGCCTCCTTCAGCAATTTCTTTGCTTGTTCTGGATTATACTCGTACGTGGTGACGTCGGTTTCACAGCCGAACTGGACTGGGTTGCATGCTGAATTGATGATCCGGTAATCTTTTCCCACGAACGCGTCTCGGATCTCCGTGCGATTGATCGCGTAGTTGATTGCTTTGCGAACGCGTTCATCGGCGAGCGGCGAGTTGGGAACACGCGGAGCCATGGAGATGTAGCTGATACGCATGATCGGCGCATTCTCGACTTTCACGCCGGGGCGGCTTTCAAGGCGCGGAACATCATCCTTGGGAACGCGCCAGATCCAGTCGAGATTACCATTCAACAACTCGGCATATTGGGTATTGCGTTCAGGCAGAACACGGAACTTCAGCGTCTTGATTTGAGGATTTTCCTTCTGCCCTCCTTTGTAATAGTCGTCGAACCGCTCGAGCTTGACACCGAGGCCGGGTGTCAGCTCGACAAGCTTGTAGGGCCCGGTTCCGATTGGTTTAACCGCCATACCCTGCGAACCGACCTTTTCATAATACGCTTTGGAGTAGATCGGCAGATTGCCGGCAAGCATTTCCAACGCGAGCGGAAAAGGCTTCTTCATGGTCAGCCGAACCGTGTCTTCATCCAGCTTCTCGGCCTTGTCGATCCAATTTACCGCGATCGCATAGCGGGCGGCGAAATCAGGCCCGGAGACGAGGTTTAAAGTGAAAACGACATCGTCGGCAGTCAGAGCATCGCCATTGTGAAATTTGACACCCTTGCGGATCTTGAAATCGATCTGGGTGTCGGACGTGAATTTGTATGACTCGGCCAGTTCTGGAATGAATTCACCGGTCTTGTAATTTTTCGAGACAAGACCATCGTAAAGGTGACGGCCAATGATCAGGGCTTCGCGGGTCGACGCCTTGTAGCTGTCGAGCGTCTCGATTTCGTTGCTGAAGGCGGCGTTGAGTGTATCGGTTGCCTTGCCGGCAAAGGCCGGCTGGCTAAGTGCAGTAAAAACGAGGAGTCCGATTGCGACTTTGTTTCTCATGGCAGTGTATTTCATAGCAGTTCCCCTGGCATCGATTGCTCATGCGCTGCTTCCTACGCAACGCATCGTTCACGGTTGGCTGTTTGGTTTCGCCTTCATTCACCCCAGATGGTTTCGTAGATCCGGAGCAGGTTCTCGCCGTAAATCTTACGGATGTCCGCTTCTGCGAATCCGCGCTCAAGAAGGCGCTTGGTGAGCGCCGGCATGCCCTTCGGAGTTTCCATGCCAGCGGGGTAATAGTGCGGCGGTTCCGGATAAGCCTTGGGGCTCCAGATTCCATCGGCAACGGATCGCCTGTACTCTTTCATCGCGATGGCATCGTCAACATACGGGACCTGCCCGCTGTAGTAGTCAATGCCCAGTGTGATGTGCTGCGTGCCGACAAGATCACACATATAAGCGATGTGATCGATGAACTGATCAAGTGTCGGGCGCTTGTCACTGGAAACGAAGCCAGGGAAGCCCACGACGCCGATGGTGCCGCCGTTCTCTGCGATCGCTTTGATCAACTCGTCGGAGATGTTGCGCGGCGACGGGTAAACCGATTTGGCGTTGGCATGCGAAATGATCACCGGCGCTGAAGAATGTTCAATCGCCTCCATTGTCGTACGAACGCCAGTGTGCGAGCAATCAACAATCATGCGCGCCTGGTTCATTCGCTCAATGACTCGCAGCCCGAAGCGGCTCAGACCAGCGTCTGTACGCTCTTCGCAACCATCGCCGATGCGGTTCTTCACGTTGTAGGCCAGCTGCATGATGCCGACACCAAGCACTTTGAAGGCGTCGATCAGATCGAGGCTGTCCTCGATCGGCTCGGGTCCTTGAAAGTGCATAATGATGCCCACTTTCCCTGACGCCTTCGCCTTGCGGATATCGGCAGCCGTGCGGATCAGTAGCAGGTCGTCGCGCTCCCGCAGGAGCTTGTGCCACGATCCGATCGTCCGCAGCGTCGTCTCAGTGCCATATCGGTATCCAACGGTGGGCGCGATCGCGGTCAGACCGCCAGCACGATAATCTTCTATTTTCGCTTGATCATCGAGAAGCGGACACACCGCATCAATGATGATCGCACTGTTATGCAGTTCCATCGCGCTTTGGCCCATTCGAGCGTCCTTTTCACCGCGTTTTCCAACTTGGTCGTCAATTGAACCCGTGGATGACGCCAATTAGGTTTCCTCAAAAACGGCGTCCAATACCAATCAAAACTTATCTTAAAGGAAAAATTATTGCTGGCAATAACAATTTTCGATTGACGTCACACCCCGAAGTCGGCACTAAGCGGCGAAGGGAACTCACAAGTTCGGAAACCTTACGTTGAACAGCGGAAGCATTTTGCCAGTGTTGGTGTTATAATCAGCATGTGAGCTATCCTTGCGGACAAGATCAGTCGCAACAGGCGAAGGTTTATGCTTGTAGGTTTATATAAACCGAAAGTTATCCGGCGTGATATCAGGCTAGAGATATTGCGAGCGTATGAAGGTGAGGAGAATAGGCAATGCGGATCTTCATAGCTTCTCTCGTAACCGAGACGAATACGTTCTCGCCAATCCCCACAAGCCTGCGGTCGTTCACCAACCTCGACTATTCACGCCGTGATGGGAGCCTTGGCCCCGACCGGGGGAGCAGCCGTGCTCTACAAGAGTGGCGCCGCGCGGCTGAGCAAGGTGGACACGAGATCGTGGAGAGCATCTCTACCTATGCCCAGCCGGCCGGCACTACCGTCCGCGCTGCTTACGAGGAGCTGCGCGACTATATTCTCGATGATCTCAGTAAAGCTCAACCAGTCGACGTCGTTCTCTTAGATCTCCACGGTGCTATGATCGCGGACGGCTACGATGATTGTGAAGGGGACCTCATCACGCGCACGCGTGCTGTTGTTGGACCTGACGTCATGATCGGGGTCGAACTCGACCTCCACTGCCACTTAACCGAGGCCATGGTGGCCGGTGCCGATATCGTTGTTACGTACAAAGAGTATCCCCACACCGACATTCGGGAGTGCGCACGCGAGGTCTATGGTCTCACAATGGCGGCAAGCCAGGGAACCTTGAAGCCTGTCAAAGCCGTGCACGACTGCCGGATGATCGGCTTATGGCCGACCACGCGCGAGCCGGTCCGCTCGTTCGTGGAACGCATGCGCGCCCTTGAGGGCAAGAATGGGATTGCTTCGGTTTCGCTTATCCATGGCTTCCCTTGGGGTGATGTGGCCGACGTGGGCGCCAAGGTGCTTGTGATCGCCAATGGTGATCAAGCGCAAGCAGAGGCGCTCGCACGCCAACTCGGTGCAGAATTCTGGGCCATGCGCGAGGAAGCCCGCACGCCATACCTGACGGTTGACGAGGCTCTTGCACGTGTTCGGGCCAATAGCGCAAAGGCTCCTATCGTCCTTGCCGACGTTGCTGACAACGCAGGCGGTGGAGCAGCCTCCGATAGTACAGCGATCCTGCAGCGAGTTTTGGATTTGGGCCTCCGAGAGATTGCTCTGGGCTGCTTCTGGGATCCGGTTGCAGTTCAGATGTGCTTCGGTGCCGGCATCGGGGCGACTCTTGCACTGCGCATCGGTGGGAAGGTGGGAGAGCATTCTGGTCAACCCGTCGACGTTCTGGCGACTGTTCGTGGTCTTTGCCCTGATCACAAACAACCGGGCAACAGTGGCTCACAATGGCCTCTCGGCCCCAGTGCCTACATCGAGACCAGGGGCGTTCACATCATTCTCTCGACAATCCGGGAACAGGTATTCTC
Organism: Microvirga vignae; assembly: GCF_001017175.1. Taxonomy (GTDB): domain Bacteria; phylum Pseudomonadota; class Alphaproteobacteria; order Rhizobiales; family Beijerinckiaceae; genus Microvirga; species Microvirga vignae. Next base: position 5,548 of record NZ_LCYG01000126.1, on the reverse strand, counting down.
CCCTGAGCTCTTCACCGACATCGGTTGTGCTATGTCCGACAAGAGAGGCGTTGTCGTGAAATCAAGCCAGCATTTCTACAACAGCTTCGAACCGATCGCGGCGGAGATCCACTACGTTGCAGCGTCGGGACCGATCTCCCCAGATTTCACGCAGATTCCCTATACGAAGGTGCAGCGACCCCTCTGGCCAAGGTCAGAGGCCTAATGCTCGATCAGGATGACCTCTTCACGGCCAGATGACCCTGTTCGAGGCAGCCGGTGTCCTGCTCACCCAGCTTCAGCGCTGGCCGCCGCTCAAGGCCCGCGTGGCCGTTGGCCCGCAAGCTCGCCGCCATTCCGTATGCGACTTGGAGGACGGGCCATGCCTTCCGATGGGCCAAGACGGGGATAGCCGCAGAGTGAGGACGGGGGAGAGATTAGCCTAGCGCTTTCAAAAAGTGAGCGCCAGGCGACATGCTTGCTTCTCGGGGCGCGGAAGGCTATTTAGCGAGACGGTCTTGTGACGGCTGGATGCTCCAGCTGATCACATTGTAGACCTTGGAAGGCTCGTGCTGTTGAACCCGATGATGCGGCGGCAAGCGTCGAGCGCTGAGAGAACCGTGACTTTGAAGAAGCGAGGGTGCGGAACTGACATGAGGAGATTAGCCACGTGAAATCGAGCGCGTTCAAGGTGCCCTACTTCAGCCAGTGGGAAACGCCGGAGATGACGCTCCCGGTCTATGCCGAGGGATCCTCAGCATTGATGCGCGATCCACTCTGGCAGCGCTCGGGCGCAGAGACGATCGAGGAATATGCCCGCTGGGCGGTCAATATCTGCGGTATGGCCTGCCTCAAGATGATCCTCGCGACACGAGGCGAAGTTCACCCAACACTCAGCCTTGCCCGTGCCTGCACCGCCTATGGCGGCTATCTCGTCAATGAGCTGGATGCCTCGATCAAGGGCCTGATTTATGCGCCCTTCGTTACCTTCGTCAGTGACCGCTTCGGTCTAGTGGCTGAAACTGTGACCAACGTCGGCACGGCCAGCATCCCTGCCCTTCTTTCAGAATGGCAGTTCTTCATTGCTTCCGTGAACAGCGACATTCGCTGGCCGGATCGGACGCCCCCGTCCAAGGGTGGACATCTGGTGCTGGTGACTGCGGCGACTGAGGACACGATCCGCTTTCACAATCCGTCCGGCCATGATGCCGCCAGCCAAGTGGATGTAACGCTTCCGCTTGATGTCTTTGATCGATTCTTCGCCAATCGCGGCGTCACCGTCGGCTTCTAAGCAAATGTTAGTATCAGTTCCTTGGGGCGGCTCCCGAGTGCAATCTGTGGGTCGGAACGCTTTTGCTTGCGATGCGATAAACGCTGCGACCAGTCGCGGAGCACGCCCGTCGCTCGCTGATACCGTAGGTCTTTTGCGGATGGCCTGCTATCTCGGGCGGTTCGGCGAGCTTCGCCAGTTTCCTTTGAGCACATTCTGCAGCATGGTCTTGCTGAGGATGAGAGTCCATGGCTGTCCCTCATGACGCTTGGGGCCGATCCCCTAGGACCCCGTTTCCGCACCATCACTGTGAGGGACAGCCACCCCGTGCCGCTACTGCGTGAGCGGCAGGCCCATTACGGCATCTAGAGTTTTCCTAGACTGAGCTCCCCCTCATCGCTCCGCCCCGGCAGGCGACTTGCAGGAGGTTGCTTCTCCAATCCGAGTGAAGCTTGCGCCAAAAAGCTCCAGACTTAGTGGCGGCGTGGAGCCCATTGGGAGCTTGATGAATGTTGGTCCTTCCAAGTCCTCGATGATCGCATCAGGACGCAGGCGAAACTCTCCTTCGCGCCAGGGCTGCAAGGCGGCCGAATAGCCGCCGCCAAGGAACTGCAGCGAAGCTTTACCATGCACGACGTTGAGGACGACATCGCCACCAGGTCCGGCATGATCGCGGTAGCAGCCCTCGTAGGCTTGAGGAATCGCCTGCTGTACGCTCGGGTCGCGCTTCAGGGAAAGTGCTCGCTCCTCCGCGGCGGATTTTTCTGCCACCGCGCGATGACGCTCAAGGAAAGCTGCGCGCCAGTCGGACCGAGGCATGCTAAGGAGCCGGTCGAACACTTCAAACACGATCGCCTTTTGCAGACTGTACTCGTCACGAGCGGATTTGGGTCCGTTGGCCAGTACGACCACCGCGACCCGCTCTTCCGGAAGAATGGCCGCGTAGGTGGGAAAGCCGTACATCCCGCCGCTGTGGGCGATGAACATGCGCCCGTGATAGTCGGAGCGACGCCATCCGAGCGCATATGATTCCGGCCGCTCGAATGGGAATTGGCTGTCGAGTTGCGCATTTGTCGGGCGGAAAATCTTGATCCTCCCTCGCATTGGATACTGCTGGCGAATGAACCTCATCCGCATTAGTGCTTGGCTCGCGGGCACGCCACTTGCGCAAACTCGTCAATCCGCATTCGCCAAGCTCATGATGACTTCCATCCCGGCATGATGAATTCGCCAGCAGTATCGCATTGGTGGCTCTTCCGCACTTTGCTTGGATTACGCGCCAAGAGGATTATGCTGCCAAGAGCACTCTCCGGCGCAGGAGATCAAAGCCGGCTCGTCCATACATGGAGCGCTTCAGGAGCTTGAGGCGCGTGATCTGACCCTCGGCTTGCCCACTGCTCCACGGCCGTGTCAGTGCCGCACGGACTGCGGCCCCGTCCTGGAATTGCTTCGGTTTAGTGGAGAGCGGTTTGGTCGCTATTCGGCCATCTTCTCGAACTGAACCGGACTGATGTAGTCGAGGGTCGAATGACGTCGGATAGGGTTGTAGAAGCCGTCGATGTAACGGCCGATCGCCGCCTTGGCCTCGGCTCTGGTCTGGAAGACGGTGCGCCAGACGAGCTCGGATTTCAAGCTCTTGAAGAAGGTCTCGACCACCGCATTATCAAAGCAATATCAAAGCAATTACCTTTCCCGGACATTGAGATCCGGATGCCGTGCTTCCTCAACTCGGCTTGGTAGGCTGTCGCGCAGTATTGGCTGCCGCGGTCCGCATGATGGATCAACCCCTTTCCAGGTCGTCGGATTGCCAGAGCCTTGCGCAACGCCTCCAACGCGAGTTCCTGGTGCAGCCGATCGCTGACCGCCCAACCGACCACCCGCCGGGCGAACAGATCCAGGATCACGGCCAGATACAGCCAGCCCTCGTTTGTCCATACGTACGAAATATCTGCGGCCCATTTCTGGTTCGGGCGCTCGGCCGAGAAGTCCTGCTCGAGGAGATTGGGAGCAACCGGGAAGGCATGATGGCTGTCGGTGGTGCGCTTGAACCGGCGCTTCTGCCGGGCTTTAAGGCCATTCTCGCGCATCAGCCGGGCGGTGCGGCGTCGCCCGACCTCCAAGCCCTCGTCCTGCAGCTCGCGGGTCACGCGGGGACTGCCGTAGGTTCCCTTCGAACGCGCAAAGGCTGAGCGGATATGGGCCAGCAGCACCAGGTCCTCCCGCTGGCGAGGACTGGCCGGACGAGATCTCCAGGCAAAGTAGCCGCTTTGGCTGACACCAAGAACCTGGCATAGGCGCGAGACGGGGAAGCTCTCTTTCGCCGCATCGATGAACCGGAACTTCATCGACTTCCCTCCTTGGCGAAAAATGCCTCATTCTTTAGGATCTCCCGCTCCTGGCGCAGGATCTCGTTCTCACGCCGCAGCCGTTTCAGCTCGGCTGCCATGTCCTCCTAGCGGTCTTCGGGCGGATCGTCGATCTCGCGCTCGCGGCGACGATCAATCCAGTGGCGCAGGGTCGACAGGCCGACGCCGAGATCCGCGGCGACCTCACGCCGGCTGCGGCCGCTCGTCAGAGCAAGCCGAACGGCCTCATCCTGAAACTCTTTGGTAAAGCGTTGATAGGCTTGGGGCATGGAGATCCTCCTGGGTCATTGAAGTGCTCTCCGTTTTCCCGAAGCAAGTCCATCCTGCTCCACACCGGCGGCAAAAGTCTCAACAGCCTGGATGCCCGATGATCGAGCTTCAGCAATCCATGCCGTCAGAGTCTTGATGGACGTCTGCTCACTGTTGCGGGTCTGGCGCTCACAACAACAGTGACGAAAGAGGGTGCAGAAGCGCTGAACGAGATCGGCTACGGTCGCAGCCTCGGGATCTTGTTGCACCCGGGCCAGGACGGCAGCCTCGGTTGCATCAAGTGCCGTCGGAGGGCGCACAAGAAGCCAAGCAAGCTGCTTGGGCGAAGGCAGCGGAGTGCCCGCCGCGGAGCGTCTCGGATTGGGTGAGCGCCATTTGCGGGCTGTCGTCTTCGCCGGAGTTGTGCGACGCTCGGCCATCCAGCGATAGACCTGCTTGGGTGAGCCGGCACAGCCAAGATCCTGCGGCCCGCGCCAGAGGGCGGTGGCGTTCTCGGATCCCGCGGCCAGGCGCGCGTTGAGGTGAGAGAGATCCGGATCGAGGATCCTCGGTCCCGGCTGGCGCACGGCACGCCCAGGAAAGCTGTCGGCCTGGGCAAACTTCCTCACCGTGCCGCGCGCCAGGCCCATCGTGCGGCTGATCGCCAACAGCTTCTCTCCACGGGCATGCCGTTGTCGGACTTCCTCATAGAGAGCCTGCCAGCGGGCGTGGCTGTCGGCACTGGCAGCCTGCTCGGCTCGCGTGCGAGGGTAGGCGCGGGCTCGTTGTCCCAAGGCTACAGGCGGCTTCTCGACCAGGGGCAGACGTCGCAGCCGGACATGGGCTTTCGCCAACCAGCGCTCTACCATCTGGCGGGCATTCAACAGCCGATGCCAACGATCCGCGACCTGGATGGCCTTGGAGGCCGTGGCCGCGCCCTTTGCGTACTCACTGGAGCGGTCGCGTGCGATGATCTCGACAGCGGGGTGGCGCCGGAGCCAGGCTGAGAATGTGGACGCGGTTCGGTCGGGCAAAAGCTGAATCGGCTTTCGGCGTTCCAGGTCGACTAGGATAGAGCCGTATGTACGCCCCTTCTTCATCGCCCAATCGTCGACGCCGACAATGTGCGGTGGCTTCTGCGCGGGCAGCGGCTGGTCCCGAACGAGGCGCAGGACGGTGTCGGCCCTGGTTGGCATGGCGAGGTGTCCAAGGAGCCTGGCACCGGGCTCACCTCCCAGCGCGATGCCGATCCGCGCCTGTGCCTTGGCTAATCGCCGTGTGCGTCGGGCATAGGGCCTGAGAAGACGCGGCAAAGGCTCCGTGAAGGTTTGCTTCGGGCAAGTCTGATTGCGGCAGTAGAAGCGCCGCACATGAACGCGCAGACGAATCTCGCGCCCGAAGGACGGGAGGTCCGCCGGGTGCCGAAGATAGGCACTGTGGACGCTGGCGCTGATGTGCCGACAGGCAGGACAGCGGCCATGGGGAGCACGCCCCTCAACTGCAACGACAAAAGCGTTCTGACCCTGAGGAGCGACGTGGCGGATCCGGCAACCGGGAATGAGTGAGAGCGAGTTCATGCACCGCTCTGCCGGTGGAAATCGGCGGGATCAGGTCACGTGACTGCGACCTATCCATGCAAAGTGCGGAAGAGCCACCAATGCGACACTGCTGGCGAATTCATCAT